>NZ_MUXB01000099.1:0-529502 GCF_001994935.1 Herbaspirillum sp. VT-16-41
TCGCCCACCTTCGTCGCTCTGTTTTTCAACTTCGCTTCGTGTGTCGCGTCAGCAGGGGGCGAACTATAGCAACGCCCTCCACACCACGCAAGCACTTTTTGAAAAATATTCGAAAATAATTTAGCCAAGCTTGGAAGCCGGCATGGTCGATGCCACGCAAACCCTTGCCCGGCATAGCTTTGAGCTCAAAATCTGGAAACAGAAACCCTACAAACAAGAATGGCCGCCCTGGCGGGCGGCCATTCTTCATCTTATCTATTCAGGCATTCTTGAAGACTGCCGGCCGCTTTTCCAGGAAGGCTTTCATGCCCTCCTTCTGGTCTTCCGTCGCAAAGCAACTATAGAAGAGTGCGCGTTCATACCGGATGCCGTCGGCCAGGCTGCTCTCAAAGGCCCGGTTGACGGAATCCTTCACCATCATCGCTACCTGACGCGGCATTTCGGTAATGGCCACTGCCGCCGCCATCGCCTCTTCCATCAGCTTGTCTGCGGGAACAATGCGCGACACCAGTCCGGCGCGTTCGGCTTCCTGCGCATCCATCATGCGCGCCGTCAGCGCCATGTCCATGGCTTTGGCCTTGGAAACGGCACGTGGCAGACGCTGCGTGCCACCGGCACCGGGAATGATGCCCAGCTTGATTTCCGGCTGGCCGAACTTGGCATTGTCAGCGGCAATGATGAAATCGCACATCATCGCCAGCTCACAGCCGCCACCGAGCGCGTAGCCGGCCACCGCCGCAATGACCGGCTTGCGGATGCGACGCACGGTTTCCCAGTTACGGGTAATGAATTCCCCGTTGAAGACGTCCATATAGTCATAGCCCGCCATCACGCTGATATCGGCGCCGGCGGCAAATGCCTTCTCGCTGCCGGTGACGATGACGCATCCGATCTCATCCTGGGCATCGAATGCCAGCAGGGCCTCGCCCAGTTCGATCATCAGGGCATCGCTCAGTGCGTTGAGCGCCTTGGGGCGGTTCAGGCGGATCAGGCCAACCTGGCCGTGCGTTTCAACCAGGATGTTTTCGTAGCTCATGTAGGTCTCCTTCTTATGGATGAATCGGGGAACCGCCCGGACGTGGCACAAACCCGGTACGGCGATGTGCAAGAATAAGCCAAAAATAATGAGGAAGTCCGACCTGGCGCAATGACTGCCGATAATTTCATGCGAGCAAGGCGGCACCAGACTATATTGGAGTCATCTAACCACCGTCACGCGTGAACCCAACTTCATCGACAAGGAGGCCTCCATGTTCAAGACCATACTCGTGCCCACCGACGGCTCCGAACGTTCGGACAAGGCCATCGCCACCGCCGTGGATTACGCCAGGCATTGCGGCGCCCGTCTCATCGGCATCTCGGTCGCAGAACCGTATCCGTTCTCTCCACTGGCCGAGAGCTCGATGGCCATCGATCCCGCCCTCTATGAGGAAAACGTCAAGACCCTGGCCAACCAGCACATCAAGAAGATCTCCGATGCTGCCGCAGCAGCCGGCGTGCCATGCCAGACCGAGATCGTGATGTCCTTCAACCCGGATGAGGAAATCATCAAGGCCGCCCAGCTTCATGGCTGCGACGCCATCTTCATGGCATCGCACGGTCGCAGCGGGCTCTCGCGCATGTTCCTCGGCAGCAAGACCCAAAAGGTGCTGGCTCACTCCACCATTCCGGTGCTGGTACTACGCTGACTGGCCCCTTCAACGGAAAAAGCCTGATCCATCTCCGGACCAGGCTTTTTTATTGCCGAGGGGAAATCTGAGGTTTAATTACCACCAGGCGGATTCATCCCCTTAGGCAGCAGCACCCACATCATCCCGCGCTGCTTCATCGAGCCCGCGCGGTCCTCGGCTTCGTCGCCGAAGCCCCAGAAGTAGTCCGCCCGTACCACGCCGCGAATGGCACCGCCAGTATCCTGCGCCACCACCAGACGCTGCAGCGGCCTATCGCTATTGGGAAGGGTGGTCGCCAGGAAGACCGGCGCACCCAACGGGACATGCTGCGGATCGATCGCGATCGAGCGCTGCGGCGTCAGCGGGATACCCTGGGCACCCTTCGGCCCCTTCGACGGATCGGGCAGCTTTTCCTCCTTGAAGAAGACATAGCTGGGATTGGCGTTGAGCAACTCTTCCTTGCGCGCCGGATTGGCCTGGACCCAGGCCTTGATGTTCTGGGCCGACGCCTGGGACAGCTCCATCTCTCCCTTGTCCACCAGATAGCGGCCTATGGATTTATAAGGGCGGCCATTCTGGTCAGCATAGGCCAGGCGAATGGTCTCGCGTGACTCCGGCAGATAGACCCGGCCGGAACCTTGTACCTGCAGGAAGAAGGCCTCCACCGGATCATCAACCCACACGATCTCCTTGCCAGCCAGATTATTGCCCTGCATCAACTCGGCGCGGGTGGGATAGGGCACTACCTTGCGCCCCACCACCTTGCCGCGCAGACGCAGGTTCTTCAATTCCGGATAGACGCTGGCCATGTCGATGGTCAGCAAGTCATCCGGCGCCTGATACAGCGGCGTCTGGTAAGGCCCGGCACGACGGCGCGAACCGCGCAGCAGCGGCTCGTAATAGCCAGTGACCAGACCGGTATCGGTACCGTCGGGGTTGAACAGCTGGTAAGGCGTGAAATAGGTCTCGAAATACTGGCGCAGGAAGCCCAGGTCGCCGGCATTGACCTGTTGGGCTGCACCACAGGCGGCGCGCCACTCCGGCTTGCGGATCAGCACCGAGCAGGAAGACTGCAAGGCCGGCCAGGCCTCGCGCAGGTCATCATTACCCCATCCCGGCAGCTGCGAGAAAGTGGTGGCGCGCATGGCCGGCCCCGGCTGGACGGTCGGCTTGGCCGGCGGCTGGCTCACCGGCGGCGTGGTCAGCGGCGTGGTCTGGCAGGCCGCCAGCAGGACGGCGACCGAGACTGCCAATGCGGGTACACTGAGGCGCCTGAGCGAGGCCAGGCTGAAGGAACGATTCAAGCGATTCAAACGATTCAATGACATCGGAGACAAATTCATGTTGTGGTTGATCCTGGAGGCCTGCGCCGCCTTCTTTCTGCTGGTCTTCATCGTCTGGTGGACCATGTTCTCGGGCCGCAAGGAAAAGAACGGCAGGCCAGTCACCCGGCGACAGCAGGCGCAGCAGCAGGCACGAGAGCAGACAGACAGCGACCAGCGCTGAAAAATCCGCTGGTCACCTCCAAAACCTTCATTTCAATGCAGCGTGCGCGGAAGGGAAAGGACGAACTCGGGAATCCGGGCGTCGAACTGTTCGCCATCCTCGGCCACGCAGAAGTATTCGCCGTGCATGCTGCCCTGCGGCGTCTTGAGCGAGGTACCGCTGGTGTATTCGAACTGTTCGCCCGGTTGCAGGAAGGGCTGATGGCCTACCACACCCAGCCCGCGCACTTCCTCGACGTGGTTGTTGGCATCGGTGATCACCCAGTGGCGCGAGATCAGCTGGGCCGGCACGGTGCCGGTGTTGGCGATGGTGATCGCATAGGCGAACACGTAGTGCGAACGCGATGGATCGGATTGTTCCTCCAGGTACTGGGTCTTGACCGTCACCGTGAACTCATACGCTGCCATGGGATTTTTCCTGTGTTGTCGTTATGTCGGGCCGCGCACGAAGAAAACTCGCAGCGACCATCCCCGATTGCACACGAATTCGTCACGCAGCGCAAGCCGCAACGTTCCGTCAGCGCGTCAGCGCCCGGCGACAGGGTAAAATAGCAGCTTTGCCGCCTCCGTGCCGAGCGCCGGGGCCGCCGTCGATTCAGCCATCCTTTCTTTACAGCCATGCCGACCTATCGTATCGCCCCCAGCATCCTGTCCGCCGATTTCGCCCGTCTGGGTGAAGAAGTGCGCAATGTCGTCGCCGCCGGCGCCGATTTCATCCACTTCGACGTGATGGACAACCATTACGTGCCCAACCTGACCATCGGCCCGCTGGTGTGCGAAGCGATCCGCCCACATGTACAGGTCCCCATCGACGTGCACCTGATGGTCAAGCCGGTGGACCGCATCATCCCCGACTTCGCCAAGGCCGGCGCCAACCTGATCACCTTCCACCCGGAAGCCTCCGAGCACATCGACCGCTCGCTGCAACTGATCCGCGACAACGGCTGCAAGGCCGGCCTGGTGTTCAACCCCGGCACGCCACTGCACTATCTGGATCACGTCATGGACAAGCTGGATATGGTCCTGATCATGTCGGTGAACCCCGGTTTTGGCGGCCAGTCCTTCATTCCCGAAGCACTGAAGAAGATCGCCGAAGTGCGCCGCCGCATCGATGAATCCGGCCGCGACATCCTGCTGGAAGTCGATGGCGGCATCAAGATCGAGAACATCGCCGCCGCCGCCCGTGCCGGTGCCGACACCTTCGTGGCCGGCTCCGCCATCTTCGGCAAGCCCGACTACAAGGCCGTGATCGACGCCATGCGCGCCGAACTGGCGCAGGTCTGAGCCCGCCCCTTCAACCTTTGCCCCAACCCGCCACCCATTGACGAATCGACCACGAGGTTTCCCGCGCACATGAGCAAGCTGACCAACATCAAAGCCGCCATCATCGACCTCGACGGCACCATGCTGGACACCGCAGCCGACTTCCATGTCGCAGTCAACCGCATGCGTGCCGAGTTGGGCCTGACGCCCCTGTCGCAGGAAACCATCGTCAACTTCGTCGGCAAGGGAACGGAAAACCTGATCCGCCGGGTACTGGCCGTGGACTATGCCGAAGACGAGGCGGCGCAATACTTCCAGCAGGCACTGGATGCCTATACCGAGCACTACCTGGCCATCAACGGTGACTACTCCTCGCTCTACCCGGGCGTGCTCGAAGGCCTGCAAGCCATGCGCGAGAAAGGCCTGCGCCTGGCCTGCGTGACCAACAAGCCGCTGGCATTCGCCGCGCCGCTGCTGGAAAAGAAGGGCCTCTCCGGCTTCTTCGAGATCGTCTATGGCGGCGACTCCTTCCCCCGCAAGAAGCCCGACCCCATGCCGCTGTTGCAGGTGTGCGAGGATTTCGGCCTGGCCCCGGCCCAGGTGGTCGCCATCGGCGACTCCAGCAATGACGCCCAGGCCGCCCGTGCAGCGGGGTGCCGTGTCCTGAATGTTCCGTATGGATACAACCACGGTGAATCTATACACGACGTCGATTCGGATGGTATAGTTTCGACGCTTGTAGAAGCAGCGCAGCAAATCTCGGTGGATTGACGCTTGTCAGCCACCGGTCGATAGACCAAAGATCGAACCGCGACCCCACATCCATGTTTCGCAACAACAAACGTACCGCACAAACTACAGCCGCCCCTGAGGCCTGGCTGTGGCGACGCTGGCAATTCCAGGCTCAGTGATTGACGCCTGGACCTGGCCGCACCTGCGCGCCGGGTCGTTTGTTGTAGTACCGCATCCCCTGCATTTCCCGCAATTCAAACAACGACACCGCTGACGAGAGTCCGCACCTGTCCACGTGCTTCGTGTGCATCGCGCTCATTGCGCCTGCGCGCCGCCCGGTGGCCAGCGCCGCGTACCCTACAATGGCGGTCTGGAGTGAAACATGACCGAACTCGAATTCAAATCGCTGGCCACCGAAGGCTACAACCGCATCCCCCTGATCGCCGAAGCCTTCGCCGACCTGGAAACCCCACTGACGCTCTATCTCAAGCTGGCCCAGAGCCACAACACCGGCAAGAATACCTTCCTGCTGGAGTCGGTGGTCGGTGGCGAGCGCTTCGGCCGCTACTCCTTCATCGGCCTGCCCGCCTCCACCAAGATCCGCTGCAGTGGCAAGCAGATCGAGGTCCTGAAAAATGACGTCGTCATCGAGACCGCCGAAGGCAATGCGCTGGAATTCATTTCCGAATACCAGTCCCGCTTCAAGGTCGCCATCCGCCCCGGCATGCCGCGCTTCTGCGGCGGCCTGGCCGGCTACTTCGGCTACGACGCCGTGCGCTACATCGAAAAGCGCCTGGAAGACAGCGCCCCGCCCGATACCCTGAGCCTGCCTGACATCCAGCTGCTGCTGACCGAAGAACTGGCGGTCATCGACAACCTCTCCGGCAAGCTCTACCTGATCGTCTACGCCGACCCCACCCAACCGGAAGCCTTCTCCCGCGGGCGCCAACGCCTGCGCGACCTGCGCGCCATGCTGCGCCGCCCTGCCGATGCGCCGGTCACCACCGGTTCGGTGCGCACCGAGACCATCCGCGAATTCCCAAAGGATGAATATCTCAAGGCCGTGGCCCGCGCCAAGGAATACGTGATGGCCGGCGACCTGATGCAGGTGCAGATCGGCCAGCGCCTGAAGAAGTCCTATGTCGATTCGCCGCTGATGCTGTACCGTGCCCTGCGTTCGCTGAACCCCTCGCCCTACATGTACTTCTACAACTTCGGCGACATGCAGATCGTCGGCGCCTCGCCGGAAATCCTGGTGCGCAACGAATCCATCGGCGAAGGCCAGAAGAAGATCACCATCCGCCCCCTGGCCGGCACCCGCCCGCGCGGCTCCACCATCGAGCGCGACGAACAGCTGGCCCGCGAACTGCTGGCCGATCCCAAGGAAATCGCCGAGCACGTCATGCTGATCGACCTGGCCCGCAACGACATCGGCCGTATCGCCACCACTGGCAGCGTCAAGGTCACCGACCAGATGGTGATCGAAAAATACTCCCACGTGCAGCACATTGTCTCCAACGTCGAAGGCATCCTCAAGCCCGGCATGTCCAACCTGGATGTGCTCAAGGCCACCTTCCCCGCCGGCACCCTGTCGGGCGCGCCCAAGGTACGGGCCATGGAAATCATCGACGAGCTCGAACCCAGCAAGCGCGGCATCTACGGCGGCGCCTGCGGCTATCTCTCCTTCGGTGGCGAGATGGACGTGGCCATTGCGATTCGCACCGGCGTCATCAAGGATGGCACGCTGTACGTGCAAGCCGCCGCCGGCATCGTGGCCGACTCGGTGCCGGAAATGGAATGGGAAGAAACCGAAAACAAGGCGCGCGCCGTATTGCGTGCCGCTGAACAAGTGCAAGACGGCCTGGACGGAGAAATCTAAATGCTGCTGATGATCGACAACTACGACTCCTTCACCTACAACCTGGTGCAATACTTCGGCGAACTCGGCGAGGAGGTCCTGACCATCCGCAATGACGAGATCACGCTGGATGACATCAAGAAGCTCAATCCCGAGCGCATCTGCCTCTCCCCCGGCCCTTGCAGCCCCAAGGAAGCCGGCATCTGCGTAGACCTGTTGAAGGAATTCTCGGGCAAGCTGCCCATCCTGGGTGTCTGCCTCGGCCACCAGGCCATCGGCGAAGCCTTCGGCGGCAACATCGTGCGCGCCAAGCAGGTCATGCATGGCAAGACATCGAAAATCGCCCATACCGGCGTGGGCGTCTTCAAGGACCTGCCCTCGCCCTACACCGTGATCCGCTACCACTCGCTGGCCATCGAACGCGCCACGCTGCCGGACTGCCTGGAAGTGACCGCCTGGACCGATGACGGCGAGATCATGGGCGTGCGCCACAAGCAGTTCGAGCTGCAAGGCGTGCAGTTCCACCCCGAGTCCATCCTTTCCGAGCACGGCCACGCCCTGCTGAAGAACTTCCTGACCGGCAGCGCCCACGGCTGAGGCCGCGCCGGGACCACAACACCAAAAAGAGACCAGACATGCCTATCACCCCGCAAGAAGCGCTGTTGCGCTGTATCGAACACCGCGAAATCTTCCACGACGAAATGCTGACCCTGTTCCGCCAGATCATGGGCGGCGAGATGTCGCCGGTCATGATCGCCGCCCTCACCATGGGCCTGCGTGTGAAGAAGGAAAGCATCGGCGAGATCGCCGCCGCCGCGCAGGTCATGCGCGAATTCGCCACCAAGGTGCCGATGGCCGACACCACCGGCCTGCTGGACATCGTCGGCACCGGTGGCGACGGCGCGCATACCTTCAACATCTCCACCGCCTCCATGTTCGTGGCTGCCGCTGCCGGTGCGCGCGTGGCCAAGCACGGCGGGCGTAGCGTGTCCTCCTCCTCGGGCAGCGCCGACGTGCTCGAAGCCCTGGGCGCGGACATCAACCTGCAACCGGAACAGGTGGCGCAATCGATCGCCCAGAGCGGCATCGGCTTCATGTTCGCCCCCAACCACCACGCCGCCATGAAGCACGCCGCCCCGGTGCGCAAGGAGCTGGGTGTACGCACCATCTTCAATATCCTCGGGCCACTGACCAATCCGGCCGGCGCCCCCAATATCCTGATGGGCGTATTCCATGCCGACCTGGTCGGCATCCAGGTACGCGTACTGCAACGCCTGGGCGCGCAGCACGCCATCGTGGTCTGGGGGCGCGACAACCTGGACGAAGTCACCCTGGGCGGCGCCACCATGGTGGGCGAGCTGGTCAATGGCGAGATCCGCGAATATGAAATCCACCCGGAAGACTACGGTCTGTCCATGTTCGCCAGCCGCAACCTGCAGGTGGCAAACTCGACCGAGTCCAAGGAGAAGATCTTCGAAGCCCTGCGCGGGGAACCCGGTCCGGTGCACGACATCGTATTGATCAATGCCGCTACCGCCCTGTATGCAGCCGGCGTGGCCCCCTCGATTGCCGATGGCCTGGCCACCGCGCGCGCCACCATCGCCTCCGGCGCCGCCCGCGCCAAGCTGGACCAGTTCGTGCAAGTCACGCGCCAGCTTGGCGGCAAACACTAATCCGACAAGGAAGCCCATGTCCGACATCCTCAACAAGATCCTCGACGTCAAGGCCGAGGAAATCCGCATCGCGCAAAAGCAGCGCGACCTGGCCAGCCTGCGCCGCGACGTCGAAACCGACAGCGAACTGCGCTCCGAACTGCGCAACTTCGAAGGCAGCCTGCGCGACAAGATCGCCAACGGCCAGGCCGGCGTGATTGCCGAGGTCAAGAAGGCCTCCCCCTCCAAGGGCGTGATCCGCCCCGACTTCAAGCCGGCCGAGATCGCCGTCAGCTATGCCACCCACGGTGCGGCCTGCCTGTCGGTCTTGACCGACGAGCAGTTCTTCCAGGGTTCACCCGACTATCTCAAGCAGGCCCGCGCAGCCTGTGCGCTGCCGGTCCTGCGCAAGGATTTCATGGTCGATCACTATCAGATCTACCAGGCCCGCTCCTGGGGGGCCGATGCCATCCTGCTGATCGTGGCCGCCCTGGACCACGGCCTGATGGCCGACATGGAAGCCTGCGCCCACGAACTGGGCATGAGCGTGCTGGTGGAAGTGCATGACAGCGCCGAGCTGGATGCGGCGCTGAAGCTGAAGACCCGCCTGCTGGGCATCAACAACCGCAACCTGCGCACCTTCGAGACCACCCTCGATACCACGCTGGGCCTGCTGCCGCGCATCCCGCCGGAAAAGCTGGTAGTCACCGAGTCGGCCATCGCCACCCCGGACGACGTCAAGCGCATGCGCGACGCCGACGTCCACGCCTTCCTGGTCGGCGAAGCCTTCATGCGGGCGCCGGAACCGGGCGTCGAGCTGGCACGACTGTTCGCCTGAACTGATCTTCGCGTGCAGGAAAAAACCTCGCCCGGTGCAAACCGGTGCGAGGTTTTTTTTTGCTCTCGGGGAGGACGCAGATCAGGCTGCGAAACCGCCGTCGATGGTCAGGTTGGCACCGGTGATGTAACCCGATTCCGGACCGGCGAGATAGGCCACGAAGCTGGCGATTTCCTCGGCCTTGCCGTAGCGCGGCAGGGCCATCAGGCCGGTCAGAGCGGCAGCGAAGTCACCGCTGGCCGGGTTCATGTCGGTATCGACCGGACCGGGCTGCACATTGTTGACGGTGATGCCACGCGGACCCAGGTCGCGTGCCAGGCCCTTGGTCAATCCCACCAGGGCCGACTTGCTCATCGCATACACGGCGCCGCCGGCGAAGGGGATGCGTTCGGCGTTGGTGCTGCCGATGCTGATGACGCGACCGCCGTCGCCCATGTAGCGGGCGGCTTCCTGGGTGGCGACGAAGACGCTGCGCACGTTCACGGCGAGGGTGCGGTCCAGATCTTCCAGCTTGAATTCATCGATCGGGCCCATGGCCAGCACACCGGCATTGTTCACCAGGATATCGAGACGACCGAAGGTTTCTGCAGCCAGGCGAATGGCTTGCTGCAGCGCGGTCGCGTCCGAGCTGTCGGCCTGGATGGCCAGGGCGCGGCCACCGGCGGCTTCCACGCTGCTGACCAGGGCCTGCGCCTTGTCCGGCGAGCTGACGTAGGTGAAGGCCACGGTGGCGCCTTCGGCGGCCAGACGCTGCACGATGGCTGCGCCGATGCCGCGCGAACCGCCCTGGACGAAGGCAACCTTGGACACCAGGGTGTTGTGGGAAGTGGTGGTGATTTGCTTGGTCATGATCTTGCTCCTTGGATAGATGCGTAAGTGATTGCGTAGGGTTGAACCCGTTGGCGCGTTTCTGTTTGCGTCTGGGTTGAAGCAAGTATCGGCGTTTGATTATGTTGCGACTAGCCGGAAATCAATATCTTCTTTTTAAACCAATGGTTTAGAATCAGTCCATGGAAACCATGACCAGCATCGAATGCTTCGTCGCTGCGGCCAATGCCGGCAGCTTTTCGGCGGCGGCGCGCCAGCTAGGCCTGACCTCGGCCGCGGTCGGCAAGAACGTGGCCCGGTTGGAATCTTCATTGGGGGTGCGCCTGTTCCACCGCAGCACCCGCAAGCTGTCGCTGACCGAGGCGGGCGAACGCTTCCTGCAGGAGGTGGCCGGCGGCCTGCAGGCCATCCGCAGCGCCGTGGCCAACCTGGCCAGCGCCGGCGGGCAGCCGGCGGGCACGCTCAAGGTCAGCATGGGAACGGGGTTCGGGCGCCAGTACATCCTGCCCTTGCTGGGGGAATTCCTGGGCCGCTATCCGGGCATCCAGCCGGACTGGCATTTCGAGAATCGCCCGGTGGATCTGATCACGGAAGGATTCGATGCCGCCATTGCCGGCGGTACCGAACTCTCGCCCGGGGTGGTGGCGCGCGAACTGGCGCCGGCACACCGGGTATTGCTGGCCTCACCGGCCTATCTGGAGGCGCACCCGGCGCTACGCTCGCCGGCCGATCTGGCCGACCATGCTGGCGTGCTGATCCGCTCGCCGCAGAGCGGGCGCATCCGCCCGTTCTCGCTGCGCGACCGCCATGGCCAACAGGCACCGGTGACCTTGCAACAACGGATGACCATGAGCGACGCCAACGCCGCCTGCGAGGTGGCCGAGGCCGGGCTGGGCATCACCCTGGTCTCGATGCCACATGCCCTGATCTACCTGGATCGCGGCACCCTGGTGCGGGTATTGCCGGACTGGTACGTCGATACCGGTATGCTGTCGCTGTATTTCACGGCGGCGCGGCTGTTGCCGGCCAAGACCCGGGTCTTCGTCGATTTCGTGGTGGAACATTTCCGCCAGCAGCGGCTGGCGCAGCGCTTCAACGCACTGGGCTGAAGATCGTCCTCACGCCTTGCCCTGCCGGGTGGCGCGCATGCCGCCGCCGATATTGCTGCCGGCATCGTGCGACAGACCACGGTAGCCGATCACCGAGACCAGTGTCACCAGGCCTGCCATCGCGAAGGCCCACTGGAAGTCGCCCAGCGTAAAGTGGGCGCCGCTGGCGTCCACCTCTTCCCCGCGCAGATAGGCCGCCACGCGCAAGGCCAGCGCGCCAAAGGCGATGCCCATGCCGATGGTCATCTGCTGCGCCACGCTCCAGAGCGTGCTGGCGGAGGATTTGCGGGCATCGCTGATGTCGGCATAGGCCAGCGTGGCGAGCGTGGAAAACTGCATCGAGCGCGACAGGCCGTAACAGAAGATCACCCCCAGGATCACCGGCAAGGGCGTGCCCGGCGTGAGCAGGCCGCAGGCAATGATGAGACAGCCGGCGATGGCCGCATTGTTCAGCGCCACGCTGCGGAAACCAAAACGCTGCAGGATGCGCGTGGTGAATGCCTTCATGCCCAGGTTGCCCAGGGCGGTCGCCAGCAGCAACAACCCCGACTGGAACGCCGTGAGACCGAACCCGATCTGGAACATCAAGGGCATCAGGTAAGGCACCGCATCCACACCGATGCGCGTGAGCGAACCGGTCAGCACCGTCACCGAATAGGTCGGAATGCGCAGATTGGAAAAGTCCAGCAGCGGATGTTCGATGCGCTGCATGTGCCACCAGGCGCACCCGCCCAGCACCACCCCCAGGGCCACGAAGCCCAGCGCCACCTTGATGTTGGATTCCATGTGGCTGGCGATCTCGGTGCCATACAGCAGCGAGGTCAGCGCCGCGCCCGAGAGCAGGAAGCCGATCACGTCCAGCGGCCGCCGGCTGTGGCCATGCTCGTTGCGCACCACCGTCATCACCGCGATGAAAGCGGCGATACCGAACGGCACGTTCATCAGGAAGATCCAGTGCCACGAGGCATAGGTGGTGATGAAGCCACCGATGGATGGCCCCACCACCGGCGCCACGATGGCCGGCCAGGTGATGGTGGCGATGGCCTTCATCAACCGCTCCTTGCCGGTGCTGCGTACCACGATCATGCGCCCGACCGGCACCATCATGGCCCCGCCCAATCCTTGCAAGACCCGCGCCGCGGTGAATTGCCAGACATTCTCCGAATACCCGCACAGGATGGACGCCAGGGTGAAGATGACGATGGCCATGCCGAACACGGTACGCGAACCAAAGCGGTCGGCCACCCAGCCACTGATGGGAATGAACACCGCCAGCGTGAGCATATAGGCGGTCATGCCCAGGCTCAGTTCGTTGGGACCGACACCGAAGGACTGGGCCATCTGCGGCAATGCCGTGGCGATGATGGTGGTGTCCAGATACTCCATGAAGAAGGTCGCCGCCACGATGTAGGGCAACATGCGCACGCGCGCGTCCGGCAAGCTGTTGTCGTTGGTTCCCACGTCCGCTATCCCTGTCTGCTGGTCCGACATGCGAAACGCCGGCATGTGCCGGCGCTTCTTTTCGAAATTATTTATATCATTTACAAAACCGGCCCTGCATCAATAGAACCTCAGTACATGCATCAGTACCTGGATCACGATGATGCCGCCGATCAGCCCGCCGCCAAAATAGACGATCACCCCGAGCAACATGTTGGTGCGACGCTGCTCGGCCAGGAGCTTGCGCATCAGTTCGGTATTCTGCGGCTGGCCTTCGCCGTTGGTGTAGCGGGTCAACGCCTGGTGTGCCAGACGCGGCAGCTCGGGCAGCAGACGGCTGTAGCGCGGCACCTCGACCTTCAATTGCTCGACGAAACCACGCCAGCCGATCTGCTCGCTCATCCAGCGTTCCAGATAGGGCTTGGCAGTCTTCCACAAGTCCAGGTCGGGATCGAGCTGGCGGCCCAGGCCTTCGACGTTGAGCAGGGTCTTCTGCAGCAGCACCAGTTGCGGCTGCACCTCGACATTGAAACGGCGCGAGGTCTGGAACAGGCGCAGCAGCACCTGGCCGAAGGAGATGTCCTTCAGCGGGCGATCGAAGATGGGTTCGCAGCAGGCGCGCACGGCCGCTTCCAGTTCATCGACGCGGGTATCCTTGGGCGCCCAGCCGGATTCGATGTGGGCCTCGGCCACGCGCTTGTAGTCGCGACGGAAGAAGGCCAGGAAATTCTGCGACAGGTAATCCTTGTCGAAATCGTTGAGTGTGCCGACGATGCCGAAGTCCAGTGCGATGTAGCGACCGAAGGTCTCCGGCGCCACCGAGACCAGGATATTGCCGGGGTGCATGTCGGCATGGAAGAAGCCATCGCGGAACACCTGGGTGAAGAAGATCTCCACGCCGTCCCGCGACAGCTTGGACAGGTCCACCCCTTCCGCACGCAGGCGCTCGGTCTGCGAGATGGGGATGCCATGCATGCGCTCCATCACGATCACCGAGGGCGAGCAGTAATCCCAGTACATCTCCGGCACCATCAGCAGCGTGGATTCGGCGAAGTTGCGGCGCAACTGGCTGGCATTGGCGGCTTCGCGCATCAGGTCCAGTTCGTCGTGCAGGTACTTGTCGAACTCGCCCACGACTTCCTTGGCCTTGAGGCGGCGGCCATCCGCCCACAGACGCTCCAGCCAGTCGGCGGCCACGTGCATGAGGCCGATGTCGTGGTCGATGATGTCGCGCATGCCGGGGCGCAGCACCTTGACCGCGACTTCCTTGCCATCCTTCAGGGTGGCGAAGTGGACCTGGGCAATCGAGGCCGAGGCCACCGGGGTGCGTTCGAAGCTGGCGAAGAGTTGGTCGGGATGGGCGCCCAGCGATTTCTCGATCTGCCTGACGGCCAGTTCGGATTCGAACGGTGGCACGCGGTCCTGCAGCAGCGTGAGTTCGTTGGCGATGTCGGGCGGCATCAGGTCGCGCCGGGTCGACAGCACCTGGCCGAACTTGATGAAGATGGGACCCAGGTCTTCCAGTGCGCGACGCAAGCGCTCGCCGCGTGGCGCGGACAGGTCGCGCCAGAAGAAGATGCGGTTGACGATGCGGGCGAAGCGCGGCGGCGCGAATTCGGAGGCGACGATTTCATCCAGGCCATAGAGAATGGCGACGCGGATGATCTTGAGCAGACGCATGGAACGCAGCAGCATTAGCGACGCTCCAGTTTCTCGATGCGCTTGGACAGACGTTCCAGGTCATCGCGCAGGCGCACGACGTCGGCAGAAAAGTCCTGCAGCTGGCGGGGGCGGATCAGCATCGGTTGTTCTTCCAGGAAATACTCGGCCAGGTTTTCGGTCAGCTTGCGCTGGGTGGTGCGGGCAGCTTCGAACAGGCCGCGCGCGCCGGAGACGATGCGCGTGGCGGCGACATCGCCGACCACGCGTGACAGGTCATCCTCGGCATCCCAGCGCAGCTTCTGGCTCAGTTGCGAAATGGCATTGGCAAAATCGGCATCGCCCTCCAGCTTGACGTAGGACACGGCGCGTTCGCGGTTGGCGACGATCAGCGGCAGGTCCGACAGTTTCAGGCGGATGGTGACATTGGCCGGCGCGTCGGCGGGGACATCCTGCAGGTAGCCGTCACCGGCCACCTTCAGGCGCAACTGCATGGCGCCGGTATCGATGCAGGCGACCTTGCCGGCATGGGTGATGAGGGTATTGCGCGCCCACGGCTCCTGCGCCAGCAGATGGTTGATCACCGCCGCAGCGGGTTTCATCGGGTCGAGGGCCAGGGTGGACGGGTCGGGCAGCACGGACATGGGTTCCAGAGACGGGTTGAGCCGGGGACAGCAATAAGAACGCGGAAGCGGCGAAGAATTCACCAATATTCAGCTCCGCAAAAACAAAACCGCCCGATCAAACGGGCGGTCTCAAGTGTAACAGCTTGGCGCGCCGGCAAGGCTCACGCGCCGCGTGTTCCTTGATCCAGCGCCGTCCGGCTCGGCTACACCTGCTGGATACCGGCCAGCACCCAGCCGCCGCTGCCGTTGAGCGGCTTGGACAGGTTCCAGATCTCGGCGAAGGGCTCGGCCGAGGCGTCCGGAGCTTCCTTGATCAGCCCCTGGAAGCGCACGGTGGCGAGGTAATCGAAGGCCATGGTCTCGATGCCCAGCAGTTCTGCATCCAGCTGCACGACATCGGTGGCATTGGGCGCGGCACCGCGTTCGGTGAGCTGCATGCGCAGTTCGGCGAACATTTCGGGCGTGGTGAATTCACGGATGTCATTGGCATCAGCGCGATCCCAGGCGGCTTGCAAGCGGATGAAGTAGGTCTTGGCATTGCGTACGAAACCGGCAGTGTCGAAGCCCTCAGGGATGCCCCAGTGCTGGATCTGCGCGGGTTGACCAGTGCCACCGTAGCCACCATGGCCGCTGCCTTGCAGCGCGGCCGGAGAGTTGCCGGGGGCGGCTGGCGGCGGGTTGATGTCACGCAGGCCCGAGCCGATTTCTGGTGTCGCACCGGCGGCGCTGCCGATGGGGCTCACGCCAGGCATCGGCGTGGCATAGGCCGGATTGCTGTTCTGCGCCTCGCGCCCACGGGCAAACATGCGGATCAGGAAGATCACTGCCGCGCACAGCAAGGCGATGGTCAACAGAGAACCCAGCATGCCACCCAGCGCACCGCCGATGCCGAAGTGCGACATCAGCGCACCCAGGCCGAAGCCCAGCAAGGCGCCGCCCAGCACGTTGCGCCAGGGGCTGGCAGGCTTGGGCAGGGGGGCGCTTTGCGGCGTAGCAGCTGGCGTCGCGGGCCGATAAGGGGTGGCGGCAGGCTGACTGTAGGACGGCGAAGACGGTGCCGCCTGGCGCGAATAATTGGACGATTGCTTGCCGAAGGAACCACCGCCGCCCAGGCGCTTGGCCTCGGCCGGTGACGTGAGCAGGGCTAGCGAAGTCATCGCCAGCAGCAGTGCGAGCAGGAATTTTTTCATGGCTTACCTCTTGTGGATGTTGCCGTCAGTGCGGGATGCCGGAGCGCAAAGCAGATTGGCGATCCGACAGGGCCATTGTCACCCGGCAAAATTAAGCCAGCCTTAATGCCGGGCCACGCCAGGTCAGCCGCTGCCCGCCTGGCTTACATCTTGATGCCGGTATGCAGCGCGGCCACGCCGGCGGTCAGGTTGAAATACTGCACGCGCTCCAGACCGACCTGTTCCATCATCTGCTTCAGGGTTTCCTGGTCGGGATGCATGCGGATCGATTCGGCCAGGTAGCGATAGCTGTCGGCGTCGTTGGCGACCTTCTTGCCCAGCCATGGCAGGACCGAGAAGGAGTACACGTCGTAGGGCTTCTTCAGCGGCTCCCAGACCTTGGAGAATTCCAGCACCAGCAGCTTGCCACCGGGTTTCAGCACACGACGCATCTCGGCCAGGGCGGCATCCTTGTGGGTCATGTTGCGCAGGCCGAAGGCCACCGAAACGCGGTCGAAATAGTTGTCCGGGAAGGGCAGCTTCTCGGCGTCGCACAGCATGGTGGGGGTGACGATGCCCTTGTCGAGCAGGCGGTCGCGGCCCACGCGCAGCATGGATTCGTTGATGTCGGTCAGCCAGACTTCGCCGCTGGGACCGGCCTGCTTGGCGAAGGCCTTGGACAGGTCACCGGTGCCACCGGCAATATCAAGCACCTTGAAGCCGGGGCGAATACCCGCCTGGGCGATGGTGAAAGCCTTCCAGATGCGATGCAGGCCAGCCGACATGAAGTCGTTCATCACGTCGTACTTGGCGGCGACGGAGTGGAACACTTCCGCGACCTTGCGGACCTTCTCTTCTTCTTTGACGGTTTCGTAACCGAAATGGGTGGTGTTGGTCATGGCTAGGCCTGTAACGTTGAAGACGACATTATAAAAGACCGGCCGTGCTGCGGTTTGCCCTGGATCAGCATGGCCTTGCAGTGTTCAGTGCGAGTGGCCGCAGCCGTGCCCACCTGCAGCCTCGGCCTGGTGGTCGCGCCCGCTCTCGCGGGTGAAGCCCGCCGCTTCCAGTTTCTGCAGATAGGTTTCCCACATTGCGGACTGGTCACGGCCGAGCTGGTACAGATAGTCCCAGGTGAAGATACCGCTGGCATGGCCGTCCGAGAACAGCGGTTTGACGCCGTAGTTGCCGACCGGTTCGATGCCGTTGATCTCGACCTCGCGCTTGCCGGTCTGCAGCACTTCTTGGCCGGGACCATGGCCACGTACTTCGGCCGAGGGGGAATACACGCGCATGAGCTCGAAGGGCAGCGAAAACATCACGCCATCATCGAACTCGACCTCCACCACGCGCGAGAGCTTGCGTACCTTGAAGGACAGCGGAACCGGAGAAGTCTGGGCGCTCATGGGCTATCCCTTGTGAAATGTGTGAAATGTGTGAAATCGGTGAGAGGAGAAATGACGCTGGCAAGCTTGCAGCATCACCCATCCGCGACATCTGTGACAGCGGTCGCACCCGGACGCGATTGATCACGCCCGGTGCGACAAAGCCAGCGCAATCAGGCCGTCAAACCCGCCGCATCCAACTGCCGGCGCACGGCTTCACGCAGTTGCGGCAGCAAGGCGCGACGCGCGGCAAGGCTGGCGACATCGGCCGGCCGGCGTGGCTCGGCCCATACCGGACTGGGGAAATGACGATCATCGAGGAAGCGCGGAATCACATGCCAGTGCACGTGCGGGGTCATGTTGCCCAGCGTGGCCAGGTTGACCTTCTCGGGTTGCATGACTTCGCGCTGCGCCGCTTCCACCGCCCAGACGGCGTTGGCCATGCGCGTGCGCTGGGCCGGTGCCAGGTCGGTCATTTCCTTGACGTGGGTGTTGCAGATCACGCGGCAAAAGCCGGGGTAATCCGGCTCATCGACCAGCACCACCCGGAACTCCGGATGGCGCCACAGCACTTCGCCGCCGTCACCGGCGCACAGTTCGCATGCAGGGGTCTGGCTCATCATGGGCTCCCGTGCTTACACCAGGATGCGTTCGATGCCGCCATTGTTGGCGCGCTCGACGTATTCGGGCATCCAGTTCTCGCCCAGCAGGTGACGCGCCATCTCGACCACGATGTAGTCGGCAGTGGTGCCGGCATCCTCGTTGTAGCGCGACAGGCCCTGGAAGCAGGACGGGCAGGAGGTCAGGATCTTGACGTCGCCGGTGAAACCATCGGCGCGCACCTTGTCGCTGCCCTTCTTCATTTCCTCTTCCTTGCGGAAGCGGACCTGGGTCGAGACATCCGGACGCGACACGCCGAAGGTACCCGACTCGCCGCAGCAGCGGTCGTTCTTCTCGATCTTCTGCGCATCCACCGTGGTGATGAGCGAGTTGACCGTCTTCAGCGGGTCCTGCAGCTTCATCGGGGTGTGGCAGGGATCGTGGTACATGTAGCGTGTACCGGTCACGCCTTCCAGCTTGACGCCCTTTTCCAGCAGGTATTCGTGGATGTCGATGATGCGGCAGCCGGGGAAGATCTTCTCGAATTCATAGCCCTGCAACTGGTCGTAGCAGGTACCGCAGGAGACCACAACGGTCTTGATGTCGAGGTAGTTCAGCGTGTTGGCCATGCGATGGAACAGCACGCGGTTGTCGGTGATGATCTTCTCGCCCTTGGCGAAGTCGCCGGTACCGCGTTGCGGATAGCCGCAGCACAGGTAGCCCGGCGGCAGCACCGTCTGCACGCCCACGTTCCACAGCATCGCCTGGGTAGCCAGGCCGACCTGCGAGAACAGGCGCTCCGAGCCGCAGCCGGGGAAGTAGAACACCGCCTCGGTATCGGCCGTGGTGGTCTTGGGATTGCGGATGATGGGGACGATCTTGTCGTCCTCGATATCCAGCAAGGCACGCGCGGTCTTCTTGGGCAGGTTGCCCGGCATCTTCTTGTTGATGAAGTGGATCACCTGTTCCTTGATCGGCGCCTTGCCGACCGTGGCTGCAGGTTTCTGGGTCTGCTTCTTGGCCAGCTTCTTCAACAGGTCATTGCCCAGGCGCTGCGCCTTGAAGCCCCACTGCGTCATCACCTTGCGGGTTGCGTTGATGGTGGCCGGGTCGGTGGCGTTCAGGAAGAACATGGCCGCATTGGTGCCGGCATTGAAGGACTTCTTGCCCATCTTGCGCAGCAGGTTGCGCATGTTCATCGAAACGTCGCCGAAGTCGATATCGACCGGGCAAGGCGTGACGCACTTGTGGCAGACCGTGCAGTGGTCGGCCACATCCTCGAACTCTTCCCAATGCTTGATGGAGACACCGCGACGGGTCTGCTCTTCATAGAGGAAGGCTTCCACCAGCAGCGAGGTCGCCAGGATCTTGTTGCGCGGCGAGTACAGCAGGTTGGCGCGCGGTACGTGGGTCGAGCAGACCGGCTTGCACTTGCCGCAGCGCAGGCAGTCCTTGACGCTGCTGGCAATGGCGCCGATGTCGCTCTGCTGCATGATCAGCGATTCATGCCCCATCAGGCCGAAGGACGGCGTATAGGCATTGCGCAGGTCGGCTTCCATGCCGGGCAGGTCCAGCAGCTTGCCCTTGTTGAAGCGACCTTCCGGATCCACGCGCTTCTTGTAGTCACGGAATTCGCCGATCTCGTCCTCGGTCAGGAATTCCAGCTTGGTGATGCCGATGCCGTGCTCACCCGAGATGACGCCATCCAGCGAACGCGCCAGCTTCATGATGCGGGCCACGGCGACGTGGGCATCCTGCAGCATTTCGTAGTGGTCGGAATTGACCGGGATGTTGGTGTGCACGTTGCCATCGCCTGCGTGCATGTGCAGCGCCACAAAGACGCGGCCACGCAGCACGCGCTTGTGGATGGCCTGGCATTCTTCCAGGATCAGCTTGAAGGCTGCGCCCGAGAAGATCTGGCGCAGCTGCGCGCGCACTTCCTGCTTCCAGGAGATGCGCACGGTGCGGTCCTGCACGACGTGGAAGACGGCGGCGCCGGGCTGGTCGAGCAGGCGTTGCTCAAAGACCGGCAGCATCTTCTCCAGGCCCAGTGCGGCCAGTTCGGCCTTGGCCTCGGTCAGCGGCTTGTCCAGGTTGGCCAGCAGATAGGACCAGCGTGCGTGGGTCTGCTCCAGCAGGGTTTCAGCCTGGTGGACGCGGTCTTCCAGCATTTCGGCGGCGGGGATGTCATCACCCTCGGCGTCATCGCTCTTGCCCAGCGGCAGGTTGCCCTTGACGAAGAAGCTGTCCAGTTCGGCCAGCAGTTGCAGCTTGTTCTTGATCGACAGTTCGATGTTGATGCGCTCGATGCCGTCGGTGTACTCACCCATGCGGTTCAGCGGGATCACCACGTCTTCGTTGATCTTGAAGGCGTTGGTGTGCTTGGCGATGGCGGCGGTGCGCGAACGGTCCAGCCAGAATTTCTTGCGCGCTTCCGGGCTGACGGCGACAAAGCCCTCACCCACGCGGTTGTTGGCCATGCGGATCACTTCCGAAGCGGCAGCGGCCACGGCGTTTTCGTCGTCACCGACGATGTCGCCGATCAGCACCATCTTGGGCAGCACGCCGCGCTTGGACTTGGTGGCATAGCCAACCGCGCGCAGGTAGCGCTCGTCCAGGTGTTCCAGGCCGGCCAGGATGGCGCCGCCCTTCTTGGTCTCGGCGTCGAGGTAATCCTTGATCTCGACGATCGAGGGAATCGCATCGCGCGCCTGGCCGAAGAACTCCAGGCAGACCGTGCGGGTCTGCTTGGGCATCTTGTGCAGGATCCAGCGGGCCGAGGTGATCAGGCCGTCGCAACCTTCCTTCTGCACGCCGGGCAGGCCCGAGAGGAACTTGTCGGTGACGTCCTTGCCCAGGCCTTCCTTGCGGAATTTCTTGCCGGAGATTTCCAGGATCTCGGTCTTGAAGACTTCGGTCTTCTGGCCCTTTTCGCCGGGGTGCGACCATTCCAGCTTGAAGCGCGCCACTTCGACGTCGTGGATCTTGCCCAGGTTGTGGTCCAGACGGGTCACTTCCAGCCAGTCACCTTGCGGATCGACCATGCGCCAGCTGGCCAGGTTATCAAGGGCGGTACCCCACAGCACGGCCTTCTTGCCGCCGGCATTCATGGCGACATTGCCGCCGATGCAGGAAGCTTCGGCCGAGGTCGGGTCGACGGCGAAGACGAAACCGGCTTTTTCGGCCGCATCCGAGACGCGCTTGGTGACCACGCCGGCACCCGAGTAGATGGTGGCGTAGGGCTTGTCCAGGCCGGGCAGGATTTCCATCTCGACCGCGCCCAGCTGTTCCAGCTTTTCGGTATTGATGACGGCCGACAGCGGCGTCAGCGGAATGGCGCCGCCGGTATAGCCGGTGCCGCCGCCACGCGGGATGATGGTCAGGCCCAGTTCGATACAGGCCTTGACCAGGCCGGCCATCTCGTCTTCGGTGTCCGGGGTCAGCACCACGAAGGGGTACTCGACGCGCCAGTCGGTGGCGTCGGTGACGTGGGATACGCGCGAGAGGCCGTCGAACTTGATGTTGTCCTTGGCCGTATAGCGGCCCAGCACCTTGTTGGCGCGCTTGCGCAAATCATAGGTCTGGCGGAATTCCTCGGCGAAATCGGCGATGGCCTTCTTGGCCGCCTTCAGCAAGGCTTCCACGCTGGCGCTGCGGCGCTGGGCCTCGGCGTCGCCGGCTTCGGCCAGATCGGTGGCCAGGCGGCGCTTGTCCACTTCGTTCAGGCGATGGTTGAGTGCCTCGATCAGCGCGGCGCGACGCTTGGGATTGTCCAGCAGGTCGTCCTGCAGGTAGGGATTGCGGCGGACCACCCAGATATCACCCAGGACTTCATACAGCATGCGCGCCGAGCGACCGGTCTGGCGCTTGCCGCGCAGCTCGTCCAGCAGGGACCAGGACGCTTCGCCCAACAACCGGATCACGATCTCGCGATCTGAGAAGGAGGTGTAGTTGTAGGGGATTTCGCGCAAGCGCGGAGGCGTGGCGCCGTGCGGCGCGTCTGTAAGCAAGGCCTGGATCTGTGCGGGGGCGTTCATCTATGTATGAGGTCAATCTGCTGCCGGAGGAGCATTTTAGCCTATTGGCAAAACTCGCGACGGGATGGGCCGGTTTTGGGGAGCGACCGGACGACGTTTGCAGGGGCGGCCTGGCGGTGGAAAAGGCAATAGCCAGGCTCAATTGAATTTATAAATACAATCAATTTCAGTAAATCAATTGAATAAATCTATACTTCGTTCAGACCTCAGGTGAACATTCCTGAACCAATACCAGCGAGGAGGCTCCCATGTTTCAAGCACTGATGACGGAATTCCTGGAAAACCTGGCCATTACCCTGGCCGACTATGCCCAATGCAAGGCGTGAGGAAGCGATCATGAACACAATGAACACCGCGACAACCTTCAGTGACACCGGCATTTACCTGAAGCTCAAGACACGCCACCTGGCGGTACTGGGCGTGACGGCCACCTTCCTGGCCATCCGCGTGGTGGAAGGCCTGCTGCCTGCATTGAGCGCCTGAGTTGACCGCGTGAGCGCTTGCTCCGGCCAGCCAGACGGCACCTTCGGGTGCCGTTTTCATTTGCGTGAGCGCTGGCCTATCGATCCAGGGCCCGGATCACGCCAGCCAGCTCCCCAGCTTGTGCCAGAAGCCGTCCGGCACATTCAACAGCAGCCAGGTCATCAGTACATAGCGGATGAACTTGCCGATGGCCATGTACACCACCGAGGGCCAGAACGGCAGGCGCAGCCAGCCGGCCAGGGTACAGATGGGGTCGCCGATACCAGGCAGCCAGGCCAGCAGCATGGTCTTGGCGCCAAACCTCTCCAGCCAGTGGAACCAGCGCGAGGAACGCTCCTTGGCAAAAGCCTGCTTGGCGCCATAGCCCATCCAGTAGTCGACGATGCCGCCCAGGGTATTGCCCAGCGTGGCCACCAGGATCACCGGCCAGAACATCTCCGGACTGGCCTTGATGACGGCGAACACCGCCGGTTCCGAGCCCAGAGGCAGCAGGGTGGCGGAGATGAAGCTGATCAGGAAGACCGACGTCAGGCCGACCGTGGGGATAGCGAGGATATTGAGCAGCCAGAGGACGGCGGATTCGATCATGCAGGCGGAGGGTAGATTGAAGGCTGGCCGCGGCCAGGGGGGAATATGTTGCGAAACTTGCCATCCATCAAGCCCGGTCGAATGGCGCAGCGTGCATTCTAGCTGGTGCCATCGGGGCTGAATTCAAGAACTGAACAAAGATTCACCCCCATCCGGAACTTGTCCCCCGGCTTGCCGGTGCCCTGCCCTGCGCCGGTGGGCTCCTTTATAATGTCCAGTTCCCCTGGACCGGAGCGGCTACCGCTCTCCGCGCCCAGGAGGAATCCCGACCGGCTTACCGAGCCGCTTTTTCCCTTTGCCTGATTGCGATATGACCGCGCCTGAACCCGCTGCTGCTCGCCTGACCTCACTTCACTGAAGACCGACATGAGTAACGATTATCTGAAAAAAATCCTGACTGCCCGCGTCTATGACGTCGCCCAAGAAACCCCGCTGGAACTGGCGAACACGCTGTCGCAAAGGATTGATAATCGAATTTACTTCAAGCGCGAAGACATGCAGAGCGTGTTCAGCTTCAAGCTGCGCGGCGCCTACAACAAGATGGCCCACCTGACCCCGGCGCAACTCAAGCGCGGCGTCATCTGCGCCTCCGCCGGCAACCACGCCCAGGGCGTGGCACTGTCGGCCGCCCGACTGGGCTGCCGCGCCGTGATCGTGATGCCCACCACCACCCCGCAGGTCAAGATCGACGCCGTCAAGGCGCGCGGCGGCGAAGTGGTGCTCTTCGGCGACTCCTTCACGGACGCCTATGAACACGCGCTGACGCTGGAAAAGAAGCAGAAACTGACCTTCGTGCATCCCTTCGACGATCCGTATGTGATCGCCGGGCAGGGGACGGTGGGTATGGAAATCCTGCGCCAGCACCCGGACCCGATCCACGCCATCTTCGTGGCCATCGGCGGTGGCGGCCTGATCGCCGGTGTGGCCTCCTACGTCAAGGCAGTGCGCCCGGACATCAAGATCATCGGCGTGCAGACCACCGACTCCGACGCCATGGCCCGCAGCCTCAAGGCCGGTCGCCGCGTGGCCCTGCCGGACGTGGGCCTGTTCTCGGACGGTACGGCCGTCAAGCTGGTCGGTGAAGAAACCTTCCGCATCGCCAAGGAACTGGTGGACGAGATCATCATCGTCGATACCGATGCTGTCTGTACCGCCATCAAGGACATCTTCCAGGACACCCGCAGCATCGTGGAGCCGGCCGGTGCACTGGCCGTGGCCGGCGCCAAGGCCTACGTAGAGCGCGCGCGCGCCAGCAAGAAGCCGATCAAGGGCGAGTCGCTCATCACCATCGCCTGCGGCGCCAACATGAACTTCGACCGCCTGCGCTTCGTGGCCGAGATGGCCGATGCCGGCGAGGCCCGCGAAGCCGTCTTTGCCGTCACCATCCCGGAAGAGCGCGGCAGCTTCCGCCGCTTCTGCGAGACCGTCGGCCCGCGCAACGTGACCGAGTTCAACTACCGCATCAGCGATGACAAGGCGGCGCACGTCTTCGTCGGCATCCAGGTCTCGGCCGCCGACGAGGCCGGCAAGATCGCCCGCAACTTCGAGAAGGCCGGCTTCGGCGTGCTGGACCTGACCCATGATGAACTGGCCAAGGTCCACATTCGTCACCTGGTGGGCGGCAAAAGTGAACTTGCCGGTGACGAACTGCTGTATCGCTTCGAATTCCCGGAGCGCCCGGGCGCGCTGATGAAATTCCTCTCCAGCATGAACCCGGGCTGGAACATCAGCCTGTTCCACTACCGCAACCAGGGTGGCGATGTCGGCCGCATCCTGATCGGCTTGCAGGTACCCAAGAAGGAGATGAAGGAGTTCCGCGCCTTCCTGGCGCAACTGGGCTATCGTCACTGGGACGAAACCAGGAACCCGCTGTACAAGCTGTTCCTCGGCTAGCACCGCTGGCCGCGTCCCACCCGGGCGCGGCCACGGCAATACCGAACGTCATCGCCAGCCCAGGCTGGCATCGCAGGAGCCTCACCATGAACCACACCACCCCGCCCGCCTCGACCGTCGCCACCACCGGCCATTCGCCGGAAAGCTCGCCCCTGGGCAAGAGCTCGGAATACCCCACCCATTACGATCCAACCCTGCTGTTCCCCATCCCGCGCGCGCCCAAGCGCGCCGAATTGCAGATCAGCGGCACCCTGCCCTTCTTCGGCGTCGATATCTGGACCGCCTACGAAATCTCCTGGCTGAACCTGCGCGGCAAGCCGCAGATCGCCATCGCCACCTTCATGGTGCCGGCCGATTCGCCCAACATCATCGAATCGAAGTCCTTCAAGCTGTACCTGAATTCGTTCAACCAGGAGCGCCTGGAAAGTGCCGACCAACTGGTGGAAAAGCTGCGCACCGACCTCTCTGCTGCCGCGGGCGCGGGGGTGCAGGTGATGCTGACCGAATCGTCGCAGTTCGGCCAGTTGCAGTTCGGCGAACTGGCCGGCCTGTCGCTGGATCGCCTGGATGTGGAAATCGAACCCGCCAGCGGCGGCGCCCATCCCGACGGCAGCCAACTGCGCGCCAACCACGAGGAAGCCCTGGTCGAGGAAACCCTGGTCTCGCACCTGCTCAAGTCCAATTGCCCGGTGACCAGCCAGCCGGACTGGGGCAGCGTACAGATCCACTATGTGGGCGCGCCGATCGACCAGGAACGGCTGCTGAAATACATCATCGGATTCCGCGAGCACAACGAATTCCACGAGCAATGCGTGGAACGCATCTTCAGCGACATCCTGCGCTACTGCAAACCGCAGAAGCTGGCCGTCTATGCACGCTACACGCGACGCGGCGGCCTGGACATCAATCCCTGGCGCAGCAACTTCTCCAGCGCCAAACCGCCCTCGCAATTGCGTAACGCCCGTCAATAAGGCGGCGCTACTGGACCCGCCCGTCGGGTGCCAGTTGTAAAAACAACGTCAGTAAATTGTTACCGGATCTTGCCATGCAGGCACTTGCCTCCTTTAAGGGACAGGCGGCATGACCAAGATTTGGTAACATTTTCCGTTTTACAACAATGCAGATGAAGGGATATTTTTTCCTTCATGTCTGTCCACTCTTATGTGCATGAGCTTGCCAATCAGGCAGCGCCTTCGCACACCCGATCTTTCTTCAACCCCGTGCTACCACGTTCCAGCTCCGCGCCCCGGAGTCATGGGACTTCTGCTTTACGTCCACAATAACGATGACAACCACCACCCCACTGCGGCCTGCGACCGCTTCTGAACTTCGCGCTGCGCCTGCCCGTCGCACGCTGTGTCGCGCCGCCTTTGTCGCGGCTGCCACCCTCGCGCTGGCACCGGCGGCCCACGCCGAAGACAACCAGTACAGCCTGTGGCAACAGACCAAGGATCACGCCGCCCACATCTGGGATCAGGGCGACAGCGCCATCTACCTGTCCGGCGTGGCCCACCACGGCCGCAGCACCTATACCCCGCAGAAGCTGGATGAGCTCAATGAACACGCCTGGGGCCTGGGCTACGGCAAGACCCTGCGCAACGAAAGCGGCAATGATGAGTCCCTGTATGGATTCGTGATCAAGGACTCGCACCGCCATCCGCAATACATGGCGGGGTATGCCTATGAATGGGTGTTTCCGATTGCCAAGACCGGCCTGGAAGTGGGCCTGGGCGGCACCGCCATGCTCATGAGCCGGCAGGATTACTTCCACAGCGTTCCCTTCCCGGTACCGTTGCCGCTGGCCTCCATCGGCACCCAGAAGGGCAAGATCATGTTTGCCTACGTGCCGCGCCTGTCCTCCAACAAGAACAACGGCGACGTGCTGCTGATCTTCGGCCGTATCGAGATGTAATTCGAGATGTCATTCGAGATGTCATTGCCGGTGATGCGATGACCGATGAGCGGGGCGGTGATGGATAAATCACCAACCCTCATCGGCACTGGGGTCGGCAAAAATATTTCCACCTATCTCTACAAAAGTCGTACCTTGGGGCAAATCCGCTCTATCCGCCCGAAATCACCTGCTGTTCGGCGCTTTCAAAGCGTTCCTCCGGGTCCAAAGAGGCCTATAATCCTGCTCAAAGCTTCAGCCCGTGGCAATTCCTTGAGCGTCATGACTAATCTCGCAAAAATCCTGTCTCCAGAAAATGTGGTTCTGGATCTGGAAGTCTCCAGCAAAAAAAGAGCCTTCGAACAAGCCGGCCTGACTTTCGAAAACAACAGCGGCATCGCCCGCTCCACCGTTTCCGAAAACCTGTTTGCCCGTGAGCGTCTCGGTTCCACCGGACTGGGTCACGGCGTGGCCGTGCCGCACGGGCGTATCAAGGGCCTGAAGGCGCCGCTGGCGCTGTTCATGCGGCTGGCCGCACCGATCCCCTTCGAATCGCCCGACGGCCAGCCGGTCAAGCTGCTGATCTTCCTGCTCATACCTGACAACGTGACGCAACAGCACCTTGAAATCCTCTCGGAAATCGCCGAGATGTTTTCCGACGACGCGTTCCGCAACGAGCTCGCCGTCGAGACCGACCCTGCCGTGGTGCATGCACGCATCGTGACCTGGCAGACCTCGATGGAGAAGGCCGGCTGATCAACCCGGCCGCTCCCGCTCGCCGCCCACCCGCCAGCAGACCAGACCGGATCTACATGCCCACTTATTCCGCGTTGTCGATACAGCAGCTTTACGAAGAAAACCGTGAATCCCTGCAATTGGGCTGGTTTGCCGGCTTCCCCGGCGGCGAACGCCTCATTTCCGGCGACGCCGTTTCGGCCTCCGACCAGGTGGGCCACCTGAACCTGATCCACCCGGGCCGCCTGCAGGTCTTCGGCCATCAGGAAATCGAATACTACAATCGCCTCTCCAACACCTCGCGCGCCTACCAGACCGCCGAGCTGGTGGCCGGCGAACCGCCGGCTTTCATCATCGCGCAGGGTCTCTCGACGCCGCCCGATCTGCTGGCGGTATGCGACGAAAAGAATATCCCGCTGTTCTCCACCCCGCTGCCGGCGGCGCAGGTGATCGACTACCTGCGGGTGTACCTGTCCAAGAAACTGGCACAGCAGATCACCATGCACGGCGTATTCATGGACGTGCTGGGCGTGGGTGTGCTGATCACCGGCGAATCCGGCCTGGGCAAGAGCGAGCTGGGGCTGGAACTGATTTCGCGCAGCCATGGCCTGGTGGCCGACGATGCCGTGGAGTTTGCCCGCATCGCGCCCAACATGATCGAAGGGCGCTGCCCGCCGTTGCTGCAGAACCTGCTCGAAGTGCGCGGACTGGGGCTGCTGGACATCAAGGCGATCTTCGGCGAGACCGCCGTGCGTCGCAAGATGCGCCTGAAGCTCATCGTGCACCTGGTCCGCCGCAGCACGCTGGAAGAAAACTACGAACGCCTGCCGCTGGATGCGCAGTATGAAGAAGTGCTGGGCCTGCCGATCCGCAAGGTGGTCATTCCCGTGGCGGCCGGCCGCAACATCGCGGTGCTGCTGGAAGCCGCCGTGCGCAATACCATCCTGCAGTTGCGCGGCATCGATACCCTCAAGGAATTCATCGAACGCCAGCGCCGGGCAATGAACGGCGAATAGGCAGCGCGACGACGACGCACCAGCACCAGCACCAGCACCAGCCCGCCAGCAAGCCTTTCCCGCCGCTCGGGAAACGCCATCCCCTCCCACGAATCGACGCCCCATGCGTTATGATTGCCGCCATGAGAATCGTTCTGATCACCGGCATCTCCGGCTCCGGCAAATCGGTGGCACTCCATGTGCTGGAAGACGCCGGCTATTTCTGCGTCGACAATCTTCCACCCTCGTTGCTGTGCGACCTGGTGCAAACCCGCATCAAGGAAGGCGCCAGCATGCTGGCCGTGGCCACCGATGCGCGCAGCGCCGATTCCCTGGCCACCCTGCGCACCGACATCGAGACCCTGCGCGCCGATGGACATGACGTCAAGGTCTTCTTCCTGACCGCCTCTGACGATACGCTCATCACCCGCTTCTCCGAAACCCGCCGCAGCCATCCGCTGTCGCACCGGCTGCTGCCCGGCCGCAATCCGGCCGACCGCCTCACGCTCACCGAATGCATTGCGCTGGAAAAGGAAATGCTGGGCGACATGCAGGACATCGGCCTGGTCATGGATACCTCGCAGCTGAGCTCCAACAAGCTGCGTCGCTGGATCAAGGAACTGGTGGACCTGGAACGCTCGCCGCTGACGCTGCAGATCGAATCCTTCGGCTTCAAGCACGGCCTGCCGCTGGACGCCGATCTGGTGTTCGACGTGCGCATGCTGCCCAATCCCCACTACGATGCCGAATTGCGTCCACTGACCGGACGCGATGCACCGGTCATCGAATTCCTGGCGGCCTATCCCGAGGTGGCCGACATGTTCAACGACATCCGTGGCTTCGTGGAGAAATGGCTGCCGGCCTTCAAGGATGACAACCGCAGCTACCTCACCGTGGCCATCGGCTGCACCGGCGGTCAGCACCGCTCGGTCTATCTGGTCGAATTGCTGGCCAGCCACTTCCGCGCCACCGAGCAGGTGGTGAGCCGGCACCGCCAGTTGAACTGATCGCCCGGGCCGGCGCCGCCGGCTACACCACCGAGAGCAGGTCCCGCGTCCCCAGCACGCCCAGCAACAGCTTCTTGACCGGCGCCGGCAACGGCGCATCGGCCAGCCTGTGGGCCGGATACCAGAGCAGGCCGCGCTCGGCGATGGCCTGGCTGCGACTGCTCAGCGCCACCTGGAAGGGCGCCACGTGCAGCTTGAAGTGGGTAAAGACATGCGAGAACGGCTGCAGCTTGCGGCAACCTTCCAGCTCGCCGTAGGGCGCCACCAGGGCGCGCACGGCGGTATCAAAGCGTGCCGCATCGGCCACGCCGATCTCCGGCAGCGACAGCAGGCCGCCCCAGATGCCACTGTCGGGCCGCTGTTCCAGCAGGACATCCTCACCATGGGTGATGACCAACATCACGGTTTCCTTTTCAGGAACCGCCTTCCTGGGCTTGCTCACCGGCAGTTCCGCCACCCGGTCCTGGGCCAGGGCCACGCAGCGCCCGGCCAGCGGGCAGCGCTCGCAGGCGGGCTTGCCGCGCACGCACAGGGTGGCGCCGAGGTCCATCAGGCCCTGGGTATAGGATTCGATATCCTGTTGCGGCAGGAGCGCCACGGCACGCAACCAGAGCTTGTCTTCGACCGGCTTGGCGCCAGGATAGCCATCGACCCCGAACACCCGCGCAAAGACGCGCTTGACGTTGCCATCCAGGATGGCGGCGCGGCGGCCATAGGAAAAGGCCGCAATCGCCGCCGCCGTGGAACGGCCGATGCCGGGCAGGTCGGCCAGCAGTTCGGGATCCTCCGGAAAGCGTCCACCGTATTCGGCCACCACGCGCTGCGCGCACTTGTGCAGGTTGCGCGCACGAGTGTAGTAGCCCAGCCCGCTCCAGAGCGCCATCACATCCTCCGACGGAGCTGCGGCCAGCGAGAAGACATCCGGGCAGCGCTCCAGGAAGCGCTGGTAATACGGGATCACGGCCGCCACCTGGGTCTGCTGCAGCATGATTTCCGAGAGCCAGACGCGATAGGCGTCGCGGGTGTTCTGCCAGGGCAGCTTGTGGCGACCGTGCTGTTTCTGCCACGCGATCACCTGAGCCGAGAAGGAGGAATCTTCATATTCCGACACATCACCGGCAGCAGCCTTGCCCCGTGATTCGACAATACCCTTCATTTCTGGCAACTCACGCAATAAAAAGTGGAACGCTGCCCCTGCTTGATCTGGCGGATCGGCGTGGCGCAGATGCGGCAGGCCTCGCCGGTGCGGTTATAGACGAAGTAACTCTGCTGGAAATAACCCGACTGGCCATTGACGGCAATGAAGTCGCGCAGCGTGCTGCCGCCCTGCTCGATGGCCGCGGCCAGCGTTTCACGGATGGCCTCGGCCAGGCGCTCGTAGCGCGCCAGGCTGATCTTGTAGGCCGGCGTCTTGGGATTGATGCGCGCCTTGAACAGGCTCTCGGACGCGTAGATATTGCCCACCCCCACCACGATGTCGCCGGCCAGCAATACCTGCTTGATCGGCGCGCTGCGGCCACGGGTCTGCTTGAACAGCTCGCGGGCGCTGAACTTGTCTTCCAGCGGCTCCAGCCCCAGGCTGCGCAGCAGCAGGTGTTCCTCGACGGCGCCATCGGCGATGTCATGCCAGAGAATCGCGCCGAAGCGGCGCGGATCGGTCATGCGCATGACCTGGCCGCCCACTTCCAGATCGAAATGATCATGCTTTTGCGGCGCGATGCCCGGCGGCAGGATGCGCAGGTGACCGGACATGCCCAGGTGCACGATCAGGGTGCCATGGTCGAAATGGATCAGCAGGTACTTGCCGCGACGTCCGGTACGCCGGATCACCCGCCCCGCCAGCAGGCCCTGCAAGCCCGTCGGGAACGGCCAGCGCAGGCCGGTGTGACGCAGGACGACGCCGCTGACGGTCTGGCCTTCGAGATAGGGCGCGACCCCGCGACGGGTGACTTCGACTTCTGGTAATTCTGGCATCGGCTGGCGGATAAGGGAGGACGGGCGTGAAGCTGCATATGATAATGCAGATGCCGAAAACAAGACCTGAAGCCGCAGGTGCAACCTGCGCAGGGAAGCTTGTCAAAGATGGATTACACTGCGCTGTCAGCAAAGCCACGTTTGTTGCGCGTAAAATCGAAACTCTCCGAATCGTCAGGATGAAATCTTGAAAAAAACCATCGCTCTCCTCACCAGTTCCCTGCTGCTGACTGCCTGCGCAAGCCTGCAACAGCCCGGCGACAAGGCGGATGCCCAGGCGGCCCAGGACCAGAAGAGCGCGTCGGCCAAGTCGGCCGCCAATCGCAAGAAAGCCCCCAAGGCCAAGGTCCAGCCGCAGGAAGACACCCTGCCTGCGCTGGAGCTGAGCGAGGACATCCTTTACAAAGTGCTGACAGCCGAGATCGCCTTCCAGCGTGGTCAATGGCAGTCGGCCTACGTGACCATGCTGGCGGCCGCGCAGCAGACACGCGACCCGCGCCTGGCCAAGCGTGCTGCCGAGATGGCGGTAGCGGCGCGCCAGGCGGGCGAAGCACTGGTGGCAGTGCGCCTGTGGACCGAACTGGCACCGCACTCCGATGAAGCCCTGCAGAACTACCTGGGCCTGATCATGCTCTCGGACAGCGTCGATGAAATCGAACCGCTGCTGACCCAGCGCCTGGCCGATGCCGCGCCCCAGGCGCGTGGCCCGATGATCCTGCAGATCCAGCGCCTGCTCTCGCGGGCCAAGGACAAGCAGGCCAGCTTCACCATCCTGCAGAACATCACCAAGCCCTATGGCGACCTGATGGAAACCCACCTGGCCCTGGCCCAGGGCGCCTTCAGCATCGGCGACGGCGCCCAGGCCCAGCGCGAGGCGCGCGCGGCCCTGAAGATCAAGCCGGACTCCGAACTGGCCGTGCTGACCGCCGCCCAGGTGGCTTCCGACAACAAGGACGCCACCAAGCTGGTGACCGACTTCCTGCGCAAGTATCCCGATGCGCGCGAAGTGCGCGTGGCCTACGCCCGCAGCCTGGTGGAACAGAAGGATTACAAGCAGGCCCGCAGCCAGTTCGAGACGCTGTTGAAGGAAGACGGCGAAGACGCCACTACCCTCTTCGCGCTGGGCGTGCTGTCAGCCCAGACCGACCAGTTGAAGGATGCCGAATACTATCTGCAGCGCTACCTGCAGGTGCTCTCGGCCCAGCCAGAAGATGATCGCGACCCCAGCCAGGCGCTCCTACTGCTCTCGCGCATCGCCGAGGAACGGCGCGATCTGGATTCGGCGCTGCGCTATCTCGACCAGGCTGAACCGGGCAGCGAAGGCTACGTCAACATCCAGGTCCGCCGCGCCCAGCTGCTGGCACGCAAGGCCGACATCGAAGGCGCCCGCAAGGCGCTGGAACAGGCCCAATCCGAATCGGCCAATGATGGTGAGCAACTGCAACTGCTGCTGGCCGAATCAAGCCTGCTGCGCGACGCCAACCGCAACCAGGAAGCCGCCGACGTGCTCAAGGGCGGTCTGGAACGCTTCCCCAACAATACCGACCTGCTCTACGACTATTCCATGGTCCTGGAAAAGCTGGGCAAGTACGACGAGATGGAAAAGTCCCTGCGTCGCGTGATGCAACTGGCCCCCGGCAACCAGCATGCCTACAACGCGCTGGGCTATTCGCTGGCCGATCGCAATGTACGCCTGCCGGAAGCGCTGGAGCTGATCCAGAAGGCCGCCGACCTGGCCCCGGAAGATGCCTTCATCGCCGACAGTCTGGGCTGGGTGCTGTTCCGCATGGGTCGCGCAGAACAAGCCGAAACGCAGATGCGTCGCGCCTATGGACTGCGTCCGGATGTCGAGATCGGTGTCCACCTGGGCGAAGTGCTCTGGACCAACGGCAAGCAGGATGAGGCGCGCAAGGTATGGCGTGAGGCTGCGCTGAAGGAACCCAACAATGAAGTCCTGAAAAGCACGCTGGCGCGGCTCAATGTGAAGTTATGAGTCGCTTGCGTTCCTATCATGGCTTCCTGAAGGCGGCACCTTTCTGTCTTGCCATCCTGCTGGCCGGCTGTGCCACCGTACCGCAGGACAGCGTGGCGCCCAACGCCAGCGCGCCGGCCTACCAGTCCAGCATCGAGATCGATGGCCGCATCTCGGTCCAGTACGAGCAGGACCAACGCCCGCAGTCTCTGCACGGCAGCTTCTTCTGGAAGCAGACCCCGCAGGAACTGAACCTGGAAATGTTCTCGCCCCTGGGCCAGACGGTCGCCACCATCAACGTCAAGCCCGGCATCGCCACCCTGGTGCAATCCGGGCGAGCACCGCAGGTGGCGCCCGATGTGGATGAACTGGCCGCGCAATCGCTGGGATGGCCGCTGCCGGTGTCGGGCATGCGCCAGTGGCTGCAAGGCAGCGGCATCGACGCCAGCGGCAAGCCCTTCACCGCCCGCGCCGGCACGGAAGCAGCCAGCTTCGACACACGCGATGGCTGGCGCATCACCTACGCCAACTGGGAGACCGATGCCGCCAGCGGCCAGGCCCGCCCCAAGCGCATCGACATGACCCGCAGCACCGCCCAGGCCGGCAAGGTCGCCATCCGCATCGCCATCGATGGCTGGAAAAAGCCCTGAACGCGCTGCCCTGAGACCACCTGTCTTCACTTGCCCTGACCCGACCACGCAACACGCATGACCACCACGCTCACCGCCTGCCCGGCACCGGCCAAGCTCAATCTGTTCCTGCACGTGACCGGCCGCCGTCCGGATGGCTATCACCTGCTGCAATCGGCCTTCCAGTTGATCGACCGGTGCGATACGCTGGACTTCGCCCTGCGCGACGACGGCCGCATCGTCAGGACCAATGAGGTGGCGGGCGTGCCGGCCGAGTCCGATCTGGTGATCCGCGCGGCGCACCTGCTGCGCGAGGCCAGCGGCAAGCCCCACCTGGGCGCCGACATCACCGTGCACAAGATTCTGCCCATGGGCGGTGGCGTCGGCGGTGGCTCATCGGACGCGGCGACCACGCTGATGGTCTTGAATCATCTGTGGAATTGCGGATACAATCGCGCCTCTCTGATGGAGATGGGCCTGAAACTGGGCGCCGACGTTCCCTTCTTCCTGTTTGGCCGCAATGCATTCGCAGAAGGCGTGGGTGAAGAGCTGGCGGCACTGCGCACCGCGGATTGCTGGTTCGTGGTCATCGAACCAGGCGTATCTGTTCCAACTTCTTTAATATTTTCTTCAAAGTTGTTGACAAGGGATACCGAACCCGTCAGAATAACGGACTTTCCTGATGCGACGAAACAAATCGCTTCCAGCTTCGGGAAGAACGATCTGGAAATGGTGGCAACTGCGCATTTCCCCGAAGTTGCAGCGGCAGTCGAATGGCTGAGCAGGTTCGGGAGCGCAAGAATGACCGGATCTGGCGCCTGTGTGTTTTGTGCATTCGAACACGAACATCAGGCAGACGAAGTGCTCAAGCAATTGCCTTCGCGCTGGATCGGCTGGAAAGCCAAAGCGATGCAGGAACATCCTCTCGCCCATTTAGTGCAGTCGTAAAGAAGAATTGGTTTGACGTGAGCGCAGCGCCTGGCATAGAGCGCGCGACACGGCGAGCAGCAAGTTGCGTAGGGGAATCGCCAAGCTGGTTAAGGCACCGGATTTTGATTCCGGCATTCCAAGGTTCGAATCCTTGTTCCCCTGCCATTTAATTCGGACAGGCCGCAGTACAGGCCCGGGTCCAGTCAGAAAAATAAGCCGTCAATGTGAGACCGATCAAGTCAAGCATTGTCGGCTTTTCGACTTTTTAACGATTGCATTCAGGGATACCCACATGGCACTTGAGAACCTGATGGTTTTTACGGGCAACGCCAACCCCGAACTGGCGCGCGGCGTCGCTGAGAAACTCGGTATCCCGCTGGGCAAGGCCAATGTTTCCAAGTTCTCCGACGGCGAAGTCATGGTCGAGATCAATGAAAACGTTCGCGGCAAGGACGTCTTCGTGCTGCAGTCCACCTGCGCACCGACCAATGACAACCTGATGGAAATCATGATCATGGTCGACGCTCTGAAGCGCGCTTCGGCCGGTCGCATCACTGCCGCCATCCCCTACTTCGGTTATGCCCGCCAGGATCGCCGCCCGCGTTCGGCACGGGTGGCCATCTCGGCCAAGGTCGTGGCCAACATGCTGCAGGAAGCCGGCGTCGAACGCGTCCTGATCATGGATCTGCACGCAGACCAGATCCAGGGCTTCTTCGACATCCCGGTGGACAACATCTACGCCTCGCCCATCCTGCTGGGTGACCTGGTCAACAAGAACTACGACGACCTGCTGGTGGTCTCGCCTGACGTCGGCGGCGTGGTGCGCGCCCGCGCGCTGGCCAAGCGCCTGAACTGCGACCTGGCCATCATCGACAAGCGTCGTCCCAAGGCCAACGTCTCCGAAGTGATGAACATCATCGGTGAAGTCGAAGGCCGCAACTGCGTCATCATGGATGACATGGTGGACACCGCCGGCACCCTGACCAAGGCTGCCGAGGTGCTGAAGGAACGTGGCGCCAAGAAGGTCGTGGCCTACTGTACCCACCCGGTGCTGTCGGGTCCGGCCATCGACCGCATCGCCAATTCGCCCCTGGACGAACTGGTGGTAACCGATACCATCCCGCTGTCGCCGGCTGCACGTGGCTGCGCCAAGGTACGCCAACTGACCTGCGCGGACCTGCTGGCCGAGACCTTCAAGCGCATCACCAAGGGTGACTCGGTGATGTCGCTGTTCGCCGAATAAGATTTTGCATTCGCCTCGCTGCGGTTTTCCGTGGCGAGGTTTTTTCATATTCCCTGGTCGCGGGGAATATTTAACTTGCGGGGCAACCGTCGATTGAATGATTCAACGACGAGCCCTGCCAACATTGGAGCTTCAACATGAAAGTGATCGCCTTTCCGCGTAATGAACAGGGCACCGGAGCGAGCCGCCGCCTGCGTCGCGCGGGTCAAACCCCGGGTATCGTCTACGGTGGCACTGCTGCCCCGCTGAACATCGCCGTTGACCACAACGCGCTGTACCACGCACTGAAGAAGGAAACCTTCCACTCGTCCATCCTGGACCTGGAAATCGACGGCAAGGTCGAACAAGTGCTGCTGCGTGACTTCCAAGTCCACGCTTTCAAGCAATTGGTCCTGCACGTTGACTTCCAACGCGTGGACGCTTCCCAGAAGCTGCACACCAAGGTGCCCCTGCACTTCGTGAACGCTGAAGTGTCGCCGGCCGTCAAGCTGCACGCCGGCATCATCAGCCACGTGGCTGCTGAACTGGACGTGACCTGCCTGCCGAAGAACCTGCCTGAGTTCATCGAAGTCGACCTGTCCAAGCTGGACGTCGGCCAATCGATCCACCTGGCTGACCTGAAGCTGCCCAACGGCGTGACCGCCGTCACCCAGGAAAACCTGACCATCGCCACCGCCACCGTGCCGGCCGGTCAAGTTGCCGCTGAAGGTGAAGCTGCTGCTGGCGGCGCCGAAGAAGCCAAGTAATCCGCTTTCTTCCGCTGCAAGAAAAAACCCGCCGAATCTGATTCGGCGGGTTTTTTCGTTAACAGCGCGGGCTCGCGCGCCGCCGTCATCGTGATTACTTCCGGCCCGCTTCGCCAGCTACCGCAGCCGCCGTCGGATTGCCCGTCACCGCGACTTAATAAACCTCCGCTTTCTCTGGACTATGACTACCAGTGTTTTCTTCCACAGACCGCCCCTGAGCTTCGAGAAACCAGAAATCTCCGTACTGAATCCAATCCAACAAGTATTGGTTTTTCAGGGTGATATTGATAGGTTTTCCGCCAATGGGAGTTGATAACTGAATTGGGCCAAAGGATGCACCATCCGAAATATCGTAATCCCAGCATTTAGCATCTTTTCTAGTGGGCTGGACCAACCGGCGCATGTCGGTCATCACCAGCGCAAGCCCCTCTTGAGCATGGCCACCGCCAACGTATTGCTCCAAAATTGCAAGATCTTCATAGACATCTTTCATAAAAATGTCCGTGGCACCTCTTGGATTTCCCGATGATGCCAATGTCTTGTAGCACTTCATTTCTATCGCGATTCGATGCTCCTGCTCCCCTGCTTTTCCTTTAAACAAAACATCAATTTCGCACGAGCCGTTTTCTAGCCGCACTCCAGTTTCAAGCTCCAATGCAAATACCTCAGATTTGTGAAAGGCAATAAGAGGCAAAAGTTGCTGCAGTATGTAGCTGAACTGCAGCTGCATCGACGCTTCTTTATTGACCTCAATAACACCCCCTCCGACCTTCCGGGCAAATAGAGACCAAGCAAAGCTAACGGCGGCCCGCATGCGATGAGGCAGGTAATCCGATTCGATATTGATAGCGTTGCTCATACTTGTTGAGATGTACGGTGGAATTGCTTACTAAGCCTATCTACGGCAAGACATCAAAAAGGGACGCCTGCCCCATCTTTGGGACTGGGGTGTGACCATATGTGATAGGTGACGAGCCGTGTCCCATCGACGTCAGCCGATACAAACCAACCCGGTGAAGCCCACCTGTTTCCGACTCCTGCATGGTCCAGCTTCTAACGATATGCCAACCCTCGGCCCTTAGCTCAGAAATCCTTGGTCGTGGATCTACGATCTCCAAGAAGCGTACGGCCTCCATTGTCGTCACACTCCCTCGTTTCTGTATGGTCTCCAGGAGACGTTGACGCTGCTCATACGAGGTGTTTCCTGGCCATGCTTTCACTATGTGCTGAAAGCCACTCTTGGCATCCGGCGGTTCGCTGTTCTTACCCATGATTGTCTTTTCAGGATTATTCATGGGTCGCATTATCAAATCGCTCGCGATAATTGACGTTACAAGAAAGATTGAAGCTATGGGTGAATTTCCCCCGGAGGAAATAGGGCCGAAATCGGCTATATTTCCTCCGCTTTTTTATTCATTTTCATTCGGCCGCATGCCAAGCTCAGTGGCTGCGGCATTAAGAACACCTATCAGTGTGGAAGCTGCCGTTGAATCGGCCATTCCCTTCGCCAGCTCAAGCATTTCAAGCAATCGCGCTGCGTCAGTTTTTTCTGGAGAAGCCGAAAGCCGAATGCGTTTCGCCACGCTCAGCCGGCTAATCAAGAGATGCGTGTCAACCTCGGCACTGACGGCAGATTTCCTTTTTAGCTGAACCTGGGCCTTGATTTTTTCACGCTCAGTGTTGGACAGAATCTCTCGAACCTGGCGCTCGTCGGTTTCCTCCCAAGCCTGTGCAGCAACGCCGGCGATAAACCTCACAGGAAAATCATCAACCAACCCATACAAAGATTCAGCCAGATGCAGCACAAAGCTACGACGCGGCAAGTTGGGCAATCTGCCCGCGCCTCGAGGAGCAACCGTTGATGGTGCCTCGGCTAGCCTAGCTAGCGGTACTTGAAATTCTTGACTGCGAGCTTCAGGGATGAGCCACGATCGGCCTGCTTTATCAAGCTGTGACTTTAACGCCGCCGCTTGATGTTGCAATGAATCAACTTCGGATTTTGCCGGGGGAATCCTTACATCCTCCCCGCAGCAGGAAAGAAAGGAGTTGGCCACAGCGGTGACAGCTGAAACTTGGAGCACGACCCCCTTGGACAACACAGTACGTTTGAAGAAAGTACGTGCGTCAGGGCTACGCTGGATGCTCAAGAACCATTCTGATGAGGCTCTCTCGCATATTTCTAACGCGAGGAAGTTGCCCGCCTCCAAGCAACATCTCTTAAGCAATATATTTTCTTGCGCAACAATCATATCCATCACCGTTGAGACTCGTGTCGACAGAGGTATTGTGCCCCAAGTCAGTACAATCTTGCGTCTACCAAGAAGCCCGCTTTATAGCGGGCTTCGTTTAAGGGAGCTACACCGGCACCAACGTCTGCATGCGATCGATAGACTTCACTATGCGCCTGCCCGTGTCCTCAAGTCCTCATTAATGCCGCTTCGAGCTTAATATTCATTTCACCAATCAATTTCAACAACTGCGGCAAATTCATTCCACGCTTAATGTACACACGCCGCCATGCACTATCAATATGTGTAGAAAATCTTGGCTCAACAAGCGCCAGTTGTTTTCGTAGAAACTCAGCTTCTTCATGCGTGCTTGCATGCTTTCCGTTCCAACATAAGCTCAAGGAGAACTTAGTTCGCTCCTGATCCGTGTAACGCACATTCATAAAGACTGGCCACCAGCCATCCGTTTCAAATTGCTTCCATCCAGACGGGCATAAATCAAGTCTCTTTCTCTTGAGGAAAATGCTATCGGAAGGGAGCGTTGGATTTTCCTCCAGAATTGTGGCCTTTACAGACGCCATTCCCTTTGTCTCCCTCAGTAAAGCGATTGCACTCTTATTCTGGAGCAGGAACAAGAGATTGTTATCCTCCTGCCGATTCTCTAACCATACTTTTTCAGTTCTCTTTGGGGTCATCTCAGACAAGAACCGCATCGCGGCTGGATAGGTACGGTGCAAAGCCGTGGCAATTTTCAGAGAAGCAGAGTTGGCAGGGCTCTCCCACTCTGTTTGTCGATTACAGTAGCTCACAACTAACCTGGCTGCAGAATTACCTCTCTGAACATGCATTAATGCGCGCCTCGCTGACGTCTGAAGCCATTCATAGCCCAGATGCAGCCAAGTGTCAGAGCATGCACGCGATGTTGTATCTTCGCTATCGTACTTCCTATCCAAGGCTAGATACACTTGGGAATAGCCCTTAAGCTTCGGATTCTCGGCGACGAACTTCGAGAAGTTAGCTCGATAGAGATTAAGTTGCTTCTCCGTGTGACCAGAACCAGCTTTGTTCTCGATAAGTAAGACAAATTTGTTTTGTTCGTCGATAACAAATAAATCAACCCGCTCGCTAGCGGCGATACCGAGTTCACGCGCGGTGAATGCCGCACCAAAGGATGTCGTTCTGATACGAGAAGGCGTCCACTTCGAGAAAAATTGGGAAGTAGAGCAGCGTCCGTCTAGTCCACTGTCTCCACTGGCTACCTGGGTAGACGCATGAGTGAGCAAATCACGGAGAATTTCATCGCCTTGCCCATGGCCTTCTCTTGCGTCAAACATCCAAGCAAGGATGTCAGAATGCTGATTTTCAGTCAGAGATATCACGTCCAACACCTCGTCGCCCGTCCGCTGTAGCTCGCAAAGTTCAACAAGTTGTGGATCAGCCATCAATTCATCAATGGATTCATGCAGGTCTTTTGTAGTCATATTTTTCGACGTTAGTACGTTCATAAACATGGCCGAGCAACTTCCCCGACCCTTCCCTTTAGATAAATTCAGCCACAGCTAACCAAGCTGCGCTGCTCTTTTTTTAGTAAGACATTCCCATACGCACGCATAGCCAGAGAGTATTGAGGGGCATAGGCTTCGTAGTCATTCAGCGCAACCTGGAAGATGCTTTCGGGGAATTCGGTGACCGTGATACCCAGTTTGGGCAACCAGCTTGGCCAGGCGTAATAGGCATTGCCGGCTGGCTTGCCACGCCCGTAGGGCGTACTTGAATGGGATGTCTGGACGATATGCACCATGTTGGTCGGCACCACGCGACGCAGGGTGATGGCGATAACGAATACCAGCAACAGCACGACGGCGACAACGGCCGCAATCAGACTCAACTGCAAGATGCTCATACCTCTCCTTGTGGATGAAAGAACGGTCGCCGTAGAGCAGCAATCCGTAGATCAGACATCGCGCGCGCGGTGCTTTTGCTGCCGGCAGTGTTACGCCGGGCGCAGCGCAATTTCCGGGGGGTTCTCATCCTACAGGAGCTTTCCATGTTGCAATACCTGCACCATTGTCGAAAAAAGAGGGCCGCTCCCGCCACGACAGACGGAGCAGCCCTTATTGACTCAGCCCCGGCTCTTGAGCCAGGCCTCGCGCTGGCGCACCGTCGCCACCGGCTTGGGCAAGGCCTTCAGGCTCACCTGCGGCGCCGTATCCGCCTTGAGCTTGACGTTGAATTCCATCAGTTCATCACGACGGAAGGCATGCACACGCACCGTATCGTTGAGTCGGTAACGCGCCAGCAAGCCATCGGGACCGGATGCAGGCACACGCAAGCCATCGATGGCCACCAGCTTGTCTCCGGCCGACAGGCCCGCCTGCATCGCAGGGCCGCCTTCGTACAGTGCTGCCAGCTTGGCGTCGCTGCCTTCCTTGGTGATGCGCGCGCCCAGCCAGGGCTTGGCGTCCGCCGGCAACGCAGCCTCATAGGCCAGTCCGAAGGCCGGCAGCAACGCTTCCAGCGGGACGTCCTCGGTACCGCGGATGTAGCGGTCGTGGAAGCGCTTGAGGTCGACGCCGGCGAATTGCTCCATCAGCTCCAGGATGCCCTCTTCCGGCACGCCCCGCGGCTTGCCCTGGTAGAAGTCGCGGCCAAAACCGGTCCACAGTGCGCGCATGACATCGTCCAGCGAACGGCGGCCGCCGGTTTGCTGGCGGATCGTCAGGTCCAGTCCCATGGCCACCAGCGAACCCTTGGTGTAATAGCTGACGATGGCATTGCTGGCGTTTTCGTCCTGACGGTAATACTTGACCCAGGCATCGAAGCTGGATTCGGCCACGCTCTGCTTCTTGCGACCGCTGCCGCGCAGCACGCCGGTGATGGTCTTGCCGATCAGCTTCAGATAGTTGTCGGTATCGATGACGCCGGTACGCACCAGGAACAGGTCGTCGTAATAGCTGGTGAAGCCCTCGAACAGCCATAGCAGGGAGGTGTAGTTCTCCTGGCGCAGGTCGTAGGGGGCGAATACGGCTGGCTTGATGCGCTTGACGTTCCAGGTATGGAAATATTCGTGGCTGCACAGGCCCAGGTAGGTACGGTAGCCATCGGTCTGCTCCGGCTTGCCCTTGACCGGGAGGTCGGCGCGCGAGCAGATCAGGGCGGTGGAAGCACGATGCTCCAGGCCGCCGTAGCCATCGCCGACGGCCAGCGTCATGAAGACATAGCGGTCCATGGGCGCGCGCTTGGTACGTGGCTCGAAGAAGGCGATCTGGGCTTCACAGATCTTCTTGAGGTCGTCGCACAGGCGCGCCATGTCGAGATTGGGCACGCGGCCGGTGATGACCACGTCATGCGGCACGCCATGCGCCTGGAAGCTGGCCAGGGTGAAATCGCCGATTTCCACCGGATGATCGATCAGCTCATCGTAGTTCTGCGCCACATAGGTGCCAAAGCCATAGCGCTTGGCCTTGAGTTCAGCCATGGCCGTGGCGACGCGCCAGCGCTTGAACTGCTCGCCCTCGGGACGGCGGATCTCCACCACCTGCTGAGCCTGCTCGAAACCATGCGCGGCCAGGAACACGCTGGTGCCATTGAAGAAGCCATGGGTCTCGTCCAGGTGCGCGGTGCGCACCGACAGGTCCCAGGCATAGACCTGGTAATGCAGGGTGAGCGCGCCCTTGCAGGGAGCGGCTTGCCAGGTGTGCTTGTCCAGCTTCCTGACCTGCACCTTGCGACCGGCTGACTCACCGCGCAAGGCCACGATGTTCTTGCCGAACTCGCGGATCATGTAGCTGCCCGGAATCCAGGCCGGTAGCGAAAACACCTGGCCCTCCGGCGCTGGCGAATCGACTGTGACGCTGACCTCATAGACATGGGAGGCGGGATTGAGGGAAGTGATGCTGTAGCGGATCGGGGTGGCCATTGCAGTGTGGAGATGATGCCGGCGGGCGGCGATGGCCCATTTTACACGCGGCAAAAATAAAAAAACCGGACCGACTTGCGTCGGCCCGGGTCCAGGGTCAAATGAAGCTAACCGTTAAAACTATTTAAATCATATAAATCGTTTGATGCAGTCCGCCATGCGGGATCAGCGCGGCAGCAGCGAGCTGCCCATCAGGAACTCGTCCACTGCGCGTGCGCACTGGCGCCCTTCGCGGATCGCCCACACCACCAGCGACTGGCCACGACGCATGTCCCCTGCAGCAAAGACCTTGTCCACCGAGGTCTTGTAGCAGCCTTCGCCATCGGTGGTGGCCTTGGCGTTGCCGCGGGCATCCTTGTCCACGCCGAAAGCCTCCAGCACCTGCGCCACCGGCGAGACGAAGCCCATGGCCAGCAGCACCAGATCAGCCTTGATCTCGAATTCCGAATCGGGGACTTCCACCATCTTGCCGTCCTTGAACTCGACGCGCGCGGCGATGAGCTTCTCGACCTTGCCGCCCTTGCCTTCCAGGCGCTTGGTGGTGACCGCGAAATCGCGCTCGCAACCTTCTTCGTGCGAGGAAGAGGTGCGCAGCTTGATCGGCCAGTAGGGCCAGACCAGCGGCTTGTTTTCGGATTCCGGCGGTTGCGGCATCAGTTCGAACTGGGTCACGGACGTAGCGCCGTGACGGTTGGAGGTACCGACACAGTCGGAGCCGGTGTCACCACCGCCGATGACGACCACGTTCTTGCCGGTGGCCATGATCTGGTTCTTCAGCTTATCGCCGGCATTGACCTTGTTCTGCAGCGGCAGGAAGTCCATGGCGAAATGCACGCCCTTGAGCTCGCGCCCCGGCACCGGCAGGTCACGCGGGGACTCGGCGCCACCGGCGATGATGACGGCGTCGAATTCCTTCTTCAGTTCGTCGGGGGAGACGGTTTCCTTGGACCAGTTGTTGACGGTCTCGGGGAAATCCTTGCCCACGAAGACGCTGGTACGGAAGGTCACGCCTTCGGCCTTCATCTGTTCCACGCGCAGGTCGATGTGCGACTTTTCCATCTTGAAGTCGGGGATGCCGTAACGCAGCAGGCCACCCACACGATCACTCTTCTCGAACACGGTCACGTCGTGACCGGCGCGTGCCAGCTGCTGGGCAGCGGCCATGCCGGCGGGGCCGGAGCCGACCACGGCGACCTTCTTGCCGGTCTTGACGGCGGCCGGCTGCGGCACCACCCAGCCGTTTTCCCAGCCCTTGTCGATGATGAAGTGCTCGATCGACTTGATGCCCACGGCGTCATTGTTGATGCCCAGGGTGCAGGCGGCTTCGCAGGGTGCCGGGCAGATGCGGCCGGTGAACTCGGGGAAGTTGTTGGTCTGGTGCAGGGTATCCAGGGCTTCCTTGTAGTTGCCGCGATAGACCAGGTCATTCCAGTCGGGAATGATGTTGTTGACCGGGCAGCCGTTGTTGCAGAAGGGGATGCCGCAGTCCATGCAACGCGCGCCCTGGATCTTGGCGTCGGCGTCGCTCAGGTGCAGGACGAATTCCTTGTAGTGCTTGGTGCGCGCTGCTGGCGCTTCACTGGCCTCTTTCAGGCGCTGGTATTCCATGAAACCGGTTGCTTTTCCCATTTTCCTCTCACATTCTCGCTAAGGATGCGGCGGGCGGCGCTCTTCATTTCTGGCGCCACGCCCGCCGGCGTGCTTGATTGACTCGAAAGTTACGCTGGCTGATGACGATCAGGCAGCGACCTTCTCCTTCTTCGATTGGGCAGCGGCGGCCAGCTCGGCCAGCGCACGCTTGTACTCCGTCGGGAACACCTTGACGAACTTGGCACGCGATGCCGCCCAGTTATCCAGCAGGTAGCGCGCACGCGTGCTGCCGGTGTACTTGAAGTGACGCTCAATCAAGCCGCGCAGGATGGCTTCGTCGGTCTGGCGATCGCCACCGCGCAGCAGGCTGTGCCAGATGTCGCGGTTGACGGTCTGTTCCTGTTCGGTGTCCGACAGGACCTTTTCCAGGCTGACCATGGCGGTGTTGCACTTGCCGGCGAAATCACCTTCCGGGTCATACACGTAGGCGATGCCGCCCGACATGCCGGCTGCGAAGTTGCGACCGGTATTGCCCAGCACCACCACGGTGCCGCCGGTCATGTATTCACAACCGTGGTCGCCGGTGCCTTCCACCACGGCGGTGGCGCCCGAATTACGCACTGCGAAACGTTCGCCGGCCACGCCGTTGATGAAGGCTTCGCCATTGATGGCGCCATACAGCACGGTGTTACCGGAGATCATGTTGTCCACGGCGCGGCCACGGAACTCGGTGTTGGGACGCACGATGATGCGGCCACCCGAGAGGCCCTTGCCGACGTAGTCGTTGCCTTCGCCGACCAGATCCAGGGTCACGCCCTTGGCCAGGAAGGCGCCCGCCGACTGGCCTGCGGTACCTTGCAGCTGGATGTGGATGGTGTCATCCGGCAGGCCTTCGTCGCCGTAACGCTTGGCGACTTCACCCGAGAGCATGGCACCGACGGTACGGTTGAGGTTCTTGATCGGAGAGATGAAGGAAACCTTCTCGCCCTTTTCCAGCGCGATCTTGGCTTGCGCGATCAGCTTGTGGTCCAGTGCCTTGTCCAGGCCGTGATCCTGAAAGTCGGTGTGATACACCGGCAGCTTCGACTCCGGCTGATGGAAGATGCGGCTGAAGTCCAGACCCTTGGCCTTCCAGTGGGCGATGGCCTTGGAACGGTCCAGCAGGTCGGCGCGGCCGATCAGCTCGTCGAACTTGCGGATACCCAGCTGGGCCATGATCTGGCGCGCTTCTTCGGCGATGAAGAAGAAGAAGTTGACCACGTGTTCCGGCTTGCCGGAGAACTTGGCGCGCAGCACCGGATCTTGCGTGGCCACGCCCACCGGGCAGGTGTTCAGGTGGCACTTGCGCATCATGATGCAGCCTTCGACCACCAGCGGTGCGGTGGCGAAACCGAATTCGTCCGCGCCCAGCATGGCGCCGATGACGACGTCACGACCGGTCTTCATCTGGCCGTCGGCCTGCACGCGGATGCGGTTGCGCAGGCCGTTCAGGACCAGGGTCTGTTGGGTTTCGGCCAGGCCCAGTTCCCACGGCGAGCCGGCATGCTTGATCGAGGACAGCGGCGAAGCGCCGGTGCCGCCATCATGGCCAGCGATGACCACGTGGTCCGACTTGGCCTTGGCCACGCCGGCCGCCACGGTACCCACGCCCACTTCAGAGACGAGCTTGACCGAGATCGAGGCACGCGGATTGACGTTCTTCAGGTCGTGGATCAGCTGCGCCAGATCTTCGATGGAGTAGATGTCGTGGTGCGGCGGCGGCGAGATCAGGCCCACGCCCGGCACCGACACGCGCAGCTTGGCGATGTATTCGGAGACCTTGTGGCCCGGCAGCTGACCGCCTTCACCCGGCTTGGCACCCTGCGCCATCTTGATCTGGATCTGGTCGGCGGAGATCAGGTATTCGGCGGAGACGCCGAAACGGCCCGACGCCACCTGCTTGATGCGCGAGCGTAGCGAATCGCCTTCCTGCAGCGGGATATCGACTTCGATGTGTTCGCGACCGATTTCCGAGGCCAGGGTGGCGCCCTGCTTGATGGGGATGCCCTTCAACTCGTTGCGGTAGCGGTTGACGTCCTCGCCACCTTCGCCGGTGTTGGACTTGCCGCCGATGCGGTTCATGGCGATAGCCAGGGTGGCGTGGGCTTCGGTCGAGATCGAGCCCAGCGACATGGCGCCGGTGGCGAAGCGCTTGACGATTTCCTTGGCCGGTTCCACTTCATCGATGGAGATGGCGCGCGACGGATCGATCTTGAACTCGAACAGGCCACGCAGCGTCATGTGGCGCTTGGACTGGTCGTTGATGATCTGGGCGTATTCCTTGTAGGTGTTGTAGCTGTTCGAACGGGTCGAGTGCTGCAGCTTGGCGATCGCGTCCGGGGTCCACATGTGCTCTTCGCCGCGGATGCGGAAGGCGTATTCGCCACCGGCGTCCAGGGCGTTGGCCAGCACCGGGTCGCTGCTGAAGGCGGCGGTGTGCAGGCGCAGTGCCTCTTCGGCCACTTCGAACACGCCGATACCTTCGACGTTGGAGGCGGTGCCCTTGAAGTACTTGTCCACCAGCGCCTTGGACAGGCCGATGGCTTCGAAGATCTGCGCGCCGCAGTAGGACATGTAGGTCGAAATGCCCATCTTGGACATGACCTTCAGCAAGCCCTTGCCGACTGCCTTCTGGAAGTTGTAGATGGCCTTTTCCGGCGACAGGTCGCCCGACAGGCCCTTGGCCATGTCGGACAGGGTGTCCATGGCCAGGTAGGGGTGGATGGCTTCGGCGCCATAACCTGCCAGCAGGGCGAAGTGGTGCGTTTCGCGGGCCGAGCCGGTTTCCACCACCAGGCCGGTGGAGGTGCGCAGGCCCTTGCTGACCAGGTGCTGGTGGATGGCGGAGGTGGCCAGCAGTGCCGGGATGGGCAGCTGGTCGGCATCGACCTTGCGGTCCGAGATGATCAGGATGTTGTGGCCCGACTTGACCGCATCCACGGCCTTGGCGCACAGCGAGGCCAGGCGGGCTTCGATGCCCTCCTTGCCCCAGGCGACGGGGTAGCAGATGTTCAGTTCATAGGACTTGAACTTGCCGCCGCTGTGGGCGCTGATGTTGCGCAGCTTGGCGATGTCGTCATAGTCCAGCACCGGTTGCGACACTTCCAGGCGCATCGGCGGGTTGATGTTGTTGGTGTCCAGCAGGTTGGGCTTGGGGCCGATGAAGGACACCAGCGACATGACCAGCGCTTCGCGGATCGGGTCGATCGGCGGGTTGGTCACCTGGGCGAACAGCTGGCGGAAGTAGTTGTAGAGCGTCTTGTTCTTGTTGGACATGACGGCCAGCGGCGAGTCATTGCCCATGGAACCGATGGCTTCCTCACCGCCCGTGGCCATGGGGGCCATCAGGAACTTGATGTCTTCCTGCGTGTAGCCGAAGACCTGCTGCAGGTCCAGCAGCTTCAGCGGCGACGACGGCTGGCGTGCCTCTTCCTTCAGTTCGTCCAGCTTGACGCGCACCGAGTTGATCCACTGCTTGTAGGGCTTGGCGTTGGCGTAGGTATCCTTCAGTTCCTTGTCGTCGATGATGCGGCCGGCGTCCAGGTCGATCAGGAACATCTTGCCCGGTTGCAGGCGCCACTTCTGGATGATCTTGGATTCGGGAATGGGCAGCACGCCGGATTCGGACGCCATCACCACCAGGTCGTCATCGGTGACGATGTAGCGTGCCGGACGCAGGCCGTTACGGTCGAGCGTACCGCCGATATGGCGACCATCGGTGAAGGCCAGCGCGGCCGGGCCGTCCCACGGCTCCATCATGGCGGCGTGGTATTCGTAGAAGGCGCGACGATTGTCGTCCATCGAGGTGTGGTTTTCCCAGGCTTCGGGCACCATCATCATCATCGCCTGCGGCAGCGGATAGCCGGCCATGACCAGCAGTTCCAGCGCGTTGTCGAAGCTGGCGGTGTCGGACTGGCCTTCATAGATCAGCGGGAACAGCTTCTTCAGGTCCGAACCCAGCACGGCGGACTGCATCACGCCTTCGCGGGCGCGCATCCAGTTGAAGTTGCCCTTGACGGTGTTGATTTCACCGTTGTGGGCGATCAGGCGGTACGGGTGGGCCAGCGGCCATTCCGGGAAGGTGTTGGTGGAGAAGCGCTGGTGCACCAGGGCCAAGGCCGAGACACAGCGCTCGTCCTGCAGGTCCTTGTAGTACACGCCGACCTGGTCGGCCAGCAGCAAGCCCTTGTAGACCACGGTACGGGCCGACATCGAGGGCACGAAGAATTCCTTGCCGTGCAGCAGGTTCAGCGCCTGGATGGCGTGACCGGAAGACTTGCGGATCACGTAGAGCTTGCGTTCCAGCGCGTCGGTCACCATCACGTCGGGGCCACGGCCGATGAAGATCTGGCGGATCACCGGCTCTTTTTCACGCACGGTGGGGGACATCGGCATGTCGCGGTCCACCGGCACATCGCGCCAGCCGAGCACGATCTGGCCTTCGGCCAGCACGGCGCGTTCGATTTCCTGTTCACAGGCGATGCGGGAGGCGTTTTCCTTGGGCAGGAACACCATGCCCACGCCGTATTCGCCGGGCGGCGGCAGGTCCACGCCCTGCTTGGCCATCTCTTCGCGGTAGTACTGGTCGGGAATCTGGATCAGGATACCGGCACCATCGCCCATGAGCGGGTCGGCACCGACCGCGCCCCGGTGATCCAGGTTCTTCAGAATGAGCAAACCCTGGTCAACGATGGAATGGGATTTCTTGCCCTTGATATGGGCGATGAAACCGACGCCACAGGCGTCATGTTCATTTGCTGGGTCGTAAAGGCCTTGCGCGTGCATAACGGAACTCCACCACATTGACAGTAAGGATTTGAAGAATAGTGCACTGCACCCAATAGTTCAATGAAAATAATTAGGGTCTGAGTGCAATTTTAATCCCTAGAAATTTCAGGATTTTTTAATTGGGGACAGAGTTATTGCAAACGAGTGCAAGTCATTGATCACAAAACAAAAATTTTAATGACTACGCATCCTGGGTTGCCGCCGCGTCTTCGTCGTCGATGACCACCCGCACGTTGGCAGGCCGGCCACGCTTGGCTGGACTGACGCGTCGATGGGTCTGGCGCTCCAGGCCCTGCTTGAAATCTTCCGAGCCCAGCGCCCAACCCTTGAGCGTGGCATCGGTGATGCGCTCCACTTCGGCTCGCGCCAGCCCATCTTCGGTGAGCTGTCGATAGGCGATCTCGCGATCGAAAGGAGTGTTGCCAATCGACCAATATTGAGGGTGGTCGGTGATCAGGCCATCCTGCTTGGCCCCGATGTGATGCATGTAGCTGGACCACGGGTACTCCCCGGGGCTGGCCACCAGGCCATTGCGCACGGGGTTGAGCTCGATGTAACGGCAGACGGCGAGCAGGTAGAGCTCGGCGTCGATGACGGTGGCACGATAGCGCCCCTGCCACAGCGTGCCACTGCGCCCATGCTTCTGGTTGAAATAGGGAACATAGTGGCGCCCTATCCACTGCATCATCCGTGCCAGGCCCTGGTCATCGGCAGGCGTAGCCAGCAGGTGCAGGTGATCCGGCATGAGCACGTAGGCATGTACCGCCACCTTGAATTGCCGCGCAGCATCCTTGAGCCAGCCCAGGAAAGCCTGGTGATCGTCGGCATCGCGGAAGATGACCAGACCGTCATGACCGCGTTGGATAATGTGATGAGGCTGGTTGGGAACGACGAGACGGGGAAGGCGGGCCATGGCGAACGCTGCAAACCGGTAGGGAGGAGGCGCTATTCTAATGCACTCCGTCCCCAATAAAAGCGCGTTGCCGAATCGGCATGACCGAATTGCAAAAATCCGGAATCATCTCGAACGGTGACGAGCATAAAAAAACCGGCCAGATTGCTCCAGCCGGTCAAGCCCCACGTTGATCTGTCTGCAAGTGTCGTTAGCTGGCGCTCTTTTCCTTACCTCTGGTCATCACCAGGCTGGCGATGATGGAAATCAGCAGGATGGCGCCCACGATGGACAGCGACACCAGCACCGGCACGTGGAACCAGTAGGCCAGCAACATCTTGCCGCCCACGAACAGGAGCACCAGGGCCAGGCCGTACTTGAGCAGGTGGAAGCGCTCTGCCGAATCAGCCAGCAGGAAGTACAGCGCCCGCAAACCCATGATGGCGAACATGTTCGACGTGAAGACGATGAACGGATCATTGGTAATGGCGAAGATGGCCGGGATGCTGTCCACCGCGAAGATCACGTCGGAAATTTCGATCAGCAGCAGAACCAGCATCAGCGGGGTGAAATAGCGCACGCCATTGATGCGGGTGGTGAACTTTTCACCGTCGTAGTCGTTGCTGATCTTCATATGACCACGCAACCAACGCAGCAGCGGGTTATCGCCCAGGTCGGCTTCCTTGTCGGCGAAGATCAGCATCTTCACGCCGGTGAAGACCAGGAAGGCACCGAAGACGTACAGGATCCAGCTGAACTGCGCGATCATCCAGGCACCCAGCAGGATCATCACGGCACGCATGACGATGGCACCCACCACGCCGTACAGCAGCACGCGGCGCTGCATCTCGGGCGGCACGGCGAAGTAGCTGAAGATCATCAGGAAGACGAAGATGTTGTCGACCGACAGCGCCTTCTCGATCAGGTAGCCGGAGAGGAACTCGGCACCCTTCTGGTTGGCGAATTCACGGCCGACGTTGGCATCCAGGTACCACCACATCAGGCCGGCGAACAGGAAGGCCAGCGACACCCAGCCCAGCGACCAGCCCAGTGCCTCCTTGGGAGTGACGCGGTGGGCATGGCGGCCGCCGAGGGCGAACATGTCCAGCGCCAGCATGCCCAGCACGAATACGATGAAACCGCCCCACATGGGCAGGCTTGCGAAACTCTCTACGCCGTTCACGATAGACCTCTCTCTTCTTTTCTATTTTCTGACTGCATTGATGCGTGATGGGTGGCCGGACTCAGTCGAAATCGAAGATCTCGCCGAGGAAGCCCTTTTTCCTGCGCTTGTGATCATGACCGTAGCTGCCGTGGTCATGGCGAGTGCCATGGCCGAAGCGCGGGTCGTAGCCCGGCGGCTGCGGCTGCTGTGGCATCGGCACGCGTACTTGCTGCGGCACCGGTGCTGCCGCCGTCATCTGGCTGGCTGCAGAGCGCTCGATCAGTTTGTCCAGCTCGCCGCGATCAAGCCATACACCGCGGCATTGTGGGCAGTAATCGATCTCGATGCCCTGGCGCTCCGAGATCAGCAGGTTGTGAGATGTACAGACGGGACATTTCATCAGGCTTCTCCTTGATGTCAGTGATGGCAACTGCGGCAGACATGTTGATAACTCATGTTCACACCGGACAAGGCGCTACTTTAGGCCAAAGCCTGATGAATGAAAATTCGAATATTCTGAGATAATCCATCGGAAAAACCGAAGTATTGAAAGCGGGAGTTCCACATGGCCAGCCTCAACTACAAGCATCTGCACTACTTCTGGACGGTCGCCAAGAGCGGTGGCGTGGCACGCGCCGGCGAACGGCTGCATCTGACGGCGCAGACCATCAGCGGCCAGATCAGCCTGTTCGAGGAAAGCCTGGGCTACAAGCTCTTCAAGCGGGTGGGCCGGCGGCTGGAGCTCAACGATGAGGGGCGCATGGTGTTCGATTATGCCGAACGCATCTTCAGCCTGGGCGAAGAACTGGAAGAAGCGCTGCGCCTGCGCCCTGGCGGACGCGCCCTGCAGTTACGTGTCGGGGTGGCCGACGCGGTGCCCAAGGCGATTGCCTACCTGCTGCTGGAAAGCGCACTGGCCATGCCGGACCCGATCCGCATCATCTGCCGCGAAGGCAAGCTCGACGTGCTCCTGGCTGACCTCGCCATCCACAAGCTGGACATCATCATTGCCGACAGCCCCATGCCGCCCAATGTAGACGTGCGCGGCTACCACCACCTGCTGGGAGAGTGCGACACCAGCTTCTTCGCCACGCCCGAGCTGGCCCGGCGCTATCGCAAGGATTTCCCGCGCAGTTTCGATGGTGCGCCCTTCCTGATGCCCGGCGAGGACGCCGCCGTCAGGCCGCGCCTGCTGCGCTGGTTCGAAAAGGAAAAGATCCGCCCGCAGATCAGCGGCGAATTCGACGACGGTGCGCTGCTGCTGGCCTTCGGCGACGCCGGCGCCGGCATCTTTGCCGCACCGTCCGCCATCGCCGCGCAGATCCGCAAGCAGTACGGACTGGTGGAAATCGGCAGGACCGATGCCATCCGCGAACAGTTCTATGCCATCTCGGTGGAGCGCAGACTGACGCATCCTGCGGTGCTGGCCATCCAGTCGGCCGCACGCGGCAACCTGCTGGTCGGCAGCGCGGGCAGCAAGTCCGAAGAGCCACCTGCTCGGCGCAAAGCCACAACGGCCGCAGATGGGCGCCGGGGCTGAACCTGGAAGGTCAAGCAGACAAGAATCACCACGGGGATATCGGCAACGGCGAGCATATGCACTCACTAAACATCACAGGCCTTACACGAACCGCCCATCACGAGGAAACAAGGCTGACGGGGTAGCTCGTCACAGATTTGGGACGTCCGAAAAAAGCGGAAGTACAAAAGAAAAACCCCACGTCCCTTGCGAGCCGTGGGGTAAATCCCATTCTCGGGGGGGAGAATGGAGGGGGAACTTCAATATAGGGAAATCAATGTGCCGTCGCAGCGGTTTTTACAAATGGTTACACCCTCTTTATATGCTGCACGGCAGTACATATTTGCATCAATCCATATGATCAAATATATCAAACACTCGCCATAAGTAAAGAACGCAACGCCAGGAAGGACGCGGAGTAGCGATCCCGTCTACTGATCAGATAAGTGGTGACACGACCATCGCGGCCCAGCGAGTGGGTGGCGAACCCATGGGGCTCCATCTGCATTGCGATCACCGAGCGCGGCACCACGGCCACGCCGGCCCCGGCCGCCACGCACGCCAGGATGGCGTGATAGGACGCCAGCTCCAGCGTACGCACCGGCACACCACCACGACCATGGGTGGCAAACCAGGTCTGCGCGTGGCGACGATAGGCGCAGCCCTGCTCGAAGACGATCAGCGTATCCAGCGTGACATCCTCCGGCGAGCGCACCCGGCGATGGCTGCGCGGTGTCACCAGCATGAGTTCTTCCTTGAACAACGGCGTGGCATCGAAGGCCGGATCATCCAGATGACCGGCCACCAGTGCAGCATCAAGCTTGCAGGCGCGGACCTGGGCCACCAGCACGTCAGTGGGCGCGGTGGAGAGCTCCAGACGCACTTCCGGCCAGCGTTGGTGGAATTCGGCCAGGGGCGTCGGCAACCGGCTGGCAGCAGTGCTTTCCATCGACCCGATGCGCAGCCGACCGCGCGGGCTCTGCGGAGCGACAGCGTGGCGAGCCTCCTGCACCAGATCGAGGATGCGCTCGGCGTAATCCAGCAGCGCCTCGCCAGCCGCGGTCAGGACCAGGCGCCGGCGGTCGCGGACGAACAGCGGCACGCCCATGGACTCCTCCAGTTGCTTGATGCGCGTAGTCACATTCGACTGCACCCGGTTCAGGCGCTCGGCCGCCCGGGTCACGCCGCCCTCGGCCACCACGGTGCGGAAAATCTCCAGTTCAGCCAGTTCCATGCGGTTCTCCTGCCTTTTCCTGTGTTCTCGAAAAAAGATGAAGTCATTCTAATTATTCATTTTTTCGAATGACCGGAAAACGATAGCATAGACACCTATCCCTGACACTCCCCCCATCCATCGATCGCCGCCATGACCGCCATCCCTCCCTCCGCCCGCCCCCTCGCCACCCCATCCCGCCACGGCATGGCATGGAAGGTCTGCCTGTCGGGCATGGTGGCGCTGTCGGTGGCCATGGGGATCGGTCGCTTCGCCTTCACGCCGCTGCTACCGATGATGCTGCACGAGGGCAGCCTGTCACTGCAGATGGGCGGCTGGCTGGCCACGGCCAACTACCTGGGTTATTTCGCTGGCGCCATGCTGTGCGCCTTCCATCGCAGCAAGCGCGGCGTGGCAATGCTGCGCGGCGGGCTGGTGGTGACCATCCTGCTCACCCTGGGCATGGGCGTGCTGCATCAGGATTGGGCCTGGTTGTGGATGCGCTTTCTCTCCGGCGTGGCCAGCGCTTACGTATTCGTCTACACCGCCGGCTGGTGCCTGCAGCAGCTGACACAACTGGACCGGCCGGAACTGGGCGGGGTCATTTTCTGCGGCCCCGGCCTGGGGATCGCCATCACCGGGCTGCTTTCCGGCCCCATGATCGCGGCCGGCTGGCTGGCCGCGGGCGGCTGGATCGCCTTTGGCGTCATTGCACTGGCCCTGACAGCAGTCGTCTGGAAATCCTTCAGCTTCGATGCCGGTCGCGGCCTGAGCGTGCACAGCGACCCGCTCCATGGCGAAGCATCCAAGGCCGTCGAGAGCGCACAGCAAAAACGTGAAGTGCTGGTGCAGGTGATCGCCTATGGCATTGCCGGCTTCGGCTACATCATCACCGCCACCTTCCTGCCAGTGATCGCGCGCCAGGCGCTGCCGGGCTCGGCCTGGCCGGACTATTTCTGGCCCATCTTCGGCCTGTCGGTCGCGCTGGGGGCCTTCAGTGCCACCCGTTTACCGGTACAGGGCGATCAGCGCCTGCTGCTGACCGGCGCCTATCTGATGCAGGCGGCCGGAGTGCTGCTATCGATCCTCTTCCCCAATGCGCTGGGTTTCGCGCTGAGCTGCCTGTTGCTGGGCCTGCCCTTCACCGCCATCACCCTGTTCGGCATGCGCGAGGCGCGCCGCCTGCGCAAGGAACAGGCCAGCAGCCTGATGGCCCTGATGACGGCCGCCTACGGCATCGGCCAGATTGCCGGACCGCCGCTGGCCACCGCACTGGTGCACGGCAGCGGGTCCTTCACGCCTTCGCTGTGCGTGGCGGCGGCCACCTTGCTGATCGGTGCCGGGCTGTATTACCGCCTGACGCGCAGCCATCCGTTGCCACGCCAGGCCGCCTGAATGAAAAAACGCCCGCGACATCCACGGTCGCGGGCGCATCCCTGCTGCATTCCCGATCAGCGGAACGCCGGTTCCGCAAAGCTGCGCAACTTGCGGCTGTGCACCTGTTCGATACCATTGTTGCGCAACAGCTCCAGCGCGCGGATACCGATCTGCAAGTGCTGCGCCACGCGCTGCTCGTAGAAGGTATTGGCCATGCCGGGCAGCTTGATCTCGCCGTGCAGCGGCTTGTCCGACACGCACAGCAAGGTGCCATAAGGAACCCGGAAGCGGAAGCCGTTGGCCGCGACAGTGGCGCTTTCCATGTCCAGCGCAATGGCGCGACTCTGCGAAAAACGCAGCAGCGGCATGCGGTGGTCACGCAACTCCCAGTTGCGATCATCGACTGAGGCCACGGTACCGGTGCGCATGATGCGCTTCAATTCATAACCTTCCAGCCGGGTGATGCTGGCCACTGCATCCTGCAGCGCCAGTTGCACTTCGGCCAGCGCCGGAATCGGCACCCACAGCGGCAGGTCGTCATCGAGCACGTGGTCATCGCGTACATAGGCGTGCGCCAGCACATAATCCCCCATCCGCTGCGACGCCGACAGCCCGGCGCAATGTCCCAGCATCAGCCAGCCATGCGGACGCAACACCGCCACGTGGTCGGTGACCGTCTTGGCATTGGAAGGACCGACACCGATGTTGACCAGCGTGATACCACTGCCATCGGCCCGCTGCAGGTGATAGGCCGGCATCTGCGGCTGGCGTGCCGGTGCCACGCCGGAAGCGGCACGCGTCTCCAGGCCTTCCTGATTGGCGCTCCAGGTGGTGACATTGCCGGGCTCCACGAAAGCGGTGTACTGACGCCGATAGGCCAGTTCCTCCGGGTCGTCGGTCGGCTCCATCAGGCGCCGACCGAGGCGTACGAACTCATCGACGTAGAAGGCATAGTTGGTGAACAGCACATAGCGCTGGAACTGGTCCGGCGAGGTCGCCGTGTAATGGCGCAGGCGATGCAGTGAATAGTCGATGCGCGGCCCGGTGAACAAGGCCAGCGGATGCACACCCTCGCGCCAGGCGCCGTTGTCTACCTCGTAGCTGCCGTTGGCGATGCGATCGTCCATGGTCGCCAGGTCCGGCAGATCGAAGTAGTCGGGCAAGGTACGCAGGTGCTCAGGATCGAGGCTGCCCTCGACGTGTATGCCCTCGGGGAAGGCGAAATGTACCGGAATGGGCATGTCGCTCACACCGATTTCCAGTGGCACCTCATGGTTCTGCAGCACCAGCTTGAACTGCGCCAGCAGGTACTGGTGGAACAACTGCGGTCGCGTCAGCGTGGTCTCGTAACAGCCAGGGCCGGCCACGAAGCCGAAGGACTGGCGGGTATCGGTATGGGTGGATTTTTCGGTGGTGATGCGCACGAAGGGATAGCAGGCGCGCACCCGCTGCGACATGCCCTGCCCGCTGGAGAACTGGCGGAAGGCATCGCGCAGGATGGCGGTGTTGTGCTCATAGATCTCCAGCACGCGTGCGTAGGCGGCTTCGGGATTGGTGAATTTTTCTGTGGCAAACATCGTGTTCTCCATCATTGCCGCGCGCCGCGCCGGTGTGGGGTCGAACTGCGCTGGAGCGGCGCGGCCGGTCTGGCCGGTCATTCATCGAAACAACTTGTGCGCAGCACCATCTTACCTGAGAGCGGCGCGTTTCATGCAGCACGCAGCAGGCTGCGATGAGGCGGCACAACGGCCGGCTTGTCCGCCTTTCCGACCTGCGCATTCGGTGATATCTTCCAAGCTCTTCGCTGCGGTTTACTTAATTTCCCCCGTCATCCCCCGACCTTTTCCGCAGACCGTCGGCACGTGTGTACAGCGATCCGTCAGCGCGCTGTCAGTTGCGAGTCATTCTGCCCGTCTGACAACGTTCAAAGCAGCCATTTTGCACGAAACTTGCATTCCATCCCCTCACAAAGCCTTTTGCGATGCGGCTTTCTCACCGCGTAAAAAATCCTTTGATCGTCACGCGAGCCGGTGCTATCGTGTCGGCGCTTTTGCCGTGATGACAATACGCAGCCAGCCTGCATCCTTCCCGGTGAAGCAAGCCAATAAAACTAACAAAAATCCGCTCAGAGAAATCCGTACAACCACAGCTACCGAGGTACACATGCTCATCAGAAAATTCTTCCAGCAGATGCTGGTCCTGCTCTGCCTGGCCACAGCCGCCGCTGCACAGGCCCAAACCCTGCCCAACGTGGTCATCCTGGCTACCGGCGGCACCATCGCCGGCACCGGCGCCACCAGCACCACCACGGTTGGCTACACCGCCGCCAAGGTCGGCGTGGATGCGCTCATCGCCGCTGTCCCGGAACTCAAGAAGGTCGCCAACGTGCGCGGCGAGCAGGTCATGCAGATCGCCAGCGAGAACATGAACAACGACGCCTGGCTCAAGCTGGCCAAGCGCGTCAATACCCTGCTGGCACAGAGCGACGTCGACGGTATCGTGATCACCCACGGCACCGACACCATCGAAGAAACCGCCTACTTCCTCGACCTGGTGGTCAAGAGCAAGAAGCCAGTGGTGATCGTGGGCGCCATGCGTCCGTCCACCGCCATCAGCGCCGATGGTCCGATCAACCTGTACAACGCCGTGCTGCTTGCCGGCTCCAAGGAAGCCGTTGGCAAAGGCGTGCTGGTGACCCTGAACGACCAGATCAACGCCGGTCGCGAAGTCACCAAGACCAACACTTCCACGATGGACACCTTCAAGACGCCGGAACTGGGCTTCCTGGGTTACATTCAGGGTAGCAAGCCCTACTTCTACCGCCAGTCCACCCGCAAGAACACGGTCGACACCCCGTTCGACATCATGAACCTGGACAAGCTGCCGCAAGTGGACATCGTCTATGGCTACGCCAACATGAACCCGATCGCGCTCAACGCCTTCGTCGCTGCAGGTGCGCAAGGCATCATCCACGCCGGCGTGGGTGATGGCAGCCTGAACAACACCGTGCTGCCGTCCCTGAGCGAAGCACGCAAGAAGGGCGTGGTCATCGTGCGTTCCAGCCGCGTCGGCCAGGGCATCGTGGCGCGCAATGGCGAAGCTGACGACGACAAGCTGGACTTCGTCGTCTCCGACACCCTGAACCCGCAGAAGGCGCGCATCCTGCTGATGCTGGCCTTGACCAAGACCACCGACAGCAAGGAAATCCAGAAGATGTTCTGGGAATACTGATCCCGCCTGCGGCGTCAGTCTTACGCATTACTGCACTACCCGCCCGCTACCGCCCCGCGCGCAGCGGGCTTTTTCTTGGCCGGAACCAAGCTCGTCAGGCAAGACTCTGTAGAGTTTCCAAAGAGATCGGAGAACCGCCCATGCCCAGCCGCCGACATTTCCTTACCGCCTCCGGCGCAGCCGCCGCGCTGGCCGCCCTGGGCCTGCCACCACAGGCGCTGGCCGCGCAGTCCATGAAGATGGGCCCGGCCCAGACCTTCAGCTTCGACCAGCTCATCGCCCGCGCCCGCAACATGGCCAGGACGCCCTACCAGGCGCCGCCGGCGGTGCCCGCCGCAGTGCTGGACCAGATCGACTACGAAGCCCACGGCAAGATCCATTTCAAGTCCGATTACGCCGTCTTCGCCGACGGTCCTGGCCCGTTCCCGCTGACCTTCTTCCATCTCGGCAAGTTCTTCCGCGTCCCGGTGCGCATGTTCGTGCTGGATGGCCCGGGTAATGCATCCGCCCCAGGCTCCACTCCCACTCCCACTCCCACGCCCACCCGTGCCCGCGAACTGCTGTATCGCGACGACTACTTCGACATGCCGGCCGACAGCCCGGCCCACCGCCTCCCGGCCGGCAGCGGCTTTGCCGGCTTCCGCTTCCAGGAAAGCCGCCTGGCCGACCAGCAGGCCAAGGACTGGCGCAAGAACGACTGGGTGGCCTTCCTCGGCGCCTCCTACTTCCGCGCCATCGGTGACCTCTATCAATATGGCCTGTCGGCACGCGGCATTGCCATCGACGTCGCACAAGCCGACCGCCCCGAGGAATTCCCCGACTTCACGCAATTCTTCTTCGAGCCACCGGCACCGGGCAGCGATACCGTCGTGGTCTATGCCCTGCTGGATGGCCCCAGCATCACCGGCGCCTATCGCTTCACCCTGCAACGCGGCGCCGGCGTGACCATGGAGGTGGACAAGGCGCTGTTCCTGCGCCGCGACGTCGCGCGCCTGGGCCTGGCACCGCTGACCTCGATGTACTGGTTCTCCGAAACCGTGAAGGGTACCGGTGTGGACTGGCGACCTGAGGTGCATGACTCGGACGGCCTGGCGATCTGGACCGGTGCCGGCGAACACCTCTGGCGGCCCCTGAACAATCCGCCCCGCACCAGCGCCTCGGCCTTCGCCGACCAGCAGTTGCGCGGCTTCGGTCTGTTGCAGCGCGACCGCAATGTCGACCATTACCTTGACGGCGTGCATTACGAGCGCCGCCCCAGCCTGTGGGTGGAACCGCAAGGGGACTGGGGCCAGGGCGAGGTACAGCTGATCGAACTGCGCACCGATGACGAAATCCACGACAACATCGTCGCGATGTGGGTGCCGAAAACTCCTGCGCGGGCCGGCGCCAGCTATCGGCTGCGTTACCGCCTCCACTGGCAGCAGGACGAGCCCTTCCCGACGGCGCTGGCGCGCTGCGTGGCGACCCGCCTGGGACGCGGCGGCCAGCCCGGCCAGGCACGCCCGGCGCAGGTCCGCAAGTTCATGGTCGAGTTCAAGGGCAAGCCACTGGAAGGCCTGCCCTTCGGCGTGAAACCGGAAGCCGTCATCACCGCCTCCAGAGGCAGCATTTCCTATGTCTACACCGAGGCCCTGCCCAACGACGTAGCCGGCCACTGGCGCGCCCAGTTCGACCTGACGGCTGCGGGCGAGGAACCGGTCGAACTGCGCCTATTCCTGCGACACGACGGACAGGCACTCAGCGAGACCTGGCTGTTCCAGTACCATCCCTTCACCTCCAGGGAAGTGTATTGAGACAGTTTTTTCCTTTCCTTGAAAAAAGATTTGTACTTTTCAGAAAAGCTCCTTATAATCTCGTTCTTTCGCGGCTGTAGCTCAGCTGGATAGAGTACTTGGCTACGAACCAAGGGGTCGTGGGTTCGATTCCTGCCAGCCGCACCATATGTAGTAAAAAAAGGGTCCATCGCAAGATGGGCCCTTTTTTGTTTCTTTTATTGTTTCTCTTTTTGTTGATCCTTCCCGGGCAGGACCTCACTGCTGCCACCTGCTGCAACCCGTCCCAGCTCAGCCACAATCTCTCCCGCTCACCGACGAGCGTTTGCGCCATCGTCCGACATGCGCGGCCCAGCCGGCTGGAGATAATCAAGGCTCCGTTCATTCTCTGGAGGAGCCGCCGTGAAAAAGACTTCCCTGTTCATGCTCGCTGCAGGTTCGCTGGCCATGCTGGCCTGCGCCAAGCCGGTAAAGCGCCAGTTCGACGAAATCAACCGACGCCGGATGGCCGAAGCCGAAGGAAAAAGCGAGACCGAATCCGGCATGCCCAGCATCATGGGCGAGCAGGACATGCAGCCAGTCGCACAAGAAAGCAGCATGGTGGCGGATGGCACGCAACAGCATGCGCCTACGCCTGTCAGCACCACATCGGTTCAGCCGCTGGAGCAGCCGCCACGCAAGGATGGGGATTTCGCGCCGCCGGTGGGCGCCTGAGCGTTTCTGTTTTTCGCTGCGCACCTCGCCGCCTTCCATGGATGTATCACCATGGAAGAAAGCGGCCGAACATGCTGCACGACTTCAGTGCTCTCCGCGCGCCCGCATCTCTCTCTGAGTCTGCCCCAGCACCAGCACAAAGAACACCGGCACGAACAACACCGCCAGCACCGTGGCAGTGACCATGCCGCCGAATACGCCGGTGCCGATCGCGCGTTGGGTCTCCGCGCTGGCGCCTGAGGCCAGCATCAGCGGTACCACACCCAGTGCAAAAGCCAGCGAGGTCATCAGGATGGGACGCAAACGCAGCACGGCCGCCCGGATCGCGGCTTCCGCCAATCCGGCGCCCTCGGCCCGCAGCTGCCGCGCAAACTCCACGATGAGGATCGCATTCTTGGCAGACAGGCCGATGACGGTGATCAGACCCACCTTGAAGAAGACGTCATTGGGCATCTCGCGCAACATCACCGCCGCCACGGCACCGACCAGACCCAGCGGCACCACCAGCATGACCGACAACGGAATACACCAGCTCTCGTACAGGGCGGCCAGCACCAGGAACACCACCAGCATGGACAAGGCCATCAGCATCGGCGCCTGCGCCGCTGACAGACGTTCCTGCAGGGATTGGCCAGTCCACGCCACGGCGAAACCAGGCGGGAGCTGCTGGGCCAGGCGCTCCATCTCGGCCATGGCCTCGCCACTGGCCACGCCCGCTGCGGCGCTGCCGGCAATGCGTACTGCCGGGAAGCCCTGGTAGCGCTGCAGCTGCGTCGGCTGTTCTTGCCAGGACGCCTTCACGACTTCACCCAACGGCAGCATCCCGCCATTCTGGTTGCGGACGTACAGCTTCATCACGTCCTCGATCTGCATGCGCGCACCAGCCTCGGCCTGCAGGATGACCTGTTGCATGCGGCCGGCATTGGGGAAGTCATTGATGTAGAAGGAGCCCATGGCCGCCGACAGCGTATCGCTGATGCTGGCGAAGGAGACCCCGAATGCGGCCGCCTTGTGACGGTCGATATCGAGCTGCAGGCTGGCTCCCGGCGGCAATCCGTCTGAATAGACGCCGGCCAGCTTGTCGCTCCTGGCCGCCAGCGCCAGCAATTGCGCTTCCGCAGCCTTGAGGGCGGCATAACCCTGATTGGCGCGATCCTGCAGACGCATGGCGAAACCGGAGGAGTTCCCCAGCTCTTCGATGGCCGGTGGCAGCAGGCTCATCACCATGCCATCGACGCTGCGTTCCATGGCGCCCTGGGCGGCGATGGCCTCGGCGGCAGCGGTGGAACCCTTGCGTTGCTTCCAGTCCTTGAGTTCGGTAAAGGCCATGGCCGCGTTCAGCCCGGAGCCGGAAAATCCGAATCCCAGTACCGAAAGGTTGGCGCCGATATCCTCGCGGGTCTGCAGGTAACGCTCGAACTGATCGACGGCACGGGCAGTGCGCTCGCTGGTGGCATCGGCCGGCAACTGGAAGGAGGTCATGAAGTAACCCTGATCCTCTTCCGGCAGGAAAGCCGAGGGCAAGGCCCGCAAACCGAGTACCAGCAGCAGGCACAGCGCCACGTACACCAGCATCATGCGCAGCCCTCGTGCAATCAGGCGCGCCAATGCGGATTCATAGCGTGCGGTGAGACGATGGAAGGCCCGGTTGAACGCGCCAAAGAAGCCGCGCTTTTCATGATGCCCCGGTACCACCGGCTTGAGCAGGGTGGCGCACAAAGCGGGCGTCAGGCTCAGCGCCAGCAAGGCCGAGAACAGGATGGACACGGCCATGGCCAGCGCGAACTGGCGATAGATCACGCCCACCGAGCCCCCTGCCAGCGCCATCGGAATGAAGACTGCGGTCAGTACCAGCGTGATGCCGACGATGGCCCCGGTAATCTCGCGCATGGCCTTGATGGTGGCCTCGCGTGGTGCCAGACCTTCCTGCGCCATGATGCGCTCCACATTTTCCACCACCACGATGGCGTCATCGACAATGATGCCGATGGCCAGCACCATCCCGAACATGGTGAGCACATTGACCGAATAGCCGGCCACCAGCATCACCGCCAGCGTACCCAGCAGCGCAATGGGCGCGACGATGGCGGGGATGACGGTATAGCGCACGTTCTGCAGGAACAGGTACATCACCAGGAACACGAGCACCATGGCCTCGATCAGGGTCTGCACCACCTTCTGGATGGAAACCTTGACGAAGGGTGCGGTGTTATAGGGCAGCGAAAACGCCATGCCCGCCGGCAGGCTGGGGCGCAGTTCTTCCATGCGTGCCTGGATGGCGGCCGCGGTGCGCACCGCATTGGCGCCCGGAGCGAGCTGCACCGCGGCCACGCCGGCAGGCTTGCCGTCTTCGCGATTGGAGAAGGCATAGGATTGCGCCCCCAGTTCCACCCGCGCCACATCCCCCAGCAACACGCGCGAACCATCGGTCTTTGCCTTGAGCACGATGGCGGCAAACTGCGCCGGCGACTGCAATTGCCCCTGTACCGTGAGCGGCACGGCGATCTGCTGGCCCGGCACGGCAGGCGAATCCCCCAGGCGACCGGGTGCGATCTGTGCATTCTGCTGGCTCACTGCAGTACTGATGTCGGTAACGGTCAGGCCGAAGGCATTGAGCTTGAAGGGATCGATCCAGATGCGCATGGCCTGCTCGGCACCGAACAGCTGGACACGTCCGACGCCTTCCACGCGGCGCAATTCCTCCACGATATTGCGTGCCAGATAGTCGCTCAGTCGGACTTCGTCGTAGCGGCCATCGGTCGAGGTCAGGCTCACCATCAGGAGGAAGCCCGAAGCCGCAGATTCCACCGTCACGCCATTCTGGCGCACGGTCTGAGGCAGCCGCGCTTCGATGGCCTTGAGCTTGTTCTGCACATCCACCTGGGCCAGTTCCGGATCGGTACCGGGCTTGAAGGTAACGCTGATCTGGGCGCTGCCCGAGGTATCGGCGGAGGACTCGAAATAGAGCAGGTTCTTGACGCCCGACAGTTCGCGTTCGATCAGGCTGATCACGCCATCGTTCATGGTCTGAGGCGTGGCACCCGGATAGGTGGCGTTGATCGAGACCGTGGGCGGCGCCACCGAGGGATAGCGCGCAATGGGCAACTGGCTCATGGCAATCACGCCAAACAGCACGATGAACAGGGCGACCACCCAGGCGAAGATGGGACGGTCGATAAAGAAGCGGGGCATGCAAGAACTCCATCAGTCTGGCTCGGTAGCTGGCGGCAGGCTTAACGACAACGGCATTTTTGCCGCGCCACGCCAGCCGACAGTACAATCGCGAGCGAAGGCGGAGTCTGGGCGAGGAGCGTGAGGATTACGCGATACAACGATGGAGTTTCGATGGAGAAGGAAAGATGCCGACAGCACCGCATAGCGTGAGCGAACCGGGCCTGGCGCCCGCGGCGCCGGCCACCGGCGCGCTGGTACTGATCGCCGAGGATGCGCCCGAGATCGCTGACATCCTGGCCGCCTACCTGGCCCGCAGCGGCATGCGCAGCGTGCATGCGAGCGACGGCGTACGGGCGCTGGAGCTGCATCTCGCCCTCAAACCGGATCTGGTGCTGCTGGACATCCAGATGCCGCAACTCAATGGCTGGCAGGTGCTGGCGCAGATTCGCCAGCGTGACCAGACTCCGGTCATCATGCTCACTGCCCTGGACCAGGACGTGGACAAGCTCACCGGCCTGCGCATCGGCGCAGACGACTACGTGGTCAAGCCCTTCAATCCGGCCGAGGTGGTGGCCCGGGTCGAGGCGGTCCTGCGCCGCAGCCAGCCCCGTGGTGAGCGCGATGACCGGCGCATCCTGCGGGCCCCGCCCTTCGTGATCGACTTCGAGCAGCACGAGGCCGTGGCCGAGATTGACGGGACTTCGCATGCGCTGGTGCTCACGCTCACCGAATTCAAGCTGCTGGCGCAACTGGCGCGCTCGCCACGACGCGTGTTCAGTCGCGCCGAGCTGCTGGCCTCCTGCCTGCCGGAGGGCGATACGCTGGAGCGCACCGTCGACAGCCATGTCAGCAAACTGCGCAAGAAACTGGAAGACCTGGGCATCGCCGGTATCCCGGTCAGCATTCGCGGGGTTGGTTATCGTTTCCAGCAAGGTAGCTGATACCGTGGAGGCGCACTCGTGAAGCCCGGCGTCGATCTACTGGCACTATGGCGCGGCAAGGGCCTGGCACGGCAGATCATCAGTTCGGTGGCGATCCTGGCGCTGACCATCATGCTGATGGTCTTGCTGGGTTCGTATGCCTTCTATTCGACCATGTTCATCTTCCTGCCCAGCGCCCTGTCGGCGCCGGACAGCTGGTTGCCCTCGCCGGCCGAGTGGGGCTGGATCGCCGGTACCACGCTGCTGGGCCTGGGAATTGCAATCTGGGTGGCCATGCGCCTGGCGCGCCGCATTCTGACACCGCTCAATTCAGTGGCCACCAGCCTGCGCCGCGTGGCACAGGGCGATCTGGCGGCCCGGGCGGGAGCGCAACGACAGCCACTGGATGAAGCCTCGCAGCTGATCAGCGACTTCAACGCCATGGCCGAGCGGCTGGAGCGGGTACAGCAGGAACGCATCTTCTGGAACGCCGCGATCGCCCACGAACTGCGCACGCCGGTGACCATCCTGCGCGGTCGATTGCAGGGTCTTTCCGATGGCGTGTTCCCGCCTGAACCGGCGCTCTTTTCCAGCCTGCTGGTGCAAGTCGAGGGGCTGGCGCGGTTGATCGAGGACTTGCGCATCGTCGGCCTGGCCGAAAGTGGACACCTGCGCATACAGCTGCAGCAGGTGGACCTGCAACAGGAAATCGGCACCGTGCTGACGGCCTGCGAATCGGCGCTACAGGACAAGGGATTCGCCGTCACGCTCGAAATCGCACTGCAGCGCACGTTCTGCGATCCGGTGCGCATCCGCCAGGCACTGCTGGCGCTGCTGGAGAATGTCCTGCAGCACGCCACGCCCGGCCGCTTGCGCATCAGCACCGCGAGCAGCGCGGACCAACATTGCCTGCGCATGGAGGACTGCGGCCCGGGCCTGGCGGCTACCGATGCGGCGATGATCTTCGACGCCTTCCAGCGTGGCCCGCGCAGCGACGACGCCCAGCACCGTGGCAGCGGCCTGGGGCTGGCAGTGGTCAGGGCTATTGCCAGTGCGCATCACGGTACCGCCGACTGCCGGCCCTCGCCACTGGGCGGCACCTGCTTTGAAGTCCGCTGGCCTCATTGAGCATTGATGTGTATATTTTCCCCAGCAGGACGCATGAAGCGAAGTTCACAATAAATTCAGCGGACCACGGGGGGACCCCATGCGCAGACCGGACTCGATGTCGATACTCGCCATCAGCTTGCTGCTTTGCTCGCTGGCGGCATCGGCGTGGTCGGAGACCCTGACGACCATCACGCTGGGCTTCACCGGCGGCCTTTCCGAACCGATTACGCAGAGCGCCCTGCAGGGCGCGCAACTGGCCATCGACGAAGCCAATGCGATGGCCATACGGCGTCGCTCGCCACTGCGCTTGCAACTGCTGCCGCAGGACGACCACGGCAACGAAAATTTCGCCATCAACATCGCCCGTTATTACATCAAGGAAAACGTGGCCGGCGTCGTCGGCCCGTGGAGCAGCGACGCGGCATTGGCCACAGCCGCAATCTACGAAAACGCAGGCATTCCGCAGATCGGATTTACCGCCACCAGCAGCCAATGGACCAGCATGGGCCACCGCATGCCGTTCCGGGTGGTCGGTGGCACGCGGGAACTGTCCTCCGCATTGGCCGAGGTTGCCAGCCGCTCGCTGGCGGGGCAGCGGGTCTTCGTGATCCAGAACGATTCGGCCTACAGCAATGCCTTGGCCGATGCAGTCATGGAAAGGCTGGCCGCGACGGCGCCAGGCATCGCGCTGGGGCGCATCCAGGTCGCGCGTCGGACCACCGACTTCCATGTGGCGATGCAGGCGGCGATGCAGCATGACGCTGATGTGATCGTGTTCCTGGCCCTGTACCCGCAGGCGCGCGCATTCATCGATGCGGCCCGCCGTTCGGGATCAAAAGCACGCATTCTGCTCACGGGAGGTGCCAGCAACCTGGAGCTGGCATCACAGCCCGAACCACGGCTGCATGTGCTGGAATTCGAAATCGCACGGGACTATTGTCCGCAATGGAAAAAGGTCGCCCAAGCCTATCGCAGCAAATTCGATGCCGCGCCGACCACCTACTCCTTCTATGCCTATGATGCGGCCAGCGTACTGGGTGCGGCCATCCTGCAGACCGGCAGCGGCGATGGCCGCAGGATCGCGGTGGCGTTGCACCAGTTGCGTCATCCCGGACTGCATGGACCGATCAGCTTTGCCCCCAACGGAGCAAGGGCCAATCCGCGCTATACCCTGTTCCGGCATGACGGCCGCTGGCAGCCGGTGGAATTCTTCCCGGCTGGCAGCGGCCGTCATGAGCCTTGCGTGTGATGCCTGCCATCACGCACCCAGCAGGCGGGACATGGTGTCAGCGAAAACGACGATGAGTCCGACGAGCATGGTGTTCTCCTTGTAGTAGTGGGCGATCAGCCGCCGAAGAGGCGGGACATGGTGTCAGCGAAAACGACGATGAGTCCGACGAGCATGGTGTTCTCCTTGTAGTAGTGGGCGATCAGCCGCCGAAGAGGCGGGACATGGTGTCAGCGAAGGCGATGATGAGTCCGATAAGCATGGTGTTCTCCTTGATCTGGTGGGTTGGGACCGATGCTGTTTGCTTCGGCTTGTTGTCATCATCGCGTTGACCGGTTACCGCCACATTGCAGGTTTGCCTGCCCAGGTTTCAGTTGAAATCTGGACCCATGAAAAAACCCCTCGCTGCGTAGGCAGACGAGGGGTTCGTCAGAAGAGCAAGGCCGCATTCGCAGCCTGCGGGAAACGGATCAGAAGGGAATATCGTCATCCATGTCCGAGAAGTTCGGCGCCGGGCGCTGGGCCGGCTGCTGGCGCGGGGCGCCACCACCACCGCCCGCATTGCCGCCAGCGCTCTGGCGGGGTGCGCCGCCGCCGTAGCTGCCTGCACCGCCACCACCGCCGCCGTAGCCGCCTTCATCCATGCCACCACCACCGCCCGCGCCCTGGCGACCGCCCAGCATCTGCATGGTATCGGCGATGATTTCCGTGGTGTAGCGCTCCACGCCTTCCTTGTCCTGCCACTTGCGCGTCTGCAGGCGGCCTTCAACGTAGATCTGCGAGCCCTTCTTCAGGTACTGGCCGGCGATTTCAGCCAGCTTGCGATAGAAGGTGATGCGGTGCCACTCGGTGAGCTCCTTCTTTTCGCCGGAATTCTTGTCCTTCCAGCTCTCGGTCGTGGCGACGGCGATGTTGGTGACGGCTTCGCCGTTGGGCATGTAGCGTGTTTCCGGGTCGCGCCCCAGGTTGCCGACGATGATGACTTTATTGACCGATGCCATTGTTTCTCCTGAATACGTTTAGGCTGTTGCACCCGCCGCCGGCGCTGAACGGCGCGGCAGGTTTTTCATGTTAGCCGCGATTATAAGCCAGGTCAGGGTGAGCACAGCAGACAAGAGGAACACCGCGGAATTCCCCACATTTTGTTTAAGCCAGCCACCCAGAGCGCCGCCGCAGGACAAACCCAGCGCCTGCAGGGTGTTGTAGACGCCCAGCGCCGCGCCCTTGGCCGCTGGCGGGGCAATACGGGACACCAGCGAGGGCTGGGCGGCTTCCAGGATGTTGAAGGCGACGAAGAACAGGAACAGCAGGGTCACCAGCATCCAGAGACTTCCCATCGGTTGGGACAACACCAGCCAGAAGCCCACCTGCACCAGCAGCATCAGGCTGATGGCGCCGACGAAGACCGGCTTCATGCGCCCGTACTTCTCGGCCACGATGATCGGCGGCAGCATCAGCACGAAGGAGGCCAGAACCACCGGCAGATAGATCTTCCAGTGTTCGCCCAGTGGCAGGCCGGCCGATTGCACGAGCGCTGCCGGCACCACCAGGAACATGGCAACCTGGGTCAGGTGCAGCGTGAATACGCCCCAGTTCAGACGCAGCAGTTCGGTCTGGCGCAGTACCTCGGCCAGCGACACCCGCCTGGCCTGTACCATCGGCGCCGCCGGTACCACCCATAGCACCACCGCGATGGCCAACAGGGAGAGCACGCCGGTCAGGCCGAAGATGCCACCCATGCCAATCGACTCGTAGAGCAGTGGTGAGGCCACCATCGAGACCGCGAAGGTTACCCCGATGGAGGCGCCCACCATGGCCATAGCCTTGGTGCGATGTTCCTCGCGGGTGGAATCGGCGATGAAGGCGGTGATGGCGGCAGAGATCGCGCCCGAACCCTGCAGCGCTCGTCCCACCAGCAGCCACATCACGCTCTGGGCACCGGCGGCCACGAAGGAGCCCAGCGCAAACAGCAATAGGCCGATGACGATGATGCGCTTGCGGCCATAGCGGTCGGAGGCAATCCCGTAGGGAATCTGTCCACAGGCCTGCGCCAGTCCATAGATGCCCAGGGCGATGCCGACCAGGGTATCGCTGTCACCCCCGGGCAGGCTGTGGGCGTGCACGGCAAACACCGGCAACACCAGGAACAGGCCCAGCATGCGCAGGGAAAAGATCGAGGCCAGGGAAACGCTGGCACGCACCTCGGCGCGCGACATGCCGGTTTTCTCAGGCTGTGCGGATGAACTTGTGTCGTGGGACATACGTGTGACGTGTAGGGGCTGGCGTTGGCGGCTGCCCGGTCTTTCGTGAAACCGGGCTGTAGGGCAAAGGCAGTATGGTAACAGCATAGCCCGGCGCCTCGGGAACCTGCCTGACGAGCTCTGTACCGATCCGACGGGTTTAGCGCGCTCCCATGTGCTGCGTCAATCCAACAATGCGCGGTCAGCAAATGGCGGAATGTAGCAAATCTTCACACCTTTCCTGACAAATACGTCATTTAGTTCAATGCTTATGCCAAAATGTCGACTTGCTCATTTTTTCTGCAGTGTCCTATAACAGCCGCCGACTTCCATTACCGGAAGATTTTCGCCAGGCAATAATCCTCGCCAAGAAAAATAAAGCAAGCACGCATCAAGGGGGAGAAAACCCGATGCAGAGGATGGCGACGAGCACCAGGCACTGCGCCAAGGCGCGCCCAGGATCACGTTTGTTGCCGCTCTGCTCCCAGGTTTTCGGTTTTTGAATTTTTCGCGGGCAGCGCAGGCGGCTCGCATCCGTATTCAGCATGTTCCTATTCGATTCGGTCTCTGAACGCAAGCCAGGGCCATCTCTTTCGACGACATCGGCACCGGTCTTGGGTCAGCACGCCCTGTCCTCGCGCATGGCCTGGCTGCTGCTGGTCCTGGCCGGCGCAGCCTGGCTGCTGCCGGGCATCTTCGGCCATGGGCCGTGGAAGCAGGACGAAACCTATTCCTTCGGCATGATCCATCACATGCTGACTTCGGGTGAGTATCTGGTGCCGACCAATGCCGGCCGGCCGTTCATGGAAAAACCGCCGCTGTACTACTGGACGGCCGTGTTCCTGGCCAAGCTGCTGCATCCGCTGCTGCCGTACCACGAGGGTGCGCGCCTGGCCAGCGTGCTCTACAACCTGGTGACGCTGGTCTTCGTGGCGCGCATCGCCCAGATGGTGTGGAACCAGCGCAGCCTGATGAGCCTGCCGGTACTGGCGACGCTGGCGCTGTTCGCCGGTACCCCCGGCATGGTCAAGCATGCCCATGACATGTTCACTGACGTGGCGCTGGTTACCGGCACCACCATGGCTACCTATGGCCTGCTGGCCATCGCCCTGAACCAGGAACGCCGCACGCCATCGTGGATCGCTGCGTTCTGGTTCGGCCTGGGTGTGGGAATCACCGAGATGAGCAAGGGCCTGTTCGTACCGCTGACCTTCGCGGCCACGGCACTGGTGCTGGGCTTGCTGGTGCAGTCGTGCCGTCACCGCACTTACTGGAAGATGGTGGGTCTGGCGGTGCTGGTGTCACTGCCTTTCTTCGTGATCTGGCCGGCCCTGCTGGCGCAGCACTCGGTGCCACTGTTCATGGAATGGTTCTGGGATAACAACGTCGGCCGCTTCTTCGGCTTTTCGGTGAAGAAACTGGGCTCGGACAATGATCACACCGTGATCCTGCGGGCACTGGCCGGTTTCGCCCTGCCCGGCTCGCTACTGGCCTTGCTGGGCCTGGCCAGCGGCGACTGGCGTCAGGCCCGCAGTTCACGGGTCGCCATGCCGCTGGTCTTCGCTGCGATCAGCCTGGCCGTGCTGCAAAGCTCGGCCACGGCCCGCCAGTTGTATCTGCTGCCGGTGCTGCTGCCGCTGGCGATGCTGGGCGCGCGCGCCATCCCGCGTCTTCCGGACGCATTCAATCTGGGTTGGGACTGGCTGGCGCGTGTGGCCTTCGGCCTGATGGCCGTGGGCATCTGGGCCATCTATGTCATCTCGACCTTGCCGGTCGAACATCATCACTGGATCGGTTTCATGGGCAAGTGGCTGCCGCTGGAATATGTCACTCCGATCCAGCCGCTGGCCTTGCTGGCGGCCGGCGCCATGAGCATCCTGTGGATCGCCTCGCTGGGTCTCTTGCAGCTGGCCGGCCAATGGCGTGGCGCGTTTTCCTGGTTTGGCGGCATCACGCTGATGTGGGGCCTGGCCTTCACGCTGCTGCTGCCGTGGGCCGACTACGGGAAAAGTTATGAGTTCGTCTACGCCGACCTGAATACCCGGCTCGCGCCCGCCTGGCATGCCGACGACTGCATGGCCAGCCAGAACCTGGGCGAGTCGGAAGCACCGATGCTGTACTACTACACGGGCGTCCTGCACCAGCCCATCGACGCTACCGGAAGGACCGAATGCCGCTGGGTGATCCAGCAAACCCCTGGTGTCACCCACCGTCCCAAAGGTCACTGGACGCTGTTCTGGGAAGGGCGCCGCGATGGCGATGACGGACAGCTCTTCAAGGTCTGGCAGCGCGCCGGTTAAACATCGGTCGCTGTCCAGCGAGTCCATCGCCCTGGGAATACGAGCCGGCCACGCGCCGGCTTTTTGCTGGCCGACGCATTCTGCAGAATGCCGGCGCTGACGATTTCCTGCGTCATTTGCGCTCCATCCGGGGCGCTTTTCCTACTGCCGCGCTTTCATTTCCCGGATGTGTTCCCACATGGGTCATCTGGCGCCGCCGGCCTGCCTGCCGGCCGTTCGCAGTCCTGTTATAGTTACATGTTGTCCCACCGCTGCTCCGCGCAAGGCGTCATTCCACGCGGCGGCAGGAAACCCCTAGCTGAAGGCATCCATGGAAGAAATTCGCATTCGCGGCGCGCGCACGCACAACCTCAAGAATATCAACCTAGACCTCCCCCGCAACAAGCTCATCGTCATCACCGGGCTGTCCGGTTCGGGCAAGTCCTCGCTGGCGTTCGATACCTTGTATGCAGAGGGCCAGCGCCGCTACGTGGAGTCCCTGTCGGCCTATGCGCGCCAGTTCCTGCAACTGATGGAAAAGCCGGACGTGGACATGATCGAGGGCCTGTCTCCCGCGATCTCCATCGAGCAGAAGGCTACTTCGCACAACCCGCGCTCCACGGTCGGCACCGTCACCGAGATCCACGACTACCTGCGCCTGCTGTACGCCCGCGTCGGCACGCCCTACTGCCCCGATCACCCCGAACATCCGCTGGAGGCCCAATCGGTCTCGCAGATGGTCGATGCGGTGCTGGCACTGCCGGAAGATACCAAGCTGATGATCATGGCGCCGGTGGTGGCCAACCGCAAGGGCGAGCATGCCGACCTGTTCGAGGAGATGCAGGCCCAGGGCTTCGTGCGCTTTCGCATCCAGAGCGGCACCGGCACGGCCAAGGTCTACGAGGTCGATGACCTGCCGAAGTTGAAGAAGACCGAGAAGCACACCATCGATGTCGTCATCGACCGCGTCAAGGTCAAGGCTGAAATCAAGCAGCGCCTGGCCGAAAGCTTCGAGACCGCGCTGCGTCTGGCCGACGGCCGCGCCATCGCGCTCGAAATGGATGGCGGCAAGGAACACCTGTACTCCAACAAGTTCGCCTGCCCCATCTGCGGCTATTCGCTGCAGGAGCTGGAGCCGCGGCTGTTCTCCTTCAACAACCCGATGGGGGCCTGCCCGGAATGCGATGGCCTGGGCCACATCGAATTCTTCGATCCCAAGCGCATCGTCGCCTTCCCCAACCTGTCTCTGGCTTCGGGCGCGATCAAGGGCTGGGACCGTCGCAACCAGTTCTATTTCCAGATGCTCACCAGCATCGCGGCCTTCTACGACTTCGACCTCGACGTTCCCTTCGAGCAGCTCGACGACAAGGCCCAGCAGGTGGTGCTGTACGGTTCCGGCCGCCAGGCCATCCCCTTCGCCTACGTCAACGAGCGCGGCCGTACCGTGGTCAAGGAGCACACTTTCGAAGGCGTGGTCAACAACCTGCAGCGCCGCTACCGCGAGACCGATTCGATGGCGGTCAAGGAAGAGCTGGCCAAGTTCATCAACGAGAAGCAATGCCCTTCCTGCCACGGCGCGCGCCTGCGGGTGGAAGCACGCTACGTGAAGGTGGGCAGCGGCAAGCAGCAACGCGCCATCTATGAGGTGGCCGCCACGCCCCTGCGAGAGACCCTGTCCTTCTTCGAGACCCTGAAGCTGACCGGCGCCAAGAAGGAAATCGCCGACCGCATCATCAAGGAAATCGTCTCGCGCCTGACCTTCCTCAACAACGTCGGGCTGGACTACCTGTCCCTGGAGCGCAGCGCCGATACGCTTTCCGGCGGCGAAGCCCAGCGCATCCGCCTGGCCTCGCAGATCGGCTCGGGCCTGACCGGCGTGATGTATGTGCTGGACGAACCCTCCATCGGCCTGCACCAGCGCGACAACGACCGTCTCATCGATACCCTGCGCCACCTGCGCGACATCGGCAACACCGTGCTGGTGGTGGAACACGATGAAGACGCCATCCGCACCGCCGACTACATCGTCGACATGGGCATCGGCGCGGGCGTGCACGGCGGTGACGTGATCGCCCATGGCTCGCTGCCGGAGATCCTGAAGAACAAGAAGTCGCTGACCGCCAAGTATCTCAACGGCTCGCTGGAAATCTCGGTCCCCAAGAAGCGTACGCCCTGCGACGAGTCGCGCATGCTGACTATCACCGGCGCCTCCGGCAACAACCTCAAGAACGTTGACCTGGAGTTGCCGGTAGGCCTGCTGACCTGCGTGACCGGCGTCTCCGGTTCGGGCAAGTCGACCCTGGTCAATGACACGCTCTACCTGTCGGCAGCGCGGCACCTGTATGGCTCGCAGACCGAGCCGGCGGAGCACGAAGCCATCGGCGGCCTGGAGCATTTCGACAAGGTGATCGCGGTGGACCAGGCTCCCATCGGCCGTACCCCACGCTCCAACCCGGCCACCTACACGGGCCTGTTCACGCCGATCCGCGACCTGTTCGCCACGGTGCCGATGGCCAAGGAACGTGGTTACAGTGCCGGTCGTTTCTCCTTCAACGTCAAGGGCGGGCGCTGCGAAGCGTGCCAGGGCGATGGCGTGATCAAGGTGGAAATGCACTTCCTGCCGGACGTGTACGTGCCTTGCGACGTCTGCCATGGCAAGCGCTACAACCGCGAAACACTGGAAGTGCAATACAAGGGCAAGAACATCACCGAGATCCTCGACATGACGGTGGAAGATGCCCATGAGTTCTTCAAGCCGGTACCGCTGATCGCCCGCAAGCTGCAGACGCTGCTGGACGTGGGCCTGGGCTACATCAAGCTGGGCCAGAGCGCGACCACCCTCTCGGGTGGCGAGGCGCAACGCGTGAAGCTGTCGCTGGAACTGTCCAAGCGCGATACCGGCCGCACGCTCTACATCCTGGATGAGCCGACCACCGGCCTGCACTTCCATGACATCGACCTGCTGCTCAAGGTGATCCACCGCCTGCGCGACCAGGGCAATACGGTGACCATCATCGAGCACAACCTGGACGTCATCAAGACTGCCGACTGGATCATCGATCTGGGGCCCGAAGGGGGCGCGGGCGGCGGCAAGATCGTCGCGGCCGGCACGCCGGAGGACGTAGCGAAGAACCCGGCCAGCGTCACCGGCAAGTATCTGGCACCCTTGCTGAAGAAGAAAGCGAAGTAAAAAAGAAGTGCGGACTTGCGCGCGCGCAAACGATACAGAATCCGGTCGCATCTGTATCTTGCGCGCCGCCCGCCTTGGCATACAGTCATGCTCTTGGCCGCCATCCGGCGCACAATGAAGGCAGGCATTCCCGCAGGCATGCCGCCGTGCAACCCCGAAAGACCCACATGTCGAACCCGCTGTCACCCGCCCAGATCGCCTTTTTCCGCGAGCAAGGCTATCTGCTGTTGAAGGGCATGGTCCCTGCCGATCTGCGCGAGCGCATGCTCGCCGTCACCCGCGATCACCTGCAACGCGCGGTCGCCCCGCTCGAATATGAAGCCGAGGTCGGTTATGAAGGCGCCCCGGCCTCGCTGGACGCCGAAGGTGGCCGCACGGCGCGGCGCCTGCGCGCAGCCTGGCAGCGCGACCCCGTCTACCGCGAATGGGCCGGGCACAAGCAACTGGTGGCCATGCTGCATCAACTGTTCGAAGAACCGGTCTGCCTGACCCTGGCCCATCACAACTGCGTGATGACCAAGCATCCGGCTTTCGGGACCGCCACCGGCTGGCACCGCGACATCCGCTACTGGTCCTTCCCGCGCAACGAGCTGATTTCGGTGTGGCTGGCGCTGGGCGCTGAGACGCCTGAAAACGGCGCGCTCAAGTTCATTCCCGGCTCGCACAGGTTGACGCTGCAAGCCGAGCAGATGGATGAACTGGATTTCCTGCGCCCGGAAGTGCCGGCCAACCAGGCGCTGTTTGCGCAAGGCATTGCGCTGTCACTGGAGCCGGGCGACGTGGTGCTGTTCCACAGCGGCCTGTTCCACGCGGCTGGCCGCAACGACAGCGACCAGGTCAAGTGTTCGGCCGTGTTCGCCTATCACGGCAAGAGCAATCCCCCCCTGCCTGGCACCCGCTCGGCGGCCTCCGAGGATGTGACGCTGGACGACTGAACCGCCAGCACGGTGCTGCCGCCAACACGGAATACGCTGACCGCTTCCGACAGGCGCGCCGCCTGCTCCTGCATGGCCTGAGCGGCTGCAGCGGCCTGCTCCACCAGCGCGGCATTCTGCTGGGTGGTCTCATCCATCTGCGTGATGGCGCGGTTGACTTCTTCGATGCCCTGGCTCTGTTCCTGCCCGGCTGCACTAATCTCGCTGACCACTTCGCTGACGCGCTGCACGCTCTTGACGACCTCGTCGATGGTGGCACCGGCCTGGGCCACCAGCGTGCTGCCGCTGCCTACCCGGGTGACAGAATCATCGATGAGCACCTTGATTTCCTTGGCCGCCGCCGCCGAGCGCTGGGCCAGCGAACGCACTTCCGACGCCACGACCGCGAAGCCGCGTCCCTGCTCGCCGGCACGGGCCGCTTCCACTGCGGCATTCAAGGCCAGGATGTTGGTCTGGAAGGCGATGCCGTCGATCACGCTGATGATGTCCACGATCTTGCTGGAGGACTGGTTGATGGAACTCATGGTATCGACCACCTGACGCACCACTTCGCCCCCTCGTACCGCCACTTCGGAAGCCGAATGCGCCAGTTGCCGCGCCTGCTGCGCATTGTCCGCGTTGGTGCGCACGGTCGAGGTCAGCTCTTCCATGGCCGAGGCGGTCTCTTCCAAGGCACCGGCCTGCTGTTCTGTACGAGAGGAAAGATCCAGGTTGCCATGAGCGATTTCGCTGGAAGCCGTGGCGATGGTATCGGTACTCAGGCGGACCTGGCCGACGATACCCTGCAGGTTGTCGTTCATCTGCTTGAGCGCCTGCATCAGCTGGCCGGTCTCGTCCTGGCTGTGCACCTCGATACGCTGGGTCAGATCACCCGCGGCCACGGCTTGCGCCAGCGCGACGGCATGTCGCAGCGGTGCCGAGATGGCTTTCACCAGCAACACCCCCATCAGGAGCGCCACTGCCAGGCCGGCGGCCATGGCCACGCTCATCACGACGAGCAGGGTCTGGTAGCGCTGCTGCGCCTGTTCATACAGGTCGCGGCCGACATTGCGCTGCAGGTCCATCAATTGCCCCAGGGTGGCATGCACATCGGCATAGAGCTTGAGCATGAGGCCACCGTAGACTTCGATGGCGCCCTGGAAGTCGCGATTGTGCAGCGCCTCGACCGCGGGCTTGATGCCATCGGTGATGAATTTCTGGCGTTGCGGCAGCAGTTTGTCCAGCAGCGCCTTTTCTTCGGTGGTCAGCACGGTTTCCTGATACTGCTTGACGACGGCATCGTTGGCCTTGAGGGCCTTTTCCAGCTTGTCCATGTTGGTGTCGATATCGCCGGAGTCGCCCACGATGGAGGTGGAAATGCCGTTGCGCGCAGCATCCAGCGCTGCTGACATGCGTTCGAGCTGGGACAGCGCCACCAGCCTGTCCTCGTAGAGCGAGCGCATCTGCGCATTGGTCGAGCGCAGGCTGACCAGACCGAGAACGCCCGATGCCACCAGCAGCAGGGCCAGAAAACCAATGACGAAGATCAGGCGAGCCCTGATCGTGAGTGTGCTGAACATGTTCCTCCCGGACTTGCTATTGTTTTTTCAACAAGGGACTCGTTGTGCGAAGCCCTTGTCCTGACACGGTCGACGCAGGCGAATAAGCCGCGCCGCTACCATCCAGCAACACTAGCATTTCCCGTACCAGGGGAACAAGACCTCATTGTGCGGGGTTGGTCCTCATTTGCTGAGGAGGCGTTTTTCGGCGCGCAGGATGCTCTCCGAACTGCCGCGCAAGACCACGATGTCACCGGCCATGAGCACCGCCTGATCAGGCGCATCGAGACGCTGCTTGCCACGGCGCAGCATGGCGACCTCGGCGCCGCAATACGTGGGCAGGTCGATCTCGGCGAGGGTGTGACCAACTGCACTGGCGCCCCCGATCAGGGTGACCGACTGCAGGCGCACATTCATGCCCACGCCATCGGCCTCGGCGTCGGACATGCCATGGAAATAGCCGCGCAGCGAGGCATAGCGCTCATCGCGCGCATCCTGCACGCGGTGCACCACGCGGCGCAATGGTACGCCCAGCATCACCAGCGCATGCGAGGCCAGCATCAGGCTGCCTTCCAGCGCTTCGGGCACAACCTCGGTAGCCCCGGCGGCGAGCAGTTTTTCGAGGTCGGCGTCGTCATGGCTGCGCACGATCACGGGCAGCTCCGGCTCCAGTTCGGCGGCGTGATGCAAGACCTTCAGCGCCGAGGGCGTACTGGCATAGGTGACCACCAGGGCGGCGGCCCGGTGGATGCCGGCGGCCACCAGGCTTTCGCGCCGGGCGGCATCGCCGTAGGAGACATTGGCGCCCCCATTGCGGGCATCCTGCACCAGTTCCGGGTCCATCTCCAGCGCGTGGTAGGCGATCCCCTCCTCTTCCAGCAGGCGCGCCAGGCTCTGACCGCTGCGGCCGAAACCGGCGATGATGACGTGCTTCTGCACGCCCATGGTGCGGGTGGCCAGTTGCGTGAGGGCCAGGGATTGCAGCATCCACTCGTTGGCAGAGAATCGCATGACGATGGCGTCGGACTTGGCCAGGATCAAAGGCGTAGCCAGCATCGACAGCACCATCGCTGCCAGGATCACCTGGATCAGCAAGGGATCGACCAGCTTGAGTCCGCCGGCCTGGCTCAGCAGCACGAAGCCGAATTCCCCGGCCTGCGCCAGGCCCAGGCCAACCCGCAGCGCCACGCCGGTGGACGATCCGAACAGTCTCGCCAGCCCGGCAATGAGGGCAAACTTGAGCAGCACCGGCCCGGTCAGGAGGAGCAGCACCAGGAACCAGTGATCGACCACCGTGCGCACATTGAGCAGCATTCCGATGGTGATGAAGAACAGGCCCAGCAGGACATCGCGGAAGGACTTGATATCTTCTTCCACCTGGTGCTTGAACTCGGTCTCGGAAATGAGCATGCCGGCGATGAAGGCGCCCAGGGCCAGGGACAAGCCGGCCTTTTCGGTGATCCAGGCCGCGCCCAGGGTGATCAGCAGCAGGTTCAGCATGAACAGTTCCTGAGAGCGCCGCTTGACCACGATGCGGAACCAGCCACGCATGAGCTTGCTGCCGAAGAACAGCAGCAGCGCCAGCACCACCATCGCCTTGCCCACGGCCCAACCCAGCGTGACCATGATGTTGCCGGAATTGTTGGCCAGCGCCGGCACCACGATCAACAGTGGCACCAGGGCCAGATCCTGGAACAGCAGCACGCCCATGATGCGGCGGCCATGCTCGGTTTCCAGTTCCAGCCGTTCGGTGAGCAGCTTGGAGACGATGGCGGTGGATGACATGGTCAGGGCGCCGCCGAGCGCGAAGGCCGCCTGCCAGCTCACGTTGATGAACTGCGGCAGCACCATGGCCGAGCCCCAGGCCATCACCATGGTGGCAGCGATGGTGGTGGCCACCTGCGCCACGCCCAGCCCGAAGACGATATGGCGCATGGCCGACAGCTTGGCCAGAGAAAACTCCAGGCCGATGGAAAACATCAGGAACACCACCCCGAACTCGGCCAGGGCGTGGGTGGTTTCATTGTCTTCGGCGAAGGCCAGCCCGTGCGGGCCGATGATGATGCCCACCACCAGATAGCCCAGCATGGGCGGCAACTGCATCATGCGGAAGGCGACCACGCCCAGCACCGCCGCAGCCAGAAGGAAGAGTGTCAGTTCCAGTCCGGAAAACATGGCTTGTTTGGTTTCTTATGACAATGCAATGCAGTGAATATGAGCAATTTGACAACGCACCAGAGCAAGGCAGCGCGGGAGGGTGTTTACCGCAGCTCACCGCGGCGGGTGGCGGAGGCGGGCCGCAACGGTGCATGCTAGTTGGCGTAGCCGGGCTCCTGGTTGATGCCGGTCTGATGCCGGCGCGCCCTGCGCCCCGCCTTCTTCAGTGCTGCCGGAACCGGCAGTGATTCCCCCCTGGCGAGCATGTTGCAGTGCGTCGCAATCCTGCACCTTATATCAAGCTCAACAGCATTCCCTTACATCTGGCAAGTTTTTTGCTTTGCTAATTCGTTTATACTTCGGTTATGAGTGTAACCGATGACAAAACCACATCTGCATCTTTTTCCGCCGAGGCTGCCCGCCGTGCCGTCGAGCTGGCGCGCCAGACCCTGCAGATCGAAGCCGATGCCATCCTGGCGCTGAAGAGCCGCCTGCGCGACGATAGCGCCGAGCCCTTGGCACAAGCCGTGCAGGCCGTGCTGCAATGCCAGGGCCGCACCGTGGTGTCGGGCATCGGCAAATCAGGCCACATCGGCCGCAAGATCGCCGCCACGCTCGCCTCCACTGGCAGCCCCTCGCTGTTCATGCATCCGGCCGAAGCATCCCATGGCGACCTGGGCATGGTGACCCCCAAGGACGTCTTCATCGCCATTTCCAACTCTGGCGAAACCGCCGAGCTGCTGGCGATCGTCCCCATCATCAAGCGCATGGGCGCCGTGATCATCGCCATGACCGGCCATGACGATTCCAGCCTGGCCCGGATGGCGGCGGTGCACCTCAACGTCGGAGTGGCCAAGGAAGCCTGCACCCTGAACCTGGCGCCCACCGCCAGCACCACGGCCACGCTTGCCATGGGCGATGCGCTGGCGGTGTCGCTGCTGGACGCCCGCGGCTTCCTCGAAGAAGATTTCGCGCGCTCCCACCCCGGTGGCGCACTGGGCCGCCGCCTGCTGACCCACGTGCGTGACGTGATGCGCAGTGGCGAGGCCATCCCGGCGGTGCGTCCGGATGTCTCGCTGTCGGCCGCGCTGATGGAAATCACGCGCAAGGGCATGGCCATGACGGCCGTGGTGGATGAGCAGTTCCGGCCGATCGGCGTATTCACTGACGGCGACCTGCGCCGCCTGCTGGAGCGGGGCCAGGATTTCACCAGCTTCAGCATCGCCGAAGTGATGCACGCCCAGCCGCAAAGCATCAACCAGGATCGGCTGGCGGTGGACGCCGTGCAGCTGATGGAACAATTCCGTATCAACCAGTTGCTGGTCACCGATGCCGAGGGCGTCCTCACGGGCGCGCTGCACATCCATGACCTGACCCGCGCCAAGGTAATCTGATGACCGCGTCCGCCTTCACCAGCTCCCTGCCGCCGGACGCCCTCGCCAAGGCAGCCGGCGTTCGCCTGATGATCTTCGATGTCGATGGCGTCCTGACCGACGGCGGCCTGTTCTACGGCGAAGAGGGTGAGGCCTTCAAGCGCTTCAACGCCCTCGATGGCCACGGCATCAAGATGATGCAACAGTTCGGCACGGCCGCCGCCATCATTACCGCACGCCAGTCGCCCTATGTACTGCGGCGGGCGCGCGACCTCGGCATCGCCCACGTGTTCCAGGGCGTACACGACAAACGCCAGGCCTTCGAACAACTGCTGCAGCACACCCAGCTCACGGCGGCCGCATGTGGCTACCTGGGCGACGACATCATCGACCTGCCGGTCCTGACCCGCGTCGCCTTCAAGGCGTGCGTGGCCAACGGTCACCGCGAGGTCAAGGCGCGCTGCGATTACGTGACCCAGGCCACTGGCGGCAACGGCGCGGTGCGCGAAGTCTGCGACCTGGTCCTGGCCGCGCAGGGCAACTACGAGGCGGCGCTGGCGCCGTACCTGGCATGAGCGGGCGCAGCGGAGAACGCGCCGCCGAGCGCATCCGGCTGGCAGTGATCGTGGTGATCCTGATCGGCGCAGCCCTGGGCAGCTTCTGGGTGCTGCAGGCCCTGCGTGCCTCCAGCGACCAGCACGCAGTGCAGCGCCCGCGTGGCAAACCCGATTACTACCTGGAAAACTTCAGCTACGTGAAACTCGGTCCCACGGGACTTCCGCGCTATGACGTTTCCGGGACCAAGATGGTCCACTTCCCGCTGGACGACTCCTTCGAAATTACCAAGCCCGTGGTGCACAGCCTGGACAAGGACAAGCCTCCGATGGAACTGTATTCCGACACTGCGCGCGTGACCGACGACCAGACCCAGATCCACATGTATGGCAATGCCAACGCCATCCGTGGCGCCGCCAACGGCCGTGCGCCGATGCATCTGGTCTCGGAATACCTGCTGCTGCTACCCGATGACGAGATCGTCAAGACCGACAAACCGGTTGCAATGACGATGGGCACCACCAGATTGAATGGAGTGGGCATGCTGGCCAACAACGCCACCCAGGTTGTGCAGTTGTTCGGCAATGTGCGCGGTTATTACGAGCCCACGCCGAAGAAACGCTAACCCGGTTGTCTCCACGATAAAAACGCCAAGAACCGATCAGACAGGAAATCCATGAAACGCTCACTCTTACTGCCGATGCTGATGCTGGCTGCCGTGTGCGGCGTGGCCCACGCCGAAAAGGCGGACTCCACCAAGCCCACCAACATCGAGGCGGACCAGATGGTCTACGACGACGTGCGCCAGGTGAAGACCTTCACCGGCAACGTCGTCATGACCCGCGGCACCCTGATCATCAAGGCAGGCCGCGTGGTGCTCACGACCGACCAGTACGGCTATGAAAATGCGGTGCTGTACGCGGCCCCTGGTGCACTGGCGAACTTCCGCCAGAAGCGCGATGGCGGCCCCAACCTGTGGATCGAGGGCCAGGCCGAACGCATCGAGTATTCCGAGCAGACCGAAATCTCCAAGTTGTTCCAGCGGGCGCACATTCAGCGCATGGATGGCAACCGCATCACTGACGAAGTCAATGGCGAATTCATCTCTTATGACAGCCGCGCCGAGTTCTACTCCGTCAACAACACCGCCAGCGGCGAAAGCAAGCCGGGGGCAGGACGCATCACTGCCGTGATCCAGCCCAAGAACCCACCGCCGGCGGATGCCACCCAGCCTTCCACGCCCGCCCAGCCCGCTACGCCGGCACCGGCCCAGCGCCGTCAGAACGGAAAGGACCAGTAACGATGGCAAGCTCACTGGTCGTTCGCGGCCTGAAGAAAAGCTACGGTGCGCGCCAGGTGGTGCGTGACGTCTCCATGGAAGTGCGCAGTGGCGAAGTGGTCGGCCTGCTTGGCCCCAACGGTGCCGGCAAGACCACCTCGTTCTACATGATCGTCGGCCTGGTCCCCTCGGACGGTGGCGAAATCGATCTGGACGGTTCGCCCATCTCGCGCCTGCCGATCCACAAGCGCGCCACGCTGGGGCTGTCCTACCTGCCGCAGGAAGCCTCGGTGTTCCGCAAGCTGACGGTGGAAGACAACATCCGCGCCGTGCTGGAGCTGCGCCAGGAAGACGGCAAGCCGCTCTCGCGCGATGAAATCGAGGGCCGCCTGAACAACCTGCTGCATGAACTGCAGATCGAAAAGCTGCGCGAGAGCCAGGCACTGTCGCTCTCCGGTGGCGAACGCCGCCGCGTGGAAATCGCCCGCGCACTGGCCACCGATCCGCGCTTCGTGCTGCTGGACGAACCGTTTGCCGGTATCGACCCGATTGCAGTGATCGAAATCCAGCGCATCGTGCGCTTCCTCAAGGAACGCGGCATCGGCGTGCTCATCACCGACCACAACGTGCGGGAAACCCTGGGTATCTGCGACCGCGCCTACATCATCAACCAGGGCACGGTGCTGGCCAGCGGTAACCCGGAAGAGATCATCGCCAACGAATCGGTGCGCCGCGTATACCTAGGCGAACACTTCCGCATGTAGCACCCGCCGTCCATCGGCCACACAACGGTATTGCAACCAGCGGGCCACGCCGCTCCCAGAAAGACAGATGAAACAGTCGCTCCAGTTACGTACCTCGCAGCACCTCGCATTGACGCCGCAACTGCAGCAGTCGATCAGGCTGTTGCAACTGTCGACGCTGGAACTGCACCAGGAACTGGAACAGATCCTGTCCGACAATCCCCTGCTCGAACGCCTGGACGACGCTCTCGACAATTCGGTGCGCCTGTTGGCCGATGGCGCGGTCTCTTCCGCGCCCTCCACCGGAGTGGCCGAGCCCGCTGGCGACAGCGGCAACGAAGCAGCCCCCTCCGCTACTGATGGCGAAGCCAGTTTCGACTATCAAGACAACAGCCCCGAGAGCGGTGTCAGTGGCGAATCCGACTGGAGCTTCGACGACGTGGCGCGCAGTGGCAAATCGCCCGACGACGACGATGCCCGCCCGCAACTGGAAGCGCATGAGCTGACCCTGCGCGAACACCTGCTGGAACAGATCCGGGTCACCGCCCGCACGCACCGCGACCGTGCGCTGCTGGAACTGCTCACCGATGCGCTGGACGAAAGCGGTTACCTGGAGGAACCGCTGGAAGACATCCTGGCGCGCCTGCCGGAAGAGCTGGGCGTTGATCTGGAAGAACTGTCGATCTCGCTGAAGCTGCTGCAGAGCCTGGACCCGGCCGGAGTGGGTGCGCGCAGTGCCGGTGAATGTCTGGCACTGCAGATCCGCCGCCTGCCCAAGGTGCCCTTCGTCACCCGCAAGCTGGCCTTGAGGATTGTCGAGGATTACCTGCCGCTGTTCGCACAGCGCGATTTCAACAAGATCAAGAAGGCTCTCGATTGCGATGACGAGGACCTGCGCGAAGCACAGGCGGTGATCCGTCAGTGCCGTCCGCATCCGGGTGCCGAATTCGCGCGCGATGCTTCGGACTACGTGGTGCCAGACGTGATTGTCAAACAGACAAAGAACGGCTGGCAGGTCATGCTCAACCATGAGGTCATGCCCAAGCTGCGCGTCAATGCAATGTATGCGAGTGCGCTCAAGCAGGCCAAGGGCGAAGGATCGCTGTCGTCGCAGTTGCAGGAAGCCAAGTGGCTCATCAAGAACATGCGGCAACGTTTCGATACAATTTTGCGAGTCGCGCAGGCTATTGTCGAACGTCAAAGAAACTTCTTTTCACATGGCGCAGTGGCCATGCGGCCCCTTGTGCTGCGTGAAATTGCTGATACACTGGGTCTACACGAGAGCACAATCTCTCGTGTGACAACTCAAAAATACATGCTCACGCCGCACGGCATGTTCGAGTTGAAGTACTTCTTCGGTAGCCACGTCGCGACTGAAACCGGAGGCGAAGCCTCCTCCACCGCGATACGGGCGCTGATCAAACAGTTGATAGGAGCCGAAAACCCGCAGACCCCATTATCCGATAGCAAGATTGCGGATATGCTGGCAGAACAAGGCATGGTGGTCGCGCGACGCACAGTCGCCAAATACCGCGAAGTGTTGAAGATTCCGCCAGTCAATCTCCGCAAGTCCCTCTGAGCTTTCCTCAGTTTTTCTGTAGCAGTACCGTTGCTGTGTTCAGGCAAGCATCCCTACCTGGTGCCCATGCCATCCGACACGAAGACCGTGCCCGTGGTACAGCAGCTGTAGACGATGCATCGCACGAACCTCCAGTGACCTCACGATAGGAGTCTTGTATGAATCTGACCATCAGTGGACACCACCTCGAACTGACCCCCGCCATCCGGGAATACGTGCAAAGCAAGCTGGCCCGTATCAAGCGCCATTTCGACAACGTGATCGACGTCAGCGTGATCCTGAGCGTAGATAAACTCACAGAAAAGGAAAAGCGCCAAAAAGCGGAAATCAACGTCCACATCAAGGGGAAGGATCTACATGCGGAAAGCATTGCGCACGACCTCTATGCCGCCATCGATGCCCTGATCGACAAGCTCGACCGCCAGGTCATCAAGCACAAGGACCGCTTGCAGGAGCATCACTCCATGGCCAAGCGTCTGCCCGACGATACCCCCGCTGATGCAGTGGCTGGCGCGGCATAAGACAAGGATCCAGGACCATTCCTGCCGGCGGGTGCGCAACGACAGCGTGACGCATAAGGTGGGAATCTCATGAGGAAGGGGCGCGCAAGCGCCCTTTTTCATTTTGCGGCGCCGGGGCCGGTTTCATTTCCTGTGGCAAACAGTGATCCCGCGTCCATCATCGCCGCTGTTCTCCCGAAGCGGCTCGCAATGAGACTTGAAGGGGCTCCTCCCGCCCTCATCTTGGTGACAAGTTCCAAAGCGGAAATCGTATAAATGATTTCCATCAAGCAATTTCGGACAACACCCCAACCACGCCGCAACCCTGCCGACTTCAACGCGAGCGGCGGCTTTTCCCTATAATGTCGGCAATCCCATTTTTAAAGGCATAGCCATGAGCGACGTCCAATCCTGGATCAAAGAAACCGTGACCCAAAACCCTGTCGTGCTGTTCATGAAGGGAACCGCCCAGTTCCCGCAATGCGGCTTCTCCGGCAAGGCCATCCAGCTGCTCAAGGCCAGCGGCGCCGAGAACATCGTCACCGTCAATGTGCTGGAAAGCGCCGATGTGCGTCAGGGCATCAAGGAATATTCGAACTGGCCAACCATTCCCCAGCTGTACGTGAAGGGTGAATTCGTCGGCGGCTCGGACATCATGAGCGAAATGTACGCCTCGGGCGAACTGCAGACCCTGATCAAGGGCTAAACCCGGCGCATCGCTGCCCCGCTCCGGTTTCTCTCGTGAGTTCCACTTCCAGTCCGCCACGCCAGCGCCTGATCGTCGCCATCACCGGTGCGACCGGCGCGATCTATGGCGTGCGCCTGCTGCAGCACCTGCGCAAGCATGGTCAGGTGGAAACCCATCTGATGATTTCCGAAGCCGGCGTGCTCAATCTGCACCAGGAACTGGACATGCGGCGCAAGGACGTCGAAGCCCTGGCCGACGTGGTGCATCATGTGCGCGACGTCGGTGCCTGCATCGCCAGCGGCTCCTTCGCCTCCACCGGCATGGTAGTGGCGCCCTGTTCGATGAAAACCCTGGCCGCCGTGGCGCATGGTCTCTCCGACAACCTCATCACCCGTGCCGCCGACGTGGTCCTGAAAGAACGTCGTCGCCTGGTACTGATGGTGCGCGAAACGCCCTTCAACCTGGCCCACCTGCGCAACATGACCGCCGTCACCGAGATGGGCGGCGTGATCTTCCCGCCGCTGCCCGGTTTCTACCAGCGCCCGGCCTCGATGGAAGAAATGGTCGATCACACCCTCGGGCGCGTGCTGGACATGTTCGGGATTTCCATGCAGCTCACTCCCGAATGGCAAGGCATGAAGGGTGGAGCTGACTGATGGAAAAAAGTGCGATGGACAAGATCACCTCGCACTTTGCGGCCTTGTCGTCTCTCATCCCGCTGCGGCCGATTCGTTCTGATGATGACTATGACCGCGCAGTCACCACCCTGAATCAATTGCTCGACGCCGGTGCCGGCAATGAAAAGCACCCTCTGGCCGATCTGGTCGATACACTCGGCAGCCTCATTGCCGAATACGACGACAAGCACTTCCCGTTGCAGCAGGTATCTCCTGTGGATGTCCTGCAATTCCTAATGGAGCAACATCAGCTCACACAATCCGACCTGCCCGAGATCGGCTCACAAGGCGTGGTCTCCGAAATCCTGCGCGGCAAGCGCGAATTGAATCTGCGTCAGGTCAAGGCACTGGCCCAGCGCTTCGGCGTCGGTGCATCGGTCTTTATCGGCTAGACGCGGCTTGTCCGAACAACACCAATGAAAATGGCCGCAGTACACAACTGCGGCCACTTCTTCACTTCCGATCCCGCCGGGAAGAATCAACCCCGCCCGATATAGGGCATCTTGGTCGCCATCACCGTCATGAACTGCACATTGGCATCCAGCGGCAGGCTGTCCATGTAGAGGATGGCCTTGGCCACGTGCTCGGCGTCCATGGTCGGTTCGACCTTGGTGGAGCCGTCGGCCTGCAAGGTGCCTTTCTTCATCAGCGTGGTCATGTCGGTGGAGGCATTGCCGATGTCGATCTGGCCGCAGGCGATGTCATAGGCGCGACCATCCAGCGAAGTGGCCTTGGTCAGGCCCGTGATGGCATGCTTGGTGGCCGTGTAGGAGGCCGAGAACGGACGCGGCGCATGGGCCGAGATGGAGCCGTTGTTGATGATGCGGCCACCACGCGGAGATTGCTCCTTCATGACGCGAAAGGCTTCCTGGGTACACAGGAAGACACCGGTCAGGTTGATGTCCACCGCTGCCTTCCACTGCTCCACGCTCAACTCCTCCAGCGATACCGGCGGTGCGAAGATGCCGGCATTGTTGAACAGCATGTCGAGCCGGCCAAAGCGTTGCCGGGTCTGTGCGAACAGCTGCTTGACCGAGGCCGGATCGGTCACATCGGTTGCCACCACCAGCGCATTGGCACCGTGTTCGCCGGCCAGTTTGACGGTCTCTTCCAGCGCATCCTGGCGACGTCCGGCCAGGGCCACGCCATAGCCTTCGCGCAGCAGCGCCAGGGTAATCTGCCGGCCGATGCCGGAGCCTGCGCCGGTCACCAGCGCGATACGTTTGGGTGCAGCCATCGTGTTGACTCCTCAATGATCTTATGGACGGAACGTGCATCGTCGGCGGATAAAAAAACCGCCCGTGATGCACGGGCGGTTTCCACTATAACAAACACCAGACGCGGCCAGATGAAGGATTTTCAATCCCTGGGCCTGCCTTTCATGTGTCCCGGTACTTGCTCATCAGACCGTGCTCGACAGCGGCTTGGCGGTATCGATACCCAGCGTACGCGCCGCATCCTGCAGCCGCGCACGATCCTCTCCCCAGACCTCGCACAACGCCGTATAGGCGATCCAACGTGCATCGATCTCGAAGAAGTCGCGCAGGTTCACCCGCGTATCGCTGCGGCCAAAACCATCCGTTCCCAGGGTCACATACTGCGCCGGCACGAAGGCACGGATACTCTCCGGCAAGGTACGGATGTAGTCGCTCACGGCGATGACCGGCGCAGCGCTGCCCTGCAATTGCTGCGTCACATACGGCAGCGGGTGCGCGCCCGACAGCCGCTGGCTGCGCTGCGCCGCCACGCCATCACGCGCCAGTTCGGTATAGCTGGTCACGCTCCATACCTCGGCCTCGATCTGCCAGTGCTGCTGCAGCAACGCGGCGGCCACCACTGCTTCCTTCAGGATGGGACCTGCACCCAACAGGCGCGCCTGCGCGTTCTCCTTGCGACCCAGGCAGTACAGGCCACGCAGGATGCCTTCCTGTACGCCCGGCGGCAGGCTCGGCTGGGCCTCGTTTTCGTTGGTGACGGTGATGTAGTAAAACACGTCCTCGCCGCGCTCCATCATGCGGCGCATGCCGTCGTCGAGGATCACCGCCAGCTCGTAGGCATAGGCCGGGTCATAGGAAACGCAGTTGGGAATCGAAGCGGCCGTCACCAGGCTATTGCCATCCTGATGCTGCAAGCCCTCGCCGCCCAGGGTGGTACGCCCCGACGTGGCGCCGATCAGGAAGCCACGTGCGCGCTGGTCCGCCGCTGCCCAGATCAGGTCGCCGATGCGCTGGAAACCAAACATCGAGTAGTAGATGTAGAACGGCAGCATCGGTGTGCCATGCACCGAGTAGGCGGTCGCGGCGGCCGTCCAGGAAGAGATCGCGCCGGCTTCGGTGATGCCCTCTTCCAGTATCTGGCCATCCTTGGCCTCGCGATAGTAGAGGATGGACCCGATGTCCTCCGGCTCATACAACTGGCCCTGCGAGGAATAGATGCCGACCTGGCGGAATAGGTTGGCCATGCCGAAGGTACGCGCCTCGTCGGCCACGATGGGCACCACGTAGCGACCGAACTCCGGGTCCTTCAACAGGTTGCCGAGCTGACGCACCAGCGCCATGGTGGACGAAATTTCCTTGCCATCGGCTTCCAGCGCGAACTTGCTGTGCGCTTCCAGAGCCGGCACCGCGCGGCGCGCCTGGCCGGCATCGCGGCGCGGCAGGTAGCCGCCCAGCGCAGCGCGGCGGGCATGCAGGTGCTTCATCTCGGCGCTGTCGGGCGCGGGCTTGTAGAAGGCCAGTTCGCGGCACTGTTGATCCGACAGCGGCAACTTGAAGCGATCACGGAATTGCAGCAGGCTTTCCTCATCCAGCTTCTTCTGCTGGTGGGTGGTCATCTTGCCTTCACCGGCCGCGCCCATGCCGTAGCCCTTCTTGGTCTGGGCCAGGATGACCGTCGGCTGGCCGCGATGCTGGGCCGCCGCCTGGTAGGCCGAAAAGATCTTCTTCATGTCGTGCCCGCCCCGACGCAGGCGGTTGATTTCCTCATCGGTGAGCGTGGCCCCAATAGCGCGGGTGCCCGGTGTCTGGCCGAAGAAATGCTGGCGATTGAAGGCGCCATCGTTGGCGGCGAAGGTCTGCAATTGACCGTCCACCGTGCGGTTCAGGGCATCCACCAACTCACCGTCGCGGTCGCGGGCGAACAGGCCATCCCAGTCCGAGCCCCACAGCAGCTTGATGACGTTCCAGCCGGCACCGGCAAACAGGGTCTCCAGCTCATCGACGATGTGACCGTTGCCGCGCACCGGACCATCCAGGCGCTGCAGGTTGCAGTTGACCACGAAGATCAGGTTGTCCAGCTTCTCGCGCGAGGCCAGCGAGAGCGCCGCCAGCGATTCGGGCTCGTCCATCTCGCCATCGCCGAACACCCCCCACACCTTGCGGCCCTGATCCTGCAACAGGCCGCGATGTTCCATGTAACGCAGGAAGCGCGCCTGGTAGATCGCATTGATGGGACCGATGCCCATGGAGCCGGTCGGGAATTGCCAGAACTGTGGCATCAGCCAGGGATGCGGGTAGGACGACAATCCCTGGCGTCCGACGCGCTTGGCCTCGATCTCCCGGCGGTAATAGGCCAGGTCCTCTTCGCTCAAGGCGCCTTCCAGGAAAGCGCGGGCATAGATGCCGGGCGCCGAGTGCGGCTGGAAATAGACCACGTCACCGGCGAACTTGTCATCGCGGGCACGGAAGAAATGATTGAAGCCGACCTCGAACAGGTCCGCCGCCGAGGCAAAGCTGGCAATATGCCCGCCCAGCTCGCCGTAGGCACGATTGGCGCGCACCACCATGGCCAGCGCATTCCAGCGCATGATGCTGGCGATACGTTCCTCGATGGCCTGGGCGTCCGAACCACCGGGGAAAGGCGGCTCCTGCTCGGGGCGGATGGTATTCACGTAAGGGGTATTGCGCGCATCGCGCCAGTTCACGCCCCACTGCTGGGCCGCCGCCGACAGGCGCGAGAGCAGGAAGCGCGCACGCTCCGGGCCGGCCTCGGCCAGCACGCTTTGCAGCGCCTGCAGCCACTCCTGGGTTTCCTGGGCATCGAGGTCGATATCACGGGCGATATCGCTGTCACTGGGGCGGGACATGTCCACTTCCTGATCTCCTGTCTGGTCGCACGCCGAGGCTGGCGCAGCGCGGGTCGGCATAAAACCTGCTGCCGCTGCAATCGCTGCTATGCAAAGAGACGAAAAGCCGGTAAAACACAGGCCGCGCCATCGGTCTCCCCGCGCCCGACGCCTTTTCGGTCTTGTCTTGGTGGTAAGGGCTAGCTTGCGAGATGAACTACCGGACTACGATACGCCGGATGGCCCGGCATGAGTCACTTAAAACAGGAAGTTGCCGTACAATATTCAGCATCCAGTGCTGCAAAACTGAAACCGACAGAATTTAATTTCGATAATGGAACTAGATACCACCGATTTGCGCATCCTGAACATCCTTCAGGAGAACAGTTCGATCAGCAATCTGGAGCTCGCCAGCCGTATCAACCTCTCGCCATCGCCGACCCTGGCCCGTGTGAAGCGGCTGGAAACCGAAGGCATCATCTCGCGCTACGTGGCGCTTGCCGATCCGCACCTGCTGGGCCTGAAGGTCAACGTCTTCGTCAAGGTGATCCTGGAGCGCCAGGGCGCCGAAGCACTGGCCCAGTTCGAGACGGCCGTGAGTGCCTTCGATGAGGTCATGGAAGTGTACCTGATGACCGGCGACGAGGATTACCTGCTGCGCATCGTGGTGCCCGACCTGCTGACGCTGGAACATTTCATCGTCGATCACCTGACCAAGATTCCCGGCATCAAGAACATCCGTTCCAGCTTTGCCCTCAAGCAGATCAAGTACAAGACGGCGTTGCCCACGCCCAAGATCAAGACCCGCCGCTGAACCGCCTGCGGGGCCGGCGTAGCAATGAAAAAAGGGCCGCCCGGCCCTTTCGTTCTTTCCAGCGTCGGCAGCGATCTGCCGGCACTCAATGCGAGGTCTCATCCTCCGGTCTGGCCGGATCATCACGCCGCCGTGCCGGGTGCGCCTCGGCACCTCCCAGGACCGATGCCATCACCTTGGCCGGTACCGGTTCCCTCGCCGCCAGGGCATCACACCAGCGCTCCACCATCTCCACCACGCAACGCGCATAGTGCTCGCCGTCGACCGGCTTGGGCTGGTATTGACTGGCACCGGCCGCCAGTGCCGCCTGCTCGCCCTCCATGTCCCGCGAGGGAAACACCACCACCGGCGCCTGCGCCAGATGCTTGCTGGCGCGCAACTCGCGCAGCAGCTCCAGACCGTCGTAGCACCCCATGTCGGACTCCAGCAGGATCAGACAAGGCGCCACGCCATCGCCGCTACGCCGTCCCTGCAGCAGGCAACGCCGGGCGCTGGCCGCATCGGGGCAACTGCGGAAGGCGCAATGCAGACCCGAGCGCCACAGCGCGAAACGGGCCAGCTCGACGGCTTCCTGGCTGGGATCGATCATCACGATACTGGGGAAATTCATTCTTGGGACATCCTGTGAAACAACTGAAGCAAGGGCAGACTGCCAGCTACCGTTGTACAGGAGCACGGCCGTCGCCGGCATCGGGAAATTCCTGACGTCCCGGCCGAAGCTGACAGCAAGCTGTCAGGATTTCCCCTATCGGCGAATCACGATGGACTGGCTAGACTGGCAACAGTTGATCCTCCACTCCAAGGAAGCCCCTGTCCATGATGCCCTTTACCAAAGTCCGTGTCCCCGTTCCCGCCGCCCTGCTAGGCATGGTCGAGTTGTACGTCAGCGGCGGCGCCCGCCTCGTCACGGCGCGCGGCGGCGCCACCCATGACTGGGCCAGCCTCAACGCCAGCCCGTGCAAGGTACTGGATTGGTTTGCCACGGCCGGCTTCGCCGCCAGCGGGGAACGTGCTGCCCTGTCCAGCTTCCGGCCCTGCGCACAGCGCCTGGCCAGCCTGGACCAGCTCAAGAACACGGTGCGCCCGCCGCTGGCAGTGCCACGCTTCTGGCAGCTCGACGGCAGCAACTACGGGTTCGATGCCAGCCCGCACCTGCCCTATTGGCTGGCCATGAACGACGCCTCCTTCATCCCTCTGCTGGTGCCGGCGCACCAGGTCGCGCATTTCTCGCAGGCCCTGGTGGCCTGAAGCTCCCTGCCCTTCTTTCAGCGTTAATTCAACGTTACGTCAACGTTACTTCAGCATTCCTCCAGCACTACTTCAGCGGCAGATAGATATCGGTCAGCAGCTCGCCCGGCGGCGTATCCGGCAGCAGATTGAGGTAGTGGAAGTACAGCGGGAAATCACGCAATTCCTCCCCACTGCCGGGCAGCCACTGACGATAGAGCGGATAGATGCTCTCGGCCAGGCGTTCGTGCGCGCCCGCATGCCGCACCCGGGCGCAGCGCCCACCCGGAATCAGCTTCTCCACCAGGCCTTGCGGATTGTCCGGCAGGGCGCTCTCGATTTCTCCGCAGATATCGAAACGGAATTGCTCCGGCGGCGTGGTATCCGGATTGTCCCAGGCCAGACCAAAGGTGCGGCAGCGCTCCACTGGCGACAGGCCTGATGACTTGCGCCATTCGATGAAACGCGCCACCGTGGCGTTGAGATTGGGCACCGGACCGCGATGCTCCAGCACGGCGATGCGAACGGGTTCTACCATGACGATATCGACTTGCATGTCCACTTTCCTTTCAGGGATACGGAACACATAACGCTCGTTCCAGGCCGGCCAGTCAGGCGCACGCCGGAACTGCGAAGGCGATTGTCCGAAGGCGCTCCTGAAAGCGCGGGTAAAGGATTCCGGATTTTCAAAACCGGCCTGCAGGGCGATCTCGATGATCCTGCTCTCGTGCCGGAACGCCAGTTGCAGGCTGGCCCGTTTCAGACGCATGAGCAGGATGTAGCGAGCCACCCCGACACCGACGAAGTCGGCAAATTGCCGCTGGAAATGGAACCGCGAAAAATGGGCGACGCCGGCCAGGCGGTCGACATCGAGCGCATCGTCGAGATGACGTTCGATATGGTCGAGTACCCGTTCGAAACGGGCTACATAGGATTTTCTGCGGGCGTCACTCATCTTGTCCTCGGTTCACGGGACGTACTGTGCAAGAATCGGCAGGCGAAATCCTGACCGAAATTGCGCAATGTTTTCATGAAATGATGCGCCTGCGCCACTTCAAGGTCGCCCATCGTGGTAAAACACCGCTCCCATCAATCCGACATCTGTCGTAGCCGCCAATGTCCGCCTTCTCGTTGCTTTCGTTGCCCTCGCAGCCATCGCTACCATCTCTCACCGCCACCCTGCTGCTGATGCTGGCCATCTGCACCGTCTGGCTTCCTGCGCTGCCCCTGCGTGGCCCGATGCGGCTGCCGCCCTGGCTGCTCTTGCTGGTGCTGGCCGTGGTCGCGGCCCTGCTCAACGGGCAGGTCAACATGGTCGGCGTGCTCGGCTTGCTGCTGCTGGGCGTGAGCGCGTGGCGAGCCGCCCATGCATGCCATGCACAACGCGCATGGCCGGCCGGCATGTGGCTGATCCCGATCATCGTGCTGAGCCTGCTGCTGGCCATGCATCGCTGGCCGGGCTTTCTCAATCCGCTGATCCTGCCGCGCCAGGCCATCACGCCGGACGCGCTGCCCTTCATGCTGTATGCGAATCTCGACAAGGGTGCTGCCGGGCTATTGCTGCTGGCGCTGCTGGCGCCGCGTTGCCATGCATGCAAGCAATGGCAGGCCGCACTGCGCCGCGCACTGCTGCCGGGCCTGCTTACCATCGTAGTGGTCATGCTGTCGGGCTGGCTGCTCGGCATGGTGCGGCCCGAAGCCAAGTGGCCGCCCTTTGCCGCCACCTTCCTCGCCATCAACCTGTTGTTGACGGTGGTGGCGGAAGAAGCCTTCTTCCGTGGGCTGATCCAGCAGCGCCTGCAACTGGCGCTGCACACGCTGCGCGGCGGGCAATTGCTGGCCGTCGTGGTGTCGGCCGTGCTGTTCGGCGCGGCCCATCTGGGGGGAGGGATGGTCTATGCCGCACTGGCGAGTGTGGCCGGTCTCGGCTATGCCATCGTCTTCCAGCGCAGTGGTCGCATCGAAGCCGCCATCGCGGTGCACTTCGCGCTCAATGCCGTGCACTTCCTCGGCTTTACCTATCCCGCGCTGGCCTGATCCGGCGTCACCCGTTCAGGGCGCGATCCATTGTCCGCGCCACGCGCCGTCGTCGCGGCGGAACACGGCGCGGCAATGCTGACCCGGCGTCAGGTCGAGGTATTCGATGGCATCCAGCACCACCTCGACCAGGGTGAAATTGTCGAAGCCGCTGTGCGCGGGCTCTGGCGGAACATGGCCATCCTCCGGCTGGGCGATGAACGTCCCCGGTGCATATGGCGTCTGGTAGAGGATCAGCGTATGCGGCCGCGCCCCGTCCCACATGCGTCGCACGCGCGCACCGTCCTGCACCGGGCGCGCCCTGCCGTTCAGGCGCAGTTGTACATGGCGATCCAGGTCCAGCGACAGCATGGCCACCCGGTCATCGGCATCGATGTCGGCCAGCTTGGGAGAGCGCCGGTCAGTGTGGAAGGCGAGCGTGCCGGTCGACTCGTCAGCCTCGCGCAAGACGATGGAGCGCAATTGGGGCGCACCGTCCAGCCCCAGGGTCGCAAGCTGCCAGATGGTAAAAGCTGATCGGGTGGGACTGGCGCCGAGGCGCAGGGCATCCCACAGATGGGTATGGAGTTCGGGCAAGTTCATGGCGGCATTGTAGAGCCTGGTTCGACGTGCTGCTTCGATCCGCCTCTGCTGGAAAATCACCCGCCCGAAAAAAACGACATCGTTATGTCAGTTCAGCGTCAGTGCATTGTCAGAGCGCTGTGCCAACATGGATGCTCAAGCATGTCCCCCATCGAAGTCCAGATTGCAGCACGTCCCTCTCCCCGCGCCACGGCGGGAAAACACGGAGCCTGGCATGAAAATCTACTGGTCGCTCAAACAGATACCCGAACTTTCCTGCCTTGACCGCCGGCAACGCCTTGCGCGCTGGCGAGGCGTCTCGCTGCGTTTGTTTCATCACTGGCAGACCTGGCTGGGCCTGTTGGCCTGCGCCTTGCTGGCGGGGCTGGGACGCAGTATCGGCATGGGCTATCCCGGCAGCATCGCCGGAGCACTTGTCGGTGCACAGTGCTATTGGCACGCCTGTGTCTACGTTGCCCGACGCCACTATCGCCGTTTGCTTGCGCACGGTGACGAGGACGGCGCCGACACCTTGCCAGCGCGCGACCCGCACCAATGAAAACGCCCGCTTGCGCGGGCGTCATCGTCAATGGAAGTCTTGCCCAGGTTCAGAAGGCGCCGACATAGTTTTCCGCCAACGCCGTCGACAGCGCCCGCGAATTGACCACGTTCTCCAGTTCGGCACGCTGTATCTGCCGCTGGAAGGGCGAGGCGTCCTCGAAGGTATGCAGCATGCTGGTCATCCACCATGAGAAGTACTCGGCGCGCCAGATGCGCTTGAGCGCCAATTCGGTATAGGAAGCCAGGCCTTCCTCGCTGGATGTGCGATAGAAATCCTCGATCCCCTCGGCCAGGCGCTTGACATCTCCTACTGCCAGGTTCAACCCTTTGGCCCCGGTCGGTGGCACGATGTGGGCCGCATCGCCGGCCAGGAACAGGCGCCCGTGCTGCATCGGCGTGGACACGAAACTGCGCATGCCGATGATGCCTTTCTGGAAGATCTTGCCCTCCTTCAGACGCCAGCCGTCGCCATTTTCCAGGCGGCAGTGGAATTCGTTCCAGATGCGGTCATCGCTCCAGTTGTCTACGCTGTCCTTGGGGTCGCACTGGAAGTAGAGCCGCTGCACGGTAGGCGAGCGCGTGCTCACCAGCACGAAACCGCGGTCATGCTGCGCATAGATCAGCTCGTCCGAGGACGGCGGCGCTTCCACCAGCACGCCGAACCAGCCGAAGGGATAGACCCGCTGATAGTCCTGGCGCTTGCTGTCCGGAATGGCCGGGCGGGAGACGCCATGGAAGCCGTCGCAGCCGGCAATGAAATCGGCCTCCAGCGTATGCTGTTCACCCGCGTGCATGAAGCGCACGCGGGGCTTGTCGGTGTCGACACCTTCGATCGTGGTACCGCTGACCTCGAACAGCAGTTGCCCCTGTGCCGCCAGGCGCGCAGCCACCAGGTCCTTGATCACTTCATGCTGGGCATAGACGGTAATGGCCTTGCCGGTCAACTCAGTCAGGTCGATCCGGTGACGCTGCCCGCCGAAGGCCAGTTCGATGCCATGGTGCAAGGCACCTTCGCGCTTCATGCGTTCCCCCACGCCGGTATCGGTGAGGATGTCCATGGTGCCCTGTTCCAGCACGCCGGCGCGGATGGTGGACTCGATTTCTTCGCGGCTGCGGGTTTCCAGCACGACCGATTCGATGCCTTTGAGATGCAACAGATGGGATAACAATAAACCGGCCGGGCCGGCGCCGATGATGGCGACTTGGGTACGCATGGGGGTCTCCGTAATGAAGGTTGTTTTTTGTTCTGGTATGGAGCGAATCTTAGTCGCCAGGCGGCCATATAAAAATGGATGATCCCGGCAAAAACTTGTACTATTTTTACAGAACAGAACGACAAACCCTACCCAAAGCGCGACGGACGGAGACCCCATGCCCCTGGCACGCAACAAACCCCGCACCAGCGAGGTCCCCCAGTTTTCCTTGTACGGCGAGGCTGTGCGGCCGGATGATGCCGAATCGGTCCATATCGAACTGATCGAGACGCGCAGCCGCATCCATGACTGGCATATTGCACCGCACACACATGCCGGACTTTTTCAGGTACTTTTTTTAATGTCCGGCCATGTCAGCGCGCTGATGGAGGACGAGGTATGGGACTATGACGGCCCGGTCGTCATCACCATTCATCCATCACTGGTGCATGGCTTTGACTTTTCGGAACAGGCAGTAGGTTTCGTGCTGACGGTGGACCCGCACATCGTTTTTTCCGGTGGTGGCGGCGAGGCCCATGGCGAACTTTTTTCTCCGCTGTTCCTGCGACCGATGGCCATCGAACTGGCTCGGGTGCCGGAGCTGCATGCCCGCATGGAGACCCTGCTGCGCCTGCTGATCGCCGAATCAGCCGCGCCCCGCACCGGTCACGCATTGATGCTGGAATGGCTGGCACGCAGCGTCATGTTGCTGCTGGTGCGACTGGAGGCCGACCATCGCTCGGCTGAGCTCACCGGACGTGGAGATTTCGAACTGTTCAGTCGCTTCCGCACACTGGTGGAGCAACATTTCCGGGAACAATGGCAAGTCGCGGTGTATGCCGACAAGCTGCGCGTCACGCCCAGCCGCCTGAACCGCCTTTGCCTGAAACTGGCGGGCCATTCCGCATTCGACCTGGCGCAGCAGCGGCTGATCCTGGAAGCCTGCCGCAAGCTGACCTATGTGCCATCCGGGGTGGCGACCATCGCCTATGAGCTGGGCTTCCAGGACCCCGCCTACTTCAGCCGTCTCTTCAAACGACACATGGGCGTGACGCCCAAGCAGTACCGGCGCACGCATGTGGAGGAATGAGCCGACGGTACCGACCCCGTCCTGGCCCTAGAGCAGCGCACCCAGTTCCACCTGTATCTTGAGCATGGCCGGCAGACAGCGTTCGACCATGTCCTCCAGCTTCATCCGCCCCGCATGCACGCTGATGTTCATGGCCGCCACCACCTCGCCGCGGAAGTTGCGCACCGGCACGGCCATGGTGCGCAGGCCCAGTTCCAGTTCTTGATCCACCAGCGCATAACCCTGGGCGCGGGCGCGCGCAATCTCCAGGGCCAGACGTTCGGGATCGGTGATGGTGTTGACGGTAATGGCCTCCGGCTGGGCACGGGACAGGATGATATCGAGCTGCGCCTGAGGCAGATTGGCCAGCAGGATGCGGCCATTGGCGGTGCAATAGGCTGGTACGCGCGTGCCTGGCTGCAGGGTGGTCGAGACCAGTTGCCCCGCGCTCACCGCCGCTACGCACACCAGTTGATCGTGGTCCAGCACCCCGCACGAGGCCGCCTCGCCCAGCGAATAGGCCAGCCGGTACAGCAAGGGCTGCACGATGCGCGGCAGGCGTGCCGAGTGCAGGTAGGACTGGCCCAGCCGCAGCACCGTCGGCGTCAACGAAAAGGTCTTGTTGTCGTGGCGCATGTAACCCAGATGGGTCAGCGTGATGAGATACCGCCGGGCGGCGGCGCGGGTCAGCCCGGTCAATTGCGCCACCTCGGCGATGGTCAGGCGCGAGCGCTCCTGGTCGAAGGCTTCGATCACCTGCAGGCCCTTTTCCAGGCCCGCCACCAGGTCGCGCTTCAGTGGCGCCGCCTCGTCCTCGGCCATGTCCTCGTCGATTCGCTCTTGCTGCATGCGTCCCCGCCCTGTGGATAAGACAAGTTGATACCGGTCACCGCAGGCTTGCTGCAGAAAATCGGCCATTTGTGCGATTCTCGCACAAAGCGGGCGAATGGCGAATATGCTGCGCTGCGTTGGCCTTGAGGCAGTCCGGGGGCTTGCCTACTATCTCCCCATACCCAAGCACGGCGCGCAAATCGCACATTCCAGCTAGCACGGCAATGTGTGCAGGCGTAGCCGCCCCTAACGATCTGAGGAGACCTCATGCAATTCGATGCCATCGAACCCGGTGTCTATCCGGAACTGATCTACCCCCCCTACAAATCCACCGCCAAGCGCGGTCCCACCCAGGCGCCCCTGCGCGTGCGCGACGAGACCGCCACCGGCACCAACCTGTTTGCCTCGCCCAAGCTGATCCTGCCGCACGATATGGACCTGACCAAGCAGGGCAAGGGCGAACCTCTGGGCGAGAAGATCGTCGTCACCGGCCGCGTGCTGGACGAAGACGGCAAGCCGGTACGCAATTCCCTGCTGGAAGTCTGGCAATGCAATGCCGCCGGCCGCTACTTCCACAAGAAGGACCAGCACGATGCGCCGCTGGACCCCAATTTCACCGACTTTGGCAAGATGCTCACCGACGACGACGGTCGCTATCGCTTCGTCAGCATCAAGCCCGGCCCCTATCCCTGGGGCAACCACCACAAGGCCTGGCGTCCGGCGCACATCCACTTCTCGCTGTTCGGCAACGTCTATGCGCAGCGCCTGGTCACGCAGATGTACTTCCCCAATGACCCGCTGTTCGACTATGACCCGATCTTCCAGAGCATCCCCGACAAGGCCGCCCGGCAGCGCCTGATCTCGCGCTTTTCGCTGGAAGAGACGGTGGACGACAAGATGCTCGGCTACGAATTCGACATCGTCCTGCGCGGCCGCAACGGCACGCCCATGGGTATCTGACACACAGACTGAGCAGGAGCAGACATGAGCAATATCACCACCTCCCAAACCATCGGCCCCTTCCCTCACGAAGCCTGGGCCTGGGCCGTGGAACTGACCGCCCGCGTGGACAGCAGCGCCGCACAGATCAAGATTCGCGGTGCCATCTTCGACGGCGACGGCCAACCCATCAACGACGCCTGGGCCGAGGCCTGGCTGCCCGGCAGCGCTCCGGCCGAGAGCGCCCATGCCATCCCCGGCTATCGTCGCGTACCGACTGCCGAAGATGGCGGCTTCGCCTTCTCCATCTCGCAACCGCAGGCAGCGGCCGGCAAGCCGGTGGCCTATGTCACCGTGTTCGCTCGTGGCCTGGTCAAGCACCAGTTCAGCGCGGTGTTCCTGGAAGACGACCCGGCCCTGGCACAATCGGCACTGCTGGAACAGGTACCACCGAACCGCCGCGACACCCTCATCGCCCGCAAGCAGGCCGATGGCAGCTACCTGTGGAATATCCACATGCAGGGCGAGCACGAGACGGTATTCTTCGACTACATCTGATCTGAACTGACCGCCACCCACGGCGCCAGCAACAGGGGATCCGCAGGCCCAGGCCTGCCGGATCCCGTTTGCGTTACGGCACCATGGCGGCGGATCAACCTGGAGATTTCATGAGCGTTTCCATATTCGACAGCTTCCTCACCACGTCCGAGATGATCGCCGTCTTCGACGACCAGGCCGTGGTGCAAGCCATGCTGCGCTTCGAACAGGCGCTGGCCGAGGCCGAAGCCGCCGAAGGCGTGATTCCCGAGACTGCTGCCCGCGCCATCGCCAGCGTCTGCCGGGCGCCGCTGTACGACATTCCGGCACTGATCGTGGCCGGCCGCCGTGCCGGCGCACTGGCCATCCCCCTGGTCAAGGAATTGCAGCGCACGGTTGCGCTCTACAGTGAAGAAGCCGCGACCCATGTGCATTGGGGCAGCACCAGCCAGGATGTACTGGACACGGCCATGGTGCTGGTCACGCGTAACGCACTCGACCTGATCGACGCCGAACTGGCGACCCTGACGCAACGACTGCTGGAACTGGCACGCAGCCATCTGGAAACACCGGTACTGGCGCGCACCCTGATGCAGCCGGCCCAGGTCACCAGCCTGGGCTTCAAATTCTGTGGCTGGACCGCGCCGCTACAGCGCTCGCGGGCGCAGTTGCAGACCTTGTCCAGTCATGCCCTGCAACTGCAACTGGGCGGTGCAGTCGGCACGCTTGCGGTACTGGGTGACAAAGGAGCGGCGGTCGCCGCCCGCATGGCGGCGGCACTGGAACTGGCCACGCCCGAAGCCGCGTGGCATACCCAGCGCGACCAATGGATCAGGCTGGGTACCGAGATGGCCGTACTGGCCGGCAGCCTGGGCAAGATCGCCACCGACCTGTCGCTGATGGCGCAAGGCGAGATCGCCGAACTGGCCGAACCCTCCGGCAACGGCCGTGGCGGTTCCTCGGCCATGCCGCACAAGCGCAACCCGGTCTCCTCCATGATCGCGCTGGCGGCGGCCGCCCGCGCCCCACAGCAAGCCGCTGCACTGTTGGCCGCCATGGGACAGCAGCAAGAACGTGGCCTGGGCAACTGGCAAGCCGAACTGGCCGAGTGGCCGGCCCTGTTCCTCGGTGTGCATGGTGCCCTGCGTGCGCTCAATGAAGCCTTCGCCGGTCTGCAGATCGACCAGGAGCGCATGCTGCGCAACATCGATGCCCTGCAGGGCCTGGTATTTGCCGAGTCGGCCTCCATCGCACTGGCCACCGTGATCGGCCGCCCGCGAGCACATGCCCTGCTGGAACAACTGACGCGCAAGACCGTGGCCGAGGGCGGGCAGCTGGTGGACCTGCTGGTCGCGGCGGTGGAGTCTGACGAATCGCTGCACAAGAGTTTGGACAGCGCGCATCTGCGCGCCCTGTTCGACCCCGTCATCGCGACCCGCCCGGCACGCCGCCTGGCCGAACAGCAGCTTGAAAGAATGCAGGCTGCCCAAGGCAAGCCACCCGCCTGAGTGCAGCGTCCGCAACAAGAACACACCAAGACAGAGAGAGAACACCATGAGCTACGATCCGCTGGACCATGACTTCGAGCGCGGCATGCGCAACCGCCGCAGTGTGCTGGGCGATCAGTGGGTGGACCGGTCGGTGGCCAATGCCACCAACTTCAATGCCGACTTCCAGAATCTCATCACCCGCTTCGCCTGGAACGAAATCTGGGGCCGCCCCGGTCTGGACCACAAGACCCGCCGCATCATCGTGCTGGCCATCACCATCGCCCTGGGCCGCTGGGAAGAATTCGAACTGCACGTCCGCGCCGGCCTTACCGCCGATCCCGCGACCCGGCTCACGCCGGACGAAATGAAGGAAGTCATGATCCAGGCAGCAGTCTATGCGGGCGTCCCGGCGGGCAATACCGCCTTCACCCACGCGCAGAAAATCCTGCGTGAAGTGGGTGAGCAGATCGGCTATGTGGTTGCACCGCAGGCGCCTGCCAACAGCGTGCATCCCGGCATCGGCCGCGCAGGTCGGACCTCCTCTTCCCCGGCGCTGCATTACACCTTGCGCGAGCCCCGCAACGGCAAGGCAGCTCGCCATACGGTGGTGCTGTCACATGCGCTGGGTGCCGACCTGATGATGTGGGATGGGCTGGCCAACAGGCTGTCGGAGGATTGCCGCGTGATTGCCTATGACCATCGCGGGCATGGCAGTTCGGAGAAGCTGGATGGCCTCTACAGCATGGCCGACCTGGCCGACGATGCGGCGCGCCTGCTGCGTGAGCTCGATACCGGGCCGGTGGTATGGGTGGGTCTGTCCATGGGTGGCATGGTGGGGCAGGAGCTGGCGTTGCGGCATCCGGGGCTGGTTCGGGCGCTGGTGCTGGCCAATACCACCTCGGCCTACCCGGAGGCGGCACAGGCGGCCTGGCAGCAGCGTATTGCTACCGTGCGGGCGGACGGAATCGAGGCGATTGCCGATGCCGTGATGGGGCGCTATTTCCATGAGGGCTTCCGGGCGGCGCACGGGGCGACGGTGGCGCGCTATCGTCATCGGCTGGTCACGACCGATGCAGTGGGCTATGTCGGATGCTGTCATGCAGTCGGGACGGTGGATACCACTGCACGGCTTGGTGCCATCAAGGTGCCTACGCTGGTAATTGCCGGGGAGCTGGATCAGGGGACGCCTGTGGCCATGGCACAGGTCCTGGTGGATGCGATTGCTGCTGCCCGGCTGGAGGTGATTGCCGGGGCTTCTCATATCAGTGCGGTGGAGGAGCCTGTGGTGTTTGATGGGCTGGTTGCCGGGTTTATTGAAGGGTTGTGAATTTTTTGCTGGACTTGAGTAGTCTGCACGGAAATCTTTCCTGCGCCCTGGCTTAATGTCTATCTTTCTCCGGACGGAACGGAGCGCCGGGGGCGGCCCGGCAGCCGCTCACTTTTCTTGCTTCGCCAAGAAAAGTAAGCAAAAGAAGGCGACCGCTACTGCCCCGCCCTCCTTCGGAGGGTCCCCACGTTGGCACCCACGAGAACGGGAAAAATAGAGTCGCTTCGCTCCCACTATTTTTCTGATCCGTTCTCGTGGGTGCCAACGCGGCGGGTCAGAAGCGGACAGCCGATCCGGCTCGCCTTCGGCTTCGCGGTGGGCTCGCTGGCGCTTCGGCTCTCTTCGATCCAACAAACTCCTTGGACCAGCCATTCCAACTTCAGATTCACCGACATCACATCACCCCCCTCCGACAAAGCCGAAGGCGAGTCGGCCCATGGCGAGGCCGAAGGCGAGCCCGTATGGCTATTCCCCTTAGAGCCAGCCACCGCAGCGGAGCGAAAAGTGGACAAGAAAAATAGTGGGAGCGAAGCGACTCTATTTTTCCCACTTTTTGCTCTGCTGCGGTGGGGCCCCTCCGCAGGAGGGCTGGCTCTCAGGGGTCGCCTTCTTTTGCTTACTTTTCTTGGCGAAGCAAGAAAAGTGAGCGGCTGCCGGGCCGCCCCCGGCGCTCCCCTCCGCCCGGAGAAAGATAGAAATTAAGCCAGGGCGCAGGAAGAACTTCCGTGCAGACTACCCAACCCAACCAAACCAAACCCAACCACCAATGAATCAAACCGCTCAAACTACTCAAACCCCAGGATCCCGCACCTTCTCCACCTTATCGAATTCAACGTTGTAAAACTCATTCCCCCTAGCCTCAGCCTTGCGCATATACACGGTCTGCACAATATCCCGCGTCCCCGCATCAATGCTCACCGACCCCCGCACACTCTCCCAGCTCATCCCCTTCATCGCCGCCAGCAACTTCTCACCATCGGCATCCCCCCCCGTCTTCTTCAGCGATTCATACAGAAGATGCATACCGTCATAAGCCCCCACAGAATGGAAGTTGGCCCGCATCCCCTTATTGGCCTGCGCGATCCCCTCCACATACTCCTTGTTGGCCGCAGAAGCATGCGCCGCCGAATAATGATGACTGCTCACCACATCCTTGGCCGCCGCACCAATCCCGGCCATCAGATCATCATCCAGCACATCTCCGGTACAGATCAGCCGTATCCCCGCCGCGCCCAGCCCACGCTCGGTGAACTGCTTGAGCACCGCCGCCCCCTCACCCGAGGGCACGAAGACGAACAACGCCTCCGGCCGCGCATCCTTCACCCGCTGCAGGAAGGGCGCATAGTCAGGATTGCGCAACGGCACCCGCACACTCTCTACCACCTTGCCGCCTGCCTCGCCGAAGGTCTTCACGAACACCTTCTCCGCATCCAGCCCCGGCCCATAATCCGACACGAAGGTCACCACGCTCTTGATCCCATTCTTCGCTGCCCATGACGCCAGCGGCGACGTCACCTGCGCCAGCGTGAAACCAGTACGCACGATATAGGGCGAACGCTGCACGATGATGGAGGTAGCCGCAGCCGTCACGATCATCGGCACCTTGGCCTGGGTCGCGATGGGAGCTGCCGCCAGCGCCAGCGGCGTCAGGCCGAAGCCCATCAGGACTTGTGCCTTGTCACGCGCCACCAGCTCCTGCGCCAGTCGCTTCGTGACGTCAGGTGAAACACCACCATCATCCTTGAGCAGGATGTCCACCTTGCGCCCGGCCACGCTGTCGCCGTTCTTCTGCTGGTACAGCTTCACCGCCGCCTCGATCTGCCGGCCCGTCGAGGCAAACGGCCCCGACATCGGCACGATCAGGCCGACCTTCAGCGGGTCGGCGGCGCGTGCCAGCAGGGGCAGGCCAGTCGCGGTCAGTGCTGCGCCAGCCAGCATCAATTGGCGACGCCTTGCATCGATCATTTCGCTCATCGTGTCTCCTCTCTTTAGTTATTCAAAGATCCAGCACCAGCAATGCGCTCTTTGCGCGGGAACAACAAGGGGTGAACTGATCATTGGCGGCGCGCTCCTCATCGGTCAGGTACTGATCGCGATGATCGGGCTCACCCTCCAGCACGCGGGTGAGGCAAGTGCCACAGATGCCCTGCTCACACGACACCGGCACATCCACGCCATGCTCGGACAGCACCTGGATCACCGTGCGCCCGGGCGGGATGGCATAGACCTGGCCGCTGCTGGCCAGCTTCACGTCGAAGGCGGCGTTGCCATCGGCCTGCACCGGTGCTGCACCGAAATACTCGAAGTGCAACTGTGACTCCGGCCAGCCACGCCTGCGGGCCGTCTCCAGCACGTGTGCAATGAAGCCGGTGGGGCCGCAGACATAGAGACGGGTAGCGGGATCGGTCCTGGACAGCAAGGCGTCGAGATCGAGTTTCTGATCGGCATCGCCATCGTCGTAGTGATGCACGACACGTTCGGCGAAGGTCGAAGCGGCAATGCGCTCGCGAAATGCCTGGCGCATTGGCGAGCGCGCACAGTAGTGCAGCTCGAACGAATCCCCGGCGGTGGCCAATGCCTCTGCCATGCAGAGGATGGGGGTGACCCCGATGCCGCCGGCCAGCAGCAGGCTGTGCGGCGCCGGCTGCAATGCGAACTGGTTGCGCGGCGCGCTGATGGTGATGAGGTCGCCCACCTTCAGCGCATCATGCACGGCCAGCGAGCCGCCACGCGACTGCGGATCGCGCAGGACCCCGATCTGGTAGCGATGCCGTTCATGGGGCGCATTGCACAACGAGTACTGACGCAGCAAGCCGCCCGGCAGATGCACATCGATATGCGCCCCGGCTGCAAACTCCGGCAACGGCCCACCATCGACGGCCACCAGCTCCAGGCCGATGATGCCCTCGGCCTCTTCGCGACGTGCGGCGACCTTGACCTGCAATGTCGTCATGCTGCCCCCCTTATGCCGCTGCGGCCTTGCCGGCCTCGGCGTCGCGGGCCAGCCACTTGTCGAGGATCTTGCGCGACTGCACGCCGCCGGCATCGATGTTCAGTGCCAGCAGGCGCCGCTCGGGATACTTCAGCAGGTTGGCCTGCTGAAGTTCCAGCATTTCACGGTCCTCGCCGAAGATCTTGCCCTGGCCGTCACGAATGGTGGCCGTCAGCTCCTGATCCTCGGGACGGAAATGACGTGCCATGCCCCAGAAGTACCAGTGCGAGGTCTCGGTCTCGGGCGTGATGAAGTCGACCACAATGCTGGATGCCTTGTGCTGCGCCGGCGCCTCGTAGCCGCCATGGCCGGCATGGGCCACGCCGACTTCGATCATGACGTGGCTGGGTGGGGTGAAGCGACAGACCTGCCAGCGATCCACCGGGACATCATCGGCCAGGCCATTGCCGCGCAAGGCCATGCGCCAGAACGGCGGCGCCATGATGTTTTCCATGTAGCGACTGGTGATGACCTGCTCACCTTCGACGCGGGTGTTCACGGGAGCCTCGTCGATTTCCTTCTGGCCGATGCTGGAGGCATGCACATAGGTCTCGTGCGTGAGGTCCATCAGGTTGTCGATCATCAGCCGGTAATCGCAGTTGATGTGATAGAGACCGCCACCGTAGGCCCACTCCGGGTTGTCTGCCCATTCGAGATGATGGATCAGGGCCGGGTCGGCCAGCTCCTTCTCGCCCGGCCAGACCCAGATGAAGCCATAGCGTTCCACCACCGCAAAACTGCGGATGCACGGGAAGCCGCGCACCCGCTGGCCAGGCATGCTGACGGGCTTGCCATCGCATCCCATCTCCAGACCGTGATAGCCACACACCAGCTGGCCGTCGCGCACGAAACCCAGTGACAGCGGCGCACCGCGATGCGGGCAGAAATCCTCCACCGCCGCGACCTGGCCTTCGGCGCCACGATAGAACACGATCTTCTCACCGCAGATCTGGCGGCCCAGCGGCTTGCTGGCAATTTCGTCGGGGGTACAGGCAACGTACCAGGCATTCTTGGGGAACATGACGGTCTCCTCTCGGGTGAATTCCTCAATCGGCGCGCAGCACGGACGGCCGGCGCCATGATCAGTCTTGGGTCTCTTGCTTGTTTGTTGATCCGCAGGTCTGTTGATTCTGTTGATCCAGATCCTGTCGGGTCTCCTGCTTTTTTGTTTTAATATTCAGTACACTGAATGTATGAGAAAAGTATCCGCCAATCCGCTGCGCAAGTAAACTCGCTGGCGGAGTTTTTTCGTTGCGCGTTGCATCAATTGATTGAGGGAAAGCGCGGGCCTGCCCTACACTGCCGCTCACCTCGTCGCCCTGCCGATCCGAACTGCGAGCCACGGCTCATCGACTGACCACACCATGTCCACCACACCGCACCCCGACCAAGAAAGCCAGCTGATCGACCTGTACGAACATCCCGGTCACCTGTTGCGGCGCGCCCAGCAGATTTCGGTCTCGATCTTCCATGACGAGACCGGCGGCGTGGTCACGCCGGTGCAATACGCCATCCTGCGCATGCTCTCCAACCACCCCGGCATCGATCAGGTGACGCTGTCCGGGCTGGTGGCCATCGACACGTCCACCGGTGCCACCGTTTGTGCGCGGCTGGAAGAAAAAGGTCTGCTGGTGCGCGAAGTGATTCCGCACAACCGCCGCCAGCGCGCCCTGCGCATCACGCCGGCCGGCGAGGCCCTGTTGCAGGAACTGATTCCCGGATTGCAGCGGCTGCGCAAGCGCATCCTGGCACCGCTGGATGACGCCGAAAAGGCTCAATTCATGCTGCTGCTGGACAAGCTGGTGCACGAAAACAACCCGCATAGCCGCGCCCCGCTGGCCAGGTTGCGCAACGAAAGCTGCGACGAGGACTGAGGCCGGTCCCTCTTGCTACATACCCGTCGGAAACAGGGCCGTCGTCAGGCTGCGCAGCCAGGCATTGCCGCCATCCTTGTGATACTTGCGATGCCAGTGCTGCTTGAGGTCCAGGGATGGCATCTCGAAACCAGGCTCCACCAGCCGGATGCTGGCAAAGCGTGCCACGAACTCGCCGAAGGCACGCGGGACAGTAGCGATCAGGTCAGAGGTGGCGATCAACAGCGGAATGGACATGAAATGGGAAGTCGACAGGACTACCCGACGCCTGATCTTGCGTCGTAGCAGGAAACGCTCGCACATGGGTTCGTCACGGCCTTCGGCATTGATGACGATATGCCCCATGGCAAGGAACTGATCCAGACTGATCTCCTGCGCCAGCAGCGGATGTTCGGCGCGCAGCAGGCAGACGAAATCATGTGAGAACAGCCGTTGCTGGAAGAAGTTACGGTTCCTCAAGTCGGGAAAATAGCCGATGGCCAGGTCCACCTCACCGCTTTCCAGCGCCACGACCAATTCATCGGGCGGCATCGTCACCGTCTCCACGGACGCATGCGGAGCCTCGTCGCGAACGCGCTGCAGCAACCTCGGCAGCAACATCAGCTCACCGATATCCGACAGCGCCAGCACGAAACGCCTGGTGGTCGTGGCTGGCGTGAATTGTTCGCTGGCCAGCACTTCGGCATGGACCCGCTGCAGGATTTCGCGGGTGGGGTCGATCAGGGTGCAGGCGCGCGGTGTCGGCTGCATGCCGCGCCCGGTCTTCACGAATAGCGGATCACCCAGTGCGTTGCGCAGTTTGTTGAGCGCCATGCTCACCGCAGGCTGGCTCATATCGAGCTTCCTTGCGGCCGCGCTGACACTGCGCTCCTCGAAGATTGCCAAGGCGATCGGCAATAGATTCAGATCGAAATTGGCCATTCTCCCCTCCCATTTCCCACATGAAAGATGCCGAACATACAGCGCCTGAAAATAGTTACCAATTCCAATGTCGAATAAACGTTATTCGTAATTAATGGATTCTCAAATAAAGTCAGAACGGTATGATTACGCGACGATAGTTTCCGCACGGACATACCCCGTCCACAACATGCTCAAGAAGATCAATGTCGCGGAGCTGGTCCTCGGGATGTACTTTTGCGGCTTCGACGCCGGCTGGCTCAATCATCCGTTCTGGAAGACCCGCTTCCTGCTCAAGCACGAGAACGACCTGGAACAGGCACGCGCCAGCGGCATCGCCTATTGCTGGATCGATATTTCGCGTGGTCGGGATGTGACGGCGGTAGTCGAAGATGATCGAATCTCGGTGCCGCCAGGGGACACCCGGGACGACACTGATGAAGATGCCGCCCTTGCTGTCGGGGCCATCGTAGCCAGGACGGCCGATGACCCGGCCCAGGAACAGGCCATCGCCCTGCGCGAACATGCACGGGAGCTCACCCGCAGCATGTTCACCGCGGCCCGCATGGGCAAGGTGGTGGCACTACCGCAATGCGTGGACCTGGTGGAAGAGATCGCCTGCTCGGTGCTGCGCGATCCGACCGGCTTGCTGAGCGTACTGCGCCTCAAGCTCAATGACGAATATACCTACCTGCACTCGGTAGCGGTATGCGCGCTGATGGTGGCCCTGGGCAGGACGCTGGGATTGAGCGAGTCGGCCTGTCGCGAGGCAGGGCTGTGCGGTTATCTGCATGATGTGGGCAAGGCCTTCATCGACGACGACATCCTCAACAAGCCCGGCAGGCTCAGCGACGAGGAATTCGCCCTGATCAAGCGGCATCCGGAACTGGGGTACCAATACCTGATCCAGAACCCGGACATGCCCGCCTATGCCTGCGAGGTCTGCCTGCATCACCATGAAAGGCTGGACGGGGGCGGCTATCCCGATGCCCTGGCAGCCGACGCAATCACCCAGTACACCCGGATGACGGCGATCTGCGACGTCTATGACGCGCTGACCTCGGAGCGTCCCTACAAACAGGGTTGGGACCCGGCCGATGCGCTCTACCAGATGGCCAGCTGGGAAGGGCATTTCGATCGCCGCCTGCTGCTGGCTTTCGTCAAGACCCTGGGCATCTATCCGGTAGGTTCGTTAGGGCCTGTTCACATTTAATCTGCGAGATGCGTTGGCGCCAGAAGGCGTGGTGGCAAGGCGCGCGTCAGGGTTGGTGGTGGTGCCACCAGCCCTGACGTGCAACGCCGCCAGCGCGCCTTCTGGCGCCAACCCTCCGGGAGAGGCCGCCAAGCGTCGCCTGCCGTTGTTGCAGCTCCTTGCCGTAGCACCACTACGGCGCGTCGCTGCGCCTAGGCAGTCAACGCTTGGCGACCTCTCGCACTCGTAGATTAAATGTGAACAGGCCCTAGTCCGACTTGAGTCGGGACTGGCGGGGCGGGTGATCCGCCAGAACCCTGCCGACCTGACTCGCCCGGTCGTGCAGGTCTTGCATGCCCGGGACGAACACGACATCGGCAGCAACGGCGTGCTCGACCTGATGGCCTGGCCACGGACGGACGGCATCGTGCAACGCGGCCAGGATGCGAACCCTGCCAGCTGATATCCGCGGACTCAGTTCAGGCCACTGCCACCAGGCGGTCCAGTTTCTCGCCATCGTCGAGCAGGCTCTGGCTGTCGGAGGCATGCACGATACGCCCACGATCCAGCACGATGGCACGCTGCGTGAGCGAGAGTGCCATGCGGGCGTGCTGCTCCACCACAATCACCGACATGCCCTCCTCGCTGACCAGGCGACGGATCACCTTGAGCAGTTCCTGCACGATGATCGGGGCCAGGCCTTCCATCGGTTCATCCAGCAACAGGATGCTGGGGCTGACCATGAGAGCGCGGGCGATGGCCAGCATCTGCTGCTCGCCACCGGAGAGCTGGTTGCCCATGTTGTTGCGGCGTTCATGCAGGCGCGGGAATATCTGGTAGATCTTTCTCAGGTCCCACTGGCCGCCGCGTTCGACCACGGTGAGATGCTCTTCCACCGACAGCGAGGGGAACATGAAACGTTCCTGCGGCACCCACCCCAGGCCCGCATGGGCGCGCCTGTGCGTCGGCACGCGCACGATGTCGCCACCGCGCCAGCGGATGCTGCCGCCATGCATGCGGGTCAAGCCCATCAGGGTGATCAGCAGGCTGGTCTTGCCCACGCCGTTGCGGCCCAGCAGGGCCAGGCTCTCGCCTTCGTTCATCGCGAAGGACACGTCTTCCAGTACGATGGATTCACCATACCCGGCGGTCACTTTCTCCAGCGTCAGCAGTTCACGCATGTTCGGCCTCCCCCAGATAGACTTCCCTGACCCGCTGGTCGGCGGCGATCTCGGCCGGCGTTCCCTCCACCAGCACCTTGCCGCCCACCAGCACGGTGATGCGCTCGGCGAAGCGGAACACCAGTCCCATGTCATGCTCGATGAAGACGATGGTGACCTCGCGCGGCAATTGCGCGATGACTTCGAAGAGTTCACGACTCTCGGCCGAGGGGATGCCTGCCGCCGGCTCATCCAGCAGCAATACCTTGGGCCGGGTGGCTAGGGCCAGCGCAATCTCGACCAGCCGCTGCCTGCCGTAGGCCAGACTGCGGGTCAGGGTGTTGGCGTCCTGTTCCAGCTTGAGGGAAGTCAGCAGGGACATGGCTTCCTCCACCACCTCGGTCTGGCTGGCTACGGTCTGGTACCACTTGTATTGCATGCCGCGCCGTTCCTGGATCGCCAGTACCACCGACTCCAGCACGGTCAGGCCGGCGAAGAGGGTATTGATCTGGAAGGTTCGGGTCATGCCGCGCTTGACGCGTTCATGCTGCGGCAGGGCCGTGATGTCTTCGCCGCCGAACCAGACCTTGCCGCTGCTGGGGGCAAAGCCGCCGCTAAGAAGGTTGATGAAAGTGGTCTTGCCGGCGCCGTTGGGGCCGATCAGGGCATGGCGCGCCCCGGGAGCGAAACTGAGCGAGACATCGCTGTTGGCAACGAAACTGCCCCAGCGCTTGGTCAGGCCTTCGGTGCGCAGCGTGGTGTCACCGATGGATGGATGCGGGCTCATGCGCGGCCTCCCTTGAAGAGTTTGTCACGCAGCACGGCCAAGCCTCCCAGCAAACCCCCACGGGCAAACAGCACGATCACGATCAGCAGCAGGCCGATCCAGAATTGCCAGTAGGCCGGATTGAGCCCGGACAGATAATCCTGCGCCAGCATGTAGACCAGCGCACCGACCAGGCCGCCATACAGGCGACCGGTACCGCCCAGCACCAGGATGATCAGCAACTCGGCCGAGCGCGGAAAACCCAGCACGTCCAGGCCCACGAACTGCGTGGTCTGCGCCAGCAAGGCACCGGCTACGCCAGCCACCGCAGCGGCGACGGTGAAGATCACCACCAGCCGGCGGCTGACGTCGGCGCCGATGGCGGGCATGCGGCGACCACCTTCGCGGATGCCTCTAAGGCCGAGGCCGAACGGTGAATTGACCAGCCGCCGCAGCACCACGAACAGGACCAGCAGCACCGCGAAGCTGTACACATAGGCCACGCGCCCGTTGAGGTCAAACTCGAAGACACCGAAGATCTTGCTCATCACCATGCCCGAGAGCCCATCGACACCGCCGGTGATGAAGGCCGCCTTGTTGGCAGCTTCGAACAGCATCAGGCCGATGCCCAGCGTCACCATCAGGCGGGTCAGGTCGGCACCGCGCACCACCAGGAAGCTCACCAGGAAACCAGCGATGGCGGCTACCACTGCTGCCAGCAGCAGGCCGGTGATCGGCTCGCCCCACCCATGCACGGCCAGCAGACCTGCCGTGTAGGCGCCCAGCCCGAAGAAGGCCGCATGACCCAGCGAAACGATGCCGGCATAGCCCAGGATCAGGTCCAGCGAGATTGCGAACAGGCCCACGATCATGATCTGGCTGATCAGCACCAGGTAATCGGGGAAGACGAAATAGGCGGCTACCGGCAAGAGCCAGAACAAGATCTCCAGCGGCGTCCAGCGGTCATTGGGCAGGTGCAGGGCAGGCTTCATGGTCGGCTTTCCCGGACTGACGGCGGAGGTGGTGGAGGTGGAGGTGGTCGAGGTAGAAGTCGAGGCGGAATTCACGATGCTCATCCGCGCCTCCGCATCAGTCCGGCCGGGAATAGGATCAGCAGCACCACCATCAGACCATAGATGACGAAGGCACCGATCTCCGGCACATAGTATTTACCGGCCACGTCGAACACGCCCAAGATGATGGCCGCCAGCAGCGGCCCTTTGATGGTACCGGCACCACCCACGGCCACCACCAGCAGGAAATAGACCATGTACTTGACCGGGAAGGTCGGGTCCAGCCCCAGCACGTCGATGCCCAGACCGCCGCCGAGACCGGCCAGGCCAGAACCAAGCGCGAAGGTCAGGCTGAACACGCGGCTGACGTTGATGCCCAGTCCGGCGGCGGCCACCTGGTTATCCACCGAGGCCCGGATCTGTGCGCCGAAGCGCGTGCGTTCGATCAGCAGGCCTAGGGCCAGCGTGACAATCACCACCACGCCAATCAGGAAGACGCGATAGGCGCCCACATCCAGTCCCAGCAGGGAGACCTGGCCCCGCAACCAGTCCGGCAGCACCACCGGTTGCTGGGTCGGCCCCCACTGCCAGGTGGCGCCGGCCACGGCCATGAAGGTCAGGCCGATGGAGAACAGCACCTGATCCAGGTGGCTGGCCTTGTAGAGACGGCGATACAGGGAACGTTCCAGCACCAGTCCGACAACGGCAGCCGCCAGGAAGGCCAGCGGCAGGGTCGCGAGGAAGGGGACACCCATGCGATTGAGCAGGCTGACGCAGACGTAGCCGCCCAGCATGGCAAAGGCGCCGTGCGCCAGGTTGATGAAGTTCATCATGCCCATCGTCACCGACAGGCCGACGCTGATCAGGAATAGCAGGCTGCCGTAGGCGATGCCGTCGAAGAGCACACCGAGGAAGTTGCCTAGCATGGCGCAGCTCCCCGATGACGGTGCGTGGGTGCGGCCGCACGCGGCGCGCAATCATGGTGTCGATGCATGATGCGATGTGTCTCCTATTCTGGCCTGCGGCTCTGTGTTGGTGGCCGCTTGGTGATGGGATGGTGCTTTTTTCTATTGTGCTGCTTTTTCCTCTATGCCTGCCTGATCAATTTTCAGGATCGCATCAACCATCTTCATGGTTGATCGAGCGATGGGGATGGTGCAGCCAGGTGCATCGCCGCGCCATCCCGCTGTCATCACACGCGTTCGATCACCATGGCGATGCCCTGCCCCACGCCGATGCACATGGTGCACAGCGCGTAGCGGCCACCGGTGCGTTCCAGCTGGTAGAGGGCGGTGGTCACCAGGCGGGCGCCACTCATGCCCAGCGGATGACCCAGCGCAATCGCGCCGCCATTGGGGTTGACCCGCGCATCGTCGTCAGCCACGCCCAGTTCGCGCAGCACGGCCAGACCTTGCGAGGCAAAGGCTTCGTTCAGTTCGATCACATCCATCTGTTCGATGCGCATGCCGAGTTGCGCCAGCAGCTTCTTGCTGGCCGGGGCCGGGCCCATGCCCATGATGCGCGGTGCGACGCCGGCCGTGGCCATACCCAGGATGCGGGCACGTGGCTTGAGCCGGTGTTGCTCGGCCGCCTCGGCACTGGCCAGCAGCAAGGCGCAGGCGCCATCGTTGACACCCGAGGCATTGCCGGCGGTGACCGTACCATCGGGCTTGACCACGCCCTTCAGGCGGGCCAGCGCTTCCATGCTGGTAGCACGCGGATGCTCATCCTGCGTGACGGTGATGGGGTCACCCTTCTTCTGCGGGATCACCACCGGTACGATCTCCTGCGCCAGGTTGCCATTGGCCTGCGCGGCGGCAGCCTTGGCCTGGCTGCGCACGGCGAACTGGTCCTGGTCCTCGCGGCTGATCTTGTAGTCGACGGCGACGTTCTCGGCCGTCTCGGGCATGGCATCCACACCATATTTCTGCTTCATCAAGGCATTGACGAAGCGCCATCCGATGGTGGTGTCCTGGATCGAGGCCTGGCGCGAGAAGGCGCTATCGGCCTTGCCCATCACGAAGGGAGCGCGAGTCATCGACTCGACGCCGCCGGCGATCATCAACCCGGTCTCGCCGGACTTGATGGCGCGCGCGGCGGTCCCCAGGGCGTCCATGCCCGAACCGCACAGGCGGTTGATGGTGCTGCCCGGCACTTCCTGCGGCAGACCGGCCAGCAGCAGCGACATGCGGGCGACGTTGCGGTTGTCTTCGCCGGCCTGGTTGGCGCAGCCGAAGATGACGTCATCGACCGCGCTCCAGTCCACCTGCGGATTGCGCTCCATCAGCGCGCGCAGCGGTACCGCGCCCAGATCGTCGGCACGCACGTCCTTGAGCGCGCCGCCGTAGCGACCGATGGGGGTACGGATGGCGTCACAGATAAATACGTCTTTCATGCATTCCTCGCAGCGAAAATTGGTTGATTCGAACGGACTCAGGCAGCCGGGCGCAGCGGTGCACCGGTCAGCTCCTGCAGTTGTTCGAAGGACAGGCCCTCGACGATCTCGCGCACCTGCAGTCCCTGCGGGGTGACGTCGATGACGGCCAGGTCGGTGTAGATGCGGTTGACGCAGCCGATGCCGGTGAGCGGATAGGCGCATGCCTGAACCAGCTTGCTTTCGCCGGTCTTGGTCTGGTGATCCATCATCACGAACACCTGCTTGGCGCCGATGGCCAGGTCCATCGCTCCGCCCACGGCAGGGATGGCGTCCGGCGCGCCGGTATGCCAGTTGGCCAGGTCACCCGTGGCCGACACCTGGAAGGCACCCAGCACGCAGATGTCGAGGTGGCCGCCACGCATCATGGCAAACGAATCGGCATGGTGGAAATAGGCACCGCCGGTCAACAGCGTCACTGGCTGCTTGCCGGCATTGATGAGGTCTTCGTCTTCCTCGCCGGGCGCCGGGGCCGGGCCCATGCCGAGCACGCCGTTTTCGCTGTGCAGGAAGATTTCCTTGTCGGCCGGCAGGTAGTTGGCGACCTTGGTGGGCAGGCCGATACCCAGGTTCACGTAGGCGCCTTCGGGAATGTCCTGGGCCACGCGCGCGGCGATCTGTTCACGGGTAAAGCGATTCATTGCTGTGCCTCCTTGGTTTGCACGATCCGCTGCACGAAGATGCCGGGGGTGATGATGTTTTCCGGATCAAGCTGACCCAGTTCTACCACCTCGCTGACCTGGGCGATGGTGCATTTGGCGGCCATGGCCATGATCGGACCGAAGTTGCGGGCGGTCTTGCGATACACCAGGTTGCCCCAGCGGTCGCCACGCAGCGCCTTGATGAGCGCGAAGTCGGCGTGGATCGGCGACTCCAGCACATAGTGGCGGCCGTTGATCTCGCGGGTCTCCTTGCCTTCTGCCAGCATGGTGCCGTAGCCGGTGGGGCTGAAGAAACCGCCAATGCCGGCACCGGCGGCGCGGATGCGCTCGGCCAGGTTGCCTTGTGGGGTCAGTTCCAGTTCGATCTCGCCGGCACGGTAGAGTGCATCGAAGACATGGGAATCGGTCTGGCGCGGGAAGGAACAGATGATCTTCTTCACCCGCTTGGTCTTGAGCAGCGCCGCCAGGCCGGTGTCACCGTTGCCGGCATTGTTGTTGACGATGGTCAGGTCGCGCGCGCCCTGGGCGATCAGTGCATCGATCAGGGCCGATGGCATGCCGGCATTGCCGAAGCCGCCGATCATGATGGTGGCGCCATCATGGATGTCGGCCACCGCCTGCTCCAGGGAGTCAGAAATTTTATTGATCACGTTGCTCTCACTTTAGATGCGGCGCCTGGGGCTGCGCCTGCTGGATATCCCGCCATCTGGTTTGCCACGTTGCAGCCGGGCGGGCGTGTTGCACGGGCTCGTCTCGGTCGGTGTTGGCGGACATTTCAGGGGCCCCGTCAGGCTGACGTTTTTGGCGCCTCAATGTTCGATCACCGAACTAATGTTTGATTTTCGCACAAAAAGAGTTTAGCGATCCGGCTTGACGGCCGTCAAGAAAAACCGGCAGGATGTGTTCGCTTGCCGCACAAAACGTTAAAATCCGGACGCAATCGGCGCCGTCCAAAACCCGAGCCGTCCTGAACCATCCGCCCAGAGAGCCCATCCGAGTCCATGTCCACCGCACCCGCCGCCAAGCCCCGCAAGACTGCTGCCAAAAGCAGCGCCACAGCTGCCTCCACCGCAGATGCCAAGGCCGGCAGGAGCAGCCGGGCCAAGAGCAAGGAAGTCGCTGTCGCCCCCACTGCCGCGACCGAGGTGGAACGCGAGCTGACCATCGCCGAGGAAATCGACGCCCTCACCGACCCCAGCTTCATGACCTCCCTGGCGCGTGGCCTGGCGGTGATCCGCGCCTTCAGCGATTCGCGCCGCAGCCTGACCATCGCCCAGATCAGCCAGAAGACCGGGATCCCGCGTGCGGCAGTGCGACGCTGCCTGCACACCTTGAAGCAACTGGGCTATGCCGATTCGGACGTCAACAATTTCTCGCTGCGCCCCAAGATATTGACGCTGGGCTATTCCTATCTGTCGTCCACGCCGCTGACCGTTTCTGCACAGCCCTACCTGAACAACATCAGCCGTACCCTCGGCGAATCCTGCTCGCTGGCCGTGCTGGACGACAACGAAGTGCTCTACGTGGCCCGCTCGGCCACCTCGCGCGTGATGTCGGTAGCACTCAATACCGGCAGCCGGCTGCCGGCCTACTGCACCTCGCTCGGTCGTGCCATGCTGGCGCACCTGCCGGACGACCAGTTGAAGGCCTATTTCGACAAGGTCAAGCTGCGCGCCCTCACCGAGAAAACGGTGGTCTCGCAAAAACGCCTGCGTGACATCCTGGCCGGCGTGCGCGAAAACGGCTACGCGGTCATCGATGAAGAGCTGGAAGTGGGTCTGCGTTCCATTGCGGTTCCGGTGCGAGGCGCCTCCGGCAACGTGCTGGCGGCCCTGAACGTGGGCGCCCAGGCCGCACGTGTATCGCGCCAGCAGATGGAAGAAGAGATCCTGCCGGTGCTGCTGCGCGGTGCGCAGGAACTGTCGGTCCTGCTGCCCTGAAAAAAACCGGCCCGGCCCCTCTTGCGGGGAGCCGGACCGAAGACAAAAACAGACCCTGTCTTTGTCGTGCCGCGGATGTCGGCGCGCCCTCTCTGCCTGCGGGCGCGCCATCCTCCTCAAGAGCGTTCCAGCGACCTCACTCAGAAGGTGTGACGGATGCCCGACATCACCCCCAGCTGGTTCTTGCCCGCCCCCACGGTGCCACCCGCATCGATGGCCACCGCTGCAGTGCCGCCATTCTTGATGTAACCCAGCGAGGTATACAGCGCAGTGCGCTTGGACAGGTTGTAGGTCAGACGTGCCACCGACAGGGTGACATCGTTGGGGCTGTTCTTCACCGACAGGCGCGACACCTGTGCATCCAGCACCAGGGCCACGGACAGCGGATAGCTCACGCCCAGGTAGTAGAGATCGGAATCGGTATTGACGTTGGCAGCCGCGCGGGTGCGGCGATCCACCACACCGCCACCCAGCTTGACGTCACCGATCATGAAGTAGCCATTGAGCGTGATGCGCTGATCGCTGTTGCTGCTGCTGGTGAGACCGCCGCTGGCACCGGTATTGCCATACAGGATGTCGTAGGAACTGGTCACGCCCCAGCCCTTGCCGTCATATCCCAGCAGACCCGTGACCTGGCGGCAGGCCTTGCTGTTGCCGGCCACTTCACCGGGGCAGTTGGTCGCTGCCGGTCCGCCGGTGGCCGACGTGTCGCGACCGAAGCTGTAGGTCGCGCCGACGGTGAAGCCGCTGAAGTTGCCGAGGTAGCCGATGGCGTTGTCGCTACGGGCATTGGGGAGATAGGAATCGATGCTACCGATGGCGAAGATGTTGGGTCCCATGACGTCGGTCTTCAACTGCGACAGATAGGTCATGTTGACCTGGCGTCCCAGCATGATCTGACCCCAGTCGCCTTTCAGGCCAACGTAGGATTGGCGCCCGAAGATGCGGTTGCCCTGCCCCATCGAACCCGTGTCAGGCGCGAAGCCGCTTTCCAGCACGAACATCGCCTGCAGGCCGCCGCCCAGGTCTTCCGTTCCCTTGAAGCCGATGCGTGAGGGGAAGCTGCCGGTCAGCGACGGCATCTTGAACACCGAATTGCCATTGGCGTTGGCATTGGTGGTGTAGACCACGCCGGTATCGACGATACCGTAGATGGTTACCGAACTCTGGGCCAGCGCCGAACCAGCCGTACCTGCACAAGCACATGCTGCCGCGGCCAGGGCCACTGCGCGCAAGGTCATTTTCTTTGTCATTGCCATCTCCTCCTGATTTCTATGAATGATGATTGGCCGGTCTGCTGCCGTAGAGCGTTGTCCTCCTCACGCTCTCCGACGATTCGCCGCTCGCCGGGCCGGGTCACTTCCAATACCGTCAGTCCCTCCGGTGTTGCCGATATTGCGGGTGTTGCTCTTGCGAATTCTTCGATGCCTCTACGACAAGCTGGCCAGGCGCGGGCGCAAAAAAGGCCCCTGCCCCATGGTCCAGGCCATCGGCATATTTACTGGCGGACACGATTTGTGTCGCCTCACCAAATACGAGTTGGTCGACACCACCAGGCGGGCGTCGCAGAAAGATTCGTCTCGTTGCTTATTTTTTATAACTTTTATTGGCCGTTCGGTTACCGCACATCGGTTTGTTTACCGAACGGATGGTGCGATACTATTGTCGGCACCGAAGCTTTGTCAACAAGGCGAGCCGAGGAAGGGAAATCGATGCGTCGTCCGAGTGCAACAGTCGGACCGGCGATGCGACAATCACGACGGCACCAGAACCGCCTGCCCATCGCCCCTCACCACAATCACAAAGGAGACTGAAAAATGACGTTCAAGAAAATCGCGTTGCTGGCTCTGCTGGCGACTTCCCAGATCATGACAGTTGCGTCCGCACGGGCCGAGGAAACCATCAAGGTCGGTCTGGTCGCGGCCTTCTCCGGGCCCTTCGCCGACTACGGCAAGCAGATGGAGGGCGGCATCAAGGCATGGATGGCGCAGCATGGCGATCAGGTCGCGGGCAAGAAGGTACAGATCATCATCAAGGACACCACCGGTCCGGCGCCGGAGATCGCCAAGCGCCTGGCGCAGGAGCTGGTGGTGCGCGACAAGGTGGACTTCCTGGCCGGCTTCGGCCTCACGCCGGAAGCGCTGGCCGTGGCGCCGATTGCGGAGCAGGCCAAGAAACCGATGATCATCATGAATGCCGCCACCTCGATCATCACCACCAAGTCCAACTACATCGCCCGCTTCTCGATGACGCTGCCGCAGGTCTCCGGCCCCATGGCGACCTGGGCGTTGAAGAACGGCATCAAGCGGGTAGTCACGCTGGTGGCAGATTACGGCCCGGGCATCGATGCCGAGACCGCCTTCAAGACCAACCTGCTGGGTGGCGGTGGCCAGGTGCTGGAATCGATCCGGGTACCACTGCGCAATCCGGAGTTCGCGCCCTACATCCAGCGCATCAAGGATGCCAAGCCGGAGGCGGTGTTCATCTTCGTGCCGGCCGGTGAGCAGAGCATTGCGTTCATGAAGGGGTATCGTGAGCGCGGCCTGGCCGAGGCTGGCATCAAGGTGATTGCCACCGGTGACCTGACCGACGATCACGTCATGCCCGCCATGGGCGACGCCACGCTGGGCGTGATCACCACCTTCCACTATTCGGCCGCCCATGATTCGCCGGAGAACAAGGCTTTCCTGAAAAGCTTTGCCGCCGCCAATCCTGGTGCGGGACGTCCCAACTTCATGGCCGTGGCAGCCTATGACGGCATGAATGCGATCTACGAGGTCAGCAAGAAACTCAACGGCAAGATCGATGGCGACAAGGCCATGGCCATCCTCAAGACCATGAAGTTCATGAGCCCGCGCGGACCCATTGCCATCGACCCGGCCACCCGCGACATCGTGCAGACGGTCTATGTGCGCAAGGTGGAGAAGATCGGCAACGAAGCCTACAACGTCGAGTTCGACAAGTTCGAGAACATGAAGGACACCGGCAAGTAGTCCTTGCCATGCCCACGGGAAACGCCGGTGATGCACTGCACACCGGCGTTTTTTCTTTGGGTGTGTGCATGGCATGCGGGCTGGCGCTGCACGCCTGGAAAAAGAGCCGGCCTGGGCAGCGCAACGCAGCATCGACGTGTCAGTGACACGCACAAAAATATGTTCGGCTACCGCCCGCTTTTACGAATAACGCACAACACGCAACACTGATGGCGCTTGCTTTTGCGCCCATCTTACTTATACTAAATAAACGTTATAACTTATAACTAATTTCAAAAAACCTACGGGCATGACCAGAGACAGCATGAACCAGCACAGCGACCTTCTCGACATCCAAGTTCACGGCGCCATCGCCGAGATCGCACTCAACCGCGCCGCCAAACGCAATGCCCTCAACGACCCGCTGGTACGCGCCATCCGCGATTGCTTCGAGAACCTGCCGGAGGGCGTGAAGGTCGCCATCGTCCACGGCAAGGGCGAGCACTTCTGCGCCGGACTGGACCTGTCCGAACTGCGCGCACGCGACACCAGCGAATCCATGCACCACTCGCGCATGTGGCATGCCGCCTTCGAACAGATCGGCTTCGGCCGGGTACCGGTGATCGCCGTGCTGCACGGCGCAGTCATCGGCGGTGGTCTGGAACTGGCAGCGGCTGCCCACATCCGGGTGGCCGAGCCGAGCGCCTTCTACGGCCTGCCGGAAGGGCAACGCGGTCTCTTCGTCGGCGGCGGCGGTTCGGTGCGCATCTCGCGCCTGATCGGCGTGGCGCGCATGGCCGACATGATGCTGACCGGGCGGGTGCTGAACGCCGAAGAAGGTCACCAGGCCGGCATCTCGCAATACAGCGTGGCCGCTGGTGCGGGACTGGACAAGGCGCGCGAGTTGGCAGAACGCATCGCCGGCAACGCACCGATGACCAACTACGGCGTCATGCATGTGCTGCCGCGCATCCACGACCAGTCGATCCAGGATGGAATGATGACCGAATCCCTGATGGCGGCGGTGGCCGGCAGCGATCCCGATACAAAGGGACGGCTGGCAGCCTTCCTCGATCACAAGCAGAACAAGGTCAGGCCGGGCTGAGTACGTCCGGCGCAGGGGCCAGGGCAGGACCAGAAAGTCAGTAATACTGCGCAATACATAACAACACCACTGCCCGACCACGATCGGGCAGTCAGACAACAGAGACATGTATGAACACTCCACCTCGCTATCGCAGCGTCAGGTTCGGCATCGGCGGCGTTGACGTCGTCGCCGGCGCTGACGGCACCTCCATCGTCAGGACGCGCCAGCCACTGCAGGACTATCCGGCGCGCCTGACCGACAAGCTGATCCACTGGGCCACGGTCGATCCCGAGCGCACCTACATGGCCCGCCGCGACCAGGACGGTCAATGGCGCCGCATCAGCTATGGCCAGGCCCTGCAGAGTGCACGCCGCATCGGCCAGGCGTTGCTGCAGCGGGGATTGTCGGCCGAACGTCCGCTGCTGATCCTGTCCGAGAATGACCTGGAACATGCCATGCTGGTCCTGGGTTGCCATTACGCGGGCGTCCCTTATGCGCCGGTGTCGTCGGCGTATTCGCTGCTCTCCAGGGATTACGCCAAGCTGCGCCACGCGGTGCAATTGCTCACCCCCGGCCTGATTTTCGCCGCCCATGGCGAGAAGTTCGCGGCTGCCGTCGCGGCGGTGGCGCCGGAGATCGAATTCGTGGTCACCGAAGCACCGCCACCAGGGCGCGCATGCACGCTCTTCGCAGAACTTGATGCTACCCGTGCCGGCGACGAGGTCGAACGCGCCTATGCCGCCACCGGGCCGGACACCATCGTCAAGTTCCTCTTCACCTCGGGCTCGACCAAGATGCCCAAGGCGGTCATCAACACCCAACGCATGATGTGCAGCAACCTGCAGATGATCGTGCAGACCTTCCCTTTCCTGGCCGAGGAGCCGCCGATCCTGATCGACTGGCTACCCTGGAACCATACCTTCGGCGCCAACCATAACGTGGGCATCGTGCTCTACAACGGCGGCACCATGTACATCGACGAAGGCAAGCCGACCCCGCAAGGGCTGGCCACCACCCTGGCCAACCTGCGCGAGATCGCGCCCACGGTCTACTTCAACGTACCGGTGGGTTGGGAAGGCATTGCCCACGCACTGGAAAAGGACGAGGCCCTGCGCCGTACCTTCTACAGCCGCCTGCGCATGCAGTTCTACGCCGGCGCGGCCCTGGCGCAGCCGGTATGGGACAAGCTGCATGCCACCGCCGAGGCCACCTGCGGCGAGCGCATCGTGATGTCCTGCGGACTGGGCATGACGGAGACCTCGCCCTCGGCGCTGTTCGTGGTGGATCACCAGGTCAAGGCGGGCCAGATCGGCATCCCCACGCCGGGCATGGAGATCAAGCTGGTCCCCAATGGCGACAAGATCGAGATCCGCTATCGCGGTCCCAATGTCACGCCCGGCTACTGGCGGGCGCCGGAACAGACCGCCGAGGCCTTCGACGAAGAGGGCTACTTCCGCTCCGGCGACGCGGTGCGCTGGCTCGACGCGGCCCATCCGGATCGCGGCTTCATGTTCGATGGACGAGTGGCGGAGGACTTCAAGCTCTACACCGGCACCTGGGTCAGCGTCGGCCCGCTGCGTGCACTGATCGCCCATGAGGGCGCGCCCTACCTGCAGGATGCCGTCATCACCGGCCAGGACCGCAACGAGGTCGGCATGCTGATCGTCCCCAACATCGAGCGCTGCCGCCAACTGGCGCGCCTGCCGGCGGAAGCGTCGCGGGCCGAGGTCCTGTCGGCACCCGCCGTACGCAGCTTCTTCCAGGGTGTGCTGGATCGTCTGCAGACACATGCCACGGGCAGCTCCAATCGCGTGATGCGGGCGCTGGTGCTGATTGACCCGCCTTCATTCGACCGTGGCGAGATTACCGACAAGGGATCCATCAACCAGCGTTCGGTACTGACGCACCGCGCCGCGCTGGTCGAGGCGCTGTACGCCGGCACCGACCCGGACCTGCTGACGGCACAGGCCGCGCTCACAACCGCTCACTGAGGAAGCATTGCACATGGCACAGGCAGCGTTCTATTCAAGCTTCAAGGATATCTGGCTCATCGGCGGCGTACGCACGCCCATGGTCGACTACTGCACCAGCTTCAGCCAGCTTTCGCCCACCGACATGGGGATCAAGGTGGCCCGCGAGGTACTGGCACGCACCGGCGTGGCGGCCGCTGACATCGGCTCGGTCATCGCCGGCAACATGGCCCCGGGCGACGCCTACCAGTACATGCTGCCGCGTCATATCGGCCTGTATGCCGGCGTGCCGATCACCACCCCGGCCATCATGGTCCAGCGTATCTGCGGTACCGGCTTCGAACTGATCCGCCAGGCCGGCGACCAGATCGAACGCGGCTATACCGAAACCGCCCTGATCGTGGGCAGCGAGTCGATGACCCGCAATCCCATCGTCGCCTTCGCCCACCGCAGTGGCTTCAGGCTGGGCGCGCCGGTGGAATTCCAGGACTACATGTGGGAAGCGCTGGTTGATCCGGCACCCGGCATCACCATGCCGCAGACCGCCGAAAACCTGGCCAGGAAATATGGCATCACCCGCACCGAGGTCGATGCCTACGCCGCCTATTCCTTCGAGCGCGCATTGAAGGCGCAGGCCGCCGGTTTCCATGCGGGTGAGATCGTGCCGGTGGTCAACGAGACCTTCCACCTGGAGGGCTATAACGACCGTCACATCAAGCTGCAAGGCAAGCTCACCGAAGCGGCCAGCGATACCCATCCGCGCCCGTCGCCGGTGGACGTGCTGGGCAAGCTGCGCACCCTCTACCCGGATGGCGTGCAGACCGGCGGCAACAGTTCGGCGCTGGTCGATGCGGCGGCAGCCACCATCGTCGCCTCCGGCGACTATCTGCGGCGCCATGACAAGGCACCGCTGGCCCGCGTGGTCGCCGCCGCCGTGGCCGGTGTGCCGCCGGAGATCATGGGCATCGGCCCGGTGCCGGCCATCCGCACGCTGCTGGAACGCAATGGCCTGACGGTGGCCGACATCGGCTGCTTCGAGATCAACGAAGCGCAGGGTGCGCAGATCGTGGCGGTGGAGCGCGAACTGGGCATCGATCGCGAGCGCCTCAACGTCAATGGCGGCGCCATCGCCCTGGGTCACCCGCTGGCAGCCACCGGTGTGCGCCTGTCGATCACGGCGGCACGCGAAATGAATCGTCGGGAAGCCCGCTACAGCATCGCCTCGGCCTGCATCGGCGGTGGCCAGGGCATTGCCCTGCTGCTGGAAAACCCGGCGGCTTCCCACTGAATCGAGAAGGACTCTTACCATGCAACTGCAAGGACAAGCCGCACTGGTCACCGGCGGCGCCTCCGGCCTCGGGGCCGAGACCGTGCGCCAGCTGGTGCACGCCGGCGCCCGCGTTTCCATCCTCGACGTGAACGTCGAAGCGGCACAGGCGCTGGCGGCCGAATTGAATTGCCACGCCGCACGCTGCGACATCACCGATAGCGCCTCGGTCGAGGCTGCGCTGGATGCCGCGCAGCAAGCCAATGGCGTACCACGCATTCTCATCAACTGTGCCGGCATCGGCGGTGCCAAACGCATGGTCGGCAAGGACGGCAGCGCCATGCCGCTGGAGGACTTCAGCCGCATCGTCAACGTCAACCTGATCGGCACCTTCAACGTGATCCGCCTGGCGGCCGCCCGCATGGCCGCAACCGACGCGCTGGAAGACGGCGAACGCGGCGTGATCGTGGCCACCGCCTCGGTGGCGGCTTTCGATGGCCAGGTCGGACAGGCCGGCTATGCGGCCTCCAAGGGCGGCATCACCGCCATGACGCTGCCACTGGCACGCGACCTGGCGCAATACGGCATCCGCGTGGTCACCATTGCACCGGGTCTGTTCCTGACGCCCCTACTCTACAAGCTGCCGGACGAAGTACAGCAGTCGCTGGCCTCCAGCATCCCCTTCCCGAAACGTCTGGGCAAGGCCGAAGAATATGCGCAACTGGCGCTGCATATCGCCACCAACCTGTCGCTCAACGGCGAGGTCATCCGCCTGGATGGCGCACTGCGGCTGGCGCCGCGTTGAGGAGAGCGACATGAGCAAGACCATCATCTATCCGGTGCGCGTGGAATTCGGCGATTGCGATCCGGCCGGCATCGTGTTCTTTCCCAATTTCTTCCGCTGGTATGACGCAGCCTCGCGCAATTTCTTCCACCAGTGCGGGGTGCCGCCCTGGCGCGAGACCGAAAAGACCCGCGGCATCATCGGCACGCCCGTGGTGGACATCAGTTCGCGCTTCGTGCGCCCAGCCACCTACGGCGACCAGGTGGAGGTGCATTCCACCATCATCGAATGGAACGACAAGACCTTCGTGATGCGCCACGAATTGAAACGTGATGGCGAACTGCTGTGCGAAGGACGCGACACCCGGGTGTTTGCGATCCGCCATCCGGACGATCCAAACCGCATCAAGGCCATCGCCATTCCGCAGGACATCAGGGAAATGTGCAGCTAGACAGGAATCAGCAGACCTGGCAACAAACGAGGCGGAGCGTCCATGCCCTGCCCGTCATAAATCGATCACTCGATGACAAATACAAGGAGACGGAGATGAAGATGAAACTGGCAATCAAGGCAGGGGTACTGGCTTCCATGCTGGCCTGTTCCGCAATGGCACATGCCGAACTGACCATCGGCGTGGTGATGTCGCTGACCGGACCGGGATCGGGACTGGGCATTCCGGCCAAGAACGGTTTCGCCCTGTGGCCGGAGACCATCGGCGGGGAAAAGGTCAAGCTCATCATCCTCGATGACGCCACCGATCCCACCCAGGCCAGCAAGAATGCGCGCCGCCTGGTGGCCGAAGACAAGGTCGACCTGATCATCGGCTCGGCCGCCGTGCCGCCCACGCTGGCCATCGCCGACGTCGCGCTGGAAACCCAGACCGTGCAGCTAGCCATCTCTCCCATCGAAACAGCCGAGGGCAAGGATGCCTGGACCTTCCGCCTGCCGCAATCGACCGCCGTGATGGCCGGTGGCGTGGTGGAGCAGATGAAGAAGCTGGGCGTGAAGACCGTGGGCTTCCTCGGCTACTCGGACTCCTATGGCGAGAACTGGTTGAAGGAAGTGCAGCGCCTCACAAGCGCCGCCGGCATCAAGATGGGCACGGTGGAGCGCTTCTCCCGGGCTGACACCAGCGTGACGGCGCAGGCCTTGCGCGTGGTCAGCTCCAACCCGGATGCGGTGCTGGTGGTGGCCTCCGGCAGCGGCGCGGCCATGCCGCACAAGGCGCTCATCGAGCGCGGCTACAAGGGCAGGATCTTCCAGACCCATAGCGCCGCCTCGCGCGACCTGATCCGCCTGGGTGGCAAGGATGTGGAAGGTTCCTACGTCATCTCCGGCCCGGCCGTGGTGCCGGAGGCGCTGCCGGACAGCAATCCTTCCAAGAAGCTGGCCATGGACTTCGTCACGCGCTACGAGAAGCAATTCGGCGCCGGCACCCGCAACCTGTTCGCAGCCCATACCTACGATGCCCAGCTGGTGTTGCAGAAGGTGGTCCCGGAGGCCCTGAAGAAGGCCAAACCCGGCACCCCGGCCTTCCGCACCGCGTTGAAGGAGGCGCTGGAAAACGCCGGTCCGATCCAGATTTCGCAAGGCACGCTGAACTACTCGCCGAAGGATCACTTCGGTCTGGGTGACGATGCCCGCATCATGCTGACCATCCAGAATGGCAACTGGAAGGCAGTCAACCCCTGACGCTGCGCCAACCGTTGCGGCGGCACGGCTTGATTGCAGACCGTGTCGCCGTTGTTCCGTGGAATTTGCCTGTTTCGCTGACTACTCATGGATTCTTCGATTGCCGCCATCCTCACCCTGGATGGCCTGACCAACGGCATCGTCTATGGCCTCATTGCCATTGCGCTGGTGCTGGTGTTTACGGTCACCCGCATTCTCTTCATTCCCCAGGGTGAATTCGTCGCCTATGGCGCCTTGACCCTGGCCATGCTGCAGCAAGGCCAGCGCCCCGGGCCGCTGTGGCTGCTGCTGGTGCTGGCGGTCTGCGCGGCGGTCATGCAGGCCCTTGCGCTGCTGCGCTCGGGGCAGGCGGCACTGCTGCCGCGTGCGCTGCTGGGCACGCTGGGCTTGCCGCTGGCGGTGGCCGCGCTGGTCTGGTGGGCTGCGCCGCAGCAGTTTCCGCTGCCGGTGCAGGTGCTGCTAACGCTGCTGCTCATTACCGCACTGGGGCCGTTGATGTACCAGGTGGTGTTCGAGTCGCTGGCCGATGCCAGTGTGCTGCAACTGCTGATCGTCTCGGTCGGCATCCACCTGGCGATGACCGGCCTGGGCCTGGTGTTCTTCGGGGCCGAGGGCTTCCGCACGCCGGCCTTCTGGGATGCGCGCTGGAACCTGGCGCAGCTTACGCTGAGCGCACAGACGGTGGTGGTGGTGATTGCCGCCGTGGCACTGCTGCTGGCGTTGTGGCTGTTCTCGGGGCGCACGCTGTATGGCAAGGCGCTGCGCGCCACGGCGGTGAATCGCCTGGGGGCGCGGCTCATGGGAATCTCCACGACGCTGGCCGGCAAACTGTCCTTTGCCGTGGCAGCGTTTATCGGTGCTCTGTCGGGTGTGTTGATCGGCCCGATGAGCACCATCTTTTATGACTCGGGCTTCCTGATCGGGCTGAAGGGATTCGTCGCCGCCACCATCGGTGCGCTGGCCAGTTTCCCGGCGGCCGCAGGAGGCGCGCTGCTGGTGGGGTTGCTGGAATCCTTCAGTTCCTTCTGGGCCAGCGATTTCAAGGAAGTGATCGTCTTCATGGCGCTGCTGCCCATCCTGCTGTGGCGCTCGCTGGTGACACCGGCGCATGACGAGGACGAGGAATGAGCATGATCAACAAACGACTCCCGCTCTACGTGCTGCTGATCGTACTGGCAATGTTCCCGCTGCTGCCCACGCCGCAGTTCTGGGTGATCCAGGCCAACTACATCGGGCTGTACGCCCTGGTGGCCATCGGTCTGGTGCTGCTGACCGGTATCGGCGGCATGACGTCCTTCGGCCAGGCGGCTTTCGTCGGCATGGGGGCCTACACCACCTCCTATCTCACCACGGCCCATGGTGTTTCGCCCTGGCTGACGCTGCCGCTGGGCCTGCTGATCACCGGCGTATCGGCCTATGTGCTTGGGCGCATCACCTTGCGCATGTCCGGCCACTATCTGCCACTGGCGACCATTGCCTGGGGTATCAGCCTGTACTTCCTGTTCGGCAAGGTGGATTGGCTGGGCAAGTACGACGGCATTTCCGGCATTCCACCTCTGCAACTGGCGGGCGTGGATCTGGCTGGCGAACGCCACCTCTACTACCTGATCTGGATCATCGTGCTGGCGGCGGCCTGGGTCTCGCTGAACCTGCTGGATTCACGCGCTGGCCGCGCCATCCGTGCCCTCAAGGGTGGCCGCTCGATGGCCGAGGCCATGGGCGTGGATACCGGACGCTACAAGATCCTGGTCTTCGTCTTCGCGGCGCTGCTGGCGTCGGTCTCGGGCTGGCTGTTCGCACACATGCAGCGCACGGTCAATCCCTCGCCGTTCAGCCTGGCGATGGGCATCGAATACCTGTTCATCGTGGTGGTCGGTGGCATCGCCCATATCTGGGGTGCGTTGCTGGGTGCGGGTGTGCTCAAGCTGCTGTCGGACCAGTTGCAGGTGTTGCTGCCTGCGTTGCTGGGCGACGCCGGCAGTTATGAAACCATTGTCTTCGGGCTGATCCTGATCGTGCTGTTGAAGTACGCCCGTGGCGGCTTGTGGCCCTGGGTGCGCGCCCTGTGGCTGCGCGCCTTCCCGCCGGCGCCACAGCCGCTGCGCGTGGCCAGCGCCGCCCCCATGGACAGGCGGTCGGGCCCGACACGTGGCGCGCCGCTGTTGCAGGTGGACCAGATCAACAAGCGCTTCGGCGGGCTGGTGGCGGTCAACGATGTGTCCTTCAACGTCAAGGCCGGCGAGATCGTCGGGCTGATCGGCCCCAATGGTGCGGGCAAGTCGACCACCTTCAATCTGGTGACCGGACTGCTGCATGCCAGCGGTGGACGCGTAAGCTTCAACGGACGCGACATCGCCGGTCTGCCGGCCCGTGCCATCGCCCGCCTGGGGATTGCACGCACCTTCCAGCATGTACGCCTGCTACCGGGCATGTCGGTGCTGGAGAACGTGGCGCTGGGCGCACACATGCGTAGCCAGCAGGGCTTCCTGCGCAATACGGTCAATGCCATGCTGCATCTGGAGCGGGTTGAGGAGAAGGCGTTGCTGGATGAGGCCGCACGCGCCCTGCATCGCGTGGGCCTGCAACACCTGATGCACGAGCAGGCGGGCAATCTGGCACTTGGCCAGCAACGCATCCTGGAAATTGCCCGCGCGCTCTGCTGCGACCCGCTGCTGCTGTTGCTGGACGAGCCGGCGGCAGGCCTGCGTCACCTGGAAAAGCAGGCGCTGTCCCGGGTATTGCAGGAGCTGCGCAGCGATGGCATGAGCATCCTGCTGGTGGAACACGATATGGAATTCGTCATGGAACTGACCGACCACATCGTGGTGATGGAATTCGGCGCCAAGATCGCCGAAGGCACGCCGCAGGAAATCCAGCGGCATCCGGCGGTGATCGAAGCCTACCTGGGTGGAATCGAATGAGCGAACTGGTCCTCGAAGTCGCGCAACTGCGCGCAAGCTATGGCAAGGTGCAGGCGCTGCACGACATTGATCTCAGACTCGAACGCGGCAGCATCGCCACCGTGATCGGCCCCAATGGTGCGGGCAAGTCGACCTTGCTCAACGCCATCATGGGAGTGCTGCCGGCGCAGGGAACGGTGCGCTATCACGGTCGGGCGGTGGAGCGCTGGACGCTGGAGCAGCGTGTCATGGCCGGTATCGCGCTGGTGCCGGAGCGACGTGAACTCTTTTCCAGCATGAGCGTGGAAGACAATCTGCTGCTGGGCGGCTTTCGCCGCCTGCGCTTGCGGCAGGCACAGCCGATGGATCAGCTCGCCACGGTCTTCGAATTGTTCCCGCGCCTGAAGGAACGGCGCAGCCAGCTGGCCGGCACGCTCTCGGGTGGCGAGCGCCAGATGCTGGCCATCGGACGCGCCATGATGGCCAAGCCGGAACTGCTGATGCTGGACGAACCCAGCCTGGGACTGGCGCCGCGCATCGTCAAGGAAATCCTGCAGATCGTCTCCGAACTGCGCACCGCAGGCATCTCGGTGCTGCTGGTGGAGCAGAACGCGCGCGCCGCGCTGCAGACTGCCGATTATGGTTACGTGCTGGAACTGGGCAAGGTCAGCATGCAGGGAGAATCGGCACGACTGGCCGGCGATCCGCAGGTGATCCAGGCCTACCTGGGCTTTGGCAAGAAGGCAGAGGCCGAGGTGGTGGCCGCTTCCTGAGCGTTGACGCTTTCTGCACCACCGCATGACAAAACAACATATAAAAAGGAGACCACGATGAAGAAGCTGTTCCTGCTGCTGGCCGCACTGACGCTATCCTTCCAGGCCCATGCGGCGAGCGATGCCGACAATACCGCGCTCACCCCACCGCAACCCAAGCTGGCCTTCCTGGCGCGCTTTTCGGTGGACCTGGTGGCGCCGATCTGGGAACTGGGCAAGACCTCGGATCTGGGCAAACGTCGCATCATTCCGATCACCGGCGGCAGCTTCAAGGGACCGCTGATCAACGGTGAAATCCTCAACAACGGTGCCGACTGGCAGACCGTCACCGCCGATGGGCTGGCCATCATCGACACCCGCTATCTGTTGAAGCTGGACGATGGCGAACTGGTCTACCTACAGACACGGGGTGTGCGTTACGGCCCGCCGGAAGTGATGGCCGAGGTGGCCAAGGGCAAGCCGGTGGATCCCTCTCGCTATACCTTCCGCCTGTTCATGAACTTTGAAACCGCTTCCAGGAAATACGATTGGCTCAATCGCGCCATGGGCGTGGGCTACGCCATGCGGCTGGGCAATGCAGTGGTATATGACGCCTACCTGCTGAACTGAACGAAGCGGAAAGAATGACGATGCACTATACGCCGCCCCTGCGCGACTTCGCCTTCGTGCTCGATGAAGTATTGCAGGCGCCACAGGTCTTGCGCGCCTTGCCGGCGCATGCGGAGATCGATGGCGAGCTGATGCGGCAGGTACTGGAAGAAGCGGGCCGCTTCGCCGCCCATGTCGTCGCGCCGCTCAACGCTATCGGTGACCGCGAGGGCTGCCGCTTCGAGCGCGGAATGGTGAGCACACCGCAAGGATTTGCGCAGGCCTATGCGCAATTCTGCGAAGCCGGCTGGCCGGCGCTGGCCTGCGCGCCCGAACACGGCGGCCAGGGTCTGCCGCACGTGCTGGACTGCGCACTCTATGAAATGCTCAGCGCCGCCAATCATGGCTGGACCATGTACCCCGGCCTGTTGCATGGCGCCTATGCCTGCCTGGCTGCTCATGGCTCGCCCGAACTGCAGGCGGCCTATCTGGAGAAGATTGCCAATGGCCAGTGGCTGGCGACCATGTGCCTGACCGAAGCCCAGGCCGGTAGCGACCTGGGCCAGTTGCGCACGCGTGCGCTGCCACAGGCCGATGGCAGTTATCGGCTGACCGGGGACAAGATCTTCATTTCCGGTGGCGAGCACGACCTGACCGACAACATCGTCCATCTGGTCCTGGCACGCCTGCCCGATGCACTGCCGGGCAGCAAGGGACTGTCGCTGTTGCTGGCGCCCCGCGTACTGCCCGATGGCAGCCGCAACGGCGTGCAGTGCACCGGCATCGAGCACAAGATGGGCATTCACGGCAGTGCCACCTGCAGCCTGCATTTCGAGAACGCGCAGGCGTGGATGGTGGGCGAGCCCGGACGTGGACTGGCGGCGATGTTCGTGATGATGAATGCGGCGCGCCTGCATGTGGGTGCGCAAGGCGTGGGACTGGCCGAAGCGGCCTGGCAGCGCGCTACCGCCTATGCGAAGGAGCGCCGGCAATCACGTGCGCCGGGCGCCGCCGGCACCGATGTCATCCTCCGCCATCCGGCAATCCAGAAACTGTTGATGGAACAGCGTTGCCGCATCGAGGGTGCACGCCTGTTGACCTGCTGGGCGGGACTGCTGCTGGACCTGGCAGAGCACGATGCCGATGCCACCCTGCGCCGTCGTCATCACGAACGGCTGGAATTCATTACGCCGGTGATCAAGGCCTTCCTGACCGACCAGGGCTTCCAGTGCGCCAGCCGTGCCTTGCAGGTGTTCGGCGGACATGGCTACGTGGTCGAGACCGGGATAGAGCAGTTCATGCGCGATGCCCGCATCACGATGATCTATGAGGGGACCAATGAAATCCAGGCCATCGACTTTCTCATGCGCAAGGTGCTGGCCGACGACGGCCAACGGCTGCACGATTTTCTGGCGCTGGTGGAGGCTGATATCGATGGTGCGGCAGGACTTGTCGAGCAAGGCCGATTGCTGAAAGACGCTGTGGATAATTCAAGGAGGTTCGCCACCGGGATTGCGAACGCGTCCCGGGAGATGCCCGCCTTTCCCTATTACGTGGCTGACGAGATGCTGCGCCTGACCGGACATGTGGCGCTGGGCTGGATGTGGCTGCGGGCGGGGCACCGGGCGTTGTCGGCGCTGGACTCGGACCCGGTCTGGTACGGCAGCAAGCGGGATGCCGCGTGCTATCATTTCGCCTTTGTATTTGCGGAAGTCCAGCAGTTGTCCAGCGTGATCGAAGGCTGCCTGACAACCGGCCTGCCGCCCCTTCCAACCGACCTGGACCACCATGCTGCCCAAGAAGCCGGCTGATTTCGATTCCGACGACGGTGCTGCCGAGAATGCGGCGCTGGACCAGCAACTGCTATTGAGCCTGGTCGGCTACAACTGCCGGCGCGCCTATATCACGATCATGCCGCTGTTTGAAAAGCGCATGGCCAAGTTCGCATTGCGGCCGGTGGATTTCACGGTACTGAGCCTGTTGAAGGCCAACCCCGACATCAACCAGAAGCGCCTGTCCAAGGCGATCAACGTCTCCCCACCCAATCTCGCCACCTTGCTGGACAAACTGGAGCAGCGCGGCCTGGTGCTGCGCCAGCGCAACCCGCAGGATCGCCGCTCACAGGTCCTGGCCCTGACCACTGCCGGCATGCGCATGTGTACCAAGGCCGAACAGACCGCCGTCGAGCTGGAAATGAAGGCGACCGAGATGCTGTCCGATGACGAGCGGGCACAATTGATTGGCTTGCTGCAGAAGATGTTCTTGCCGCAGTAACGACGACGGATGAAGGTGCTCGGCTTCGACAGCTAATGCGCCAATCTGCATTCTCTGTCAGGAGCACGGTCAATGCTCCTGACTCTCTCCCCGCCACCGTTGCGTTTTTTCCATGAGCTGCGGCCGTGTTATTACCTGCGTATGTCCGGCTCACCTTGGCCCGGCGTCAACGCTTCGCGTCAGGCGCCTTCTTCGATACAGTTGGCGGTGGAGCGAGTCCCTCCTCCAGAGCCTTGGCCAAAGGCCCTGAATCACGCGTCCCCTCCCCTTCGGGCAGAGGATGATCTACGTCATCCGCCGGCTTTTTCACGCTCGCTGCATGGGTGGCTTCAGATACCGTCCGGGCCCGTTCCGACTCGGCTGTTGCCATGGCTTTCAACGGGCTGCTATCAAACCAGTTGAATGGCAGCGTCATGCCTGCTGCCATGGCCGCAATGGCTGCTACGGCGAAGATAGCCACTGACGTCAACAAGGCCAGCACAACTATCGTGCGACGGCGCTTTGGCTTGCTGCCACCGACCAGATCGCCGGTCTCCATTTGCCCTTTGGAAATCGAATCGAGCATGCGAACTTCATCAGTGATGGGAGTGTCCGATGCTGGCATCAGGCTCGGCCTTCGGGGGGATGATTTTTCTTGATTCGGGGACTGCAAGGCCATTCTCCTGATAATTCAATTCAATAAGATTTCTGGGTTTATTGATTTTCTGTTCTGGGCCAGAACAGATCAATTCCAGAAGTGTGCTGGCTTCGCACGACCGCTAGGACAATGCGTTGACCACAACAAAAAGGGGACGTCGTCGTGCTGTTTTTCCTCATTACTGTCTATCTGCTCATCACCGGATTCGTGATGTGGCTGCTACTTTTTCCATCCGGCCGCATGCGGACTTTACGAATTATCCAGGGCTGCCTCGCCAGCTTCTCCACGATATCGAGGCGTTGGAAATCAAAGAGAGAAGAAGTGGTTTCAGGAACCAAAATCGGCGTGCGCAGCTCCCTCAACGCGGGCATAAACTATGCGAGTAGAAACTACAAATTACTATCCGCTATGGTTGCCTTATTGACCGCTCCAGCAGTCATTGCATATCTCTTGAGTGGCAAGCCTATGCTGGACAGCTTTGAAGATAGCAACCGGACATCGAATTCCAAGATTGCGGAACTTTTAAAAGGCGAGCAACTCGTACCACCTCCACCGCTTCCGCCGGACATGTTTACCACCGCGGAAGTCGTCAAGGTTCGACCCATGCTGGTCTACGCCAGCCGCAACTGGCAATTGCTTAACGCCGAATACGCGCAGCGCCTGCTACTGGTCTTCAAGATCATGAAGGAAAGGCATGGCTATGAGATGGTGCTCATCGAGGGATATCGCAGTCCCGAGCGACAGAACATGCTGGCGGGGTTCGGAAGCAGCGTCACCAATGCGGCGGCCTTCCAGAGTTATCACCAGTACGGACTCGCCGGTGACTGTGCCTTCGTTCGGAACGGCAAGCTGGTGATCAGCGAGAAGGACCCGTGGGCGATGGAAGGCTATCGTCTCTACGGCGAGGTGGCCGGGTCGGTGGGGCTGACCTGGGGAGGAAACTGGAAAATGATGGATTTCGGCCATACCGAATACCGGATGCCGGGCGTGATGAAAAGGTAGATCGCTGCCATCGTCACGTGCCAGGCAGCCCGATGAAAGATCGCAAGAAATACGGGGGATACACCATGAACACGCCAATCATCCATACACGATACCAGGCTGCACGCAGCCGCGGCATCAGCGCGCGCGCCAGCAAGTGCGGACGTCCGCCCTCCTGCTGCGACGCACTGCGCGGCGCCAGCTAGCGCAGACACCACATATCGGGCGGACAGACCGCCCACATCAGGGGCTGGGATCAATAACAACAATAAGAGAACAAGAACGTGAACACTGATGCCTACATGGTCAAGATGCGCCCTCCTGAACCGCGCAAGCTTTCCCGACACCGGGATGATATCCGCCACCCGCTACCTTGCCACCGGGCCCGGTGCAGACCTCGTCCTGTACCGGCTCCAGCCGACTCCATCATTCATTGATATCAGCCTGCTTCCGGCGCAATTCCGGGACCGATCGGCTACGCCCGGCACCCGCCGCTCGCATGGCCGCGCCGACGCGGATGAATCTCCGCGGAATCCGCACGCGCGGGATAGATGCAGGTCATCCGCCAGAGAACTGAACAACGTTTCCGTAACTCGCATCATCAATGGGTGTGAGATGCGTTCTGATTGCCAGATCTCCTCAGACCATTGGACCGAAAGGCAACTGGGCCAGCCTCCGCCGTCTACGTACGCGCCGTCTTACGCCTTCCCACGAGGGCCGAGCCGATGATGCTCAACGCTGCGATCACATGACAAAAAACCTCTAGCAGAAATCCCCAACATCATGAAACGAATCTGGCATTTCCTCACCGATAAACGCACCCTCTTCATACTCGGGTTCGTCGCCTTCGCCGTCTTTCTCCTCCTAGCCGCCGATCAGTTGGAGATTGATCTGGCCTGGGTTCTTCTCATCCTCGGCGTGTGCCTGCTGGTATGGCTGGCCTTCTGGCTGCTCAAACGGGCAAAGGTGCGTCGTGCGGCAAACAAGCTGGAGGACGCGCTGGAGAAGCAGGCGACCCAGTTACCTCCCGCCAGCAGCGACGAGGTTCAGCGCGACGATGTCGCGGCCCTGCGCCAGCGCATGCTGGAGGCCATCAATACCATCAAGACTTCCAAGCTGGGCCAGAAATCGGGTACGGCGGCGCTATACGAACTGCCCTGGTACATGGTGATCGGCAATCCGGCGGCCGGCAAGAGTACGGCCATCGCCAACTCCGGTCTCCAGTTCCCGTTTGCCGACACGGCCGGGAAAATTGTTCAGGGCGTAGGCGGGACGCGTAATTGCGACTGGTTCTTTACTACCGATGGCATCCTGCTGGACACGGCCGGCCGCTACGCGGTCTACGACGATGACCGCAAGGAGTGGTTCAGTTTCCTTGGTTTGCTCAAGCAGTATCGCAAGCAGGCCCCGATCAATGGGATCATCATCGCCGTCAGCATCGCCGATCTGACCGGCAATGACCCGCAGTTCTCGGTCACGCTGGCCAAGAACCTACGCCAGCGCGTGCAGGAACTGACCGAGAAGCTGGAAGTCTTTGCCCCGGTCTACGTGGTCTTCACCAAGGCCGACCTGATCACGGGATTCAATGAATTCTTCCTCGATACCGAACGCAGCGAGCGCGATCGCGTGTGGGGCGCCACCCTCACCTATGACCGTCAGCGCGGCGGCCAGGATGTCACCAGCTTCTTCTCGGAGCGCTTTGATGAACTGTATGCCGGACTCAAGGAAATGAGCCTGGCCAACATGTCCGTCAGGCGCGGTGAAAATCTGGCTCCTGGCGTATTGACGTTCCCGCTGGAATTCTCTGCCATCAAGGGTACGCTGCGGTCCTTCGTCTCGACACTGTTCGAAGACAATCCTTTCCAGTTCAAACCGGTCTTCCGTGGCTTCTACTTCACCAGTGCCCTGCAGGAAGGGGAGACGGTAAGCTCCTCATCCGAACGCATCGCGGAACGTTTCGGACTGACGCTGGAGAAGAAGCCGGAGCGCGCGATCATCTCCAGGCATGGCTTCTTCCTTCATAACCTGTTCAAGCAGGTGATCTTTGCTGACAAGCAGCTGGTGTCGCAGTACACCAGCCGCAACAAGATCCGGCTGCGCTATGTGACCTTCTTCGGTGCCGTCACCCTGCTGGGTGCCCTGCTGGGTGGCTGGAGCTGGTCGTATATGGGCAATCGACAACTGCTCATCAATGTCCAGGCCGATATGGACAAGGCGATCAAGCTCCAGGATAACCGGCTTGACCTACAGTCACGCTTTGAGGCATTGGAACTGCTGCAGGATCGCATCGAACAGCTTGAACATTACCGCAGCAGCCGCCCGATTTCGGTCGGATTGGGGCTATACCAGGGCGATCTGCTGGAGCGCAAGCTACGCGAAGAGTATTTCGCCGGCATCAGGGAGATCATGCTCAAGCCGGTCGCTTCCAACATCGAAACCTACCTGATGGAAGTGAATGCCAACGCCGGAAAGCTGGAGCCCATGTCGCGTCCGGCGCAGGCAAGCGCCGTGACTGCAGTCGCGGACGCCAGCGCACAGTCCGCCCCGGCGTTGCGCACCTACAAGGATAGCTCGGCCACCAACGTGGAGGATGCCTACAACGCCCTGAAGACCTATCTGATGCTGGCCGACAAGCCACGTGCGGAATCCGGCCACCTGAGCGACCAGATCACCCGTTTCTGGCGTGGCTGGCTGGAGGCCAATCGCGGGACCATGCCGCGCGAGCAGATGATACGCAATGCCGAACGGCTCATCAGTTTCTCGCTGGACCAGATCAACGATCCTTCTTGGCCGACGGTCGAAAACAAGCTCACCCTGGTCGACCAGACGAGAGAAAACCTGCGTCGCGTGGTGCGCGGCATGCCGGCGCGCGAGCGTGTCTACGCGGACGTGAAGGCCCGAGCCGCCACCCGCTTCGCTTCTGTGACGGTGGCGCGTATCGTGGGCGACAAGGACAGAGAGCTGGTGATGGGCAGCTACGCAGTCTCCGGCACCTTTACCCGCAACGCCTGGAACAAATTCGTCGGCGATGCGTTCAAGGATGCTGCCAACAGGGAATTGCAAAGTGCCGACTGGGTATTGAAGACATCCTCCAAGGACGACCTGACATTGGAAGGCAGTCCCGAACAGATCCAGAAAGCCCTGGTAACGCAGTACAAGGCCGAGTATGCGCGTGAATGGCAGAAATTCCTGCAAGGCGTGAGCATTCTCGAACTGCGCAGCCTGGACGATGCCACCAATGCCATGAACCGCCTTGGTGACCCCGTCACCTCACCGATCAACAAAGTGATCAAAACCGTCTACGAGGAAACCTCCTGGGACAACCCTTCCATGGTGTCTGCCGGCGTGGCCACCGTCAGCAATGGCTTGACGGGGTGGGTCAAGGAAAACATCCTGCGTCGCTCACCGACGCCGATCGCCGTGCCGACGCCGAACCAGCTCAATGGTGACGGCACAGGCGCAATGGGGGCAGTCGGCCAGGAATTTGCCGGGGTGGCGCGCCTGGTGGCCAGCAAGGACAAGGGAGGCTCATACATGAGCGGCTACATGGATAACCTCTCCAAGTTGCGCACCCGCCTCAATACCATCAAGAACCAGGGCGATACCGGCCCGGGGGCCAAGCAGCTGATGCAGCAGACGCTGGAAGGTACAGGTTCCGAGCTGTCCGATTCGCTCAAGTTTGTCGATGAAGAAATGCTGCCCGGCCTGAACGACCAGCAGAAGGCCGTGCTGCGCCCCCTGTTGGTCCGCCCGTTGATCCAGGGCTTCAACGCGCTGATCCTTCCGACCGAAGGAGAAGTCAACAAGATCTGGCGTGCCCAGGTCTACGAACCGTTCCAGAACAATCTGGCTGCCAAATATCCGTTCTCCCCCGCATCCAAGATCGAAGCCAATAGCGGCGAGATCGGTATGGTCTTCGGTGAGAACGGCGCGATCGCAAAGTTCGTGAACACGGCGATGGGCCCCTTGGTGGTACGACGCGGCGACGCCTTGTCCCCACGCAGGTGGGCCGACATGGGCATCAACCTCTCGCCGACCATCACGGGCAGCTTCGCTGACTGGATCAATACCTCAGGTAGCGCCGGCGGCGGGGGCGCTGCTGGCGGCGCCGGCGATGGCCAGACTGTATTCCAGATCCAGGCGCAACCAGCACCGGGTGCGCTCGAATACTCCATCGAGATCGACGGTCAGCAACTGCGCTACCGCAATACCCAGTCGCAATGGACCAACTTCATCTGGCCCAATCCGCAAGGCGCGCCCGGCGCACGCGTGACGGCCGTAACCTATGACGGCCGTACGGTGGAACTGGCGAATCAGCCTGGCCGCTTCGGGCTGGAACGGCTGATCAACAGCGCACAGCGCAAGCGCAGGGACAACGGGATCTTTGAATTGTCGTGGACCAGTGAAGGAGTGACGGTCGCGGTCAATCTGAAGATCATCAGCAGCGCTGCGGTCACCGGCAGCGGCAATGGAGCTGCCCGTGGAACAGCAGCGCTGCGTGGTTTGAAACTACCGGAAATCATCGTCGGTAGCGCGCCATCCAGTTCCGACGTTCACTCCGGCGCGACCTCTGCCTCCTCACCGGTCAAGCAGGCCGGCGCAATGACGGGCGATCCGGCGACACTTCTGCAGCGTTCGCAGATCGACATGGGGATGAAATAATGAGCCGCACCAGCACACCGATCCGGGTCGGCTATTTCGGCAAGATTCCTGCGCGCGGAGACTTCATCAAGGCCACCGACAATGCCGCACTGATCACGCTCCTCGACAACTGGCTGGCGCAAGCCATGGAGCTGCTTTCCAACGATCCACGCTGGAAGGATATCTATGACGCGCTCAAACCACTGCATTTCGTCGTAATGGGTCCGCGCAGTCGCAGGGCCGTCGCCGGCCACCTGCGCGCCAGCGGGGACCAGTCGCAACGTCGCTTCCCGTTTATCTCGATGAGTACCTTCGATGTGGACGACCCGATTGCCTTCGTCAATCACAGTGCGATGATCCTGTCACGGCTCTGGTCACGCCTGGAAATGCTGACCGACGACGTACTGGATGCGTCCGACCCGGGCCCACCGCTGCAGGCGCTTACTGCGGCCGAACTTGAGCTGGATATCGACCGCACCGGGTATAGCGCCATCTTTACGGATTTCCTGGAACTACAGACCTTGGCGTCGCTGGGGCAGCTGTTGCAGCACGCAGGATTCCAGGGCGACCTGCGCCACCTGCTCCTGGCTCTGGGTCTGCTGTTACATCCTGTGATGACGAGTACTTCAAGCCGCCTGGACAAGAGCCTCATCCTGCCACTACCGCACGACCCGCTCTATCGTGGTCTGGTGACCAGTTTCTGGATGCATCTGCTGACACCCTTTCTGTCGCGCGCCGATTTCGAATTGCTGCTATTTCAGACCAGTCTGCGTGGGAAACCATGCATGTTTCTGGGATTTTCCGGAGCCTCCCCGCGCACACTGCACGCGGTCATCGACAGCGGGTCAGGCGCGGAGCACAACATTGCCTTCGACAAGGCAGACTGGGTCGAAGAGCATGTGTACAGCGGCCCCGGCATCCAGAAACTGTCCAGCTACCTGACTCATCCCGACCTGTCGTTGAAGTCGGTCATGGGCTCTTTCCATCAAGCCTTCATTGGTGCCTGAATCATGAAAACTTCTCTTCCGCAATTCGCCCCACGCATCGCGCTGCTGGGGGCAGCATTCCTGATCACCGGTTGGGGTCACGCACAGAACATCGCGCCACCGGTTGCCACACCCGCTCCCGGGCAGGTTCTGGTCACCGGCACGGTCCCGGATGAGGCCAGCAAGTCCGCAGCCCTGGCACGGCTGCGGGAAATCTACGGTGCGGAACGCGTGGTAGACCAGATCGCCATCGGACAGGTCGTATTGCCGGCCAACTGGAACACTCACGTACAACGACTGATTTCCTTCAATCTCACGTCGGTCAGTCGGGGGCAACTGAAGATCGACGGCACTACGGTGAGCATTTCCGGCGAAGTCGCCAACGAAGCCCAGCGCCAGAATATCGCCAGCGCCATGACCACCAGCCTCAACTCGACCTATACGATCAATAACGCGCTACGCGTGCCGGTCTCCGAACAGGGGGTATTGGATACATCCCTGGGCAATCGCGTGGTGTCCTTCGAAAGCGGGCAGGCTGCCTTGACGCCAGAAGGCAAGCGCATTCTGGATGAGATCGCTGCCACGCTGCTCACGCTCAAGGGACGCCGAGTAGAAATTGTCGGCAATACCGACAACGAAGGCCTGCGCGCCAGCAACATATCGCTCTCGATGGCGCGCGCAGAGACTGTCAAGAGTTACCTCAGCGGCAAGGGCGTGGACGAACGTCTGCTGAGCACATCGGGACAAGGTCCGGATCGCCCGGTCGCGTCCAATCTCACCGCCGAAGGTCGCGCCAGGAATCGCCGCATCGAATTCCGTATTGCAAAGTAGCGCAGCTCTCGGTGACCGTAAAAAAGCGGAACTGGTGAACCAGTTCCGCTATTCATTTCGCCGCTACCCGTGACGCACAAATCATTCGACCGTGGGCGCCTGCAGTCCCAGCAGTTCTTCCACATGTGACAGCGCCGCATTGTCCTTGATGACGGTCTTGAGCCACGCATGCAGGGGCATCTCTCCCCACTGTGCCGCCTTGTCGGCTAGATGCGTGACGGGACTGTGAGGTTCCGTGCGCCGGAAAAATTCCGCTACGGCACGCAACTGCGCAATCGCCTCTGCCCGGTTGCGTAGGGGTCCACTGTGGCCCGGCTGCGCATTGGCATGGACGTTAGTTTCCTGTCGTGACGCAAGCATCGGCGTGCCGGCTTCGTCCTTCAGTCGCGTCTCACTGGATGCTGCCGAGCGCAGACCGGTATCGGCGGCAAAGCGGATCAGGGTTTCATGTACCTGAGTCAATGCCTCGCGTGCCGCTGAAAAACCGGGACCATCGAGGCCCAGGCGCTCATCCACAGACTTCTCCAGCTGAGCAAGAGATTGCAGACAATACAGGCCATCGGCCATCATGGCTTCGTAGAATGCATGCGAACTGCGCTTACGAGCAGCATCCATCGTAGCCAGCTTGACGCCCTCTTCCGGCCTTCCGCCCTCTGTTGCAACCCGTTCCGCGTTGGCGGCGCGAGAGCGTGCTGCTTCGAAGTCCAGCAGGGAAAAAGCTGTTCCCCGACCCTCCGTCAGCGGGATCTCGCGTGCCATCTGGACCGTACGCGAGATGAGCCACGTCAGGTTACCGATGCGCAGGTCATGATCTCCATCCTCCGAGGGAGGATAGAGATGATCCCAGTACTGGTCGAACAGACCGGCCAGAAGAAGGAAACCATCACCCAGTCCACGCATTGCCCGCGTCTTGCAAGCCGCCTCGCAGTACCACACCACCAGACGCAGATCCTTGCTGCGCGTTTCGATCAACTGCGCGCATCGCTGTTCGACAAACGCCCAGTCGGCTTCCTTGATATCGGTAACCCATTCACCTTGGTCAAGGGTGGGATCATCGAAGCGCCGCGCCTCAACGATGACGTCCAGATCAGCACTGAAGGAAAGGTCCTCCCCACCTGGTTGCTTGTCATTGATGGGCTTGAGCAAATGGACGATGGCGACAGTGGCAGGGGTGTCTCCCCCTAAGGAGTTGAGAATCGGCATTTTCATGAGGGCCAGGTTGATGGTCGGTATCTGCTTGGTTTCTGATCGGGGACGCCTGAACCGCGCTGGTGCGTGTCCCGTAGCGCTTACTGGATGACGTACTTGAAAACGCCTTTCTTGCTGGCCGACACCTTGATACGACTGATGCCCTGCGCTTCGGCCATGCGTGCCAGCACGCTCCCAGCGATCTCGGGCAGCAGGCTGCCGTTAAGGATATTGTCCACATTGCGCGCGCCGGAATCGACCTCCGTACAACGGGCCAGCACCGCATCCACAAGGGTCTTGTCGTAGACGAATTCAGCCTTGTGATTCGCTTCAATGCGCTTGGCGATGCGCGAGAGCTTGAGCTCGATGATCTTCACCAATATGTCATCAGCGATCGGGTAATACGGAATCACCTTCAGCCGCCCGAGGAAGGCTGGCTTGAAGGCCCTGACCAACTGCGGCCGGATCAGGGCGTCAAGTTCATCAGGAGTGGGCAGCTCGTCGCTGACCTTGTTCAGGCAAGCCTGCATCAACTGTGCAGAGGCGACATTGCTGGTCAGAATGATGATGCAGTTCCTGAAGTCGATCTGACGCCCCTCACCGTCGTCCAGTACACCCTTATCGAAGACCTGGAAGAAGAGTTCCAGCACGTCCGGATGGGCCTTCTCCACTTCATCAAGCAAGACCACGCTGTAAGGGTTGCGACGTACCGCTTCGGTCAGCACGCCACCCTCGCCGTAACCCACATAGCCGGGAGGCGAGCCCTTGAGTCCCGAGACCGTATGCGCCTCCTGATACTCGCTCATGTTGATGGTGATGAGCTTGCGTTCGCCGCCATACAGCACGTCAGCCAGCGTCAGGGCAGTCTCGGTCTTGCCTACCCCGGAAGGACCAACAAAGAGAAAGACGCCCTTCGGCTTGCCAGGATCATCCAGATTGGCCCGGGAGGTGCGGACCCGCTGAGCCACGGCGTCGGTCGCATGTCGCTGACCAAGCACGCGCTCCTGAAGCAAGGCATCCAGACCGAGTACGGTCTTGATCTCGTCCTTGACCATCTTGCCCAGCGGGATGCCAGTCCAGCCGGCGACGATCTCCGCCACGATCTGGCCGTCGACCTGCACGGGCAGCAACGGCGTCTCACCCTGATACAGCCTGAGTTCATCCATTAACTGTCGCAGCTCGGCGCGCGCCTGGGCGGGATCCTGGTCCGGACTATCTGCCTGTGCCTGTGTCTCCAGCGTGGCGCGAAGACTCTGTATGCGTTCATTGAGCTCACGTTCCCGCTGCCAACGGGCCTTCAACACCTCCAGATGGGCCAGCGTTTCCACCCGCTGTCGATTCAACTGGGTCAATCTCGCCTCATGGGCGATATTAATGGCCGCCTCGCGTTCCAGGGCGAGCACTTCGGCGTCGATCTCTTCCAGTCGTCGATTCATCCCCCCCAGCGATGGCGGCGTGGCGTTCTGTCCCAGCGCAACCCTGGCACAGGCCGTATCAAGCACGCTCACCGCCTTGTCCGGGAGTTGCCGACCGGTGATGTAACGGTGAGAAAGTCGCACGGCCTCCTTGACTGCCTCGTCATAAATGCGTACGCCGAAATGCTTCTCCATCAAGGGCACCATCGCCCGCAGCATGGCACAGGCTGTTTCCTCATTGGGCTCTTCGACCTTGATCACCTGGAAGCGCCGCGCCAGAGCGGCGTCCTTCTCGAAATACTTCTTGTACTCACTCCAGGTCGTCGCAGCGATGGTACGCAACTCGCCACGTGCCAGGGCCGGCTTGAGCAGATTGGCGGCATCGTTCTGGCCAGCCTGTCCACCCGCTCCGATCATGGTATGGGCCTCGTCGATGAAGAGAATAATGGGATGCGGGCTTCTCTTTACTGCATCGATCACGTTCTTGAGGCGGCTCTCGAATTCGCCTTTGACGCTGGCACCGGCCTGCAGCAAGCCCATGTCCAGAGTGTGGATCTCAACACCTTGAAGAGCCTGCGGTACGTCGCCATGGACAATGCTCAGGGCCAGCCCCTCGACCACCGCAGTCTTGCCGACACCGGCTTCCCCGGTGAGAATCGGGTTGTTCTGTCTGCGACGCAGCAGGATGTCGACTGCCTGCCGGATCTCGGCATCGCGCCCCACCACCGGATCAATATTTCCAAGACGGGCAAGCTGCGTCAGATTGATGGTGTATTGATCGAGCACTGCCGTCTTTCCACTGGACCCCACCTGCATTTCACCGACAGGATCACCCTGTGAGAGTCCACTATCTTCAGGCGCTGCGCAATACTCAATACCTACAGTAGACTCAACCGACCCCACCGTCAGCTTGCGCAGGTCATGCTTGATCTGTTCAACCTTGAAATGGGCGAATAGCCGTGAGCCTCGATAGGCTAGCTGTGATAGCTCGCTATGGGTCAGCAGGGCAAGCAAGAGATGTCCGCTGCGGATCTGCGGATTGCTGCCTTCCAGCGAGGCGATCAGCCACCCATGCTCGAACAGCGTCTGCAAGTGGGGGGACAGGACTGGCGTGCGCGTATTGCCGTTCTTGAAGCTGGCGATCTCATGCTCAAGATCAGTCTGCAGGCTATCGCTACTGACCCCGCTGTGGTGAGCAATCAGACTGAAGTCGGATTGCGGCTGTTCCAGCAAGGCGAGGAACAAGTGCTCCAAGTCGACTTCGTACTGCCCGCGTGACATGCACAGCGTGGCAGCACGCTCAGTAGCCATGCGGCTGGTTTCGTTCAGTTTGCCGATCAGCGATTTCAGATTGATGCCCATTCTGCTTTTTCCTTGTCATGTTGACCGCGGTGCGGCCTGAATTTTTTCTTCTCACCCACACGGTCAATGCAAGGTGACCTCGTACTGGATATCGGCGCGATCCTGTGTTTCCGGTTCTGTGGAAATGAATGCATCCCAGCCTAGGCGACCGCCATTGCCAGTGCTACCTAGGGTGACGCCACGTACATCCCGCGCAAGCAGGATCAGTTGGATCTCGTATTCCAGCGCAGCGCCGGTAAACAGACCAAGCAGCCGTGATAGCGCCAGCGCGCCCCCGCCTCCGGGTAGGAACTGTTCAAATTTCTCTATCTGTAACGGTCCGATAGACAGCCGCATGCGCAAGTCGCGTTGCCAGACCCGCTCGCCTGCCATTGCCTTGCCGAGCAAGGAGTTGGTCGATCCGAGGATGGTCTGGTGCTCTCGCGGAACGTGGTACCAGTCTCCCGCAAATTGCATGACTTCCAAAGGAACCGAGAAATAGTCGGCCAGTACCCGCTGCATATAAAACGCCGATGCCGGACGATGCCGCAGGGCCCCAGCGAAGTGCGCCAACGATTCGTCTCGCACCCCTTTACCATCGCTGCTATACAGCCGATGGTGTAATGAACGGAAGCCCAGCCCGGCCACCGACAGCAATAATGGCAGGAAGGTATCGCGGCGCCCGGCCTCGTACTGGAAGGCCACCCGGTACTTGCACCACGCCTGATAGAACAAGGCTAGTGATCGCGAGGAAAACGTATCGAGAAAGGCGCGCGGTCCTTCGTCGCGCTGCTCCAGCAGATGTCGTGCGACGCGCTCCGTGTAATGTGCTGGCAGAGACCCATTACCGCCCAGAAAACCCATGAATGTCGGCGTGATCTGGACATACTTCAGCTCGCCATTGAGAAAGGACTTCCTCAACTCATCCGCCGAGCACGGTACGCCATTTCGTGGCGGATAGGTCTCGATATGCTCTATCTCACTGGCAGGAAACGCGAGCAAGGTACGATTGGCGAACCGCAGGAAGTCGCATACTGCTCGTTCATGTGGCACGCCATTGCGCTTGAACCAGAGTTCGATCATGCGCACTGCCTGAAAAAACTGAAAGCGATGAGGAGTGGAGAATATCCTCTCGATCACGCTAGGTTCAAATCTCCGCTGCGTGGGCTGCATCTCAGCAATTCCTCCCCTGTTCTTTTTGATAGCACGGTCAATTTGGAAAAGCTGTTGGCCTGGACATATAGCCCCATGAAGCGATCGATGAGGCCTGCAAATGCATGTAAGCCGCTACCGACGAAGCCATCCTCATCCACCGTCAACCTGATCTCGATACCACGCACCAGACTTGCAAACGGGTTGCCTGGCAGCCATGCCGCGGCAGCCTTGTGTTCAATCGCTGAAATGGCGCTGATCTGGCGTTGTGAAATAGGTGAATTGGATTGGTCATAGAGCATCAACATTTCCTGAAAAGCTTCCAGCCCGCCCTGCATCAAGGAGAGATGATTGAGCGACAGATGGGAAATGAGCCGCCACTGGGCGCCTCTGCCACGTTTGAACCGTAAGGGATGGGTCGGCTTACGCAGCAGAGCGACCTTTCGTATTACGCCACCGCCTTCCATGCTCAAGTCCCCGCCGGGGAGACCATAGGTCAACGAGGCAGGAAGATCCCGATTGGAACAGGTCAGCTCAAGACTGATCGTATCCGTCTCGACCTTGGCGGGATCGAAGTCGATATCGACGATGGAAATCTCGGTTTCGTGGCCCGGACTTTTCAGCGCAACCAATTCGTCCCGTCGCATTACCCAGTAATGCCCATCGTGCTCAGGAGATTGCCCATGACGCAAGGAATAGAAGGGCCGGAATTGCGTGAACGATTCACCCTGCGGAGTTTGCCTGATGAGCTGTACAGAATTGATTGAATGTACCTGGTATCCGAACGAGTGGCGTCCGTCGACCAGTACAGGATGATAGGCACCGGCATGTGTCAATCTGATCGGGTCGCCGGCCTGGGGGAACAGATTGATCACCGGCGTACAGCCCAGCAAGATGTTGGAATTGCTGATGCTACCCAGTTGTCGCGCAATGTGCGAGTCTGCGCGCAAGCCCGACAGCCCGAAATGTATGGTAAATCGCCTGACATCGGAGGGAAGTACCGCGAAAACGGGATTGAGATCGAGATCGAAGAAGTTGAATTTCTCAGGAAGGGCAAAATACTCCGTCAGCAGTCGATATGCGGGGTGCGATTGGGCGGGAAAATCGATGAGCGCATCCTCCTCGGCAAAACCTACCTCTGCCAGCGGCGGTTGGCGCAGCGCGATCCACCGACCGTTCCCGGATGCTTCGACCCAGGCAGCCTCGGTACGCATGAAAAGGCTGTCGCGTAATGCCGCGCAGAATGAAGCCTCTCCATCTATGAACAATCTTAACGAGGCCAATCCGAGGGACGTAAAGGCCACGTTATCTGCGATGGTTTCGAAGGTGAGCGACAGCGAGGAGCTGATCCCGGGCTGCAACATCACGGCCTCCGGGGCGTCGATAATGGGCGCGAAGGTCACCTGAGACAGACGGATCGGCGCTATCGACACATCATAGGCAGTCCTGAATCTGCAGACGATACCCTTGACCTGGCCGCTCGCCAACAAGCTGCCTCGGGGGATTTGTGTGGTCGCAGTGAGCTGATCTGCCGAGGCGAGATAGTCCATGCGCGCAATCGAGCAGGACGGAAACGGGCGCAAGTAGTGAGGATACAGGACCTCGAACAGTGCCTCGGTAAACTCCGGATAGTCATCGTCAAGGCGCTTTGACACGCGCGCGTTGAGCAGTGCGTAGGACTGTATCATGCGCTCGATATGCGGGTCTTCGCATACCTCGCCGGCCATCAGCAGCCCGCCGGCGATCTTGGGATAGCGCTCTGAAAAATCACGCGAATAGCGTCTCAGGAAGCTCAGTTCTCGTTCGTAATAGGGAAGCAAATCCTGCACTTACACTCCAATGCGGCTTGGCCGCGCCTTGCTGATCGAGTATTGCAGCGTAGATGGCTGCAGCACTGCGTCGAAATTGACCGCCTCTCGCGCAGCATTGACGACCAATAAAGCGCTGATGGCGAAGTTGAGCCGATTGATGGACCCCTCCTGTATTTCCAGATTGGCGAGTACATTTTGCAATCTGGGTTCGTGCCGTGATATGGATTGCTGCAGGGCCTGGCAGATAGCCATGCGATCATCCATGCTGGCCAGGCTCAAGCCGGCGAAATCACTTAGACCGTAGGCAAGAATGGACTGGCTGCATTCCGGATAGCTATCCAATAGCTCGTCAGAAATAACCGAACGCGTATTGAGCATGGCTTCAAGATCGCGCGCAACGGCATCCTTGAGTTCTTCCATCGAAAATCGGGTGACTACTGGACTGATCGTAGACCTCGCCCCGTCATTCATCAGTTTGTCGAACAGACTCGGTGCAAAACCCTTCATTTGCGCTTACCCAATTTAAAAAGTTCGTCGAACGCCATGTGTTAAAAAAAGGGACATCCGCCTGAAAGTCAGGCGGATGTCATAGGGACAGGCGAAATCCTGTTCTTTTTACCTACAGTTCATTTCGTCTGGATGGAATCAGATGACCTTGTTGGTCGCGAGGTCCCAACCGCCCGAGGTGTTACCAGCAGCACCACCATCCTTTTTCTGTTGCGTGTACTTCCACTTCACGGAGGAATACTTCAAACCAACCCTTTCGCCAAGGATCTCACCCGCCTCGATGGAGGGCTTCACGCTGCTGATCATGACGTTGGTCAGTTCGATTTCGAAGTAGCGCACGCGCTCGCCCTTGCCATCGGCACGCATGAATTCGAACTTGGCCTTTGCAATGGTCTTGCCCGACGAAGAATTTTGCAGCAGCAGCGGCGACGCCAGATCGGCGACCTTGGTGAGCACGATGTCCTTGTGCTCGCAGCGCTCCGCAGTATGGCCGCCGCCGGTCGATGCCGTCGCAGACTTCGGCTGCAGAACTTCCCAGTCTACGGTCTTGCATTCGATCCAGTCCTTGTGCAGGTCATCAGTGGATTCACCCTTGATGCCATCGATTTGCAGATAAACGTCAATTGCCATAACTCATCCTGTAAATATGAGGGAGGAAAAATAGTTAGGATTTCCCTGCCTGCGGCAACTCCGCAACCAACCGAAGCGAAACAGACAGTTCATCTAACTGAAAATGCGGACGCAAGAACGACACGGCGCGATAAACACCCGGTCGTCCCGGCACTTCCGACACCTGTACCGAAGCTTCGCGCAGCGGGAATTGCGCTTTGGCCTCTTGCGTGGCGTTGTCATCCAACAGCACGTATTGCGCGATCCAGCGGTTGAGGAAGTCTTCGACATTTGAGGCGGCAGCGAAGCTACCGATCTTGTCGCGCATCATCGATTTCATGTAGTGAGCGATGCGGGAAACTGCGAAGATATATTGCAGTTGCGAGGATAGAACGGCATTGGCGTTCGCTGCGTCCGTGTTGTACTTCTTGGGTTTCTGCGCGGACTGGGCGCCAAAGAAAGCTGCATAATCAGAGTTCTTGCAGTGGACCAAAGAAATGAACCCAAGATCAGAAAGCTCTTTCTCGCGGCGGTCAGTGATCGCGATCTCGGTAGGACACTTCAATGCCACCTCTCCTTCATCGGTCTTGAAGGTGTGCGTCGGCAGGTCCTCGACCAGGCCACCACCCTCCACACCGCGAATGGCGGCGCACCAGCCGAAGTCCTCGAACGCCTTGGTGAGCTTGGTTCCGAACGCGTAGGCAGCGTTGCACCACAGATATTTGGAATGGTCGGTGCCATCGACATCCTCGACGAAATTGAAGCCCTCTACCGTCGTTCCGTCCTTTGGATTGAAGGGCAGGCGTCCAAGGAAGCGCGGTAGCGTCAGTCCAACATAGCGTGAGTCCTCGGATTCGCGGAAGGACTTCCACTTCGCATACTCGATGGTGTCGAACACCTTGGACAGATCACGGGGCTTGCCCATGTCGGCATAGCTTTCAAGACCGAATAACTCGGGCGAGGCTGCCGTAATGAAAGGCGCATGAGATGCTGCAGCGATTCGCGACATCTGCTCGATGAAGTACATGTCTTCCGGCTGACGGGTGATCTCGAAATCACCGATCAGCGAGCCAAAAGGCGCTCCGCCAAAAGTACCAAATTCTTCCTCGTAGACCTTCTTGAACATCGCGCTCTGATCAAACTCCAGTGCCGAATTGAAATCCTTGACCAGTTCCTTCTTGGTTGCGTTAAGGAGCTTGATCTTCTGCCCCTCTCCCACGGTCGTGTTACGCACCAGGTAATTCAGGCCGGCCCAGCTTCCTTCCAGTTTCTGGAATTCCGGCGCATGCATGATGGCACTTACCTGATTGGAGATCAGTCGATCCACTTCTGCGATACGCGCATCCAGGGTGACGGAGAGATTCGGCGATACGACCACGGTACCTTCCATCACCTGACTGACCAGTTCAGCGATGAGGTCTTTGGCACGATCGTGCTCAGATGCGGATTTCGCGACCTTGCTTTGTTCGACGATATCATCCAGCAGAGTGCCGCCGGCGGCAGTGGGCAAAGCGCCTTGAGCGACTTCGTTATTGATTTGAGCAGACATGCAGATCTCGATTATTTGGTGGTTTGCTTGCTGAGCTCTGCGAGCTTTTCGGTACTGCTGAGCACATCGTTGAGGATATCTTCCAGCTTGTCGTTACCAGCGATCTTGTTACGTAGATCCGCCAGTTTGGTACGCGCCTCTAGCAGCTTGCGCAAGGGTTCGACCTGCTGTACCACCGATTCCGGCCGGAAGTCCTCCATCGAACGAAACTTCAGTTCCACGGCAAACTCCCCACCGGCGTCGGAGAGCTCGTTAGCGACACGATAGACAGCGCGCGGCTCCAGACCCTTCATTACCTCATCGAAGTTATCCGAATCGATATTGACGAACTTGCGGTCTTTCAGTCGAGGCTGGGGCACTTCCGAATTGCCACTGAAGTCGCCGATCACGCCAGTGACGAAGGCAAGCTCTTTCTTCTCGATGGCGTCGCCAATTTCGACGTCATATGTCATCTGCACACGCGGAGGTCGCACCCTTTGCAGCTTCTTCTGAATACTTTCCTTTTTCGACATTTCTTCTCCGTTTCTGGTTTTGTCCACGCGCCTCATTTTTTGAGGCTACTGATCGATGGGAGACGCTCAACCTGTTCCCGCCTGACCTCTCACTTCAGGTTGATGAACGGATTGGGTCCGCTTCCGCTGCCGACGTCGCTGGCAGGTGCCGGCGCCGTCTTGCGAACCATCTTGCCGCGCGGAGGCACCGCTGCGGCCGGCTTCCCCGGCACCGATACCGGCGCCTCCCCCGTGATCTCGCGCAGCGTCCTGGTCAGATCCTGGGCGTCGCTCTTGATTGATCCATTGAGTGCATTCTGCGAGCGCAAGTCCGCGAGCGACTTGGTGGCCAGGCGTAGGCTGGAAAGGGTCAGGATGCTGTTGGCACCCTTTTCGGAAGGGTCCCGCTTTATTGCCTCCTGAGCGTTGATGATGGCGTCGCTGTAGTCACCTGCATCGAAGCGAATCTGCGCAATGCGCAACCAGGGCGTCTTGTCTGCAGGGAAACGCGACGCCAGGGTTCTTAGCATCTTCACGGCATCATCGGTCCGACCCTCGACCAGTGCCGCCTCAACCTTTTCCACGCTGCTTTCCAGGCTGCTCTTGGCCTCTGCCTCCGCCCCCTGCTTGGAGTCGCTGTTGGCGCACCCCGTCATCATCAATGCCAGCGTCAGCAGAGCTGGAATCAACAGATCTATTCGTCTCTTTCTTGCATTCATGGGGATTTAATCCTTAGATTTTTAATTCTGGAGAACCTATCCGATCTCTCACATGCATTCGAATGGAGAAGACCGGAAGATATTCGGCTTGTCACGACTTTTAAACTTGGAATGAAACGCGGCGATGAATTTCTGGTGAAAATTGGCGCTTCATTCATTCCTGCTCTTCAGTCACGCCACGTTTCAATTTCCGCCATCGGCTTGCTGCCAAGACTTAGTTTTGAAGTAAGGCAACTGAGGATCACTCGAATGTATCCCATAGACCCCTTTTACAAAATGGAGCCACTCCATATGTGAACGCTTCCTAAAAGTTTTTCGGCACGCGGGAAATTCACGCCAATCAGAAATCAGATAAAACATGCGGGGTAAAGTTGAATAAACGACAGAGAAATGCTGTGGCACTGGGAATGATCATCTCTTGCATCACCGGCTGCGCCGCAGTGGGCGCGGCTTCCAAGGTGGGCCAGGTTGCCAAGTCGACACTGGAGGCACTGGGCCTGAAGAAGCCTGACGCGCCTGAAGTAGCGGATGCGATGAAGCAGCCACGCAAGGTACTCATCAAGCTGCATGCATCCAAGGCGCTCAACATGGATTCGCAACAGCGTCCCCTGGCATTGGTCGTCAGAATTTATAAATTGAAACAGAACGTTAGTTTCCAGCAGGCGTCATATGACGCCTTTCTGAATCCGCAAAGGGAGAAGGAGGTTCTGGGAGCCGATCTGCTGGAGGTAAAGGAAGTCACGCTAGTGCCAGGACAACGCTACGAAGTCGATGAAAAGGTGAGCTACGAGGCGGGATATATCGGTCTGGTGGCGCTGTTCATCAACCCAGATCAGCAACGTTGGCGGGCCACCTTCAGAGCCGACGAATCCGAAAAGAACGGCATTACGGCAGGCTTGCAATCTTGTTCGGTCACCGTAGGTGCGGGGGCTATTGCGGTGGATACCCTGGGTAAGCCAATGGACCGGAACCTGATGCTCGCGCCAGTCGAGTGTCATTAGAAATCAACAATCTCTTAACTGCAGATCACGATGCGACAATCATCAATTACGGAGCTAACCAATTGAACCATCCCAACAAGGTACTCTGGGGCGAGGGCCTTTTCCTTCGACCTCAGCACTTTCAGCGTCAGGATCATTACCATGAAACGCGTCTGCATCAGACCGCGCTCGCTCTCAATCCCTATTGCTGGGGTGTTTTATCCCTCAAGATCGATGGAGACGCACTTAACAACAGTACCCTTCGTCTGCTGGAGCTGTCGGCAATCTTCCACGACGGAGAAATCCTCAGGGCGCCAGACGGGGATGACCTCCCGGCCCCCATCGAACTGACAGAAATTCCGCTGTCCCAAAACTCCATCACCTTTTATGCGGGGTTACCGATGCTGAAAAGCTTCGGTAGCAATTTCTCCGTTGGCACCGGAAATCAGCAATCCACTCGCTATATTCAGGATGGCGTCCAGACGCCGGACCTGTTCACGCAAGCTGCCCAAGCAGAAGTAAGCTACCTGAAAAAGGCAGTACGCCTGGTGTCAGAAAACGAGCCCCGAGATTCGTTGGTCTGCATTCCTGTGGCGCGCCTGCGTCGCGCAAGCGGGCCTGGCTTCGAGTTGGACCCCGACTTCGTTCCGCCCAGCCTGTCAGTGCATGCGTCTACCTTGCTGTTCCAGCGCCTGCGTCGCCTCATGGACGCGCTGCAAGCCAAGGTCAGCGCCCTGTACGGGCATCACCGCGAGCCTAGCAAGAGTGTGGTCGAATTCCGTTCTGGCGATATCACATCGTTCTGGTTGTTGCATACCGCCAGTACCGCTTATGCCAATCTGTCGCACTACCTGAATCATCCGATGCATCACCCGGAGCGCCTTTTTGAACAGTTATTGTCACTGGCCGGATCGCTCATGACCTTCTCGCGCAGCCTGGCCCTGTCCGACCTCCCCCCTTACGATCACCGCGATCCGGGGCCGGCTTTCGCAAAGCTGGACGCGATCATTCGCGAGTTACTCGATACCGTGATCTCTTCTCGCTATTTTGCGATTGCCTTGAACGAGAGCAAGCCGTCCTACCATATGGGCATGCTGGACTCAGGCAAGATCGACGAGAAGACCAACTTCTACCTCGCGGTCCATGCAGACCTGCCGGCAATCGAACTGGTCGATATCGTGCCGTTGCGCTTCAAGATCGGCGCACCTGACGATGTTGAAAAATTCGTGCTGGCGGCGCTGCCCGGCGTCAAGCTTGTGCACTCGCCCCAGGTGCCAGCTGCACTACCGGTTCGGCCCGACACCTATTACTTCACGCTCGAGAGCAAGGGTGCGATGTACGAGCGCATGCTTCAGGCACAGTCGATCTGCATCTATGTGCCATCCGGCATTCGTGACCTCAATATTGAACTTCTGGCGGTGACCCAATGAACACGACAACCATCCCTTCCCTGCTGGATCCTGCGGATTCTTTGCCCACTTATGAAGCCGGCGCGCCTATTAACGCCAGTTCGCTCCTGGACCTGATGTACGACGGCTTTTATGCGTTGTTCATGCTCAAGAACGGTGGCACGCCGGTGGACGAGGTGTCATTCATGGCAAAAATACGAAAGTTTCTGGGAGATGTCGAACGCGGCGCCAAGAAACTGGAAGTGTCGCCCGAGGATGTCCACGCAGCCAAATATGCCTTCTGTGCTTCCGTGGATGAGATTGTCCTGCGCTCTAATTTCAGCATCCGCGATACGTGGCAACGCCGCCCCCTTCAGCTGGCGATGTTTGGTGATCAATTGGCAGGTGAAAATTTCTTCAATCGGCTAGAAGATCTGCGCGTTCGCGGTACCGCCCGACTCCAGCCATTGGAAGTCTTTCATATGTGCCTGCTGCTGGGATTCCAGGGAAAATATGCGCTGGAAGGGCCGGAAAAACTCAATTACCTAACTGCTCGACTGGGCGATGAGATTGCTCACCTGAAGGGCAAGACTGCCGGGTTCGCACCGAATGGCGAGCGACCTGATGCCATCGTCAACAAGTTGCGCAACGATGCGCCGTTGTGGGTAGTCGCTTCCCTATTTGCATTGACCGCTATGTTTGCCTACATAGGACTAAACTGGACCCTGACCAAGGGCACCGAAAACCAGCTGGCCGGCTATGCCGATATCGTCAAACTTGCCCCGCGGGCAGCCAACCTGACTATCACCTTGCCCTGAGCTTGAAGAACCAGATTTCTGTGGGGAATACCAGAGGCCTCCATGGCTGCCGATTTTTCGATCACCAACGGATCATCGGCAGCACGCTCAGGATCTCTGACACAAGCCTAGATCAGCCCGGGCCAGGCTGGATCAGCGCAGGAAAACCAACTCTGCATAGCTAGGATTGGCGTGCTCACGCTGATAACGCTTGAGGTCTTCCCTGACCTGTTCGCGGGTGAGCCCTGTATGTCCCTTTTCAGCAATTTGCGAGCCGGTAACGCTGGCAACCTGCTTGTCCGCCGACTGCTCGGTAGATGTACCTGATGGGGTGTCGGCTGCGTAGGCTGCATGGGCAGCCAAGGCGGTCAAGGCGGTCAAGACCATGCTAATGGCGACCGCGCAATGACGAATGGTGATGTTGCTCATGATCTACTCCTCGGTGAATGCAAGCGGACCCAGCCCTATGCTTATCCTTTACCAATGCTGCATTCTCATGCGAGAAGTTTATCGGTCCGGCCAGGAGAGAAAAACCGGTGAACGGGTAATGCTGTATTGCGGCACTTGAAAGAATGTGCACGCGAATCTTGTCTGTCTTGCAGCAGTTAGAGCATCAGTTAGATCATCAAATTGCGAGCTGAACCGGTTTTTACCGCTTCCATTTACCTTTCCATGTCACTAATCGCGGTCAGAATCTGGTAATTCTATAAATACTATTCAGGGAACAGGTATGAGAATCGGCACGCGGCTCGGTGGTTCATTCATGCTGGTCACGCTGCTTGCCTGCAGCCTGATCGTCGCTTCAATTCTGATCCTGAACCAGATCGGACGACATTGGGACGACTTTTCCGGCACTGTGCTGAGCAAGCAGGACTATGCCACCCAGGGTTACATCAAACTGGGCGATGGTGTACAGAACTTCAAGAACTACGTCGTCCGCGGCAAGGACTATGACAAGCACTTCCTGGCCGATATGGATGCCATCAACCGGCTGATGATCGAGTACCGCAAGCTTGGCGTAGACAATCCCAAGGAAGATGAACTGCTGCAGAAGATCGCTACAGGCGAAAAAAATTACCGAGAGGCATTGGCGAAGGCGCAAGGCATGAAGTCAGCGGCTGCCTCCGTGACGGAAATCGATGCTTCCATCAGTGGCGCTGACAAGGTACTGGCGGCAGGTTTTTCCGGTCTGCTGGCGATTGCGCGCGAGAATGCCAACGGTACTGGCCGGGATATCTCCAACGCCATCAGTACCGGCAAGTCCATCGACCTGGCCGTCGGTGCGCTGGTGATGGCACTAGCCGCCTTATTGGCGGTGCTGGCAACGCGTTCGATCACTCGACCGGTACACGAAGCAGTAAGAATCGCCAAGACCGTCGCAGCGGGCGACCTTGGGAGCCGGATCGAAGTCACTCGCAAGGATGAGACCGGTGAACTGCTGCAAGCACTCAAGGATATGAACAGCAGCCTGCAACGCGTGGTCGGCGGCGTACGCACTGGCAGCGACACCATCGTTACGGCCTCGACGCAGATCGCTGGTGGCAATCTCGATCTCTCCGCACGCACCGAGCAACAGGCCAGTTCGCTGGAAGAGACGGCGGCGGCGATGGAACAGATCACTTCGACCGTGAGACGCAACGCTGATCATGCGCGCCAGGCAAATGCGATGGCAGGCTCGGTCTCCGAGGTGGCGTCGCGCAGCGGACTGGTGGTTTCCGACGTAGTCAGCACCATGGACGAAATCCAGGCCTCTGCCCGCGAAATCGAGGAAATCATTTCTGTCATCGACGGCATCGCGTTCCAGACCAACATCCTCGCGCTCAATGCAGCGGTGGAAGCAGCCCGTGCCGGTGAGCAGGGACGTGGCTTTGCGGTGGTGGCCTCGGAGGTACGCACCTTGGCCCAACGCTCGGCTACAGCGGCGAAGGAAATCAAGGCGCTGATCGGCAACTCGGTCGAGAAGGTGGAAGACGGCAGCAGGCTGGTCAGAAGCGCCGGGGCGACCATCGAAGAACTGGTAACAAGCGTACGCAATGTCACCCAGATCATGAGTGAAATCTCGGCCGCCAGCGGCGAGCAGGAAGCGGGGATCGAACAGGTCAATCAGGCCATTGCGCAAATGGACACCGTGACGCAACAGAACGCCGCCCTGGTGGAAGAAGCCGCTGCCGCCACCGAAGCATTGAAGGAACAGGCGCGACGACTGGCACAGTCGGTAAGCGTATTTCGCCTGGGCGGGGGTAAGCTTGCGTGATCGAGGAACCGGGACGCACGCTGTGTAATGAAGCTGACTGCAGCGGTTCGTTGAAATGATCAGCTACCGTTGCGCGGTAACTGATCGATTCTCTGAGCAAGCGGATTGAGGTAATTGATGTCTTGTCGCGTCTATCTTTACTGTACGAATTTTGAAGGCATGCCATTGGACGCGGAGGCAGACCAGTTCTTCGCTATCTCAGGTACCGAGTACGAGGCGAACGCCGGTATCCCACTTTTCTGGATGTGCCGTTTCACCGGCACAGATATCAAGATCGCTCCCGGGAGCGAGAATTACGCTCCTGATTCGGATGATGACGCAATCGATGAAGATTTTGATGAGGCAAGCCTGTCCGCGTTTGAAGACGATGACAGCTATCGTCCATATGCCTATATCTCTTGCCAGAAAGCGGTTGGCATCGATCATCTCAAGCAGCGGTCCGAGATATTGCGTGCCGCCATCGGTGCCGACCGTCACCAGTTGTACGTCGAATGGATTGCCCGGATTGAGGCGGAGCCTTTCCTCAACATACTGGTCAAGACCGAGGAGATCGACGGGATGGGAAGTGATGGCGAACTGGAGATACTGTTACGCAGCGCCATCCGGGATCTGGAGGCGGCCATCCGGACGGGCGTCCTGGCAACAAGCAGAGAGATGATCAATATGATGGGACTATCGGAAGGTAGCGTTCTGAGCGAATGTGAATCCAGCGAACTCGCAGGCTGGGCCAACGCCGCACAACGATGGCCGCAACGCTTGCCTCCTGCCCCGACTGAACAGGAGGGCGTCTCGATAAGAGCAGTGGAAAAATCGAAATGGATGTTCTGGAAGCGACAAGCATCATCATCGGAATCTTGAATGCCGCCGGCCAGAGATGGACTCCAAAATGTCCAGAACAAATAGAAAAGGCTCTCCGAACGGAGAGCCTTTTAAATACTGGTGCTGGCTGCAGGACTTGAACCCGCCACCCCCTGATTACAAGTCCGGCGCGAAATTCAATAATTTCAAAGACTTAGCTCATCTTTTGCTTCGCAATCAAAAAATTTAGCACCTCGCAGGCCCTTATTGGGCCTCGGTAGCTTGAAAATTGCGAAGCGGAATTTTCATTGCCAGATGCGAATGTTTGCTACAGTTACAGGCGTCCGCAATCGGCAGAAGCTCACATTGCCGCTCTAATAACGCTCCGGTGATCGCGAGCGCTTTCCAGCTCATAGCATCGAATTACGAAATAACTGGGCTCAAACCAGAAATATTATAAAAATCACAAGGCTATTAGCGCGCCTCGGTTATACAAAGCTTCGGTCGTCGTCACTAAGTGATTTATTTTATTGAATCACGACTTTTTCAATAGCCCGCCTCGGTGCTACTCGTTGCCTGTATAGAAGAACCAAGAAACTTCCCAACAGGCCTATTCCAATTCGGCTTCCTCCCAGAGCGAAGCACGCAAGGATATCCTGTATCAACGAGGAAGTGGGTAACTACTCGCTTTATTGTTAATATCACGTCGAAGCTCTTCATTATCGGGAAAATCCCTAAAGCCAGGTTAGTAGGGTTGATCTATATTTTAGATGGGACGAGGTTAACTGAACTTGGGTTAATCGACGAAAATAACTCGCGTTTAAATGGGGAGGCACATATGAGTGCATTCAAAAATATGAAAATCGGCACCAAGCTGACCCTGGCTTTTGCCGTTCTACTAACACTAACGGTATTGTTAGCCGCAATTTCGCTGATCAGTATCCGTTCACTTACCGCGTCTATCAAAACGGCTGATGCTGTTCAGGACCAAAGGCTGGTCCCGCTCTATCTGGCCCGTGAGGCTCTTGACCAAACTGGCATTGCTGCCCGCAACGCTTATGTCTTCAGAAATGACGCGGATGCGCAAAAAGAGCTGGCAATTGTTGATGAGCAAAAGCAGCTTTATCTCAAAGCACTGAAAGAAATGGAACCCCATTTCGCTGGGAATAAGTCCTTTGAAAAGGTTCGGACGGGCTTGCTACAAATGGCCGACGAACTAAAGCGCCCGCGTATCTATCGCGAGAGCGGGAAGTCAGAAGAGTTTCGTGACTTCCTCGTCAATGACTGTAGTCCGTTACGCCGTCAGATTGTGCTCGATATCAACAAAGTGATTGATGAGGTCGATGCCGAGAATGACAAAGCGCACGAAGCCACCAACGACATGGCTATCAAGGCATCTACGGTCGTTGCGACTCTGACTGCGTTGGTGGCCCTTATCTCTGTGGTTATCGCTTTCGTAATTACTCGAGGGCTTTTAAAGCAACTTGGCGGGGAACCTGCCTACGCTGCGGACATTGCTCAGCAAATCGCAGCGGGCGACCTGACCTCTGAAGTGAGTACTAAGATTGGTGATACGACGAGTTTGCTATTCGCAATTAAGAAGATGCGCGATAGTCTGGTTGGTATCGTCGGGAACGTGAGGGAAGGCACCCATACCATCGAACAGGCCTCCGCTGAAATCGCTTCCGGTAACCTTGATTTGTCCTCGCGCACCGAACAGCAAGCTGGCGCCTTAGAGGAAACGGCGTCGGCGATGGAGCAGTTGATGTCCACAGTAAAACAGAACGCCGAGAATGCAAAACAGGCTAGTCAGCTTGCCGTGTCTGCCTCGGATGTTGCCAGCCAGGGAGGCGAGGTAGTTGGCAGAGTAGTTCGTACTATGGAGGACATCAATGCTTCGTCACGCAAAATCGTCGACATCATCAGTGTCATTGACGGAATCGCTTTCCAGACGAATATTCTCGCGTTGAATGCGGCAGTAGAAGCGGCGCGGGCCGGTGAGCAAGGGCGTGGGTTCGCTGTTGTTGCGTCTGAGGTCAGAAGTCTGGCTCAAAGAAGTGCCACAGCAGCAAAAGAGATTACCGATCTGATTAATGACTCAGTCGCACAAATTGCGCAGGGGAGCAACTTAGTTCAGCAGGCTGGCACTACGATGGAAAGCGTTGTCACGAGTGTCAAGCGCGTGACCGATGTAGTGGCAGAGATTTCCCATGCCAGCCAGGAGCAAAGTCACGGGATCACTCAAGTCAATCTCGCTATTACGCATATGGACGAGGCGACCCAGCAGAATTCCGCGCTGGTCGAAGAGGCCGCTGCTGCTGCCAATTCCATGATGGAGCAGGCGAGTGAATTGGCAGGACTGGTCTCCACCTTCAAGATTGACAATGCAGAAAGGCCCGCTATGGCCGCCGGCATTGAAAGAGGCATGGGGACGGGCGCTAGGACCTTGGTACTGGCGTGAGTAGATCAGCCCCATAGTAAATCGCCCGCTTGACGCGGGCGATTTTGATTTGGCAGCGCTTTATTACAAGTCCGGCATGGCCTGAAAATATCACCTAGCTCTAACCAGCGGCTCACAAATGACTTTATACGAAGATGACTTTCCCTCTTTCTTCAAAGTTACATCGGCTGAGTCTAAATAAGGCCCAAACTCTTTAAGCCACACTTCTCGCCTCAATGCGCATTCGGTGCGGCTAACACCGTTTTCAGTGTCTTTAAGAGTCATTTTTTGGTAGGTGCCCTTGGTTGTCACAACATGAAGTGTTGCCACATACAGATCATCAGCAGCACAACAACCGATGCTGGCACCGCTCAATAAGGTCGCCACCATTGTTCTTATCATTTTCATATTATTTATTCGGCTCATCAGGATCAGGGGTTGCGTAGAAGTTGTATCTCCCTCTAAGAAACAAAGGTAATTATTGACTCCCCTGTCGCTTGTCTTGCTGCTCGGTGTTTCTTATTCCCGCCCAAGGTGCTGAAATCGGTCATAACCTCCTGAGTCTCAATTTCGCTGAACAAGTCTCCCCCCATCTCGGTAAAGTCTTTTGCAGTCAGGCCATTGCTTGCTCCCACGGTAGGAAATGTGAGCACCAAGTGCAGGCTTTTTTCTGCACATTTTTCCAAGAGACTCCGGGCCGCTGCTTTCGCCTCGCTTTTCTTACTAAAGGCAGAGGATGGACGCTGAGCAATTTCGGGATACCGACCATTTCCTTCGGGGACAAATTCCTTCCCTCGGCTCACGGTTTCAAGTACGTGGTAAAACCGGCTGTAGTGAACACCAGAATATGGAGGATCAGCGAAAACCAGATCTCCTGGCTCAAGCAATTGGAGGGTCTTCGTAAAGTCCGCAATTTGTGAAATTCCAGCGGTCACGGCACTACGCGCCGCAATATCCCTCACCGCTGCCTCAGTTAAATCCCAAGGGTTTCTTAACCAGGACTCAATGATGTATTTTGCTGAGGAAAGGGTCGGTTGAAAGGGTTGCGCGGTATGACCTGGCGACGCTGCAGCCCTGCTACACGCCTCAATTAATGCCGCCAACGCCACTTTCTTTTTCGCCGCGTCCGAGGGAAGAGTCTTCCTCAAAGCATCAAATATGAGTGCTTGAGTCGGTGAAAAATAGTAGCCCCCATATGATTTTGAAATCTGCCAAGGTCCTTCAAAATCGTTGAACACAACCGGTAAAACCTCCTCGCAAAACCGTCTTGACTGCGAAACTACCTTCTTTATCGCGGCTGCATCGGTTAGGTCCGGCTCAATAGAGCGCAAATGGTTCGGGAAGTGTGCCGCCACTGCGTCAACTAGCGTCTTCGCACGCTCGAACCAATTCTCTATTATTTTCGTAGGATCAAATACATCAGTACGCTCCACTACAGCGGCAGCCCTCCGTGCCGCGAAAGATTGCAGATCTCCTGCGATTATTTCCTTATCGGTGTTTTCAGCTAAATACCAAGATACCGACGCAGAACCACAGAACGGATCAGCAATCTTCCTGGAGTTTTTTCCATAGTGACTTAAGATTTCACCAAGCACCGGGAGCATTTTTGACTTATTACCCATGTACTTCACGCGGCGACTCCCCATGCAATGCAGGCGTGCAAGTTCGCGAGGCTCGTAGAATGGGGAAGATTTTCTCCCCTCCAAAGAGAAGCCGGCATATCGGCAGAGAACGCCGGAAAATGATCAATTGCCTCATTGAGGTCACTTTCCAAATCTTCTAGCGCTGCCCCTCCCATAGGCTCCCATCGACCACAGCTTTCTAGCCAATTTCGCATCCACTGCTTAGCGTTTTCGTCCCTTGAAAGGGAAATATGGCTCTTCACAAAAAGCATGGCAAGGCGTGCCATAAAGGCAGCTCGAGCCATAACATTTTCAACTTTATCCGCCTCGTCACTCGCTTTTTCAAAAATAGACACGCCGACATTGGCGCTGAGATGCTCGGCCATCGTTACCTCGTCTGCCCCCGTCTGTTTCGCGACGAAACTGACGATCTTATTGAGCTCTTCTTTTCTCGCCTCAATCTGTTGGTCTGTGGGTGGATCACTGGCTGGAATCGAACTAGACAAAGTAGAGCTCACCAAGTACTGAACCAACGCTCTATCGAAAATCAAGCCTGAGCCCGACGACAAGAACATCCCGGACAAACTCTTGATAAATTCCAATTTTTCAGCGCTCATCTTTATAAGTGGCTGACTTCGCCAATAGGCTGTATAGCTGACGCTGTTTCTTGTTTCGTGATCGTCTTTGAGACGAATTAAATCGAGCCCCCAACCCGATAACATGAGCGTGGGATCAAACTGCTTGAGCTGTGGCTCGAAATCCTTCAGAGTGACAGACGGTAGTAGGCGAACTGAGTTTTCCAACAAGCCTCTTGCATCTGAGCGCTTTACCCATTCAGTCCACGCTTTCCACGCGAAAGAATGCGTCCTATGGTCCCCAAGGCGATGCATAGTTCCGGCTGAATCAATCCAAAATCCGTTATCACGGTCAATACGCAAGCCGGACCCACAAAACAGAGAAAGAGCTGCTCTGAGTTCGCAATAGTAGGCCAAATGAATAGCGTTTCCGCTCTCGTTATTTAGTAACGCGAACATAGCAGACGATAAATATCGCCAGCTCTCCGCCATATGGATCACCTGTTCAGCAGCCAAACATTTTGCAGGCGCCAACTGAGCGGACTGATCTAGTACGTCACTAAAATTTTTGACCGGCCCCAATCCAGCATATGCCGCAATTACATGAGTGGAGTCGCAATTCGCCATGATATGGGATGCGTTGGCGGGAGCTTTACGTGCCCTGCCAACCAGAGGTCTAGTGCCCCTCGCAGCGTTTCGGTTGCTGCTCATGTCAGATGCCCATACGAGCTTTAACTTCTCTTGCAGCATTCGCCACATCCGGCTTCGATGCTCCCGACAACAGCTCAATAACCTTCTTCTGCAATAACGTATATCCGCTGCTTCCACGGTATGCTGATTGAGTGGTCTTACGTTCTAGATCTTTTTCCAACGATGGCTCGCTGCTTGTCCGCCAGTCAAAGGTCTCGCTATAGAAAAGTGAGGCGGCAATACCTTCCAGGAAGCTGTTGATTGCCTTATTGGCTTCTAACTCCCTAATTGCAGTTGTCACTTCTTCGTCAAGAATGACATCTGTTGAAAAAGGCTTCTCCCAAGCCTCTAATTCGAGATCGCTATATTTAACAAAAAACATCGCGTTCAACGCTACCATTAATGCTCTTGCGCCCTGGTCAGTTGCAATCAGTGAGTAAGGACCAGCAAAAGCGAGATCCAAATTATGAGATTTAACTAAGTCCATTTGCGGTGACGCATTAGCTCGACAACTCCTGGCCCAAAGCGCGGTTGAGTGCTTAACGCCCTCATGCAGTTTCTGCCAGGCGTATATCAAAAAGGCCGCTTGCTGAGCTCGCTTCCAAGGTAAGACTCTTTCCGTTGAATCCGTACTCTTGTCAACTACAGATCCGAACAGACCACCGATTTTGTCCTCGCGGGTATTCCATCGGCGAACGAAGCTTGCCATTAGCGTGCGAATAAATGCGGCGTTGGAAACGTGACCTTCAACGCGGGCGCCATGAAGTTCAATTCTCCCTTGCCAGGGGCTGAGCGGATGCCGCCACAGAATTTCTGTCAGCTCCTGTGCACGATGTTCTTGGTAAACCTTAATTCCTTCGCCCTGCTCCAGCCAACTTTGGCGTCGTAGTTCAGGATAAAGATCGAAGGCAAGGCTAGGGTTAATCTTCTTTGGCTCGACATTGATTACCCAGAACAAGTACGCCTGCAATGCTTGGCTCAGGCCGTTATAAATTACGACAGGGACTTCATAATTACCGAGAACATCTTCAATTAAATCGACCGCATAAAGTCGATGCTGACCGTCAATAACCTCAATTGGTTGGAGCGAACTTTTCCATGGATCGGGTCCTAAATCCGACGGGTCCGGGTAACTCAAGAAAACTGCATCTCCTTTGGATTCAATGTAGATTGCCTTATCAGCATCTACGGCGAGGTCTTTGCCTTGACGCCGACGCTGATCATTTTCGGGGATTAGATTTATTAGAATGGCGGTAGGAAGCCACCCGGGATGGATAAAGTCGGTCTCCTTCTGCGGGTCTAAGCCCTTTTGAGAAGACAGCGGGTAACCATACGATATATAGCGAGCGATCTTGGCAGATCTATCAGGCTCATGCGCTCGTTGATATCCTGCCTTTGGGTTGGCACGCCGCCGCTCTTCTAATTCTCGCGTGCTCACACCTGCGAGGCGCCTAAGTTCTTGCAGCTGCATCGATGTTACGTAGAACTCCCGAGGCGGATCGCCTTCGCGCGGATCTACATTGGACATTAATTCCCAAGTTTGCATCCATTGCGTTACCTTCAACGCTGGGATTTGTTTTCTTTTTGTCAAGATATACCCCGCTCTTTTTACGTTTTGTAATTGTAGCCGTTTCCCCAGTAGTGATAATTTGGAAATGGTGCTCAGCATGCGTCAATTTGCGTCAGATTTGACACCCTCTTTTTGAGATGCAAGACCGGACCAGGCATGTGCTGGCGCATGACGCAAATTTGAGTTAAAACCGACCTATGTAGCGGGCAGGCGCGGGGTGGGGGCAACTGCGCGCGCCGACTCCGATACGCTTTAAAGTTGTTGTTTTAATAATCTTTCCCGCATGTACGGGCTGCGATGACCTGGTGAGCCACAGATCTGGCCTGGGCCAGCATCGACGAGTTTGTCGCATTTGAGAGGCTGGTCCGTTACTCGTCAGAGAAAAAATACATGGACACCCGAAGGCGGTGAAGAACAAGTCGAAGCCGCTTTCTGCTGGCTTTCATTGCCGGGTCAGTGGGACAAGCACACCTTCACACCGTAGCCACCAGCCGATGCTCACCCGGTGTGACGGGCACTCGCAATGCGCCACCATCGCAGGTGAGTGGCATGCCGTCCAGTTCAGCTGCCGAGATACCGACGCAGCGCATCCCCGGCGATTCGACCTGGATGATGTAGCGTGCCGCACCCAAGACGATTTTTGCCTCAAAGCCAGGCCATCCGGCTGGAATACACGGATCGAGGATTAACACCTCGCCTTCGCGGCGAATGCCTAGAATCCCCTCCATACCCGCACGGTGCATCCAGCCGGCGGCACCGGTGTACCAGGTCCAGCCGCCCCGGCCCTCGTGCGGCGATACCGAATACACATCCGCAGCCACCACGTACGGTTCCACGCGGTAGCGCGCCGTCTGAGCAGGTGTCCGAGCATGGTTGATAGGATTGACCAGAGCGAACAGGGCATGGGCGTGCTCGCCCGCCTGCGGGTCGCCGCGTAACTGCGTGAACGCTAGGATGGCCCACATGGCCGCGTGGCTGTATTGACCTCCATTCTCACGTAAGCCCGGCGGGTAACCCAAGATGTAGCCAGGGTCGCTATGTGTGTGGTCAAAAGGTGGGGTAAAGAGCAACGCCAGCCCCGCCTCTGGCAGCACCAGGTACGAGCGCAGCGAGTCCATCGCCATCTGTGCGTGGCCAGGATCGGCGACTCCTGACAGTACGGCCCAGGATTGGGCGATCGAATCGATGCGGCATTCCTCGCTGTGGCGGCTGCCCAGCCACGTGCCATCGTCGAATATGGCGCGCCGATACCAGGCGCCGTCCCAGGCCTCGCGCTCCAGCGAGGCCGTCACAGACTGGACATGGCTCCGCCAGCGCGCGGCACGAGTGGGGTCGCGTTCCTCTGCCAGAGGAGCGAATAGGATCAGTGTGCGTACCTGCAGCCAGCCGAGCCAAACGCTCTGCCCCCGGCCTTCCTGGCCCACACGATTCATGCCATCGTTCCAATCGCCGGTCCCCATCAGCGGCAGCCCTAATTCGCCAGTGAGGTCGATACTCTGGTCCAATGCGCGCGCGCAGTGCTCAAACAGCGTTGTAGAGATGCCTGCAGGCATCGGCTGGAAAAAGGCATCATGTTCGCCTACCTGCAGCGCGGGGCCGTCCAGGAAGGCGATGGATTCGTCAAGTACCGCTGTATCGCCCGAGACGATCACATAGCTGGCCGCGGCGAAAGCCAGCCAGATGCGGTCGTCCGAGATTCGCGTGCGCACGCCTTGGCCCGAATGCGGCAGCCACCAATGTTGCACGTCACCTTCGAGGAACTGACGGCCTGCCGCGCGCAGCAAGTGTTGACGCGTTTCTTCAGGACGCGCGAATGTGAGCGCCATGCCATCCTGCAGTTGGTCTCGAAAGCCGTAGGCACCGCTGGCCTGATAGAACGCCGAGCGGGCCCAGATGCGGCAGGCCAGCGTCTGGTAGAGAAGCCAACCGTTGAGCAGGATGTCCATCGCGCGGTCTGGCGTGCGCACTTGCACGGCACCGAGCAGCCCTTCCCAATGGTCACGCACCCGCTGCAGTTCGGCCTCCAGATCAGTCTCACGCCAGCGCGCCGCTAGTTCCAAACTTTCCTGCGCGCTGCCGCATTGCCCGAGTAGAGCGATGATGTCTACCGACTCGCCGGGCCGCAGCACTAGGCTGCACTGCAGCACAGCGCAGGGATCCAGGCCCGCACCCACCGTACCGGATAGGGACGCCTGGCTCTGCAATGCAGCGGGTGCCGCCAGACTGCCGCGATGGCCAAGGAATTCCTTACGGTCAGCGGTCCAAGCGGTCTGCCGGCCCCCGAGATCGGCGAAAGCGACTCTACCCGGAAAGGCTGTGCTCCAGGGATTGCGCGCCAGCAGCACGCCGCTGGCTGCATCGATCTCGGTAAGGATGAAGGGTGCGCAAACCGCACGCGAGGCGCCCAACACCCATTCTGCATAGGCCGTGACGGATAGGCGCCGCGTCTGTGGGCTGAGATTGCGTAAGGTGAGGCGCGACACCTTAATTGGGTCGTCCAGTGGCACGAACTGCAGCAGTTCAAGCGCGATACCGTGCGCCTCGTGCGTGAAGCGGCTATAGCCATGACCGTGGCGTGCAACGTAGGTACCGCCGTCGCGGATTGGCTGCGCTGTAGGGCTCCAGAGCTCGCCGCTCGACTCGTCTCGTACGAAGAACGCCTCGCCGGTCGGATCGATCACTGGATCGTTGGACCATGGGGTAAGTTGATTCTCACGGCTGTTACCAGCCCAAGTACTTGCACTGCCATCGGCCGAGACCTGGAAGCCGAAGGCAGGGTTGGCGATGACGTTGATCCAGGGGGCGGGGGTGGTCTGTCCGTCGGTGAGTACGGTGACGTATTCGCGACCGTCCTGATCGAAGCCACCGAGTCCGTTGAAGAACTCCAGCCGCACCGTGTCTGTGCTCTGCCCCTGCCTCGTCAGGTTGGAAGATTGGGTATAGGTAGCTAATTCGAGCGCTGCACTCGCGTAGTGCACCGTCTCCGGCAGAAGACCGATTTGCCGAGCGATGTCGCCCCGACGCGCTAGCAGCAGCACGCGAGCTGCTGAATGCAGTAAGGCCCTGGCTGACACATCCATCAGATCTGCGCGCAGTGTATGGACCACCCCCTGGGCTATCGTCTCGCCGTGTGGTCGAAGGGGCGACTGGCTCCGGCGCACGGCCGTTTCGATAGCGGACTGCAGATCCTGCACATAAGAGGAAGCTCGCTCATTAACGATCACCAGATCGACGCTCAGCCCCTTCATTCGCCAGTACTCGTGCGCACGAAGTAGTTGGCGCACCTGAGCAATATCCTCGATGTCATCGATTCGCAACACCACGATTGGCAAGTCGCCGGAGACCGAGTGCCGCCACAAGCCCGACTGCGGGCCTGCACCACGAGCGATCTCCTCGGCCGGTGGGCGGAAGCGTGTATCCGCATAGAGGATAGGTGCCGCCAGCCGCTGGAAGTCTGCGGCTTCGTCGGCTTCGACGCCGATGTGTCGCAACTGTACCTGGGCCTGGGTCCAGGCCAAGGTCCGAGCACGCTCGAAGGCGCTACGGTCATGGTGCTGGTCCACCAATTCCAGTAGCGCTTCGCGAGTAGGCGCCACCAGCGTCCAGAAGGCGAGGCGCGCCATACGACCGGGCGCGATACGCACGCGGTGTCGCACCGAGAAAACCGGATCGAGTACCGTACCGGCCGTACCAGACAGCATGGCTCCGTCCGCCATGGCTTGCGCCGTGGCGGATGTACGACCTCGGCCCAGGAACCGTGCCCGGTCGGATTCGTACTGCACGGGTGCCGTGACGATGCCTTCGACCACGGCGAAGTGTGCGGCCCAGATCCGCTGCTCGTGCGGCCCGCGAGGGCGTCGCGTAGCGATTAGGGCACCGAACTCTGGGAGATATTCAGTCTGCACGAACATCTTGGAGAAGGCCGGATGGGCATCATCACCCGCGGGCGACGCCAACACCACCTCAGAGTAGGAGGTGAGTTCGATTTCACGAGTCTTGCGGCCTGTATTGACGACTGTGACGCGGCGTACCTCGCCGTCAACTTCGGCGGACACCAGCACCTCCATTGTGGTCGTCAGGCTGCCGTCGTGCCGCGTAAAGGCGGCGTGGTCCTCGGCGAAGACTACCTCGTAGCTGTCGGGTGACATGGCCAGCGGCTGCGCCGCAGCGGACCATATCTGACCGGTATCCGTGTCACGTAGATAGACGTAGGCGCCCCAGTCGTCGCGGGTCGCGTCTTCGCGCCAGCGCGTCACAGCCAACTCACGCCAGCGGCTGTAGCCAGCACCCGCTGCGGTGAGCATGACGGCATAACGCCCGTTGGACAGCAGGTGCGTAGCAGGGGCCGCCGTAACAGACGGGTCTATGTGCCGTACCGCATGTAAGTCACCATGTGGATTGGTTGCGCCAGACAGCACCTCTTCAGCGCGCGCACGCGCCACAGAGACGAGGCGCGGCATACGCTCGTGCAACAGCAATTCGCAGGCCTGGATCATCGGTTCACGATGGAAGCGTTCCCGCATGCGAGCGCCCTGGAGCGTATTGGCGATTGCGACAAGTGTCATGCCCTGGTGATGCGCCATAAAGCTGCGTACGATGGCGACCTGCGACCCGCCGGGCAGGCGGGCACGGGTGAAGTCCAGCGCCTCGTAAAAGCCATAGCGCCCGAGCGCACCAAGCGTCTGCAGGTACTCAAAGTTGCGTTGTGCGAGCGGTGCATCGACCATGGTAGCGAGACCGGTCGCGTAAGGCGCGATCACCAGATCCTGAGCCAGCCCCCGTTTTAGGCCCAGGCCTGGCACGCCAAAGTTGGAGTACTGGTAAGTGAATTCCAGGTCGCGAGCGTTGTACGCCGACTCGGAGATGCCCCACGGCACGCTCATCCGCCGACCGTAGGCCATCTGGTGCTGCACGATCAGGCGATTGGTCTGCTCCAGTAGGCTACCTGCCGGTGCGCGCATCACCAGCGAGGGCATCAGATACTCGAACATCGACCCTGACCAAGATACCAGGGCCGATCCACGTCCTACGGGGATGGCTGTCCGATCCAAGCGGAACCAGTGGCGCGTGGATACGTCGCCCTTGGCGATTGAGAAGAGGCTGGCTAGTCGCGCCTCAGAGGCTAATAGGTCGTAGCAGTTGGGATCGAGCACGTTCTCCACTGCGGCATAACCTATGGAAAGCAGTTTGCGTTCAGGATCCAACAAGAAGGCGAAGTCCATCCCTAGCGCTAGCGCACGCGCCTGTTGCGCCAACGCCTGCCAGCGGGCATCGATAGCATTCGCCGCGACGCCGAATGACTTAGCGTCGCGTGCCTGTTGCTCGATCCGCCCTTGCAGCGCATTGGTCCAGAATAGCAGGTCGTCACCTTCCGCTTGTATTGCTGGGACCAGCGCCTGCGCTTCCTCTGCCGCCTTATCGGCCAGGCGCTGAAATACCGGAAGTGACATGCTGGCAGGATCGTGGAACCCTGCCTCGATCTCGGCAAGGACGCTCAGCAGTCGCTGTCCCTGTGCCCCTTGGGTCGAAGGTTTAGCAGACGCCGACTCCCGGGCTAGCGCGAGTGCGTCGCTCGCACCCTCCGTCCAATCCGTCGACAGCGACGCACCCATCCATTCTTCGCAGGCATTAGCCAGTACGATCAAGTGGCCGGCGAGGTTACCGCTGTCCACAGACGACACATAGGCCGGTGCAAGCACCTGGTTCGTGCGCGTGTCATACCAGTTGTAGAAATGGCCTCGGAACCTTTCCAATGTCTGCAAGCTGACGAAAGCCGCTTCCAGGCGCTCGCAAGTCTGCAGGGCACCAGCCCAGCCAAAATCGCGGGCCGCCACCGTCGACAGCAAGTACAAGCCTATGTTGGTAGGCGAGGTGCGGTGAGCGATCACTGGCTTCGGATCTTCCTGAAAATTGTCCGGTGGAAGCATGTGCTCAGCCGGCGTCACGAAGGTTTCGAAAAAACGCCAAGTGCGACGTGCAGTAAGCCGTAGGGCCAAGGTATCTGTGAGTTCGGGCGCACCGGATGTCACGATCGGCGGACGGCGGCTGACGCGCCAGGCCAAGACCGGCGCTGCGACCCAGAGCGCCGACAGCGGCAACGCAATTGCGCATGCTGCAGGAAAGAACACGCTAACGCCCATGGCGAATACTAGGGCCAACAGCACGCCACCGGCCATCTGGCCATAGAAGCCAGTTATACCGGGGCGCGGGCGAGCGGCGGACTGGGCTGCGGTTGTCCATTCCAGCAGATGCCGATGCGTCGCGTAGAGTCTGATCAGGGTACGCGTAATAGCATCCATCGTGCGCCAGGTCTGATCCGGAAGCAGAGCTAGCGTCCAGAGTGTCTGCATTACGGCTAACCGAAGATCGCTGGCCAACCGGCGTAGTTGGCTACTCAGCCCGATGCCCGCGCGCGTTGGCGCTAGTCCGGAGATGTGGGGCAGAAAGAACGGCACTGCCAGTGCCAGTACCAGCATCCCCATGGCTTGTAATGATTGAGGCCAGGGCAACCAAGCGCACAGCGCTAGAGCCAGTAGGCTCGTGGGCGCCAGCAGGGAGCGCCGCAAGTTGTCGATCATTTTCCAGCGGCCCACTGGCGGTAGGGTCGCACCTGAATGGCGTCGCCCGAGTATCCAGGGCAGGAGTTGCCAGTCGCCGCGCGTCCAGCGGTGTTGGCGCCTGGCAGCGACGTCGTAGCGGGCAGGGAATTCTTCGACCACTTCGACGTCCGAGGCAAGCCCCGCGCGAGCGAACACGCCTTCGAACAGGTCGTGGCTAAGCATCGTATTCTCAGGAATACGCCCAGCAAGCGCTGCCTCGAAGGCATCGACGTCGTAGATGCCTTTACCGGTGTAGGATCCCTCACCGAAAAGGTCCTGGTAAACGTCAGACACGGCGGACGCGTAGGGGTCCATGCCACCCAAACCGGCCGAAATGCACTGATAGAGCGATCCCTCGCGGCCCAATGGCAGTGTTGGTGTCACGCGTGGTTGCAAGATGGCGTAACCGCCCACTACACGCTGTTCAGCATTGTTCCAGCGCACACGGTTCAAGGGGTGAGCCATCTTGCCGATCAGGCGCAGCGCTGCGTCACGGGGCAGTCGGGTGTCGGCGTCCAACGTAATGACGTAGCGCACTCTGGCAAGGATCTCGGGTTGATGAGCTTTGTCGGCAGCACCACCCAGCGACATAAAACTGGTGTCAGTTGCGCCGCGCAATAATCGATTGAGTTCATGGAGCTTTCCACGCTTACGCTCCCATCCCATCCATCGGTTTTCGCTTGCGTTGAATCGGCGCTGCCGGTGCAACAGGTAAAAGCGCTTACCACCTGGTGCTGGTCCATACCGTTGGTTAAGTGCGTCGATGGCATCCTGCGCAATGCCGATCAGGTAGGCGTCGCCGTCTAGCACTTCCGAATCTGCATCAAGGCCGTCCGATAGCAGAGCAAAAGATAGGTCACCACCGGCACCAGACAGATGGTGAACTTCAAGGCTCTCGATATGCCGGCGCAGTTCCGCCTCGCCGGAGAGCAGCGTGGGCACGACAACTAGCGTGCGCAAATGGGTTGGAACCCCGTCGGCCAGCGCCAAAGCCGGGAGCGTCACTGCGCCAGCGCGGGACGCAATTGCGCGCTGGACCAGCGCTGTGGCTACCTCGGTCGCGGGAATGAATGCGGCCATTGCGAGCACCGCCAGCAGCCCTGTGGGAGCTATCGTCAAGCTGCCGATGCCAAACATGGCCCAGAACGCGAGACCCAGCAGCATGGCCGCAAGCGCGAGGATGGCGGTCACGTATCCGCTAAGCCCCACGCGGACGCTAAAACGGTCGATGCGAAGAACCAGTGGCGGCCGAAATCCGATGGCATGCTCTAATTCGCTGCGTCCCTCGGCGATCAGGTAATGACCGGGATCTATCCTGCTGGAGTTCTGGACGAGAAGCTCGGGCGACTTCGGCGAAGCCGCCTGCGCCAGCGCCAACGCTCGCTCAACAATAGCGGGTTCGGATAACGGTGATCCCCGAGCCAGTTGCTCGATCGCCGTACGGTAGCGATTGCGTGTGGGGAAATCCATCTCCGCGAAGGTGCTGCTAGCGCGCAGACGCGTGTCCACTAAGCTAGTGCTCTCGAACATATCTGCCCAGTCGATATCAGACATCAAGCGCATGCTGGTGATGACGTTGCGCACCGAGACGTTGGAGGCACCCTGACGCTGCTGTGCATGCAGGATAGCCTGGTCAGCATCCGTGCCCTGGTCACGCAGCCGCTCATCCAGCCACTGTAGGGCAGGCGTGACGCGCGGGTCCTGGTCGCGCAGACGCTTGGCGAGCTGTGCCGCGAAAAGTTCGGACACAGGGCTGCTCGCGCGCGTGGCAATATCCTGGTTCAACGCGGCATAGGCTGCGCCCGGTTCCAGCAAGCGGTCAGCGAGCCTTTGGGCATCGGCGCGCGCCGCGCGTCCGACAGTGATCTGATCGGCCAATCGGCGCAAGTTCTCCACCAGCACGATACGTAGGGTGATCGCCACAGCCCATAGTTCGCTGATGTCCAGTGGTTGGACCTCCTGGTAGGCTGCAATAAAGCGGCGGAGGACGGCAGGATCGAAGTGGCTGTCGGTGTGGGCGACGAATGCCCACGCAATTCCGAAGACGCGTGGATAGCCCGCCAACGGACCATCTGCCAGCTTGGGCAACTGCCTATAGTAGCCGGGCGGTAGGTCAGTGCGAATCTCGCGCACCTGCGCTTCAACAACGTGATAGTTATCCAGCAGCCATTCAGCGGCCGGGACTACACGGCGTCCAGCAGCCACTTCTGCGGCACCTGCGCGATAGGCCAGCAGCAGATCAACGGCGTTTTCGCGCAACCGATTGTGCAACGACCGAACCCGAGGTGGATGGATGCTAACTAACTGAGCCGTCGCGAGGCTGCGCGCATGCTGCTCTAGGCGCTCGATGCCGAACAGTTCCTCGCGCACAGGTGCGGTATCGGCCCACAGATCTGGGGCGGAGCGTTGGGACGCAAATTGAAAAAATCGGCGCATGTTGGCCTTTCAGGGCACCGCGGGGAGAGACGCCCCGCGATAAACCCGCCGTGAAGAAGCTAGGCCGTATAGCCCCGGGGGCAAAGGCTAGGCGATGTGGCCCAGCGGTTGTCAGGATTTTTATGATTAAGAACCGTTTTCACTACAGTCCTTGATGAGCGCGCTGCACCGGGACTGCTGGCACTGGTTTTTTCTTAGGTTTTTTCGGCTCTCGGTTGCCGCGCTTTTGCTCTTTTTCTGCCATGGGAAACTCCTACTATTGGGATATCGGCCCGTTATCACGGGCAAGGTGCACAACCATTCAACAAAAATTGCTGGCGTGTGCGTCAGGAAAGGGCCTGGATCAGCGATTCACTTACACATCGAGATGATCATCCAGCGGGGTTATCGCAAACAATTGTCCTTTCCACGGCTCAATCGATTCATCGAAAATTGAAATCGACATTTCCTTTGAGCCCGTAGATTCACGAATAAATTGAGCTATTGCTTTTCGACAGACGATAATCTGACCTTCTAGATTGATAGGCGCGTTTCGAATTTGAAACTCTGTTCGTGTGCGGCTGCTTCCTAAACCACTAGTTACTTCAATAACCTCGGAAATGAAATCGCATGTCAATCTCCTCATTTAAAAAGGCCGCAACTGCGGCCCCTTTAATAAATTGGACTGCCTGCCCACATACAACATTACCGCGAGCGATCAGCCTTCTCGGTCTCTCTCATGTAGTTCCTTCGATAGATGTCACCCCCTTCATAGCGGCGTGGGCCAGCGTCACTTTGCTGATCAGCTTGCTCTTGCTTTCTCTTCTCGCCATCGCGTGAAGAATAGCGACCATCGTTAGATCTCGACGTCTTCTCCTTATGGGGAGTAAATCCTTGCTGCTCCAGTCGATGAGAGCCTTGGGTCTTATTGAAGTTTGACACGATCATTCCTTCGTATCGCGGTCAGGTTAAGGATCCAATGGAACAGGCCGCGATGTCCGTTGTCGCGATATTTGATCGCGAAAATCATTCAATTAAAATGCTGTCCATCCATATTAATGAATGAAAAATGACGTGAAAGACAAGGGCAACAATTGAGGCTCTCTGTCCGACGGATAACGGACGAGATCTAGTCCTCTTGAATCGCCAGTCCTTCCGACTCAGCTGCTAAGATTGCTTGTTGATCTCGAACAGCGTCGGCTCCGAAGATTTGGCTGGCAGCCAATTTCTCATCATTTCTCGTCGACAAGTCCGCCTCAATACCTTTTTCTGGTGAGGAAACAGTCTTTATGAAAGAAAACTCACGCCACCGGTTTACCTTGCTCATAACTTCTCCTACTCATAGGGATATCGCACTGGACTCAGGCAATACCATCAAAGGTTACAAAGGCGCGTACAACTACTATGCATGCAAAATCGGCTTCAGATTAAAACGTGTAATTACCGCTTCGCACATGTTGACGCCCTGCTCAAGCAATACCGCTTCCGCGCGGTAAACTCCTGCGAGATTCTTCTTTGAAAAAATCTGATGATCGCGTCGTTGAATCGAAATGCTATTCATTTGCCACCCATCTGAGTGGTGCGAATATCTGAGCTCGTAGGAAAAGTTTCCGGAGCTGTCTACATTTTGAAAAATGGACATAAGAATCCTGAGTTAGGGTGGCATTTCTGGCGACTTGGTCGGCTACCTGGGATAGTATTTTTATTCGAATTCGCCCTGGAAGTTCGCAAGCCGATATTCGGCATCGATCAATTTCTCTCCATACCTAACCTTTACTTAGTCCAAGGATGCTTCACAGCCAGCCGTTGCAAGATCAGTCGCGGGAAACTGTTTTTTTCACCAATGTAAGGTGGTCTTTATTAGGCTTTTCATATAGCCCTTTAGCGGCTTCTTGCTGCTGAGATTGGGAGCCATTACGTTCGACATCGCTAGCCGGTTTACGAATGCGATCCTCGCCCCCCCCTACTTGCTCTTGGTTCGGTTTATGCCCTTGATGCTGCTGCGGATGTCCGCGTGGCGACAAATGTTCTCGGCCTTCGTTTCTTTGATCCACAGGTAGTTTGGTATCTGACATATTCGTCCTTTGTGTATTGTCTATGTATAAGAGTTTCAGGTCTGGGAAGATCCTCCGCATGGGCTGCCCATCGGTTCGGCGGCACCCAAAAATAGGCGTCACAATCCGAGATTTCATTTCAATTTCTCAGCTATTTTTTAATCTTTACCGACGTGACCCGTCGAAAGCTGTTCGGACTCATCGGCCACCCTAGCTTCTTTTCACGAAAGCTCTGCGCCTTTGCACTAAGAGTTGTGGAGTCTTTGATCTCGTTATTTTCAAAATAACAGTCGCCGTGTTCTCGTCGATGCTTATCTATTGCTTCCACAATTTCGTCGCTGTTAAAGCGGCCATTAGAGTAATTTCGCATTTCTTCCTCCAGGCAGGAACAGGTGAATGAAATAAGACGATCGATGCCTTCGCTCAACTTCAAGAAAGTTTTGGCGAGAGCCAAACTTCTGGCCCCAAGCAAGGTGGCGGCACCAAATTCGGAATACTAAAACCGGTTTGCGGACGATGTATATGCGCACTTTCGCGCTCTAGTCCTCAGACGAAATGGGAGGCCTTGGGTTACAAAGGTCGTTTGTCTTTCCACGACTACGCGCGAGGTCCTCAAGAACTTGCTGAATGCATTCGATATCCGCAAGCTGCCCCGAATAGTCTACGTAGAGGGCACTTCCCGCAACCAGAAAATTTTGGTAATCGGGAACCGGCTCCGTCATTCGAAAGCGATTCATCTTGTTCATATGATTCTCCAATTGGAAAGATAGCAAAGCATCTCAACGGAGGGACTCAATGAACTGAAGAGGCGGCAGAGTCGGGATGGGGAAAACGAATCAAGCGAGCTTTTTACCTAGCCTTGATTCGCAAAGGGATGCACAGACCTTACTCCCATTACTTCTCTAAAACGGAAATGCACCTCATTTATTTTTCTATCGGTGGGATCATAGTGATAGCGTCGAGACATGCTCCTGTCCAATTATTTTCCCGACGCAGTAAAGGGCGCAGAAATCGTGTTCAAATGGCACCTCTCAATAGGAGATCTAATGAAGAAGCGATTTAACGAAAGCACTGCCAGCCTCAAAGAGCTAACAACAACTATGCCGATGAGCTCAACGGTTCACGCAGAAATTTTACGAAGGAGGGTTGTTATTAGACGGCTCGTCGAAGATGCAAGAGAAGAAACGAAGCTAAGACGAAGTGATCTCGCGTAATTTTTAGGGCCGATCTTCGATTTTTTACGGTCGGGCCCATCGCGTGAAGCACCCGAGGACCTACGCAACGATAACAGAAACTAAAAGTGAGCTATATAGAATCCCTTCTACTGAACAGCTTTAACGGTCGAGACCACTTCAGCGAAGAGACAGGGTTTTACAAGCAACGCGTCAAAAACCTCCAATGCTCTCCAAGAGTTTTTCAAAGGGGTCGCACTCAGGAGAACAATCGGAATGGAAGAAAATCGCGGGTTATTTTTGAGTAAGGTCGCCAACTCGAACCCATCCATGATCGGCATTCGCAAATCTGTCAAAACAACGTTCACAGAATCATCAGACCCCATCATTAGGTCATAGGCTTCTCGACCGTTTGTAGCTTCCAGAACGCGGTAACCCTCATTTTTAAACACCTCTGAAAAGATGGTCCGAACATCGACATTGTCCTCGACAAGTAATATTGTGCGCCCTCGAAACAATCCGTCCATGCCCCCCTCCCAAATAGTGGCCATGGGTCCAGAGTCGGATATCAGAGGGCTACTAATAGCATGAGAAAAAATCTGCCTTATGAACATCAGGCAATTAGCTAAAACGGAGAATCTATCTCCGACAGACACGTAGGATTAATGGATGAAGCTCTGTGGGGAGCGCATCAAATAGCAATAACCTAGAAATGATGTCCCGTTAAAGGCGTGCGCAGAAGTAGTTGCACTTTCGCAGGTCTAGAGGATTATCAGTTGCTACAACCTGAAAAGGATCGGAGCCACACGTAGTAATTCATCGCGGCAGCGTAGGAGCTCCCGGGCTTCGGCTATCGGCGTATGTCCGACTCACTAGCCTGAGCGATTCTCGATTGCGACGGCTCAGACAGCTCATAACCGGCTGCGACTTTTCCCGCCACATTAGCATCTGGTGACCGCGCCCAATTGCCCCCTTGTTCGAGTGTTCTTCATTCTCGCCCGCTGCGTTTTCCTGGACGCGCTCCTTGGTAGTGATCGTTATGTGCCATTTTTCTGCACTCATATGGCGGGCTCCGTCAGATGCTTTACTGTCTATGTAGCGCCCATTTCCAACAAGCAAAATAGTCACGAATACACAGCCAATAATCGATAATGTGAGGCAAACATTAAGCAAACGATATCTACCTCCAGACATCGTTTGGTAGTCAAAAAACGGCCAGTCAGGTAGAAAATAGGACATGGGGGAATCCGCCTTGGATTACCCATAGCGGCTTGGCATCGGAAGCTACGGCTTATCGCCCAGAAGCGGGCTATGTGACGAGGATATTAGATGAGCGCGAAATACATCAAACAAGAAATGGAGAGACAACTTGAGTCTGCACGAGATGCTGTGGTGGATGAAGTGAGTTTCATCAATTTTCTGAATGTACTCTCCGCAGACTGGTTCGCAGAAACTGAATTACACGCGGCTTTACTTCCATCACCATACTCTTCGGGTGTATTGGGCTGGAAGAACGGCAATATCGGTGCATTTCTAAATGCCTCCGTTCGTTGGGTGGAGAATTCAAGAAATGGTCCCCATTTCTATGAAGTTTCAATAAATCCCTGGCGTAAGGTTGCCGATATCCTGTTAATGGGGAAGACTTACGAATAGGATGGAATATCTTCTCCCAGCCAAGAGTAGGCATTCTGCAATGGTGAAACGCCAGCTACAATTTTTCTTGGCTCATACGCTTTTCCAAATCTGCCGCAGCTTCCCTCCGTTCGCTGTAGCGGTCGGTCAGATACGGTGAGACATCTCTAGTCAGCAGGGTGAACTTGAAAAGCTCCTCCATTACATCGACGACCCGCTCATAGTAGAGCGAAGCCTTCATCCTGCCGGCATCGTCGAATTCTTGGTATGCCTTGGCGACCGACGACTGGTTTGGAATCGTCAGCATCCGCATCCAGCGTCCGAGCACGCGCATCTGATTGACCGCATTGAATGACTGGGAGCCACCCGATACTTCCATTACGGCGAGCGTTTTACCCTGGGTCGGCCGAATCGCCCCTTGCGACAACGGAATCCAGTCGATCTGTGCTTTCATGATGCCGGTCATGGCGCCGTGGCGTTCGGGTGAGCACCAGACCATTCCCTCGGACCAGTTGGCCAGGTCGCGCAGCTCTACAACTTTCGGGTGCGCATCCGGCTCGCCGTCGGGCAAGGGCAGGCCGCGCGGATCGAAAATCCTGGCCTCGCCGCCAAATGCCTCCAGCAGACGTGCCGCTTCCATCGTCAACAGCCGGCTGTATGAGCGCTCCCTGATGGAGCCGTAAAGCAATAGGAAGCGCGGCCGATGGCTAGATGCGCCGACTTCTTTAAAGCCGTCAATCGCCGGGACCTGGAACTCGCCTGCCGTGATGTTCGGCAGGTCACTGAGCCGGTGCGACACGTTGTCCCTCCGCGTTGACCACGACTTCACCGTCCTCTTTGGTAAATGGCCCCTGCTGCGGATTGGGCAGGATATCCAGCACCAGCTCCGACGGGCGGCACAGGCGAGTGCCGTTGGTTGTCACCACAAACGGCCGGTTGATCAGGATGGGGTGCGCCAGCATGGCATCCAGCAGCTTGTCGTCCGTAAGATCGAGCTTATCCAGTCCCAGCTCCGCGTAGGGCGTGCCCTTTTGGCGAATCGCCCCGCGTACGCTCAGCCCGGCATCTTTGATCATCTTTGCCAGTTGCTCCCGGCTTGGCGGATGCTGCAGATATTCAATGATAGTTGGCTCTTCCCCGCTATTGCGGATCATGGCCAGAGTGTTACGGGATGTACCGCAAGCAGGATTGTGATAGATGGTGGTCATGACGTTTCCAGGGTGATGTGTTAGGTACTATTGGAGGCGGATCGCCAGCGCTGCGAGCGTGACAAGCAGCACTGGCATCGTGAGTACAGCACCGACGCGGAAGTAGTATCTCCACGAGATATGCAGTTTCTTCTGGTCAAGCACGTGTAGCCAAAGCAAGGTCGCCAAGCTGCCGATTGGCGTGATCTTCGGCCCGAGGTCGCAGCCAATCACGTTGGCGTAGACCATGGCTTCGCGTACCACGCCATGCGCCGTTGTGGCGTCGATGGATAGTGCACCGACCAGCACGGTCGGCATGTTGTTCATGATGGAAGACAAGATTGCCGTCACGAAGCCGGTTCCCAGCGTTGCGGTCCAGAGCCCTTGTTCCGCCAGACCATTCAGTACCTGTGTCAGCAGATTCGTCAGTCCCGCGTTACGCAGGCCATAAACCACCAGGTACATGCCGAGGGAGAAGAAGACGATCTGCCACGGTGCCCCCTTGATCACCTCTCGCGTCGCGATCACATGTCCCCGCGCGGCTACCGCAAGAAGAATCAACGCACCGGCGGCGGCTACCGCACTGATGGGAACACCCAAGCCTTCCAGCCAGAAGAATCCCAGCAGGAGCAGCCCAAGCACCCACCAGCCAGCTATAAAGGTGGCTTTGTCACGTATTGCCGCAGCCGGGGCTTCTAGCTGCGAAAGGTCGTAATTCTTTGGAATGTCCTTCCGGAAGAAGACAACGAGCGCCAAAAGCGTAGCGACTAGCGCGGCCAGGTCGACCGGGACCATGACGCCGGCATACTGCGCAAAACCGAGCTTGAAGTAGTCCGCCGAAACAATGTTGACCAGGTTCGATACCACCAACGGCAAGCTGGCTGTGTCAGCGATGAAGCCCGCCGCCATGACGAACGCTAGGGTCGCTTGCGGCGAGAACCGCAGCGCCTGAAGCATGGCAATGACGATGGGCGTCAGGATCAGTGCGGCACCGTCGTTGGCAAAGATCGCCGATACAGTGGCGCCCAGCAGGACCAACAATACGAACAGGCGCTGGCCGTTACCTCTTCCCCAGCGAGCCACATGAAGCGCCGCCCATTCAAAAAAACCAGCCTTGTCCAGCAGCAGACTGATGATGATGATGGAAATGAAGGTCGCAGTAGCATTCCAGACGATGTGCCACACCGTTGGAATATCAGCCCAATGGATTACGCCCAAGGACAACGCCACGACTGCGCCCCCGCAAGCGCTCCAACCGATGCCCAGACCCCGGGGCTGCCAAATGACCAGCACCAATGTAATCAGGAAAATGAAAAACGCTACCAGCATGCTTACTCCGCCTCAAGTAGCAGCAGCTGATGGTGGACAGCATGCACTAACTGGAGAGCAGGGATTGCCACCGCAGCAGTTCTCGGTGAGAAAGCCGAGAACCTCGTTCATGACGTCGTAATTGGCCGCATAGATGACGAAACGCCCCTCCTGCCGCGACGTCACCAGGCCTGCGTGTGACAGCTCCTTCATGTGAAAGGACAGCGAAGATGGTGCGATGTCAAGCGCCTCGCCAATCTTGCTCGCTGCACAGCCGTCCGGCCCGACCTGAACCAGATGGCGAAAGATGCCCAGACGGGACTCTTGGGCCAACGCGCTAAGCGCGGCGATAACGGATTTTGTTTCCATGGCCTGCCTCATTAATTCAATATTTCAATTATTATTGAAATAATAGACCTGTGCAATAAAATTTTCCGCACCAAACCAACATGCGCTGCTGCAAAAATCTGCCACTCAGGCCTGTGGAAGACGCACGCGGAGATCAAACGCTGCTTGTTTACCTTCGTGACAATGCCCGAGATTATTGATGCCCACCGCATCACCGGAGAAGATTGCTTTCTTGTTCGGATCCTGGTTGAAGAGATGGCGCAGCTGGAAGCCGCTATCGACACCTTGGCAAAGTTTGGGCCTGTTACTACTTCAGTAATTTTGGCAAGTTACCCATCGAAAGCTATCGTTGCGAGAACTTGAATCTCATTTATCATCAGGTCTGTGATAACTATGATCCGAGTCCCCAGCAGATCTTCGTCTACGCTCTTGAGATATTCTATTCGGCCAAAAAGTTGTTCCGCAACGGAGAAAAAATGCTTGAATTACGACCCAGCTGTGAATGCTGCGATAAAGACCTCCCGCCAGAATCGACTGAGGCAAAGATTTGTTCCTTCGAATGCACCTTCTGTACTAATTGCACTATCGACATATTGAAAGGCAGTTGCCCTAATTGCGGCGGCGAACTGGTCGCACGTCCTCGAAGGCCCATGGAAAAGCTCGTGAATAGTCCAGCAACGACTGAGCGAGTGTTCAAGCAAGGCGGTTGTAAAGGGAGTGTTTAAAGGTACGCGACAAGCCGCTCTGCGTAGATTCTGGACGGCTGTGACCGTTCCCATTACCGGCATTGTTGCCTGCGATGTCGGCAGGCGGTATCTCATTACGCTGTACGGCCCATCGGTATCGTACTGGCGACACCATCGCTCGATGACGACCAGAGCTTCTCGGCGGGTGTAGAAGATTTCTCTGTTGACTAGGGTCTGTTCACATTTTCACGACCGTCGCGTCTCAACTCGATACGACAAGCTCGCTGACAGCTACCTTGTGTTCTCCTCGCTTGCCTGCGCATTCGGGCCATTCGTGAAAATGTGAACAGGCCCTAGTGCTCCGCCAGAGAGGGCTTTCCGGCACGCTACTGTTGCCCAGCCGGTCGAGACCTGCCCGCTATTGGGCAATGACCTGTGGTAGCATCTTCAGTGCCTTAACTTTGCAACATGCTCAAAGGAATCTTCCTGCACAAATGCGGGAACCTTGAGAGTATGCCAGGCCGCCAGGTCTGGTCTGCGCTAGCCAGATAGCCACGTAGTACGCTCAGAGACGGCATCTCCCCTGACGACCTGACCAATCTCCATTGCTCCTTGCTGCGTGCGGTGCCAGGCGCTTGAGGCGTCGTCCCAGGGCCTGTTGTCTTATGGCTTGGACTGGAAACGTGATCACCCGCTATTACCGAGAGCTGTTGCACTTCTGCCTGCGCAAAGTCAAAAATCCCGAAACTGCTGCCGATCTGGTACACGATAGTTTTGTCCGGGTCCTGACAATGGAGCGCGCGGGCCACGCCATCCTCGATCCAAGCACCCTACTGCGCCAGGTGGCCCTGCGTCTGAAAATCGACATGGACCGCCGTGCCGCGATTCGCCAGCACGAGGATATCGACAGCCTGCCGGACACCGACATGCCTGCCGTTCCTGCCCATCTGCAGCCAGAGCAGGCCTGCGCTGCGATCCAGTCCGCGCACGCTTACCTGGAAGCCATCGACAGCCTGCCGCCCCGTTGTCGCGAAGCCTTCCAGCTGTATGCGTTCGAGGGGCTGCCCAACAAGGAAATCGCTGAACGCATGGGTATCTCCCTGAGCATGGTCAACCAGTACATCAGCCGCGGCAAACTGGCCTGCGCAGCCTGCCGGGAGGCCCTGGAGGCAGCTCCGGCAGCCCGATGACCACGCTTGTGCTGCCCGTCCCCGCTGGCAGGTGCAGTTTCTCCAGTCTCATGCATCTATACAAATAAGATGAAGCCATCGACAGCCCCGACCGCGACCAGCGGTTACCCCTCCCCCGACCAGCCCGTCCAGCAGGAAATGGCAGCGCTCTTCGACACCGAAGACCCTGTCAGGGTCGAGGCGGCACGCTGGCATACCTGCCGCGAACAGGGCTGTTCACCCCAGCAAGAAGCGCAATTCCAGCAATGGTTGAGCGCTAGCACCGCCCATGGCGCCGCTTATGCGTGTATTGAAGCTGGCTTAGCGGGACTCAATGCGGCCACGCTGGCGCTACGGCGCAACGCGGCGTCAGCTGCTCCCACTCCCATCCAGGCGCGCGCCGCATCCGGGGGCAGTTGGTGGCAACGCCAAATGGGAGCCCGCTGGCGCCCCCGTTTCAATGTCTTGGCATTGTGTTGCGTGATGTTGCTGGGCTGCGGGCTGGCGACGCTGCATTGGCTCGGGCAGCGCAGCTTCCACCAATCCTTTGCCGTCCGGCAAGGCGAGCGTATGGCGCTGACCCTGCCGGATGGCACCGAGTTGGCGCTGGATTCCGGCACCGCGCTGGAGGTGACCCTGCTGCCACAGCGACGCGAAGTACACCTCACCAGCGGCCAGGCGATGTTCCACGTGGCCCATGACAGCAGCCGGCCGTTTGTGGTGGAGATTGGCGCCACCCGGGTTACCGTGCTGGGTACGCGCTTTTCGGTACGCCGCGGCAATGCGGACGCGGTGGAAGTGGCCGTCGAGCAAGGCCATGTCATGGTGACCAGCACTGCCCCTGACCATCCGGCACAGGCCTACCTGTTCGCCGGGCAGACCGTGCAAGCTTCGGCTAGCGGGCTGCTGGGTGCCGTACGCGAGATCGACCCGGCCAGCATCGCCCCATGGCGCCGAGGTCTGCTCCACTTCACCAGTACACCATTGGCGCAGGCCTTGCAGGAGTTCGAGCGATATGGCCCCAGCCACGTCTTCGTGCGAGATCCTGTGGTCGCCGCCATGCAGGTCGGCGGCAGTTACCGTCTGGACAGCCCGCAGGCTTTTGCCCAGACCATGCCGCGTATCCTGCCGGTACGGCTGGTACGAGCGCCCAATGGTGACATCGAGATCGTCCGGCGGTAGTAAGCTGCTCAGTCGGCAATCACACCCGGGCCGGGGCCCACAACGACATTGTGATTAAAGTTCACGACAAGAGGTGCACATTTGAGGCAGTCAAGCGTCTTAATGATAGTGAGACCCATTTTCACTTAACTATCATCGAGACCCTATTCCAATGCACAAGCCTCCATTCCGCTTTGCGCCCACCCGCATTTCCCTGGCTGTCGCCCTTTTGCTGGTCCAGGCACCTGTCCTGCACGCCCAGACCGTAGATAACGACCGCACCGTCAGCATTGCCATTTCCGCCCAGCCTCTGGGCTCCGCGCTCAATGCACTCTCTGCCGCCACGGGCATCCCGATCGCATTCCCGCCGGCCCTGGTGGCGGGCAAGAACGCTGCTGCCGTGCAGGGCAGTCTGACGCCGCGCGCAGCGTTGACGCAACTGATGAACAACAGCGGGCTGGAGGTGCAGCAGGTCAACGGCACTTTCGTCATCCGCGCTGCGGGAACGGCTCAACAGTCTGCGGCCCCGCTACCGCAAGTGGTGGTGAAGGCGGCTGCGGAGAATGAAGAAAACCTGCCAGCCGCCTACGCCGGCTGCCAGGTGGCACGCGGCAGCCGCGCCGGGCTCTTGGGTAATGCCAAGATCATGGACACGCCCTTCAATACCACCAGCTATACCGCGACGCTGATGGAGAACCAGCAAGCCATCACGGTCGCCGATGTACTGGCCAACGACCCGTCGGTGCGCCCGGTCTCCTATGGCCTGACCAATTCGGCGGCGGGTGGCGAAATCTTCATGATCCGTGGCCTGTCGGTGCAGGATTCAATCCTCTTTGACGGCGTGCCCGGCATCATGTCTGGCCGCGCCAGTTCAGCCGAGATCGCTGAACGTGTCGAATTGCTCAAGGGCCCCAATGCCCTGCTGAACGGAATGGCACCCGGCGCTGGCGGCGCCGTGGGCGGTGCCATCAACATCGTTCCCAAGCGCGCCGATGACGAACCGCTCACGCGTGTGACGACCACCTACATGTCCAACAGCAACCTGGCCGGCCACTTGGATCTGGGGCGTCGTTTCGGGGAAGACAAGCAATGGGGCATCCGCTTCAACGGCATTTATCGCAACGGCGATACGGCCACCTCCGATCAGTCAGTGGAGTTGGGTGCGGCCACGCTGGGTATCGATTATCGCGGCAGCCAGTTGCGTGCATCGCTGGATGTCGGGCACCAGACCATGAACAACACGTCCCCGCAGGGATCCGCCGGCTTCGGCATTGCCGATGGCGTCGAGGTACCCTCGCCGCCCAGCGCCACCGCACGCATCGCCCAGAGCTGGGAGAACACCAAGTCGCGCAGCAACTTTGTCCTGGCCAAAGCGGAGTACGAGCTCAGCCCGCAATGGATGATCTACGGTGCAGTGGGGGGCAGCGATACCCAGTCGCGCTATCTGTCCACCGACATCACCGTCAATGACAGCCAGGGCGACGGTACTGCCAATGTCTATTTCTGGCCGAACTGGACCCGCAACCAAGTATGGCAAGGTGGCTTACGCGGCACCGTCTTCACCGGCAGCGTGAAACACCGGTTGAATCTGAGCGCGACTTATCTCAAGAGCGATTCCGGCTACACCTCTTCCTACTATGGTTTCACCAGCTACGATACCAACATCTACCAGCCTGTCACCGTGGCCGCACCTTCGCTGGAGGGCTTCTCTTCCAACCCGCCCAAGACCAATTCGCTGCAACTGCCGTCGCTGGCCCTCTCCGATACCCTCTACTTCATGGATGAACGTATCGCACTGACGCTGGGTGGACGCTACCAGCGTGTCAAGAGCATCTCCTACGACACCAGCGGGACCGGCACTGGAGATACGGTTTACCAGAAGCAGGCCGTCACTCCGGTATTGGCCGTGGTGTTCAAACTCATGCCCAATCTTTCGCTCTATGGCAACTACATCGAGGGACTGATCCAGGGCGATACTGCACCGGTGGGCACGACCAATGCGGGGCAGATGTTCCCGCCGGTCAAGGTGAAACAGCGCGAGATCGGCGCCAAGTATGACTTCGGCAGCTTCGGCACCAGCCTGAGCCTGTTCGAGATCCAGCGGCCCAGCGGTTTTTCGGTGTCCAATGCAGATGGCACCTCGACCTATCAGATCAGCGGCGAGCAGCGAAATCGTGGGGTCGAATTGAATCTCTTTGGCGAGTTGGCCCGCAACGCACGTCTGCTGGGCGGCCTGGCTTATACCGACGCCCGCCTGACCAAGACCGATAGCGGCACCTACGATGGCAACGTCGCGCCCAATGTCTCACGCTGGCAGCTTAATCTCGGCGGGGAATACGATGTTCCCGCCCTGGCCGGCCTGACACTGAGTACCCGAATGATTTCCACAAGCTCCCAGTACATCGAACAGTCCAATGTCCGTAGCATTCCCGGCTGGACCCGTTGGGACATTGGCATGCGCTACACGACCCGCGCCTTCGACAAACCGATGGTGCTGCGCGCCAGCGTGAACAACCTTTTCAATCGAAACTATTGGTCCAGCAGCAACGGCAACTGGGTATACTTGGGCCAGCCGCGTACGGTGATACTCTCGGCTAGCGTCGATTTTTAATCTGGCATAACGGCGGGTCTTGCTTCGCGCCAACTAGGCTGTTCTGTCTCCTCCCAGTTATCTCAGCGCCGGCCATTTCTAGGGCCTGTTCACATTAAATCTGCGAGTGTGCAGATTTAATGTGAACAGGCCCTAGTGCGTCGCGGAATTTCCCGTTGCAGGACTCGCGGCATCCGTACTCTCAAAAGCCTCCTGGCTCGATATACAGCGTCTTTGAAACGATCAATACAAGACGGCTGGCTCTCCTATTTCTTTTTGACGATCTTGTTCCCCATGACGACGCCTTTAATGGTGCCAAATACATCTCCGTGAATTTGGTGACCAACGTTACCTTTAATGTTCATGGCTGGCGTCCGCGCTCCCGACGACGACTCAGAGCCGGAGGTCAATCCAAAAATCATTCCAAGCACGCCAGCTTTGCCTCGGATATCCAGGCTGCGAAATCCTTCAAGTAAATCGCTTTCATCTTTGGTTAGCGGAGCATTGCTCGACTCTCCCGTTAAGAGAAATAACACATCAATTCCCGCCACTGCCATAGCAGTGAGATAAGCCGAGTCGGGCTTTCGCGATCCGTTCTCATAGTTCATTTGCGTATCACGCGTAACGCCACCCAAGGCAGCAAACTTCTCTTGGCTCAGACCTAACCGCTTACGCTCCAACTTTAGACGCTCGTTAAATTCCATCATTTGACCGCAATATATTGTTTGACTTGCGGTCATATGACCGCTATATTCACGTCATTGCTAAGTGACGTGTACAACCATTATCCCATATGCCCACTCTCTCCAAGCCCGTATGCCGCCCCCACACCGATACCTCGGTGGCCGTTACCTTCCGCCTTGAAGCTGATGAAGAAGAACGACTGGCTGAGCTGGCCCGCCAGGATCTGCGCACACGCTCGTCCTTTGTGCGCCTGCTGATATTGCGCGGCATGGCCGCCTACGACAACGACGTTAAAGCCGAACGGGCTTGAGCACGGAGGCTGCTATGTACGACGATCCCCGCAAAATCCGTCATCGCCGCATCGTTGTGCGCGTCAACGACGACAACTACGACATCATGAAGGCGCTGGCACAGTACCAAGGTGAAAACCTGGCCACCTTGGCTCATGATCTGTTGATGCATCAGGCCATCGCCCTGGCGCAATCCTATTCGATGCCGATCTTATCCGAGCAGAACGTGCAAGCCAAGGCGCTCACGAGCCACTTTTCAGTGCCTCGCAATGCCTGATATCGAATTGCCGTTCACTAATCCTGCGTTAGTCGAAGCCCTGGAAGTGATCATGATGCGAGAAGGCTTTGACACGATTGAACAGGCCGCTGAGTTCGCTCTAGCGCAATCTGTTCGAGAAGGTATCAAACGTTTTACCGGCAAGGGGCGTGCACTCTATGCCATCAAGGGAAAGAAAACAACATGCGTGTAATCAGCCTGCCGTGCCCTCATTGCCAAAGCCCAGTGCGTGCAGCCAAAAGCCGAACCATGTCTACGCTGATGAAGGAAATCACCTACCGATGCCAGAACGTCGATTGCGGCCATACCTTCGTGGCCACGCTGGAGATTTCTCGCACCGTTTCCCTGTCGGCCATGCCCAATCCCGAGGTGAGCCTTCCCATCTCGCCCCGTGCGTACCTTGTCCCCCAAGGAACAGGTACTGCCTGACTTGCTGCTGACCGCCTAGCCGGTCGCTGAATCCCAAATAACTAAGACCTGTCGTGCGCCGTTTGGCGCACGCGGGATTCGCTCACCCTAAAGAAACCTCACATGGCTCTCGACCAGCAACAGACAACGCTTGCCCTCGCCTCGCTGCGGCTTCGCATGGGCGACGATATCAAAGAATTTCAGTGCGCCCAGCGCATGCTGCTGCGCAAAGCCGTGCTGCAAGACGAACTGCAGTGGAATGTGATCTGGCAGGGGAAATCTGCCATTGCACATCGCCTTGGCCAGCGTCTGCAGCGTCTCGGTGGCCTGATGGGGGCATGGTAATGCGTACTGTGATCGCTCATTGCATCGCTGCTCTGCTGTTGCTTGCACCATCTCTTCTTGCGGCTCTCGGGCTGGTGCGGGGGTAACGATGCGCGGTGCACGAATTAAGGACCATGCGTCATTCCGGCCGGCTGCGGACCTGCTGCGTGAGCGTGCGGCATGGGTTCCCACGCCCCCGGGAAATGAGGCTGCCAAGGCTGAGCTCAGTAAATCCATTTCGCTGTTGCGCAATCGCAGGCGGCCCGATCTCCAAACCGGCATTGCTTATTCCTGGGCAGCGATGCCCAAGCCAGTGCGTCGACACATCCTGGCCCTGGCGGGCTTCGCGGCGGATCGCTGGGAATCTCCTATTCACTCCTTTACTGAAGCGGAACGCCTGGCCATGCGCCATGCGGTGCTGCGTGCCATTACGACGTATGAAAGAGCCCTCAATGCAGTCTAGAACAGTCGATGCGAAAACACGGCGTCGCCATCGGGCTTTCGTCGAGTCGCACCAGTTTGCCGGGGAACTGGCACGTATTCCGCTGAAGTGGCGCGGACGTGTCGTAAGCCAGGCCCTGGAACTGATGTCGGTATGGCACTGGAACAAGATTTTTGAGCCGGTTGCGGTTCAGTTCGTCCGCGAATTCGCTGAGCAGTACGTGCCGGCCGGCGTGGATCTGTCGCAGGATGATGCCGATATCTGTGCTACGGCCGAGAAAGCAGCCGAGAACGTCAAGAAAGTCTTGTGGAAAGCCATTTCTGACACCCACGCACGCGACCTCATCGAGCAGGAGTGTAGCGACTACGGCATTGATATGCCTGAAGTGGATGATGACGACCTGCGCGCCATCATCGCGCGTGTGGTGGATCCGCGCTGGTGGCGTCGGCAACTGCGCAAGGTGGTCGGCCGCGCCCTTGAGGGCGGAAATATTCGCCTGGGCTATGTGCACTATCACGGCGAGCCCTATGCCAGTAATGACGCCGTACTGTCTCGCCTGGCACAGAACCGGAGAAATGCCGCTGCTCTGGAAGCGACCATTGTGCGCAATGAGGCTGGTCAGGAATTCAGTATTGCTGAACTAGCCGAAAAAACGACCGCTAACAAGACCATTCGTCGCGGCGAACTCATGCTGCGCATCAATGGTTTCGAGGTAATTGCAAAGGAGTGCAACGATCAGGGCCTGTTCCTCACATGGTCTTGCCCATCGCGCTTCCATGCGACGCTGCATACGGGCAAGCCAAATCCGAAGTATGACGGTTCGGACCCTCGCACGGCCAATCGATACCTGGGCAAGATGACTGCGCTGGCGCGTTCGGCGTTGGCCCGTCGCGGCATCGGCCTGTACGGCTTCCGTATCGCTGAGCCGCATCACGATGGTTGCCCGCACTGGCATATGCTGGTGTTTGTACGCGCGTTACCTGACTACACCACGCCACACGTCAAGGATGTGACCAGCCGCGCTATCCGCGTCATGAAGAGATATGCCTGGCGCGTGGACCGTGGCGAGCCGGGCGCATTCAAGCGCCGACTTGACGTTAAACGCATCGATTGGGCGAAAGGCAGTGCTGCGGGCTACATCGCCAAATATGTGGCCAAGAACATCGATGGGGTGGCGGACCACAAGACCAAGGAAGGCTATCTCATCACCACCGATATGGCGGGTGATCGTGAGCTGACGCCCTCGGCCCGCGTGGAAGCCTGGGCGGCCCGCTGGGGGATTCGTCAGTTCCAGCAATGGGGTGGAGCACCGGTAAGCGTCTGGCGCGAGCTGCGCCGCGTGCCGGCAGATATGGTCAAACAGGCGCCACCGGCCATGGCCGCCGCATGGGATGCCGTACAAAAAGTCGAGGGCGAGAAGCGCGCATGTTGGGCGAGCTATCTGCGTGCGCAGGGCGGCGCTCTGGTGAAGCGTGACGATCTGATGGTCACGCTGGCCAAGGAAACCAAGACTGTCACCGGGCGCTATGAAGAGTGCGAGCGCGTGATGCCCTATGGCGTCCAGTGCCGCGAGATGGTCGGTGTGGTTTTTAAATCCGTTCGTCACACATGGACGCCAGTTCAAGGGCACGATGCCCGCACATCGGCGGGTTCGAGGTTCCCTTGGACTCGTGTAAATAACTGTACGCAGCCCGCCGCGCCTGCCTTTGCGGCCGATGTGTCCTTTGACCCGAAGACCGCACCGGCGCCGGTCACGTTCCAGCCGGACCAGGCCGCACAAGTTGAGCATGCCTGGCTTGCCCTGGGCGCATGCCCCTGGCCTCGGCCGGCGGTCGATGACAGGCCAGCATGGCCGGCACCGGCCATGACGGCGGACGAACAGCGCCTGGCTCTGGCCTCATGGGACGCCATCAAGGCATGTCCTTGGCCGCGCATGGTGCCGCTGCCCGACAAGTCACCGCGTCACGGCACACCTCGCCAGGTGGCCGACTGGCGCGCCGGCCGGCTCGATGTGAACGAACTTCCGATTGATACCAACCCAACGAAAGGGAACGCCCCATGACCGCGTTTCGTGTCGTCGTGCGCACCGCCAGCGCACGCCATTCATACACCGCCATCGCAGCCCATAGCTGCGACGTGATCGCCGCCGCCGTCGATCGCTTTGGCGTGTGTTCTGTTACGGCCACCAAGGAGAAGAAGCAATGAATGCACCTGTGAAATTTGATGTGATCGCCGCCGCCAGCAAGTCGCGTGACTTCGTGATGCAGCCCCCGCAGGCCCTAGATCGCATCACCTTCAACACGCCCGACAATGGCGTGCTGGCCGGCTACGTATCGGTCATTCGTCAGCACCTGGGCAATGGCCAGCGGTTTGCCTGGGTGGAACTGGATAACGAGCTGGCCGGCCAGTTTCGCGGCGTTCCGCTGGCAGACATCATCACTTCGGATGATGCTGGAGACCTGCGCCGCCATACTTCGGCCCACGAAGCCAAACGTCTTTGTCTGGGTGACTACAGCAGCAGCCTACGTCGTGAGTTTGAAAAGAGGGAACCGCAGTCATGAGCGCGCTGTTTCTTGACAATGAGAGCCTGGACCGCCTCACTGGAATTCGGCGAGGCTCTACGCGCGCGGGTGTAAAGCGGACCAAGCATCAGCTCCAAGCGGCCTTTTTACGCGAGGCCGGCATACCGTTTATCCCGAATGCGCGTGGCCAACCTGTCGTCTTGGTGTCGGCCGTAGAATCCCGCCGTTCAACTACGGCGCCTAAGCAGGCGTGGCAACCAGCAGCTATAAGGGCATGACATGGGACGTAAGCCATCGAAAAACGCGAACCTACCGAGGGGCGTGCGAGCACGCGAGCAGCGCAGTGGGATCATTTACTACTACTACGATGCTGGCGGCAAGCCGCGCCGCGAAATTCCTCTCGGCTCTAACTATGTAGAGGCCGTGCGAAAGTGGGCGGAGCTGGAGGCGCTGCCGCCCACCACCGTCTCCAAGGTGGTGACGTTCCGTTATGCGTGCGAGGTTTATCAGAAAAAGTACTTAATCGAGAATGCACCGAAAACCCGGGAAGAGAAATTGCGGCAGATTGAGACACTGCTCGCATTCTTCGATAATCCACCAGCGCCGTTGGAAGAAATCAAGCCCATCCACATCAAGCAGTTCTTGTCATGGCGCGTCCAGCGAACTCAAGATGCTTTGCGCAAGAGAGGGGAACCGGTGGAAGGTAACGAAGGCCGCGTGGCCGCCAATCGAGAGAAGTCGCTCATCTCGCATATCTGGAATGCAGCACGAGCAGAAGGGCTAACCGATCTTCCGAATCCATGCGCAGGAATCAAATCGTTTCGCGAATACGGCCGTGAGACCTATGTCTACGACGACGCTTTCAAAGTAGTGTGGGATAAGGCAGACGTGCCAACACGTGAGGCAATGGATCTGGCCTACCTCACCGGCGGCCGACCAGCGGACCTGCTGAAAATTGACGAAATGCATCTTCGGGACGGCAACATTGAGGTGCGACAGAACAAGACCGGGCACAAGCTGCGCATCGCCATTCAAGGAAAGCTCGCGAGACTGATAGACCGCATCAAGGCAAGAAAGCGCGCACTTTCCGGTGTCGTGGTTTCAACCAGGCTATTGGTCAATGAAGAAGGCCAGCCACTCGGCCGCTCAGCGCTGCGTTTTCGCTTCGAGAACGCTCGTGCAGCGGCAGGGATTGAAGGTGATGATTTCCAATTCCGCGACCTCCGTGCTAAGGCCGCCACTGATAAAACAGATGAAACTCGCGACATTCGTGAGGCACAGCAGCAGCTTGGCCATACCAGTGTCACGATGACAGAGACTTACGTGAGAAAACGAAGGGGCAAAAAGGTCACTCCGACAAAATAAAAAGGGCCGCCAAATATCGGCGGCCCTTTTCTATTGCGCTATTCAATCACGCAACACGACGTTGCTTAAATTCTTCAATTGGCACCTCGACGGTTTGCTTTCCGTCGCTCTGTTCGGTCTTCTCGCTGGCATTGGCGACTGCAGTCAGAATCACTTTAATCTCAGATTCTGCGAAACGCTTCAAGGCTTCACGCATCAGCGGCTGATATCCCATTTTGTGAATCTTGGCAATCTGCTTAAATTTCTCGATGAGCTCACGATCCAACCGAATTGAAATCGATTGCATTCCTTGCGCTTCGTCAAGCTGACGCTGAATGTCTTTCGGCGCTACCTTTACGTGATCGACGTCTCTCCCGAGCGAACCGTTTTCCCAATTTTCTTCGGTTCCTTGAATTTTGTCCGGGGTTGTCATGTGCTTCTCCTGGTATGACGATCTGATGTGGTACTACTTTCCATATTTTTCGTATATGTCTATTTCGACCTGATTTGGGTCGTAGGCTGTTTTCAGCCGAAACGAACCGTCTTGAAATATAAAAACGATTTTGAGCAAGCGCCCCTTGTTAGTCTCGGCAATGAACCACAAGGTTGCAGGATCAGTGCGATTGTCTTCTCGATCATCAATGAGGTTTTCGCCACACTTGTTGTCAAAACACTCACAAACTTCTTTTTCTGTAACCGGCGGGGTCTTCTTGTCCAGCTTGTCCTGTATTCCCTGCGAAATTACTAAGCCTCTCATTCACCCCCCTTTCGTGTATATACAGAATATTGGATACAAACAACGTGATTTCAAGGATTAGCGCCAAAAACAGCCCGCTAATCAGCAATATGAGCAACATCAAGATGCCTAGACACATCAGAAAAACGATTATACGTGTATATACGCCATTTTGCTGAGCTTCTTTAATCTGCTTTTTCATGCTCATATTTCGAATCGATTGAATATTCAAAATTTGAAACGCAAAAAACAGCATTCAAAATGCGAATAGATTTGGCGCGCCCAAGCGCGAGGAGGGAAATTGCGGAGCAAAAGGGGAATTGCGGAGCAAAATAAAAAGGCTCTCCGGTCGGAGAGCCTTTTAGATACTGGTGCTGGCTGCAGGACTTGAACCCGCCACCCCCTGATTACAAGTCAGGTGCTCTACCAGATGAGCTAAGCCAGCAAAACTTGAGCCCGCGATTATAGCCTACTTGATCCGGGTCAGTACAGGTCGTCCACCTTTTTTCGGTGGTTCCGGATCGTCATCGTCCTTTGAGCCAGTATCTGCAGACTTCTTCTCAGGTTCGGAAACGGGGACCGAGGACAGTGCCGGGGCTGGGGCGACGCTTTCAGACACAGGTGCGTCCTGAGCATTGTCCTCACCAGCGGCAACCGGGGCTTCAAAGGCCATGCCCTGGCCGTTTTCACGGGCATAGATGGCGATGACGTTTTCTACCGGGATCATGATGTCGCGCGAGACACCGCCAAAGCGGGCGCTGAAATGGATGCTGTCATTCTCCATCTTCAAGCCGCTGGTGGCCTCGAAGCTGATATTCAGTACGATCTCGCCATTCTTGACGAACTGCATCGGCACGCGCGTGCGGCTGTCGACGACCACGGCAATGTGCGGCGTATAACCGTTGTCGGTGCACCACTCGTAGATGGCGCGCAGCAGGTAGGGCTTGGTGGAGACTTCTTGCATGACTATGTGGTGTGCGATGCGAGGCATGCCCGCATCTGCCGGCTGAGCCGGGGTGAAACTGCAAATCGGACTGCAGGTGGAACACGCTGCGCGCCCATGAATGGCAGACGCGCAGCGGATACTCCGGGATGCGGCTTAACGACGCATCACCTTCTCGGACGGGGTCAGCGCCTCGATGTAGGCCGGACGCGAGAAGATGCGCTCGGCATACTTCATCAGCGGGGCTGCAGTCTTGGACAGCTCGATACCGTAATGATCCAGGCGCCACAGCAGCGGTGCCAGTGCCACGTCCAGCATGGAGAACTCGTCACCCAGCATGTACTTGTTCTTCAGGAACAGCGGTGCCAGTTGGGTCAGGCGGTCGCGAATTTCGTTGCGCGCCTTTTCCTGGTTCTTTTCGGCAGCCTTGGACTTTTCGTTTTCCAGCGTGTGCACGTGGACGAACAGTTCCTTTTCGAAATTGAACAGCATCAGGCGGGCACGGGCACGCATCAGCGGGTCGGCCGGCATCAGTTGCGGATGCGGGAAACGTTCATCGATGTATTCGTTGATGATGTTCGATTCGTACAGCACCAGGTCACGTTCGACCAGGATCGGCACTTGGCCGTAGGGGTTCATGACCGAAATGTCTTCCGGCTTGTTGAACAGGTCCACGTCGCGGATCTCGAAATCCATGCCCTTTTCGAACAGGACGAGACGGCAACGTTGCGAAAATGGGCAGGTCGTGCCCGAGTAGAGAACCATCATTTTTTCAGAGCCCTAAAAACAAAAGGGGGGCGAGACGCATAACGCTCACCCCGGTACGCAATTCCGCAAAACCGCGCGGATACGTGATTGTACGTTTTTACTTGATGTTCTTCCAATAGGACGCGTTCAAACGCCACGCCAATACCGAGAAGATGCCCAGGAACAACAGAACCCAGACCCCGAGTCGCTTGCGCGTATTCTGCGCCGGCTCACCCATCCATTGCAAATAGGCAACGAGATCGGCGACGTTGTTGTCATACTCCGCCGTGCTCATCTTGCCGGGCTTGACCTGCTCGAAGCCGGCAAACTTGTGGGTGGTCTTGTTGGCGTCGTGGGGGTCCTTCTCCTCGACGAACTTGGCCTTGCGGATTCCTTGCAATTCCCACAACACATGAGGCATCCCGACGTTGGGGAAGAGCATGTTGTTCCAGCCGGTGGGACGACTGTCGTCCGTATAATAACTGCGCAGGTAGGTATAAATCCAGTCCGGACCGCTGCCTGCCTCCGATGCCTTGGCACGCGCAATCACCGACAGGTCCGGTGGTGCGGCGCCAAACCAGGCCTTGGCATCCTGCGGCGACATCGAAATCTTCATCAGGTCGCCGACTTTTTCCCCGGTAAACATCAGGTTGTTCTTGATCTGGTCCTCACTCAGGCCGATATCGCGCAGGCGGTTGTAGCGCATCGCGGAGGCCGAATGGCAATTCAGACAATAATTCACGAACAACTTGGCGCCGTTTTGCAACGACGACACGTCCTTGGTCCGGTCCGGGGCGTGATCCAGCGGAAAGCCCCCTTCGTTGGCGCAGGCCAGCGCTGGCAGCAAGGCCAGCGCGGCAATCACTTTCTTGAGCAATGTCATGTTCTTGTCCTTTGGCGGCTGGCTTAGTGCGGGTGGTAGACGACGCGCTCGGGAACCGTCTTGAAGGTACCGGCAGCACTCCACCAGGGCATCAGCAGGAAGAAGCCGAGGTAGATGAAGCTGCACACCTGCGAGACGGTGGTGCCGATGGCCGTCGGCGGTTGCACGCCGAGGTAGCCAAGGATGACGAAGGCGATGCCAAAGACCAGGTAGACGTACTTGTGCCAGCTCGGGCGGTAGCGGATGGACTTGACCTGTGACTTGTCCAGCCACGGCAGGCCGCCCAGAATGACCACCGACAGGCCCATCAGGACCACGCCCCAGAACTTGGCGTCGAACACCAGCATGCCGGCAATGATTATCAGACCGATGACGATGGCAGCGATCTTCAGTTTTGCGCTCAGGCGCGACTTGATGGCCAGCAGTGCCACGTAGGCTGCCACGCCAGCGATGAGCCAGCCCATGAAGTCCGCCGTGGTCGCGCGCAGGATCGAGTAAAACGGCGTGAAGTACCACACCGGGGCGATGTGCGGCGGGGTCTTGAGCGAGTCTGCCGGGATGAAGTTGTTGTATTCCAGGAAGTAGCCGCCCATTTCAGGTGCGAAGAACACCACCGCCGAGAACACCATCAGGAAGATCGACACGCCGAAGATGTCATGCACCGTGTAGTAGGGATGGAACGGCACGCCGTCCAGCGGCACGCCATTGGCATCGGTCTTTTCCTTGATTTCCACGCCGTCCGGGTTGTTCGATCCCACTTCGTGCAGCGCGATGATGTGGGCGACCACCAACCCGATCAGCACCAGCGGAATGGCGATCACGTGGAAGGAGAAGAAGCGGTTCAGGGTGGCGTCGGAAACGACGTAGTCGCCGCGAATCAGCAGCGACAGGTCAGGGCCGATGAAGGGAATGGCACCAAACAGGTTCACGATCACCTGCGCGCCCCAGTAGGACATCTGCCCCCAGGGCAGCAAGTAACCGAAGAATGCTTCACCCATCAGGCACAGGAAGATCCCCACGCCGAACAGCCACACCAGTTCACGCGGCTTGCGGTAGGAGCCGTACAACAGGCCCCGCACCATGTGCAGGTAGACCACGATGAAGAAGGCGGAGGCGCCGGTGGAGTGCATGTAGCGCACCAGCCAGCCCCAGGGTACATCGCGCATGATGTACTCGACCGAGGCGAATGCCAGGGTGGCATCCGGCTTGTAGTGCATCACCAGGAAAATGCCGGTGACGATCTGGATCACCAGCACCAGCAGGGCGAGCGAACCGAAGATGTACCAGAAGTTGAAATTCTTCGGTGCGTAGTATTCGGACAGATGGGCTTTCCAGGTAGCGGTCAGCGGAAAGCGGGAATCGACCCAGTTCAGGGCCTTGGCTGCGACCGGCGCATCATCCGGCAGCTTCTTTTCGTGAAATGCTCCCATGATCAGGCCTCCCCTTTCTCGTCCTTGCCGATGACGAGCTTGTTTTCGCCTTCAAACATGTAGCGCGGGACCTGCAGGTTGTCCGGCGCCGGCTTGTTCTTGTACACGCGTCCAGCCAGGTCGAAGGTCGAGCCGTGGCACGGGCACAGGAAACCGCCGTGCCAGTCGTCCGGAAGCGAGGGCTGGGGGCCGCTCTGGAAGCGCGAACTGGGCGAGCAACCCAGGTGCGGGCAGATACCCACCACGACCAGGATGTCCTTGCGCAGGGAACGCCACTCGTTGAGGGCGTAGTCGGGAGTTTCGGAGAAATCGGTGCGCTTGGAATTGGGATCGGCCACCTCGCCATCGGTCTTCTTGAGGGACTCGATCATTTCGGGTGTACGCTTGAGAATCCAGACTGGCTTGCCGCGCCACTCGACGGTGCGCATCTCACCGGGAACAAGTGAAGAAATATCCACTTCCACCGGTGCACCCGCAGCCTTGGCACGTTCAGAAGGTTGCAGGGTGGAGACAAACGCTCCAGCGGTGGCCAAACCCGCTACACCGCCGGCCGCACAAGTCGCAACAAGCAAACCTCGTCGACTTGCGTCGACCTGATTCTCGTCAGTCATAAAGACCCCAATCTCCAAATGTAAGTTAGCGTGGACCTTCTAAGTGACCCTCATGCAACTTTTCGATTATATATAAGCTGAATAGGGTTTTGTAGCTAACGGCCGGTATGGTACAGGCTGGCAAAAATCGACATTTGACGCAGCGCAACCCATTGTCAATCTGCTCTTTTTATCGGTTTTCTTGCAGTGCGGCGTCAGCGCTTGTCCGATTTACTTTTGACGGCGGGCAGGATATAACCCGTTGTAAACCCGCCTCATGTTTAAACAGCAACTTTCAAAGGAGAAACCAGGGATGAGCATGCTCAAGGATTTTCGCGCCTTCGCGATCAAGGGAAACGTGGTCGACCTGGCCGTCGGTGTCATCATCGGCGGGGCCTTCGGCAAGATCGTCAGTTCGCTGGTAGAGGATATCATCATGCCCCTTGTCGGCAAGATCTTCGGCGGCCTAGATTTCGCGAACTACTACCTGCCCCTCAACGGCCAGGCCTACGGCATGCCGCTGGCCGAAGCCAAGAAGGCCGGCGCCGTCTTCGCCTATGGCAACTTCCTGACCATCCTGATCAACTTCCTGATCCTGGCGTTCATCATCTTCCAGATGGTCCGCGCCATCAACAAGGCCCGCGACCTGGCAAGCAAGCATGAGGAAGCCGCACCGGCGGCCCCCGCGCCGACACCCGAAGATGTGCTGCTGCTGCGCGAAATTCGCGATTCGCTGAAGAAGCAGGGCTAAGCGCCGCGCCAGGACAAGCCGCCGCGCAGGGCAGGCAGCCTACACCGGATTGTCGATGTCGATGAAACGGTGCTCGATGCCGAAGTGCGCCGCCACATGTTCACCGAGAGCCTGGATGCCGTAACGCTCGGTGGCATGGTGGCCGGCGGCGAGATAGAGGGTGCCGGTCTCGCGTGCCAGATGCACGGTCGGTTCGGATATCTCCCCGCTGATGTAGACCGAAGCACCGGCGTCGATTGCTTCGCCCAGCATGCCCTGCGCTGCGCCGGTGCACCACGCCACCTTGCCCACTGGCTGCTGCGGATCTCCGATCAGCAGTGGCATGCGGCCCAGGCGCTTTTCGATCAACATCACCAGATCGGCAGCCGTCTTCACCGACGACGCATGGCAACGTCCGATCCAGCCGATATCGTTCTCGCCGAAGCGGCCGGTGGCTTCAAAGTCGAGTCGTTTGGCCAGTTGCGCGTTGTTGCCCAGTTCCGGATGTGAATCCAAGGGAAGGTGATAGCCGAAGAGATTGATGTCATGCGCCAGCAAGAGCTTGAGGCGACGCTGTTTCTGACCGATCACGCGCATATCTTCACCGCGCCAGAAATAGCCATGATGGACCAGGATGGCATCAGCCTGCCAGTCCCTGGCTGCTTCGATCAAGGCCAGGCTGGCGGTGACGCCACTGACCACGCGGGCAATCGTGGTGCGCCCTTCCACCTGTAAGCCGTTTGGGCAATAATCGCGGTATTGCGCCGCGTTAAGCGTCTGTCCCAGATATGCCGAGAACTCATCTCTGTTAATGTGGCGGGTCATCTCTTCCTCATCCGATTTCAAATCAATACCAAGAATTCTTTATGCGACGTTTATGGCTGTTGTTTGCACAGACCGTGACAGTGGGTCTGGCCGTGTGGTTCATTGTAGCGACCTTGAAGCCGGACTGGCTGTCCGGTTCCTTCAGTTCGCGTGCAAGGCCCGCCCAGTCCACGGTCCAGATGCAGGAAGCCACGCCCAATGCACCGGCCCTCGACTCCTATCGCAACGCCGCGCGCCAGGCCATGCCATCGGTGGTGAACATCTTCACCACCACAGAGGCACGCCCTCAGAAGAGTCCGTTCCAGAATGATCCGTTCTTCCGCAAGTTCTTCGGTGACCAGTTCGATGAGCAGCAGCAGGACGACAAGCAGTCCAGCCTCGGTTCTGGCGTGATCGTGAGCCCACAGGGCTACATCCTCACCAACAACCACGTGGTGGAAGCGGCGGACAAGATCGAAGTGGCCCTGGCCGACGGTCGCAAGGCCAGCGCCAAGGTGGTCGGTATCGATCCCGAGACCGACCTGGCCGTCATCAAGATCGATCTGCCCAACCTGCCGGCCATCACCCTGGGCCATCCGGAGAACAGCTCGGTGGGCGATGTGGTACTGGCCATCGGCAATCCCTTCGGTGTGGGGCAGACGGTCACCATGGGCATCGTCTCGGCGCTGGGCCGCAACCACCTGGGCATCAATACCTTCGAGAACTTCATCCAGACCGATGCCGCCATCAACCCCGGCAACTCCGGCGGTGCACTGGTCGATACCAATGGCAACCTGCTGGGCATCAATACGGCGATCTACTCGCGCACCGGCGGCAATCTGGGTATCGGCTTCGCCATCCCGATGTCGACCGCCAAGACGGTGATGGAAGCCATCATCAGCCATGGCCAGGTGGTGCGCGGCTGGATCGGGGTGGAACCGCAGGACATCACACCGGAACTTGCCGAGAGCTTCGGCCTGGGCAAGAAGACCGGCGCCATCATCGCCGGCGTGCTCAAGGGCGGTCCTGCTGATCGCGCCGGCATGCGTCCGGGTGACATCCTGGTGAGCATCGACGGCAAGGTCGTGGCCGATACCACCGAAATGCTGAACGTCATCGCCCAGCTGACGCCGGGCCAGGAGATTGCCATGACGGTCCTGCGCAAGTCGCAGGAAACCAAGCTGAACATCACCGTGGGCAAGCGGCCGCCGCCGCCCAAGAGCGATGACAGCGACGAAGAATAAGCGAGGAGAAGCCATCCATGCATGTGCGTGACCTGATCCAGTTCCTGGGTGAACTGTCCGAGAACAACAACCGCGCCTGGTTCGTGATGAACAAGCCGCGTTACGACATCCTGCGTGAGGAATTCCTGGCGCTGACCATCAAGCTGATCGCCGAGATCAGCAGGTTCGATCCGGCCATCGCCGGTTGCAATCCGAAGAAAGCGCTGTTCCGTATCAATCGTGACATGCGCTTCTCGCACGACAAGCGTCCCTACAAGACACATTTTTCGGCGGCCATCACGGCCAGCGGACTGAAGAAGCCCAGCCAGGGCGGCGGCCCGGCGTACTACTTCCACATCAACGAAGCCGGCCAGTTGCTCATCGCCGGGGGCGAGTACATGCCGCCGACACCGCGCCTGCGCGCCATCCGCAACCGCGTCGTGGAAGATGCGGCCGGCTTTACGAAGATGCGCAAGAACAAGAAGCTGACGACCGCCTATGGTGACCTGCAGGAGGAAGGGAAGCTGCAACGTCCACCCAAGGGCTTCGATCCGGACAGTCCCAATATCGAATATGTGAAGCTGAAGAGCTTCATCGTCTGGTCCGAAGAAGATATCCGCAAGAAGATTCCGACCGACCTGGGCAAGCACGTCCTGGAAGGTTTCAAGAATGCCTATCCGCTCGTGCAGTGGCTGCGAGATATCCCGCTGGTGAGCACGGAGGAGTAATCCAACGCCTCAGCGCATGTACCAAAGACAACGCCCGCTTCATCAGCGGGCTTTGTCTTTGGGTTGTCATCAGCGTCTGCGATCCAGCCTACTCCGGAGAGGCGGTACTGCTGGGCTCGGCATCCGGCGCACGCGTGGCACGCTCGAAGATGGGCGCGACCAGCAGGCCGACTTCGTAGAGCAACACCAGCGGCACGGCCAGCATCAACTGGCTCATCACATCGGGTGGGGTGACCACGGCGGCCACGATGAAAGCGCCGACGATGACGTAAGGGCGAATCTGCTTCAGCTTGGCCAGTGGAACCAGACCCATGCGCACCAGCACGATCACGATCACCGGCACCTCGAAGGTGACACCGAAGGCCACGAACATGGTCAGCACGAAGTCGACGTAGCTGTCGATATCGGGCGCTACCGAGACCGACTTGGGTGCGAAGTTGTTGATGAACGGGAAGACCACGCCGAACACAAAGAAATAGCAGAACGCAACACCGGTCACGAACAGCAGCGAGGACGAAATCACCAGCGGTGCGATCAGGCGCTTTTCATGCGCATACAGGCCGGGAGCGACAAAGGCCCACAACTGGTAAAGCACCCATGGCAGTGAAATCAGCACCGCCACCAGCATGGTGACCTTGATGGGGATCAGGAAAGGAGTGATGACGCCGGTGGCGATCATCTTGCTGCCAGCGGGCAGCGCATGGATCATCGGTGCAGCCAGCACGTCGAAGATATGGGCCGCAAACGGCATCATGCACAGGAACACCACCAACACCACCGCAGCCGCCTTGACGATGCGACTGCGCAGTTCGATCAGGTGCGAGATGAAGGTATCTTCGGCCTGGGTGTTTTCTTCAGCCATGGATTCGGAGCATTCTGATGAAGTGAGACGCGCTGCGCCAAATTAGAAGAAACCGGCCGACTTGCCCACACCTACCGGGCGGCGGTACTTGGCCACGCGGGCGGAGGCAGAGATCACGCGGGTCCTGTGGCCGCTCTGATGCTTGTACCAGGCCGGGACCCCGGTGGTGCGCGAGAGCTTCTTGCGACGGAAGGCCTTGGCCTTGATCGCCAGCAGCGACGGGTCGGGATTGCGCTTCCAGCTGCTGCCACTGCTACCGTCACCGTATTCATCCGAACTCTCATCGGCGCCATTCCAGGCCGCATTGATTGAGGATTCGGTGTCGGACATGCTCTTGTGAATGCTGTTGCTGACGTCGCTGGCCGCATCCTGCACGTCCTTCTGCATCTTGCGCAGCTCGTCGAGTTCCATCTCGCGGCTGACCTCGGACTTGACGTCGTTGATGTAACGCTGGGCGCGCCCGAACAGGGTGCCGGCCATGCGCGCCACCTTGGGCAGGCGCTCGGGGCCGATCACGACCAGCGCGACCACGCCGATCAAGGCCAGCTTGGTAAGGCCGATATCAATCATGAGTCTGTGTGGACATTAAGAGGACAGCGATGGCGCCTGTGGCGCCTCGAAGACCGGGTTGCCTGCACCGCAGGAGCACAGGCACCCCGAAGCACCCGCCAACCAGGCCGGGCGGACGCCAGCAGATCAGCTGCCGGACTTGTCTTTTTCCTTGGCCTGCACGTCGATGGCGGCTTCCTTCTTGGCTTCTTCTTCGCCTTCGCCGCCCTTGACGCCATCCTTGAAGCCCTTGACTGCCTTGCCCAGGTCGGAACCCATGTTGCTGAGCTTCTTGGTGCCGAAGACCAGCATCACGATCACCAGAACAATCAGCCAATGCCAAATACTGAACGAACCCATTCTCTTCTCCTAAGCGGACATCCCTGCCCTGTGTACGAACAAACCTGCCGGCCCCCGGGCCGGCGAATCCTCATTGTTGCACGAACCGTACCCGCCACGGATGGGGGCCGCCGATGACGTGCATGTGCAGATGGTACACCTCCTGGCCACCATCCGGTCCGGTGTTGATCAGGGTCTTGAATCCCCCGGTGGGCTGACCCTCGGCATCCAGCCCGTAGCCACAGCCCTGCTCGGCCGCCAAGCGCGGTGCCAGGGCCAGCATCTTGCCCAGCAGTTCGACATGCTGCGCGCCGCAATCGGCCAGCGTGGCCACATGCAGGCGCGGGATGATCAGGAAATGCACCGGCGCCGCCGGATTGATGTCGTGAAAGGCGATCAGGTCCTCGTCCTCGTAGATCTTCTTCGAGGGAATCTGGCCAGCAGCGATCTTACAGAAAATGCAATTATCCAACGCCGTACTCCTGGGAAACACGGTATGAGGGGAAATCAATCCTTGCGGGCTGCCTTTTCTTCCAGGCCGGAGAGGCCTTCGCGCCGCGCAAGTTCATTGAGCACATCCTGGGGCTGCAGGTCGAACTGGGCCAGCAACACCATGGAATGGAACCACAGGTCCGCACATTCGTAGAGCACCTTGGACTTGTCGCCGGAGACACGGGCATCCTTGGCCGCCATCACGGTTTCGGTGGCCTCCTCGCCGATCTTCTTGAGGATGGCGTCGTCGCCCTTGGCGAACAGCTTGGCGACGTAGGATTTCTCGGGATTGCCGCCATTGGCCAGCTTGCGGGACTCGATGACTTCGGCCAGTCGCTTCAGGGTTTCACTCATGATGGGGTCTTGTCGCTGTCGACTGGCTTGGGAATGCTCTTGCGCACGCGCTTGGGCTTGGCCGGGGCCGGCTCTGGCGCCGTGGCAGCAGGACCGCCACCGGCGCCGGGAGCCAAGTCCTTGAGGACGGGCTCGACCGTGACCCATTCGCCGCTGTCGGCACTGCCTTCGAACTTCTGGAAGAAGCAGGAATGACGACCGGTGTGACAGGCGATGCCAGCGACCTGCTCGACCTTGAGCAGCACCACGTCTTCGTCGCAATCCAGGCGAATCTCGTGCACCTTCTGGAAGTGACCGGATTCCTCGCCCTTGTGCCACAGCTTCTTGCGCGAGCGGCTCCAGTAGACCGCCTGTCCGATTTCGACGGTGCGCGCCAGCGCCTCGCGATTCATCCAGGCGAACATCAGTACGTCATTGCTGCCGACTTCCTGGGCGATCACCGGCACCAGGCCGACTTCGTCCCATTTGACCTTGTTGAGCCATTTGGCGCTGATACTCATGCCAGCCTCATGGAAATGTTCTGATCGGCCATGAAGCGCTTGGCTTCCTGCACGGTGTGCTGGCCATAGTGGAAAATGCTGGCGGCCAGCACCGCGTCGGCCTTGCCCTTGGTGATGCCATCGGCCAGGTCCTGCAGGCCGCCCACGCCGCCGGAGGCGATCACGGGGATACTGACCGCTTCCGAGACGGCGCGGGTCAGGTCCAGGTCGAAGCCGCTCTTGGTACCGTCGCGATCCATGCTGGTCAGCAGGATTTCGCCCGCGCCCAGCTGCGCCATCTTGCGCGCCCATTCGACCGCATCCAGGCCGGTGGCCTTGCGACCGCCGTGGGTGTAGACCTCCCACTTGCCGTCACCGGCGCGCTTGGCGTCGATGGCCACCACGATGCATTGCGAACCGTACTTGCTGGCGGCATCGGCCACCAGTTGCGGATTGGTCACGGCCGAGGTGTTGATGCCGACCTTGTCAGCGCCGGCATTGAGCAGGCGGCGCACGTCTTCAACGGCGCGCACGCCGCCCCCTACCGTCAGGGGAATGAAGACCTGCGAGGCCACGGCTTCGATGATGTCCAGGATCAGGTCGCGGCCATCGGAAGAAGCAGTGATGTCGAGGAAAGTCAGCTCGTCGGCACCCTGGTCGTCATAACGACGGGCGATTTCGACCGGATCGCCGGCATCGCGCAGTTCCAGGAAGTTGACGCCCTTGACCACGCGACCCGCGGTCACGTCCAGGCAAGGGATGATGCGTTTAGCAAGGGCCATGTTATTTGCTGCCGGACAGGCGGTTGGCTTCCAGTTCGCGCGTCAGTTCATCGGCGCGATCCTGGCCGCTGCGCAGATCCAGCGTACCTTCGTAGATGGAACGACCACAGATGACGGCTTCGATGCCCTCATCCTCGACGCGGCACAGGGCTTCGACGTCGCCCACATGGTGCACGCCGCCCGAAGCGATGATGGGGATGGTCACCGCCTGCGCCAGGCGCACGGTGGCTTCGATGTTGACGCCGCCCATCATGCCGTCGCGGCCGATGTCGGTGTAGACGATGGCTTCACAGCCATAGCCTTCGAACTTCTGCGCCAGGTCCACCACTTCGTGGCCGGACAGTTTGCTCCAGCCGTCGGTGGCCACCTTGCCGTCCTTGGCGTCCAGGCCGACGATGATCTGGCCCGGGAAGGCGCTGCAGGCGTCATGCAGGAAGCCGGGGTTCTTCACCGCGGCGGTGCCGATGATGATGTAGGACAGGCCATCGTCCAGATAGCGCTCGATGGTATCGAGGTCGCGGATGCCGCCACCCAGTTGCACCGGGATTTCCTCGACGTCGTTTTCCTCGGCGAAGCTGGCGACCGCCTTGAGGATGGCCTTGACAGCCGCCTCGTTCTTGGGCTTGCCGGCAAAGGCGCCATTCAGGTCGACCAGGTGCAGGCGACGCGCGCCCTGCCTGAGCCAGTGCAGGGCCATTTCCGCCGGATCTTCGGAGAAAACGGTGGCTTGTTCCATATCACCTTGTTTGAGGCGTACGCAATGACCGTCTTTCAGGTCGATGGCGGGTATGAGCAGCATGGCTAGGGGATGACTAGTCAGTAAAAGAGAAGGGTTGTCGACGATCAGCTACGAGGTTCTTGCCTGAAAGACAAAAATCAAGGTTTCCAGTGTACGAAATTCCGATACAGCTGCAAACCCGCCGCGGCACTTTTTTCCGGGTGGAACTGGGTTGCAAAGATATTATCGCGGGCCACGGCACAGGCGAACTCGCGGCCATACGGCGTCTGGCCAACCACATGGGCGGTCTCGGCCGGTACGGCGTAGTAGCTGTGGACAAAATAGAAGAAGGCGTTGTCGGCAATGCCTTCCCACAGCGGGTGGGCGCTGGTCTGGTGGACATGGTTCCAGCCCATCTGCGGGACCTTGAACAGCGATCCATCATCCTGACGCACACCTTCCAGCTCGAAACGCACCACCTTGCCGGGCAAGAGCCCCAGGCCAGGGGTGTCGCCTTCTTCACTCCAGTCGAACAACATCTGTTCTCCCACGCACACGCCGAACAGCGGCTTGGTGCGGGAAGCCTCGATGACGGCGTCCTGGACACCGGATTCGCGCAGGCTGCGCATGCAATCGGGCATGGCACCCTGGCCCGGCAGGACCACGCGATCGGCGGCCCGGATATCGGCGACCTCGCCGGAGATGCGCACATCGGCTTCAGGCGCGACATGGCGCAGCGCCTGCGCCACCGAGCGCAGGTTGCCCATGCCGTAATCGACTACAACAATTTTATTCATGGCGAAAATGATCGATGCTCACGCACCGGTAGACCCAGATGATTTAGCGATACCCAGCGGACGACAGCTTACAGGCTGCCCTTGGTCGACGGAATCGTACCAGCAGCCCGCGGATCGAGTTCGACGGCCATGCGCAATGCGCGACCGAAGGCCTTGAACACGGTCTCGGCCTGGTGGTGAGCATTGATGCCGCGCAGGTTGTCCACGTGCAGGGTCACCTGCGCATGGTTGACGAAACCGTGGAAGAACTCGCTGGTCAGGTCCACATCGAAGGAGCCGATCATCGAACGGGTAAAGGGAATATGGTATTCCAGGCCGGGACGGCCGGAAAAATCGATGACCACCCGCGACAGGGCCTCGTCCAGCGGCACATAGGCGTGGCCGTAGCGGCGGATGCCCTTCTTGTCGCCGATGGCCTTGGCGAAGGCCATGCCCAGGGTGATGCCCACGTCTTCCACCGTATGGTGCGCGTCGATGTGCAGGTCGCCCTTGGCGTGGATATCCAGGTCGATCAGGCCATGGCGGGCGATCTGGTCCAGCATGTGGTCCAGGAAGGGAACGCCGGTATCCAGCTTCTGCTGGCCGGTCCCATCCAGGTTGATCGCAACGCGGATCTGCGTCTCGTTGGTGTTGCGGACGACTTCCGCGGTTCTCGGTGTAGACATGGTCAGGGTTAGACGGGGTTCTATCGTTGGGTGATGCCTGGGGGATTGCCTTGGCGCCGCCGTCCTCTACAGGTCGCGCAGTGCCGCTTTCAGGGCCGTCAGGAAGAGACTGTTTTCCTCTTCCGAACTGACGGTAATGCGCAAACAGTTTTGCAGCAGTACATGCATTCTACCGGCATTTTTCACAAGTACCTTGCGCGCCAGTAAAGCGGCGAAGACTTTATCGGCATCCGGGACGCGGATCAAGATGAAATTGGCCGCCGACGGGAAGACCTGCACCCCGTCCAGCGCCGCCAGTTCGGCCGCCAGCGCACCCCGCGCCTCGCGCAGGCGCGCCGCCTGCCCTTCCAGCACCTGCAGGTGATCCAGCACGAACAGCGCCGCCGCCTCGGTAAGCAGGTTGACGTTGTAGGGCGGGCGGACCTTGTCCAATTCCCGCAACAGCGCGGGCGCGGCCGCCAGGTAGCCCAGGCGTACCCCCGCCAGGCCCAGCTTGGAAACGGTGCGCATGACGATCAGGTTATTGTGCTGGGGCAATGCCGGCATCAGCGTGGAGGCGGCAAACGGCTGGTAGGCCTCATCCACCACCACCAGTCCGTAGGGGGCGGCGGCCTCGACGATGCGCAACACATCAGCCATCTCGTAGAGCGTGCCGGTCGGATTGTTCGGATAGCCGAGCCAGGTCACCACCGGTTTGTGTTCCGCGATGGCGGCCAGCATGGCCGGCAGACCCAACCTCAGATCCGCGCGCAGCGGCACGCCCACGTAGTCCAGGCCGGCCATCCTGGCCGAGACGCCATACATGACGAAACCCGGTTCCGGTGCCACGATGGTCCGACCGGGAATGGCACAGGCCACCGACAGCATGGTGATCAGCTCATCCGATCCATTGCCCAGCAGCACGTCGTAACCCGCCGGCACGCCCAGGCGGTCGCAGATGGCGGCCTTCAGGCGCGTATAGGACGGCACCGGGTAGCGGTTCAGCTCCAGCGCGGCCAGTCGCTGCGCCAGTTCCTCGCGCAGTTCTGCCGGCAGCACGTAGGGGTTTTCCATCGCGTCGAGCTTGACCATGCCCTCGGCCGAGGGCACGTGATAGGACTGCCAGCCGCGCACCACGGGGCGAATCACGTTGGCGACCACGGCTTCGGCGCTATCAGGCTTGGAGGGATTCATCATCTTGGCTCGCAGGGGCCAGCGCATCCAGGCGCTGGCGGATCAGTTCGCAATAATCGGGATTGAGTTCGAAGCCGGTGAAATGGCGCCCGCAGCGTCGCGCCGCCACCGCCGTGGTTCCGCTACCCATGAAGGGATCGAGCACCACGCCGCCCGGCGGACAGGACGCCTTGACCATGCGCTCCACCACTTCCAGCGGCTTTTGCGTGGGATGGTCGGCGCGCTCCCGGTGCTCGCGATGCAGGCGCGACACGCTCCACACATCCTTGGGGTTGTAGCCCATCTCCAGCCACTTGGCGCCGACGAAGATGGAGCGTGAACGCGCCTTCTTGGTCTGCGCATCGTAAGGGATGCGGATCGCATCGAGATCGAAGAAATAGTCCTTGGCCCGGGCGAAGAAGCCGATGGTGTCATGCACCGACGAGTAGCGCCGGGTACTGCCGCCCATGGAAGGCACGCGGCGGTCCCAGATGATCTCGTTGATCATCATCATGCGCTGCTTCAACATGACGAAAATCTCCGGCGAATTACGCCAGGTGAGGAAGATGTAAAGGCTGCCATTGGCCTTCAGCTTGGGCAGTGCGGCATCCACCCACTGCTCGGTCCATGCCAGGTAGGCCGCCGTATCGAGCTTGTCGGAGTCGTTGCCGTAGTCCTTGCCCAAGCCATAGGGCGGATCGGCAATGAGCAGATCGATGCTGCCATCGGGGATGCGCGCCAGTCCACCCACGGCGTCCAGTGCATCCTCGCAATGCACGCGGTCCAGCCAGCCGTCGCCTGCACAGGAGTCGATGGCCGCCGTCATGGGATCACTTCTTCAGCCGCAATTCAGCCGAGCGGGCGTGCGCCTGCAGGCCTTCGCCATAGGCCAGTTCGGCGGCGATCCTGCCCAGCGTCTGCGCGCCCTCTTCCGACACGCGGATCACGCTGGAACGCTTCTGGAAGTCATACACCCCCAGCGGCGAGGAGAAGCGCGCGGTACGCGAGGTCGGCAGCACGTGGTTGGGACCGGCGCAGTAATCACCCAGCGACTCGGACGAAAACCGTCCCAGGAACATGGCACCCGCATGACGGATCAGGTCAGCCCATTGTTGCGGCTCCTGTGCCGAAATCTCCAGGTGCTCGGCGGCGATCATGTTGGCGATCTCGCAGGCCTCTTCCATGTCGCGCACCTTGACCAGGGCGCCACGGTCGGTCAGCGAGGTACGGATCACGTCCTTGCGCGGCATGTCCTCCAGCAGACGGTTGATCGAGGCTTCCACCTTGGCGATGTAGTCCGCGTCGGGGCAGAGCAGGATGGACTGCGCCAGTTCGTCGTGTTCGGCCTGCGAGAACAAGTCCATGGCGATCCAGTCCGGATCGGTGGCACCGTCGCAGATGACCAGGATTTCCGAGGGGCCGGCGATCATGTCGATGCCGACCACGCCGAACACGCGGCGCTTGGCAGCGGCCACATAGGCGTTGCCGGGGCCGACGATCTTGTCCACCTGCGGGATGGTCGCCGTGCCGTAGGCCAGCGCACCGACCGCTTGCGCGCCGCCGATGGTGAAGACGCGATCCACGCCCGCAATGGCCGCGGCGGCCAGTACCAGCTCATTCTTCACGCCATCCGGCGTGGGCACGACCATGATCACTTCCTGCACACCCGCCACCTTGGCAGGAATCGCATTCATCAACACCGACGAGGGATAGGCCGCCTTGCCGCCCGGCACGTAGATGCCCACGCGATCCAGCGGCGTAACCTTCTGGCCCAGCTCGGTGCCATCGGCTTCGCGATAGAGGAAGCCGTCGGAACCACATTCCTTCTTCTGGCGCTCGTGATAGGCGCGCACACGGTCGGCGGCGGTCTGCAGCGCATGGCGACGTGCCTCGGGCAGGCCGGCCAGCGCTGCCTGCAGCGCTTCCTTGCCGATTTCCAGGGCGGCCACGGACGCGGCCTGCACGCGGTCGAAACGCTGCGTGTATTCCAGCACGGCGACATCGCCACGCGCCTTCACATCGGCCAGGATGCCGGCAGCGGCGCGGTCGATGGCCTCGTCCTCGCTGGCTTCGAAGGCCAGCACGGCCGACAGCTTGTCACGGAAGCCGGCATCGGCGGAATCGAGTTTTCGGATGGCAATGCTCATGGTCTCACCTGCTCTGCGAGGAAATCTGGGTCGTTGAAATGACAGTATTACTTGGCCTTGGACGCCTTCTCGAAGGCATCGAGGATGGGCTGCAAGCGCTCGCGCTTCAACTTCAGCGCGGCCTGGTTGACCACCAGGCGAGAGGAGATATCGATGATGTGCTCGACCTCCACCAGCTTGTTGGCGCGCAGCGTGCCACCGGTGCTGACCAGGTCGACGATGGCGTCCGACAGGCCGACCAGCGGACCCAGTTCCATCGAGCCATACAGCTTGATCAGGTCCACGTGCACGCCCTTGGCGGCGAAGTGCTCGCGTGCGGTCTTGACGTACTTGGTCACCACCCGCAGGCGCGCACCCTGGCGCACCGCGCTGGCATAGTCGAAACCTTCCTGCACCGCCACCGACAGGCGGCACTTGGCGATGTTCAGGTCGATCGGCTGGTACAGGCCTTCGCCGCCGTGTTCCAGCAGCACGTCCTTGCCGGCCACGCCGAAATCGGCCGCACCATATTGCACATAGGTCGGCACGTCGGAAGCGCGCACGATGATCACCCGCACGTCAGGATCATTGGTCGGCAGGATCAGCTTGCGCGACGACTCCGGGTCCTCGGACACGGTGATGCCGGCCGCCTTGAGCAGCGGCAGGGTCTCTTCGAAGATGCGGCCCTTGGAGAGCGCCAGCGTCAGTTGTTGGGTCATGATGTTGTACTTTTCAATCCGAAAACTTATTTGATGCGCTGGATGTCCGCCCCGATGGCCGACAGCTTGGCTTCCATGCGGTCGTAACCACGGTCGAGGTGGTAGATGCGCTCCACCACCGTCTCGCCCTGCGCAGCCAGGCCGGCGATGACCAGCGAGGCCGAAGCACGCAGGTCGGTAGCCATCACCGGCGCACCGATGAATTTTTCCACGCCGGTGACGATGGCGGTGTTGCCCTCCACATCGATGGCCGCACCCAGGCGGTTCAATTCCTGCACGTGCATGAAACGGTTCTCGAAGATGGTCTCCGTGACGTGGCTGGTGCCTTCGGCGATGCAGTTCAGCGCCATGAACTGCGCCTGCATGTCGGTCGGGAAGCCAGGATATTCGGTGGTGCGGAAACTCACTGCCTTGGGCCGACGTGCCATCTGGATGCGAATCCAGTCCTCGCCCGAGGTGAGGATGGCACCGGCGTCGCGCAGCTTGTCCAGCGCGGCATCCAGCAGCCCGGCGCGGGTGCGATGCAGGGTCACGTCACCGCCAGTGGCAGCCACGGCACACAGGAAGGTACCGGTTTCGATGCGGTCGGCGATCACCTGGTGCGAGGCGCCGTGCAGCTTGTCCACGCCCTGGATCACCAGGCGGTCGGTGCCGATGCCTTCGATTTTGGCGCCCATCTTCACCAGCAGCTGGGCCAGATCGCCCACTTCAGGCTCGCGCGCGGCGTTTTCCAGCACCGTCTCGCCATCGGCCAGGACTGCGGCCATCAGCAGGTTTTCGGTGCCGGTGACGGTGATCATGTCGGTGACGATGCGCGCACCCTTGAGACGCTTGGCCTTGGCGTGGATGTAGCCGCCTTCGATATGGATCTCGGCACCCATGGCCTGCAGGCCCTTGATGTGCTGATCCACCGGCCGCGAGCCGATCGCGCAGCCACCCGGCAGCGAGACCTTGGCCTGGCCGAAGCGGGCCAGCAGCGGACCCAGCACCAGGATCGAGGCGCGCATGGTCTTGACCAGCTCATAGGGTGCTTCGGGACGGGTGATGTCGTTGCCGTTGAGCACCATCTCCTCGCCGTTCTCGCGCACGCGCAGGCCCATCTGCTTCATCAGCTGGGTAATCGTGACCACGTCCTGCAGGTGCGGCACATTGGTCAGGTGCAGATCATCGGCCGTCAGCAGACCCGCGCACAGGATGGGCAGGGCGGCATTCTTGGCGCCGGAAATGGTGACATCGCCGGAGAGGCGCTTGCCGCCACGGATCAGGAGCTTGTCCATCGTATTGCCTTATTTCTGGAATTCTTCGGGGGTCAGCGTCTTCATCGACAGCGCGTGGATTTCTTCGCGCATGCGGTCGCCCAGGGCGGCGTAGACCAGCTGGTGACGCTGGATCAGGCGCTTGCCGGCAAAGGCATCGGCGACGATGACGGCGGTGAAGTGCTGGCCGTCGCCCTCCACTTCGAGGTGCTGGCACTCCAGGCCGGCGGCGATATAGCTTTTGACGAGTTCGGGGGTGGGTAGCATGGTGAGGCTCTTCACAGGAATAGGGGGAATGCCGGGGGGCTCAATGCGAACCGGCGCGCAGCTTGTAACCGCTCTTGAGCATGCGCACGGCCAGCGTGGACAGCGCCACGAAGAACACGGCGACGATACCGAGGCTGGTCATGGGGGGAATGTCGGACTGACCGAAGAAGCCGTAGCGAAAGCCATCGATCATATAAAAAAACGGGTTGAAATGCGATACCGCCTGCCAGAACGGGGGCAGCGAGTGTATCGAATAGAACACGCCGGCCAGGAAGGTCAGCGGCACGATCAGGAAATTCTGGAACGCCGCCAGCTGGTCGAACTTCTCGGCCCAGATACCCGCGATCAGGCCCATGGTCCCCAGAATGCCGGCGCCCAGCAGCGCAAACACCAGGATCCACAGCGGCGCCACGAAGTCCAGATGACCAAACCAGACCGTCACCACGAACACACCGGCGCCCACCATCAGGCCACGCACCACGGCTGCCAGCACATAGCCACCGAACATTTCCCAGTGCGACAGCGGCGTGAGCAGCACGAACACCAGGTTACCGGTGATCTTGGACTGGATCAGCGAGGACGAACTGTTGGCAAAGGCATTCTGCAACACGCTCATCATCACCAGGCCCGGCACCAGGAAGCCGGTGTAGTTCACACCCGGATAGACCTGCACGCGGTCCTGCAGCACATGGCCGAAGATCAGCAGATAGAGCAGCGCCGTCACCACCGGGGCCGTGATGGTCTGGGTGGCAACCTTCCAGAAACGCAGGATTTCCTTGTAGAAAAGGGTACGGAAACCGATCATTTTTCATCTCCCATGATCTGGATGAAGACGTCTTCCAGGTCGGCCTGCTGCAACTGCAGATCGTCGATCTCGGCGCCGGCGGCGCGCAGCGTGGCCAGGATGGGTTCGACTTCCTTGTAGTCATTCACGCGCAGCGTGTACTTGTTGGCAGTGTTGCCTGCGAGCAGTTCTTCCGGATGCGTCACCAGCGCCTTGAGGCCGTCCGGCAGCGCGCTGCGCTTGAGCTTGAGCACCATCTGCGAGCCCGAGATGCGGCGGATCAGGCCCTCGGTCGAATCCAGCGCCACCACCTGCCCGAACTTGAGCATGGCGATGCGGTTGCACAGCGCCTGCGCCTCTTCCAGGTAGTGCGTGGTCAGCACGATGGTATGGCCTTCGCGGTTGAGGCGACCGATGAAATGCCACAGGGTCTGGCGCAACTCGACGTCCACGCCGGCCGTGGGTTCATCCAGCACGATCACCGGCGGCTTGTGCACCAGCGCCTGGGCCACCAGCACGCGGCGCTTCATGCCGCCCGACAGGGCGCGCATATTGGTATCGGCCTTGTTGGTGAGGTCCAGGTTTTCCATGACCTCGTCGATCCACTTGTCGTTGTTGCGCAGGCCGAAGTAACCGGACTGCATGCGCAGCGTCTCGCGCACCGTGAAGAAGGGATCGAACACCAGTTCCTGCGGCACCACGCCCAGCTTCATGCGGGCCGCGCGATAGTCGCTGACGACGTCGTGACCGTGAATGGTGACCGAGCCGGAATCAGCCCGGTTCAGGCCGGCGATGATGGAGATCAGCGTGGTCTTGCCGGCGCCGTTGGGCCCGAGCAAGCCGAAGAACTCACCTTCCTCGATTGCCAGCGAAACGCCGCCCAGCGCCTGCAGCGACTGGTAACGCTTCTTGATGTCTGTGATTTGGAGAGCGGCCATTGCCTCGCCCATTCGATACGTTATTTGCTAGAAAGAAATGAGGGAGCGGGAATCCACCAGGAATCCCTCACCCGCCTCGCCCTGGCCCCGCGCCCCCTGCCGTCCTGAAGGGAGGTACGGCGGTGACGCAGCCATGTTGTCGTTATGCCATCGCGGTCAGGCCGCAGATCGCTGGTATTCAGGTTTTGCCAGGCTCAGGTGAAGCCACGTTCAAGGGAGGAAAATCCGGTGCACGAGGCCGCAAGCGCGCCTGCAAAACATTCGATTATAGGGGAATTCGATTTTCCGGGCCGCCGCGGGTCATCCGCACCGGCCGGAGGGACTGGACCGCTCAGTGATGTCGATCGGTCGCGGAGGTAGGCGCCGCCGTGCCTTGCAGCAGGGCGGAAACACCGTAGAGGTCGGCCAGGCTCTGCAGATTGGCCGGCAGGGTGCCAAATTCCAGCGCTGCGCCACGCTCGGCAGCCGCGCGCCGCCAGGCCAGCAGTGTGGCCACGGCCGAGGAATCGACCACGGTCACCTCGCTCACATCGATGCGGCCCTGTCCGGCGGCGATGGCCGAGAGGCCGTCGCGCAGGACAGTACTGGCATTGGTGAAGGTCAGCGAGGCGCCGGGCTTGAACATGGTGCAGGTTCTTTCGGATCGGTGAAGAAAATTACTTCTTGCCGTTGCTGCGGGCAGCCAGTTGCTGGTTCTTGTCGCTCAACGCCTTGATCAGGCCGTCGATGCCGCCCTTGCTGATCTCGCTGGAGAAGGTGCCACGGTAGGCCTCGACCAGCCAGGCGCCCAGCACGTTGACGTCATACAGCTTCCAGCCGTCGGCCTTCTTTTCCAGGCGATAGCTCAGCTGGATGGGTTCACCGCCACGCGAGGAAATGACCTGCGAGTTCACTTCCACTTCGGTATCGCCAGGGGCGGCGCGCAGCGGCTTGAATTCGATCTTCTGGTCACGGACCTGCGACAGGGCGCCGGAGTAGGTGAACACCAGCAGGCTGCGGAACTGGGTGATCAGCTGCTTCTGCTGTTCCGGCGTGGCCTGGCGCCAGTAACGGCCGGCGGCCAGCTGGGTCATGCGCTCGAAGTCCACGTACGGCAGGATCTTCTGTTCGACCAGTTGCATGATGCGGCCGTTGTTGCCGGCCTGGATGTCCTTGTCGTTCTTGGCGGTGTCCAGCACCTCCGAACTGATGCGCTTGACCAGGGCATCCGGAGCCTCCTGGGCGGAAGCGGCGCCCGAGAAGGACAGGGCGGGAACGGCGATGGCGGCAATGGCGAAAAGTTTGGCAAGCATCTTCATAAGTGGTTTTCCATTCGAGTCAGCGGAAGGGGCCGGATTCTGCACGGGCAGGCATGCGCATCGGCATGCTTCCGGCAACCAGCGCCGGCAACTCCTTCGAAACCCGCCAAATGACGGGGTTCCCGTGCCGTCACAGTTGGCTACGGGTGTTACAGATAATGCAGTTCAGCAGGTTTTCAAGGGCCGCCGCACTGGCGGCGATGCAATCGGCATCGCAACCAGCGGGGCGCAGCCGGGCCAGTCAGCCAGGCCGGCCGATCAGGCCTTTACGGCTCGATGGTGTTTTCCGGCTGATCCTTGCCGCCACCGGCGCCATTGATCTGGCTCTGGCGACGTTGCAGGTAGGCATCACGCACGAAATCGTACTTGTCCAGCGCGGCGTCTTCCAGCAGGGTCGAGGCATCCAGCAACTGGGCGCGGCGGTCGACGATGCGCACCACCGCACCGACGTTGCGCCAGCGTACCGGACGCTTGTAGGTCCACAGGTCGCCATACAGGTCCACCGGCAGGCCGGCGGTATCACGAACGGTCGACGGGCCGAAGAACGGCAGCACCACGTACGGGCCCGAGCCTACGCCCCACTTGCCCAGGGTCTGGCCGAAATCGGACTTTTCACGCGGCAGGCGGGCTTCGGTCGCCACGTCCAGCACGCCACCCAGACCGAAGGTGGTGTTGATGGCCACGCGCATGAAGGTCGATACACCCTGCTCGACGCGACCCTGCAGCAGCTGGTTGATCGACGACCACAGGTCGCCGATGTTGCCGAAGAAGTTGCCCACGCCATGCTGCACCGGATTGGGCACCACCGCGTCATAGGCCTGCGCTGCCGGCTTCAGGGCCACCTTGTCGACCGTGTCGTTGAAGCTGAACATGGTCCGGTTGAAACCTTCCAGCGGATCATTGGGATTGTTGCTGGTGCTGGCGCAGCCGGTCAGGGCTGCGGCTGCCAGGGCGATGGCGCCCAGGCGGCTCGCGTAGGCGGTGTTGATGGTCTTCTTATTCATTTTGAATCATCCTTTCCCTCTGCCGCCTTGCTGTAGAGGAACTGACCGATCAGGTTCTCCAGCACGATTGCGGATTGCGTCATCTTAATGGTATCGCCCGAAGCCAGGTTAGCAGTATCGCCACCCGGTTCGATGCCGATGTATTGTTCACCCAACAGACCCGAAGTCAGAATCTTTGCGGAGCTGTCCTTGGGGAATTTGTAGCCCTCGTCCATGTTCAGCATCACCACGGCACGGAAGGTCTGGTCGTCGAAGCGGATCGAGTCCACGCGGCCCACCACCACACCGGCGCTCTTGACCGCCGCACGCGACTTCAGGCCGCCGATGTTGTCGAAGCTGGCCTTGAGCGCATAGGTCTTCTGACCGAAGGACATCGAGCTCATGTTGCCGGCCTTGAGCGCCAGGAACACCAGCGCAGCCACGCCCAGCAGCACGAAGATTCCAACCCAGGCATCCAGTGATTTACGTTGCATAGTTCAACCCTCTATATTCATCGTCGCCCGCGTACGGGCGCTCTACATTCTTTGCCGCGATCAGCTGAACATCAGCGCGGTCAGCAGGAAGTCCAGGCCCAGCACCATCAGCGAAGCGATCACCACGGTGCGGGTGGTGGCGCGGGCCACACCCTCCGGCGTGGGCTGCGCCTGGTATCCCTGGAACAGCGCCACGAAGGTCACTGCCACGCCGAAGACGACGCTTTTCAGCACGCCGTTGGCGATATCGTTCCAGACGTCCACGCCGCCCTGCATCTGCGACCAGAAGGCACCTTCATCGACGCCGATCAGCAGCACGCCGACCACATAACCGCCCATGACGCCCACGGCACTGAAGATCGCCGCCAGCACCGGCATGGCGATGACACCCGCCCAGAAACGCGGCGCGACCACGCGTTGCAGCGGGTTCACGGCCATCATCTCCATGGCCGACAGCTGCTCGCCGGCCTTCATCAGGCCAATCTCGGCGGTCAGCGAGGTCCCGGCGCGCCCGGCAAACAACAGCGCTGTCACCACCGGACCCAGTTCACGCGTCAGCGACAGGGCCACCAGCAGACCCAGCGCCTGTTCGGAACCGTATTTGTTGAGCGTGTAATAACCCTGCAGACCCAGCACGAAACCCACGAACAAGCCCGACACTGCGATGATCACCAGCGAATAGTTGCCGATGAAGTGGATCTGGTCGGTAATGAGGCGCGGACGACGCAGCAAGCCCAACGAGGCGCCCAGCATGTTGACGAACATGCGTGCAGCAAAACCGACCCCGACCACGAACTCCCGGATACTGCGGCCCAGGCCGCTGACGAGACCGACGATCATGCGCCGCCTCCCAGACCCAGGTCCTCGGCCAGCGACTTGCCGGGATAGTGGAAAGGCACCGGCCCATCGGCCTCGGCGTGGACAAATTGCTTCACATAGGGATCGGTGGAATGACGCATCTCTTCCGGCGTACCCTGGGCCACGATCTTGCCGGCGGACAGGAAATACACATAATCGGCGATACCGAAGGATTCATTGACGTCGTGCGACACCAGGATGGACGTCGACCCCAGCGCGTCATTGAGACGGCGGATCAGGTTGGCGGTCACACCCATGGAAATCGGATCGAGGCCGGCGAAGGGCTCGTCATACATGATCAGCGCCGGGTCCAGCGCGATCGCCCGGGCCAGCGCCACGCGCCGCGCCATGCCGCCGGAGATTTCCGCCGGCTTCAGCGCGGCCGCATTGCGCAGGCCGACGGCGTTGAGCTTCATCAGGACCAGGTCGCGGATGAGCGTTTCATCCAGGTCGGTATGCTCGCGCAGTGGAAAGGCCACGTTGTCGAACACCGTCATGTCGGTAAACAGCGCGCCGTTCTGGAACAGCATGCCCATCTTGCGACGCAACAAATACAGTTGTCCGGTCCCCAGGTCGGGCACGTTTTCGCCATCCGCTTCCACCCTGCCCTGCTGCGGCTGCAACTGTCCGCCGATCAACCGCAGGATGGTGGTCTTGCCCGAACCGGAACCGCCCATGACCGCCACCACCTTTCCGCGCGGGAAATCCATATGGAGACCGGACAGGATCGGCCGGTCGCCATAACGGAAGTGCAGATCGCGGATTTCAACGATATTAGGCAAAGGGATTCTTCGAGTTCTTTGGAAAACCGACATTGTAGAGCAAATTTTACAAATCGCTTTCAAGAGGGCAATACAGCGTGTAAATGGCCGCGGAGAAATGAGCCTTTTCTTTACAAGTTACGTGCAATTTAGAGGAACTTGATAACTATTGCCAACAACCAACTTGCTGACGAATGAGTCAGTTAAATATTGTGCATTTCAGATATTTCCCATTGCGTGGCATATACACAACGAATTCATATATAAAAGACAACACAGGTGTAATTCGCCCCCAAAACGCTCCATGTCGAGGGGCCCTCATGGTTTCCGGACAGGGATGCCGGCGCCCGGAGGTCCAGCCCGGAAGAACAATGCAGCCAAGCAAAGCATAGGGTTGCGGCGCACAGCTTGCTACAATGTCGGTTTTGCTTTCGGAAGAATCTGTCATGAGCCTCAAATGCGGCATCGTGGGTCTGCCCAACGTCGGTAAGTCCACCCTTTTCAACGCGCTGACCAAGGCCGGCATCGCCGCCGAGAACTATCCGTTCTGCACCATCGAGCCCAATGTCGGCATCGTGGAAGTGCCCGATCCGCGCCTGAAGGCGCTGGCCGAGATCGTCAAACCTGAGCGCATCCTGCCGGCGACCGTCGAATTCGTCGACATCGCAGGCCTGGTGGCGGGTGCCTCCAAGGGTGAAGGCCTGGGCAACCAGTTCCTCTCGCACATCCGCGAGACCGACGCCATCGTCAACGTGGTGCGCTGCTTCGAAGACCCCAACGTGATCCACGTTGCCGGCCGTGTCAGCCCGCTGGACGATATCGCCGTGATCCAGACCGAACTGGCCCTGGCGGACATGGGTACGGTCGAAAAGGCCATCCACCGCGAACAGAAGAAAGCCCGTTCCGGCGACAAGGACGCCGCCAAACTGGTCGCCCTGCTGGAACGCATCATGCCGGCGCTGGACGAAGCCAAGCCGGTACGCGCCCTGGGCCTGGATGCCGAAGAGATGCTGCTGATCAAGCCGCTGTGCCTGATCACCGCCAAGCCGGCCATGTATGTGGCCAACGTGTCCGATAGCGGCTTCACCAACAACCCCTTGCTGGACCAGCTGACCGGCTACGCCAAGGAACAGAACGCCCCCATCGTGGCCATCTGCGCCGCCATCGAAGCCGAGATCGCCGACCTGGACGACGCCGACAAGGTCGACTTCCTGGCCGACATGGGCATGGAAGAACCGGGCCTGGACCGCCTGATCCGTGCTGCCTTCAAGCTGCTGGGCCTGCAGACCTACTTCACCGCTGGCGTGAAGGAAGTGCGCGCCTGGACCGTCCCGGTCGGCGCCACCGGCCCGCAAGCCGCGGGTGTGATCCACACCGACTTCGAGCGCGGCTTCATCCGCGCGCAGACCATCGCCTTCGAGGACTACATCGCCTGCAAGGGTGAGACCGGTGCCAAGGAAGCAGGCAAGATGCGGGCCGAAGGCAAGGAGTATGTGGTCAAGGATGGGGATGTGATGAATTTCCTGTTTAACGTCTAACTAACATCTGGCGGGCGGACGGTCTTTCCAGAAAACCGGAAAGACGACGAAATCCGGGAAGCACAACAAAGCCGCGAATTACGCGGCTTTGTCATTTCTGGAGGGTGAGCGAAGTCACACGAACGGGCAGCGGAGCACCTTCCATAAATGAGGTAATTACCGCCTTATTGGGGTAATGACTACCAAAAATACCCCCATATGCGGTAGCATTACCCCATTATTTCGTACGCGGATGCTGCTCAATGCAATCACTCTCGCCAGACTACCTCGCCGGGCTGCGCTTCAACGCGCAGCAACTGGCGACGCTGCGCGCCTTGGGTGAATACAGTGGCAAGCAGCAGCTCTTCGTGGCGCAATCACCCGAGGTCTTAAGCGACCTGCGGCAGGTGGCCGTGGTCGAGTCCACCGAATCTTCGAACCGCCTGGAGGGCGTCGTGGTCGCGGCTCACCGGCTCAAGTCCTTGGTGCTCAAGAATGCCACCCCGCAAAGCAGGTCTGAGCAGGAAGTCGCGGGCTACCGCGATGCACTGGGCCTGATCCACGAAAGCGGCGAACAGATGCCGTTTTCGGAAGGTACCATCTTGCAGCTTCACAGCATGCTGTACCGCTATATGCCGCAACCGGGTGGGCACTGGAAGGCCACGAACAACGATATCGTCGAGCGCCACCCCAACGGTAGCTCGCGTATCCGCTTTCGGCCGGTCGCTGCGCACCTCACCCCCATGGCGATGACGGACCTGATCACGCGCTACCGCTCGGCGCTGGATCAGCATTTGGCCGACCCATTGGTGTTGGTGCCTCTCGCCATCCTGGACTTCCTGTGCATCCACCCATTCCCGGATGGCAACGGCCGTATGGCACGACTGCTCACGCTGCAATTGCTTTATCACTTCGGCTATGCGGTGGGCCGCTTCATCAGCCTGGAGCGCATCTTCGAGGAGTCCAAGGAGAGCTACTACGAAACGCTGGAGGCCAGCTCCCAGGGCTGGCACGAGGCGGCTCACAACATCGCCCCATGGCTCGACTACTTCTGGGGTGCCCTGCTGCGCGCCTACAAGGAATTCGAAGAGCGCGTGGGCACCATCGAGCGCGGCCGTGGCGCCAAGGGCGACCGTGTTCGCTCGGAAATTCTCAAGCGCCAGCTGCCCTTCTCCATCTCGGAGATTGAGGAAGCCTGCCCCGGTATCAGTCGGGACATGGTACGCGTAATCCTAAGAGCCATGAAAACCGAGGGGGTGATTGCCCCGACAGGAAAGGGACGCGGCGCGAAATGGTCACAAGTCAAGGTGGAGGGAAAACCCTGATGCAACAGCCACTGACGCCGTATCAAAGCCTGTACTACGCCTGGCTACTGACCCGACGTACGGCGGGCGACTCTGTCGAATCGCTTGCCTCAACCTTGGTCGACTCACAGGTTGATCTCAATCCCCACCAGGTTGAGGCGGCGTTGTTCGCCTGTGCAAATCCACTTTCACGCGGGGTTATCCTGGCCGACGAAGTTGGACTCGGTAAAACCATTGAGGCAGGACTGGTGATCTCTCAGCGGTGGGCTGAGAGGCGTCGCCGCATCCTGATCATCGTCCCGGCCAATCTTCGTAAGCAGTGGCACCAGGAACTGCAGGACAAGTTCAACCTACAGAGCGTTCTGCTAGAGACCAAGAACTACAACGCTCTGCGCAAACAAGACCGCCGTAACCCCTTCCAGGTCTCATCGGGGCCCGTCATCTGCTCGTACCAGTTCGCCAAGACCAAGGCCGAGGACATCAAAGCAGTCGAGTGGGATCTCGTGGTATTGGACGAGGCTCACCGGCTGCGCAACGTCTACAAGACCAACAACGTCATCGCCAAGACGCTGAAGGAGGCGCTGGCACACGTTCATTCCAAGGTGCTGCTCACGGCCACTCCGCTGCAGAATTCGCTACTGGAGCTATATGGGCTCGTTAGCATGATCGACGACCGCGTGTTCGGAGACATCGACAGCTTCCGCTCGCAGTTCACTGCGCAATCCCGCGAACAGGCCTTCGCAGCGCTGCGCACCAGGCTCGCCACGGTGTGCAAGCGGACACTGCGCAGGCAAGTGCAGCAGTACGTGCCCTACACGGCACGACGGGCCATGGTAGAAGAGTTCACCCCGTCCGCCGAGGAGCGCGAGCTGTCCAACTTGGTGGCAGGCTACCTTCGCCGCCCAAACCTCAAGGCCCTACCCGAGGGCCAAAGGCAACTGATCTCACTTGTGCTTTGGAAACTGCTTGCGTCGTCCACGCATGCCATAGCCGGCGCACTAGAGACCATGGCCAAGCGCCTAGAAGGGGAGCTCAAAGCATCGCCCGATGAGTCCGATCTGACGCAGGCTCTCGATGAAGACTACGAGTCACTCAACGAAACCGCAGACGAATGGGATGACGGCGCTGCGAACTCAGGCACTTCGTCTGTGGATCAGCGAGACGCCGTGGAAGCAGAAATTGCCGAACTGCGGCACTTCAAGAAGTTGGCGACCAACATCCGCGAGAACGCCAAAGGCACAGCGCTGCTGACGGCGCTGGACAAGGCATTCGCTGAACTGGACCGCCTGGGCTCCGCCAAGAAGGCCATCATCTTCACCGAGTCCAAGCGCACTCAGGAATACCTGCTTTCATTGCTGGAGACGACCCCGTACGGTGAAGGCATCGTGCTCTTCAACGGCACGAACAATGATGCCCGTGCACAAGCGGTCTACGCGGACTGGATCAAGCGCCACCACGGCACCGACAGGATCACAGGCTCACGCACGGCCGACACTCGCGCAGCCCTTGTGGAGCACTTCAGAGAGCGCGGCACGGTGATGATTGCCACCGAGGCCGGCGCCGAAGGTATCAACCTACAGTTCTGCTCGCTAGTCATCAACTTCGACCTGCCATGGAACCCTCAACGCATCGAACAGCGCATCGGCCGCTGCCATCGTTATGGTCAAAAATTTGACGTGGTGGTGGTCAATTTCGTCGACCGCAGTAACGAAGCCGACGCCCGTGTCTACGAGTTGCTAGACCAGAAGTTCCAACTCTTCGAAGGCGTGTTTGGCGCCAGCGACGAAGTGCTGGGCGCCATCGGTTCGGGCGTGGATTTCGAACGACGAATTGCAGAGATTTACCAAAACTGCCGCGACCCTGAAGAGATCAAGACCAGCTTCGAGCAACTGCAGCGCGACCTGTCTGGCGAGATCAACGAGGCCATGGTCAAGACCCGGCAAATCCTGCTGGAGAACTTTGACGAAGAGGTCCAGGACAAGCTGCGCGTGCGTGCTGCTGATAGCCGAGCAGCACGAAGCAAGTACGAGAACATGCTGCTCGAACTGACGCGGGCGGAGTTGGGGGAGTGCGCTCTTTTCGACGAAGACGGCTTTGTACTTCAACACCTACCGGCAAACACTCTGAATGCCGTTGAACTTGGTCGCTATGAACTGCCCCGCCGCTCTGGCGACTCACATCTCTATCGCATCGGCCATTCGCTCGCCGAGTGGGTGACAGAGAAGGCGAAAGGCCGCGTGCTTGCGGGCTCGCGCCTCGTCTTCGACTACGACGCACACGGCATCCAAGTCAGTACCCTCAAGCCCTATCGTGGCAAGACCGGCTGGCTGACCTTGAAGCTTGTGACTGTTGAGGCCCTCGGAAACGAAGAACAGCGTCTGGTGGTAGCAGCTATCACGTCAGACGGCCAGCCCCTTGCGGAGGACGACCCCGAAAAGCTCCTGCGCTTACCCGCGCGAACGCGGCCTTCCGAGCAGGATGGATTGGATGTAGCCAACCTTCGCGAAGACGTAGCGACTCGGATGGGCAGCGCGCCCATCATGGCGTTGAGCAAGGTGGACTTGCCGGCGCCGTTGGGGCCGATGACGGTGACGATCTGGCCGGCACGCAGGGACAGCGTGGCATCGGTCAGCGCGGCGACCTTGGCAGCGTTCTCCAGCACGCTCATGCCCGGCACCAGGCGCACATGCTGGAAGGTGCGGGCGATGCCGCGACTGCAGATTTCGCGTGACGACAATCCCGCCAATGACTGGCCGCGATAGTCGAGCTTGCCGCTGGTGATCGACAACACACCGGTCACGAGGTTGAAGGTGGTCGACTTGCCGGCGCCGTTCGGCCCGATCAGTCCGACGATCTCGCCAGCCCTGACCGCGAAGCTGACATCGTTGACCGCCACCAGCCCGCCGAACTGCTTGCGGGCGGATTCGACCTGCAGGATGATCTCTCCCCGCTGCGGCTTGGGCAACTGCGCCAGCGGCGCGCCACCGGTTCGCAAGCTGCGCACCCGGCGCTGGCCGAAGCGCGCCTGCAGGCGCGGCCACAAGCCTTCGTTGGCGAACTGCAGGAAGATCACCAGGGCAATGCCGAAGACGATGGCTTCAAAGTTGCCGCCGCTCCCCAACAGGCCCGGCAGCCACTCCTGCAGGAAGTTGCTCAACACCGCCAGCAATCCCGCGCCCAGCAACGCGCCCCAGACATGGCCGGCACCGCCCACCACCACCATCAACAGGTAGTCGATGCCGTATTTCAGTCCGAAGGGCGTGGGATTGACCGCCTGTTGCAGATGCGCGTAGAGCCAGCCCGAGATGCCCGCCAGTACGGCGGCATAGACGAAGATGATGATCTTCAGCCGGGCGGTATCCACACCCATGGACTCGGGCATGACGTACCCATATTTGAGCGCCCGCACCGCACGACCGGCGCGTGAGTCGAGGAAGTTGACGACCGAAACCAGCGCCAGGATCACCACGCCCCAGATCAACAGATACATCGAGCCACCGTTGCCGAACTCGAAGCTGCCGATGCTGATCGCGGGGATGCCATTGATGCCGTCGTGCTTGCCCAGCATCTCCAGATTGCCGAACAGGTAGTACAGCGACAGCCCCCAGGCAATCGTGGACAAGGGAAGATAGTGGCCGGAGATGCGCATGGTCAGCGCGCCGATCACCAGCGCCGAGCAGGCGGTCAGGGCGATACCGGCCAACAGGCCGACCCAGGGCGAGAGGCCGAATTGCGTGGTGAGATAGGCGGTGGTGTAGGCGCCGATGCCGACGAAGGCCGCCTGCCCGAACGAGATCAGGCCGGCCACGCCGGTCAGCAAGACCAGCCCCAGGGCGACGATGGCATACAGGCCGACATAGGACAGCAGGGTCACCCAGAACGGCGGCAGGCCCAGCTGCGGCAAGGCCAGTACGATGACGAAGAACAGCACCGGCCAGGCGGCGCGATGGGTCATGAAGGATGGCATGGATGGCATGGTGGAGACCTCAGGCTTCTTCGTCGATGTGGTGGCTGGTCAGCGACCGCCACAGCAGGATGGGCAGGATGACCGTGAAGACGATCAATTCCTTGAACGAGCTGGCCCAGAACGAGGAAAAGCTCTCGACCAGGCCCACGGAGACCGCACCCAGTGCCGCCAGCGGATAGCTGGCCAGTCCGCCGAAGATGGCGCCCACGAAGCCTTTCAGGGCGATGATGAAACCCGATTCGTAATTGACGATGGTGAAGGGCGCGATCAGGATGCCGCACAGCGCACCGATGGCGGCCGCCATCGCAAAGGACAGCTTGCCGGCCTGGTTGATGCCCACGCCCACCAGCCTGGCGCCGAGCCGGTTGACGGCGGTGGCACGCAAGGCCTTGCCGGTGAGCGTACGTTCGAAGAAGAGATAGATCACCGCGATCAGCGCCGCCACCGTCACCAGCACGATCACGCTCTGCCCCGACACGGGACTCTCGCCCAGGTTGAACTGCAGATCGGTGAAGGGCCGGGTGTTGCTGCCTTCCGGCCCGAACATCAATAGCCCCAGCCCGACCATGGCCAGGTGCACACCCAGCGAGACGATCAACAGCACCAGTACGCTGGAATGCGCCAGCGGCTGGTAGGCCACGCGATAGATCAACGGCCCCATCGGCACCACGATAAGCAATGCCAGCAGGATCTGCAGCGGCATGGCCAGTGTCTGCAGATCGACGTAACGGGTGATTGCGACCACCAGCAGCGGCACCAGTACCTGCGTGACCAGCATCCAGGGCCAGCGTCGCCGCAGGCGCGCACGCGATTGCGGCAGGCGCAATGCGCTGCCGGCTTCCACCGCCAGCGTCACGCCGCCCAGTGCCAGCAACAGTAAGGCCGTGCCGGGGGCCTGGCCGTTCTGGATCGCCGCCAGCGTCAAGGCGCCAAAGGCGACGAATTCGCCCTGCGGCAGGAAGATCACCCGCGTCACCGAAAACACCAGCACCAGCGCCAGCGACAACAGCGCATAGATGGCGCCGGTGGTGATGCCGTCCTGCACCAGCACGGTCAATATGCTTGCATCCATTTGTCTCCTCCTTTTCTGCCCGGGCGTCGCAGTTCGGGCTGCGGCTGGCCGGGCAGGTCTCCGGCTCCGTCGAGCCGTTTATATTTTTTATATCATTTACGCAATCAATGACTGCCGGCATCCAGCCGTTCAGTCATGCCGCTATGCGGCCACCGGTCGCTTGGCCACCAGGGTCAGGATGTCGTAGGACGCGACCAGCTCGTCATCCTGGTTGCTGACCTCCACATCCCAGGCGACCACGCCCTGCCCCTGGCCATTGGCGTCCTTCTTGTTGCGGTCGATCTTGCGCTTGCAGGTCAGGCGGGCACGCAGGGTGTCGCCGATGCCGACCGGCTTGACGAAGCGCAGCGTGTCCAGCCCATAGTTGGCCAGCACCGGCCCGGGTGCCGGCGAGACGAACAGCCCGGCCGCCGCCGAGAGCACGAAGTAGCCGTGGGCGATGCGCTTGCCGAAGGGCGATTGGCGTGCCGAGATGTCGTCGAAGTGCATGTAGAAATGATCACCGGAGAGGCAGCCGAAATTCACGATGTCGGCCTCGGTGACGGTGCGTCGATGGGTGCTCAGCGAATCGCCGATCTGCAGGTCTTCGAAATAGTGACGGAAGGGGTGGATGTCCGATTCACGGACCTGGGCGCCGCGCACATGCTCGCCGACCACCGCCGCCAGCATGGTGGGCGAACCCTGCACCGCACTACGCTGCAGGTAATGCTTGACCGCCCGCGCCCCGCCCAGTTCTTCGCCGCCGCCGGCACGACCGGGGCCGCCGTGCTTGAGCTGCGGCAGGGGTGAACCATGGCCGGTGGATTCCGGCGCCGATTCGCGATCCAACACCAGCAGGCGGCCATGCCAGGCGGCGGCCGCAGGAATGACCCGCGCCGCCACGGCGGGTGTGCGCGTGACCAGGCTGGCCACCAGGCTGCCGCGTCCCCGGGCGGCCAGGGCCAGGGCTTCGTCCAGGTCGTCGTAGGGCAACAGGGTGCTGACCGGGCCAAAGGCCTCGACTTCATGCACCGGGCTGCCGGCGGCCGTGTCACGTGCCAGCAGCAGGGTCGGCGCGAAGAAGGCGCCCTCGGCCACACCCTCGCCCTGCGGCTGGAATGCCGTGCCGGCACCGAGCAGGATGTCGGCGCCCTGCTTCAACAGCGCCAACCGTTGCTCGACATCGCGCTGCTGGTCACGGGAAGCCAGCGGCCCCATGCGCACCGACTCCAGCGCCGGGTCGCCGACCACGATCTTGCGCAACCGCGCTGCCAGCCGTTCAGCCACGGCATCGACCTGCTGGCGCGGCACGATGGCGCGCCGGATGGCAGTGCATTTCTGGCCGGCCTTGGTGGTCATCTCGCGCGCCACTTCCTTGACGAAGAGCTCGAACTCTTCATCGTCCGCGCTCACATCCGGGCCAAGGATGGCGCAGTTCAGCGAATCGGCCTCGGCGTTGAAGGGAATGGCATTGGCAACCAGATTGGGGTGGACCCGCAGGCGGGCGGCGGTATCGGCCGAGCCGGTGAAGGTCACCACGTCCTGCGGCTGCAGGCGATCCAGCAGGTCACCGGTGCTGCCGATCACCAGTTGCAGGCTGCCGGCCGGCAGCAGGCCGGATTGCTGGATCAGACGCACTGCCGCCTCGGCCAGATAGCTGGTGGCGGTGGCCGGCTTGACGATGCAGGGCATGCCCGCCAGGAAGCTTGGCGCGAATTTTTCCAGCATGCCCCAGACCGGGAAGTTGAAGGCATTGATATGCACCGCCACGCCGCCGCGCGGTACCAGGATGTGACTGCCGGCGAAGCGCCCCTGCTTGCCCAACGCAAAGGCCGGCCCCTCATGCAGCAAGTTGGAGGACGGGAATTCATTGGTGCCGATGCTGGCATAGGTGAACAGCGTGCCGCTACCGCCTTCGATGTCGATCCAGCTATCGGCGCGGGTGGCGCCGGTGTGGGCGGAGATGGCGTAGAGCGTCTCCTTGTGTTCGGTCAGGTATTTCGCCAGGGCCTTGAGGCGGGCGGCGCGTTGCTGGAAGTCCAGCGCCAGCAAGCCGGGCAGCCCCTGCTGGCGGGCGTGATCCAGTGCTTCGCCGAAGTCGATCGCCTCGGCGTGGGTGGATGCGACGGCGCGGCCGTTGACGGCGCTGTGCAAGATCTGGGCGGGACTCTCGCCGAGCCAGCGGCCGGCAATGAAACTCTGTAGCTGCGGTGTACGTACCGTCATGGGAACTCCTGTAGACGTGAAGATGCTGGCGCACCCGGCTGAAGGTCAGCCCGGGTGCATGGCCGGCATGGGAATCAAATGGCCTGAAGAGGCCGACCTGCAAAGCGGATCAGGGCTGGTATTGCCAGGCGCCATCAACGATCTTGACCATCACCGAGGCGCGCTGGTCCAGACCCAGGTGGTCGCTGGCCGACATGTTGTAGACGCCGTGTACGCCGGTCACTTCACGGGTGGCTTCCAGCGCGTCGCGCAGGGCGGCGCGGAACTCCGGGGTACCGGGCTTGGCACGCTTCATCGCCACGGGAATGGCTGATTGCAGCAGCACGCCGGCATCCCAGGCATAGCCGCCGAAGAGGGAGACACTGTCCTTGCCGTGGGCGGCCTCATAGCGGGCGGTATAGTCCAACGCTACCTTGCGGATGGGATTGGTAGCCGGCAGTTGCGCCGCCACCAGCACCGGGCCGGCCGGCAGCAGGGTGCCGTCCAGCATCTTGCCGCCCACCCGCAGGTAGTCGGCATTGGCCACGCCATGGGTCTGGTAGATCTGGCCCTTGAAGCCGCGCTCCTTGAGAGCACGCTGCGGGACCACGGCCGGGGTGCCGGAGGCGGCGATGAGGATCGCGTCCGGCTTGGCCGCCACCAGTTTCAGGGCTTGTGCGGTGGCCGAGGTATCGGTCGGAGCGAAGCGTTCGTTCGCCACCAGCTCCAGCTTCTTCAGGCCGGCGGCCTTCTTGAATTCCTCGTACCAGCCTTCACCGTAGGCATTGGCGTAGCCGATGAAGGCCACACGCTGGTAGCCACGCGCCACCATGTCGCGGGCGATGGCCAGCGACATCATGATGTCATTCTGCGGGGTCTTGAAGACCCACTTCTTCTTGGCGTCCATCGGCTCGACGATGCGGGCCGCAGCGGCCAGGGAGATCATCGGCGTCTGCGCCTCGGCGGCGACCTCGATCATCGAGATCGAGTTGGGGCTGACGGAGGAACCGACGATGACATCGACATTGTTTTCGGTGACGAAGCGGCGTGCATTCTTGACCGCCTGCGTGGTGTCGGAGGCGTCATCGAGGACGATGTAGTTGATCTTCTGCCCGGCGATGGTGGTCGGCAGCAGCGCGATGGTGTTCTTCTCCGGAATGCCCAGCGAGGCGGCCGGACCGGTGGTGGAGACGGTGACGCCGACGTTGATGTCGGCGTGGGCGAGGTGCATGCAGCCGGCCAGGGCCAGTGCAAACAGCGGACGGAAAAGCGGCAGTCGAGGTGGACAAACAGAGGGCAGGCGGTACGGCATGGAGTCTCCTTGATGGTGTTGTCATTGTGGTGTTGCATGCCTGCAATGACGCGACCGATCAAGGGCTCACGTCATCGTTTCTTCCTGGGGACGCCGTCCAGGCCAACGGCGCCGATACCACCGAACAACAGATCGGACACGACCACCGCCATGCGCTCATGGGTCAGCTCGCCATCGGGCTTGAGCCACATGAACATCCAGTTGATCATGCCGAACAGAAGCATCGCCAGCGGCTTGGCCATGCGACTGCGATCCAGCTCCGGGCGCACCGCGCACATGGCATCGGCCACTGCCTTGACCACCTTGCGTTCGCCGGCCAGGATGCTTTCCTGGTCATCCGGCGCCAGGAAGCGCACGTCCTCGGTCAGCACGCGATGCTCGTTCTGGGCGTCGCGGTATTCCTCCACGAAGCGCTGGATCAGCAGGCGCAGGCGTGGCTCGGGTGGCAGGTCCTGCTGGGCCACTTCATCGACCAGAGCGCACAGGCGGTCGATATGGCCTTCGCAGATGGTCATCAACAGTTGATGCTTGTCGGTGTAGTAGTGATACAGCGAGGCCTTGGACAGGCCACATGCCAGTGCCACTTCATTCATCGATGTGCCGGCGAAACCGTTGCGCGCGAACAAAGCTGCCGCCTGTTCGATGATGGTCTCGCGCTGGTTGTCGTATCCCGCTGCACGCTTGCGTGGCATAAGTGCGTCCTCTTTGATATTTCCGCAAAGTCATGATTGTGCCGTAAATCAAAACTCTTACGAAACATCTACGCAACATCTGCAACCAGCACAGCGTCCGACCTCTCCAGCTGCCCTGCCCGACCATCGGTGCATCCCGAACTTTCCGATACCGGTCAGGAAAAACTTCAAAAACATTATTGACCAACCGGTCGGTCGAAATTATTATTCCCTAAAAAACAGCGACAGGCAAATGCTTTTTTCCCGCCTTCAGCCGGGAAGAAAGCAGCGCACAAGCCAGCAAGTTTCGCTGCAACGACAAGGCGGCGCAGCCCGGCAAGGGCCGCTGCACAAGGAGACGCGGTGCCCAGCTATGCGATCGAAGATGTGATTCCGGTGGTCGACCCCACGGCCTATGTGCATCCCACGGCGGTACTGATCGGCGACGTCATCGTCGGTGCCGATTGCTATGTCGGCCCGGCGGCCTGCCTGCGCGGCGACTTCGGTCGCATCGTGCTGCAGCGTGGCGCCAACGTGCAGGACACCTGCGTGATCCACGGTTTTCCCGGTCACGACACGCTGGTCGGGGAAAACGGCCACATCGGCCACGGCGCGGTGCTGCACAGCTGCACCGTGCAACGCGATGCGCTGGTAGGCATGAACGCGGTCGTCATGGATGAGGCAGTGGTGGGCGAACAGGCCATCGTGGCGGCCTGTGCCTTCGTGCGGGCCGGGATGCAGGTGCCACCGCGCACGCTGGTGGCAGGCCTGCCGGCCAAGGTGGTGCGCGAACTCTCGCCCGAGGAGATCGCCTGGAAGCAAGCCGGCACCAGCACGTATCACGACCTGACCCGGCGCAGCCTGCGCAGTCTGCGCGAGGTCAGCCCGTTGAGCGAGATCGAGGAGAACCGGCCGGTCCTTGCCGCGCCCCGGGTCCAGCCCTTGATCGCCGCCAGGCGCGCGTAGCGTTGCGACAGGACAGTTTTACCGATTTTCGATTCAGCAGTTTTTTCAGCTTTTCAGCTTTTTAGCTTTTCAGTTTCACCCACCTGAAGCGGGCCAATGCGGTCAGGACCTCGTTCGCCCGTCGCTCAGCGTGCAACCCTTTCACGGAGAAGTACCATGTATGCACAGATGGTAGACACCGGCCTGACCCAGGTGCGCAAAGCCGAGGAGATGTCGCCGGAAGAACTGGCGTTCCAGGCGCGCATCGATGCGGGCGTCAAGATCGAACCCAAGGACTGGATGCCGGAGGCGTATCGCAAGACCCTGGTACGCCAGATCTCGCAGCACGCGCACTCGGAAATCGTCGGCCAGCTGCCCGAGGGCAACTGGGTCACGCGCGCGCCCACGCTGCAACGCAAGGCCATTCTGCTGGCCAAGATCCAGGACGAGGCCGGCCATGGCCTGTACCTGTACAGCGCCGCCGAGACCTTAGGTGTATCCCGCGAAGACCTGCTGGCCGAATTGCACGCCGGTCGTGCCAAGTATTCCAGCATCTTCAACTACCCAGCCCTGAACTGGGCCGACATGGGCGCCATCGGCTGGCTGGTGGATGGCTCGGCCATCATCAACCAGATTCCGCTGTGCCGCTGTTCCTTCGGTCCCTACTCGCGCGCCATGGTGCGGGTGTGCAAGGAAGAATCCTTCCACGCCCGCCAGGGCTACGACATCATGCTGGCGCTGTGTCGTGGCACCCCCGAGCAGAAGCAGATGGCGCAGGATGCGCTGAACCGCTGGTGGTGGCCGGCACTGATGATGTTCGGCCCGTCCGACGCGACCTCGGTGCACAGCGCGCAATCGATGCAGTGGCGCATCAAGCTGTTCTCCAATGATGAACTGCGCCAGCGCATGGTGGACCAGACCATTCCGCAGATCGAATACCTGGGCCTGACCGTGCCCGACCCCGACCTGAAGTGGAACGAAGAACGCGGCCGCTACGACTTCGGCCAGGTCGACTGGGACGAATTCCACAACGTCGTGCGCGGCAATGGCCCCTGCAACCGCGAGCGCCTGTCCACCCGCAAGCAGGCCTACGAGGACGGTGCCTGGTTCCGCGATGCCCTGGTGGCGCACGCCGACAAACAGGCCACCCGCAAGGCCGCCTGATCCGCCGGTTGTCCGATCTTCAATCCCTTTCATTTCAATTCACAACAATGCCAGTGGCCGCCCCCTGAGCGGCCCGCCAACAAGGAAATCGATCATGAGCAAGGAATGGCCTCTCTGGGAAGTCTTCATCCGCAGCCAGCACGGTCTGGCCCATAAACACGTCGGCAGCCTGCATGCCCCCGATGGCGAGATGGCCATCAACAATGCCCGCGATGTCTACACCCGCCGCAACGAGGGCGTGGGCATCTGGGTGGTGCGCGCCGCCGATATCGTCTCCTCCAGCCCGGGTGACAAGGCGCCGCTGTTCGAGCCGTCCAACAGCAAGGTCTATCGCCACCCGACCTTCTTCCCCATGCCGGCCGAACTGAAGAACCTCTGAACCGGAGCCCGACATGACAAGCAAAACCGATTACGTGCGACGCCTGGGCGACAACGTCCTGGTGCTCTCGCAACGCCTCTCCGAATGGTGCGGCAAAGGGCCGGCGCTGGAAGAGGACATGGCCCTGATCAACGTCTCGCTGGACCTGATCGGCCAGGCCCGCCTGTGGTTGAGCTACGCCGGCGAGCTGGAGGGACAGGGCCGCAGCGAAGACCAGTTGGCCTTCCTGCGCGACGCCCACCAGTTCCACAACCTGCTGCTGGTGGAGCTGCCCAACGGCAGCTATGCCGATACGCTGGCGCGCCAGTTCCTGTTCGATGTGTGGCACTACTTCCTGCTGCAGGGCCTGTGCCAGTCCGACGATGCCCGCATCGTCGAGATCGCCCAGAAGTGCTTGAAGGAGGTGACCTACCACGTGCGCCGGAGCACGGACCTGGTGATCCGCCTGGGCGATGGCACCGAGGAAAGCCACCGCCGCATGCAGGTCGCCATCGACAACCTGTGGATGTACACCGGTGAACAGTTCACGCCCGACGCGCTGGACACGGCGATGCAGCAGCAGGGCCTGGCGCCTGCCCTGGATGAACTGCAGCAGAAGTGGCAGCAGCATGTGACCGAGGTCCTGCAGCTGGCCACCCTGCGCATCCCGGCGACCGGACTGTGGATGCAGAGCGGTGGCAAGCAGGGCCGGCATACCGAACATCTCGGCTACCTGCTGGCGGAAATGCAGTTCCTGCAGCGCAGCTATCCCGGAGCGGCGTGGTGAGCGTGAGCCCGGCAATCCAGGCCAGGCCGCTTCCCGCGCAGGCGGAGAGCGACCTGGAGGCGCTGCAAGCGCAGATCTGGCACTGGCTGGACCAGATCGCCGATCCCGAGATCCCGGCGATCTCGGTGGTCGACCTGGGCATCGTGCGTGCGGTGCAATTGCAGCACGACCCGGCGCAGCAGATGCACTGCACGGTGGTGATCACGCCCACCTACTCCGGCTGCCCGGCCATGGGCGTGATCGCGGCAGACATCGTGAGCACGCTGCAACAACATGGTGTCGCCCAGGTCAGTGTGCGCACCCAGCTGGCGCCAGCGTGGAACACCGACTGGATGAGCGAGAAAGGCCGCCGCAACCTGAACCACTACGGCATTGCCCCGCCGGCACAGCAGGTGATCGACATCGGCGGTATCAGCCCGCAGCGTCATGCCGCGCCGAAAGTGCCCTGCCCGCACTGCGGATCGACGCAGACCGTGTGCGTGAGCCAGTTCGGTTCGACCTCGTGCAAGGCGCTGTACCAGTGCAAGGACTGCCGCGAGCCATTCGACTATTTCAAGGCCCACTGAACCGGACCGCAGCGTGGCACCCGGTCTCACCCAGAACATGACAGAAGGCACAACAACATGAGCAAATTCTATCCACTGACCATCGACAGCGTGAAGCAGGATACGCGCGACACCATCGTGGTCTCCTTCGCCGTTCCCGGCGAATTGCAGGACAGCTTTTCCTACCTGCCGGGCCAGCACCTGACGCTGCGCTCGCAGGTCAATGGCGAGGAACTGCGCCGCTCCTACTCGATCTGTTCGGCCGTGCAGGAAAGGCGCCTGCGGGTGGCCATCAAGCGTGCACCGGGCGGGCTGTTTTCCAATTGGGCCAATGACCACCTGCAGGCCGGCCAGCAGATCGAGGTCATGCCGCCCATGGGGCAGTTCAATGTGCCGCTGGATGCGGCCAACCGCAGGCACTACCTGGCCTTTGCCGCCGGCAGCGGCATCACGCCGATGATGTCCATCATCAAGACCACCCTGCTGACCGAGCCGCGCAGCCGGTTCACGCTGGTCTATGCCAACCGGGCGTCGTCCTCGGTGATCTTCAAGGACGAACTGAGCGATCTCAAGGACAGCTACCTGGACCGCCTGAACGTGGTCTACGTGATGAGCCGCGAGCAGCAGGATGTGGAATTGTTCAATGGCCGCATCGATCGCGCCAAGTGCGATGCCTTCCTGGCGTCCTGGATCAGGCTGGACGATATCGACGCCGCCTTCCTGTGTGGCCCGCAGCAGATGGTGGACGCCATCGGCGAATCGCTGCAGGCGCACGGCCTGCCAAAGTCGCAGATCAAGACCGAACTGTTCGCCGCCAGCGTGCCGGCGCGCAACCACGCTGCGCGTCCGGTGATCGGCAGCAGCCAGTGCGAGGTGACGGTGATCGTGGACGGCACCCACAATGTCTTCACCATGGACAAGGAAAAGGAGTCGGTGCTGGAAGCGGGCCTCAAGAGCGGCATCGACCTGCGCCACTCCTGCAAGGGCGGCGTGTGCGCCACCTGCCGCTGCAAGGTGGTCGAAGGCAATGTCGACATGGACGCCAACTACGCGCTGGAAGACTACGAGATCGCCCGTGGCTTCGTCCTGAGCTGCCAGTCCTTCCCGGTCACCGACAAGTTGTTGCTGGACTTCGACCAGGACAACTGATCCGGGCCCACTGATTCCTCCTCCCTCCATGCCATGAGCTATCAAACCATCCTCTTCGAGAAACAGGACGGCGTTGCCGTCATCACCCTCAATCGTCCCGACAAGCTCAACAGCTTCACGGTGGCGATGCATCTGGAACTGCGCGAGGCCATCGACAAGCTGAAAGCCGATCCCGAGGTGCGCGTGCTGCTGCTGACCGGCGCCGGACGCGGTTTCTGCGCCGGCCAGGACCTGGGCGACCGCGCCGTCAAGCCCGGTGACGAAGGCAGCGCAGACGTCGACCTGGGCCACTCCATCGATCAGTACTACGCCCCGCTGGTGAAATCGCTGCGCGCCCTGCGCTTTCCGGTGATCTGCGCCGTCAATGGCGTAGCCGCGGGGGCCGGCGCCAACCTGCCGCTGGCCTGCGATATCGTGATCGCGGCGCGCTCGGCCAGTTTCGTCGAAGTGTTCTGCAAGCTGGGGCTCATCCCCGATACCGGCGGCACCTATTTCCTGCCGCGCCTGGTCGGCACCGCGCGCGCCATGGGCATGGCGCTGCTGGGCGAGAAGATCAGCGCCGAGCAGGCCGAGCAATGGGGGCTGATCTGGAAATGCGTGGACGATGCACAGCTGATGGAACAGGCCCGCGCCATGGCGCGCCATTTCGCCAGCGCGCCTACCCTGGGTCTGGCCGCGACCAAGGCCACCCTGTACCGCAGCCCGGCGCACACGCTGGAACAGCAACTGGACCTGGAGCGCGACACCATGCGCACCCTCGGCCATAGCCGTGATTACCGGGAGGGCGTGGCCGCCTTCCAGGAAAAGCGTGCGCCACACTTTATGGGGCAGTGAGATGGAGGCAGAACGCACACCGAAATATCTACGCGTCACGCAACGGTCGAGATTGGTACCCCAGTCGCAACCGTCACCGGGAGCGCGGGCGCTACCGGTGGACACCACCATCGCCGTGGTCGGCGGCGGCACCATGGGCGCCGGCATCGCCCAGGTCGCGGCCACCGCCGGGCACCCCGTACTGATCTACGACAGCGGCGAAGGCGCTTGCGCCCGTGCCATCGCCAGCATCCGCCTCGGCCTGGACCGCATGGCCAGCCGGGGAAAGATCACCAGGGAGCAGGCCGAGAAGGCCAACGACTGCCTGGCGCCGGCCACTTCATTGCAGGAGCTGGCCTGTGCCGGACTGGTGATCGAAGCCATCGTCGAGCAGTTGCCGGCCAAGCAGGAACTGTTCGGCAAGCTGGAAGACATCGTCAGCCCGGAATGCATCCTGGCCAGCAATACCTCGTCGATCTCGATCACGCGCATCGCTGCCTCGCTGCGCCACCCGCAGCGCCTGGTCGGCATGCATTTCTTCAACCCGGTGCCGCAGATGGAGCTGGTGGAAGTCATCCGCGGCCTGGCCAGCGACGCCGCCGTGGTGCAATGCGTGCACGACACCGCCCTCGCCTGGGGCAAAACGCCGGTGTTTGCCAGTTCCACGCCCGGCTTCATCGTCAATCGCCTGGCCCGTCCGTATTACGCCGAAGGCCTGCGGGTACTCAATGAGCGGGCATCCCAGCCGGCCACTCTCGATGCCGTGATGCGCGAATCCGGTGGTTTTCGCATGGGGCCGTTCGAGCTGATGGACCTGATCGGCCACGATATCAATTTCGCGGTCACCCAATCGGTGTTCCAGGCCTGCTTCAATGATCCGCGCTTCACGCCGTCGCTGATCCAGCAGGAACTGGTACACGCCGGCCACCTCGGCCGCAAGACCGGGCGCGGTTTCTATCATCACGGTCCGGAGCACGTACCGCCTCCGATCGAGGACGAGCTGCCCTGCAGCACGCCCCCGGTGGCACTGCAGATCTTCGGCTCCCATCCGCTGGTGGAAGTCATCCGGAAGCGCTACAAGAAGGGCCATGTTGAATACCATGGGGCACGTGCCGACAACCTGCTCCTGAAGGCTGGCCCCGGTCGGCTGTACGTCACCGAAGGGCGCACCGCCACCCAGCAATCCTACGACTACGACATGCCCGACGTGGTGCTGGTGGACCTGGCGCTGGACTATGCCACCACCAGCCGGCTGGCAGTGACCCGGTCCGACCAGTGCAGCCCGCGCGCCTATCAGGCCGTGGCCGGGGTATTGCAGGCCTGCAGCTTCGCACTCTCGCCGATGGACGATGTGCCGGGGATGATCGTCATGCGCACCGTCTGCATGCTGATCAACGAAGCCGCCGATGCCGTCAACCAGGGCGTGTGCAGCGCCGCCGACGCCGACATGGCCATGCAGAAGGGCTTGAACTATCCGCGAGGACCGCTGGAATGGGCCAATGCAATCGGTGTGGATAACGTGGTCAAGGTGCTGCAACGGCTCAGCGCCACCTATGGCGAGGACCGCTACCGCGTCTCGCCGCTGCTGCAACGCCTGCAAGCCGCAAAGAGGAAATTCCATGAATGAGACCGCACTTTCCACCTGCACCCCGGACACCGGGCCGGACCCGCAAACCCTGGCCGAGGCCACGGTCCAGGCCATGTACCCGCGTGACAACGCTTCCCAGGGACTGGGCATGAAGATCCTGGCCATCGCGCCGGGCCACGCACGCATGAGCATGCTGGTGCGCAGCGACATGCTCAACGGCCATGCCACCTGCCATGGCGGCTTCATCTTTGCACTGGCCGACAGCTGCTTTGCGTTTGCCTGCAACAGCCGTAACCTCAACACCGTGGCATCGGGGTGCAGCATCGAGTACGTGGCGCCGGCCCTGCGCAACGATGTGCTGACCGCCGAGGCGCAGGAACGCTCGCTGAGCGGGCGCACCGGTGTCTACGACATCACCGTGAACAACCAGGACGGCAAGTTGATCGCGCTGTTCCGGGGCAAGTCCTATCGCATCAAGGGAGAGGTGATCGCCGGCCTGCACACCGCGCCTTGACCCCACCCGGTCGCACCTACGGCCGCACCACCGCACCACCAGAACCAGAGATCCCGAACAACGACAACGAGACTGGAGACGAGCATGACCACCCGCAATCCCCAACCCGGCGAGCTGGACGCCATCGAGACCGCCAGCCGCGACGAACTGCAGGCACTGCAACTGCAGCGTTTGAAGTGGTCGCTCCGGCATGCCTACGACAATGTGCCGCACTATCGCCACGCCTTCGACCAGGCCGGCGTGCATCCGGACGACCTGAAGAGCCTGGCGGACCTGGCCCGTTTCCCCTTCACCAGCAAGAAGGACTTGCGCGACCACTATCCCTTCGGCCTGTTCGCGGTACCCCGCGAGCAGGTGGTGCGGGTGCATGCTTCCAGCGGTACCACCGGCAAGCCCACGGTGGTCGGCTATACGCGCAACGACATCGATACCTGGGCCACCGTGGTGGCGCGTTCGATCCGGGCAGCCGGCGGCCGGCGTGGCGACATCGTGCAGATTTCCTATGGCTACGGCTTGTTCACGGGCGGCCTGGGTGCCCACTACGGTGCGGAAAAACTGGGCTGCACCGTCATCCCCATGTCGGGTGGACAGACCGAGAAGCAGGTGCAGCTGATCCGCGACTTCAAGCCCAGCATCATCATGGTCACGCCCTCCTACATGCTCAACGTGATCGAGGAATTCCAGCGCCAGGGTCTGGACCCGGCGGCCAGTTCGCTGCGGGTCGGCATCTTCGGTGCCGAGCCCTGGACCGATGCCATGCGCGGTGAAATCCAGCAACGCGCCGGCATCGATGCAGTGGACATCTATGGCCTGTCGGAGGTGATGGGGCCGGGCGTGGCCAGCGAATGCATCGAGAGCAAGGATGGCCCGGTGATCTGGGAAGACCACTTCTATCCGGAAATCATCGATCCCGATACCGGCGAAGTGCTGCCCGATGGCGAGGAGGGCGAACTGGTCTTTACCTCGCTGTCGAAGGAGGCACTGCCCATGATCCGCTATCGCACCCGTGACCTGACACGGCTGCTGCCGCCGACCTCGCGCTCGATGCGCCGCATCGGCAAGATCACCGGGCGCTCGGATGACATGCTCATCATCCGCGGGGTGAATGTGTTCCCGACCCAGATCGAGGAGCTGATCCTGAAGTTGCCGCAACTGGCGCCGCAATACCAGTTGCAGATCGAGCGCCATGGTCACATGGACAGCATGTGCGTCTTCGCCGAACTGCGCGAGGATGCCTCCATCGAACATGTGGAGGCACTGGAGAAGGAGCTGCAGCACAGCATCAAGACCTATGTGGGCATCTCCACCAAGGTCACCGTGGTGCCGGCGGGGATGATCGAACGCTCCTCCGTGGGCAAGGCCCGGCGCGTGATCGACAACCGCAGGAAGAACGAGGGCACGCCCGCCTTGGAGGCTGCCACCTCTTCCCCGGCCGTGCCGGCCTGAACCCCGCAACTTCACGACACAAGCGACGAGAATATACATGGACGCATTCATCTGTGACGCCATTCGCACACCCTTCGGCCGCTACGGCGGCGCATTGGGCGCGGTGCGCGCCGACGACCTGGCAGCCGCACCGATACGCAGCCTGATGGCGCGCAACCCCGGCGTGGACTGGAGCCAGGTCGACGACATCCTCTACGGTTGCGCCAACCAGGCTGGCGAGGACAACCGCAACGTGGCCCGCATGGCGGGGCTGCTGGCGGGCCTGCCACTGGAGGTACCGGGTACCACCATCAACCGCCTGTGCGGCTCCAGCCTGGATGCGGTGGGCATGGCGGCGCGCGCCATCCGCTCCGGCGAGGTGCAGTTGATGATCGCCGGTGGCGTGGAGAGCATGACGCGCGCCCCTTTCGTGATGGGCAAGGCCGACACTGCCTTCTCGCGTAGCGCGGCAATCTTCGACACCACCATCGGCTGGCGTTTCGTCAATCCGCTGATGCAGGCACTGCACGGTATCGACTCCATGCCGGACACGGCCGAGAACGTGGCCGAGGAATTCGGCATCGCCCGCGCCGACCAGGACGCCTTCGCCCTGCGCAGCCAGCAACGCTGGACTGCGGCGCAGGCGGCCGGCTTCTTCGCGGGAGAGATCGCGCCGCTGGCGATCCCGCAGAAGAAGGGCGATCCGCTGCTCGTGGCCAGCGACGAACATCCGCGCCCCGAGACCACGCTGGCGACGCTGTCGCGGCTCAAGGGCGTGGTGCGGCCCGACGGCACGGTCACCGCCGGCAATGCGTCCGGCGTCAACGACGGTGCCTGCGCGCTGCTGCTGGCCTCGGCCAAGGCGGTCGACCGCTACCGCATGCGGCCACGCGCCCGCGTGCTGGGCATGGCCAGTGCCGGGGTGGCACCACGGATCATGGGCTTCGGCCCGGCACCGGCGGTGCGCAAGGTGCTGGCGCAAGTGGGCCTGACGCTGGCGCAGATGGACGTGATCGAACTCAACGAAGCCTTTGCCGCACAGGGGCTGGCGGTGATGCGTGCGCTCGGCCTGCCGGACGATGCCGCCCACGTCAACCCGAATGGCGGCGCCATCGCCATCGGCCATCCGCTGGGAGCTTCGGGTGCACGTCTGGTGACCACGGCCATCAACCAGCTGGAACGCAGCGGCGGCCGCTATGCGCTCTGCACCATGTGCATCGGCGTGGGGCAAGGGATCGCGCTGGTGATCGAGAGGGTGGCCTGATGTCGGCGCAGCCAGAACCGGAAGACATCCTGGTGGCGCGGCATGGGCCGCACGTGCTGCATCTGCGCCTGAACAGGCCGGCGCTGCGCAATGCCCTGCGCAACCAGAGCCTGCGGGAAATCGCCGGCGAACTGGCGCGCGCAGAGAGCGACGACAGCGTGCGGGCCGTGGTGATCAGTGGCAACGAGCAGGCCTTCGCTGCCGGCGCCGATCTCAACGAAATGATCCAGAAGGACGCCATCGCCACCCAGCTTGATGTGCGTGTCCAGTACTGGCGCGCCCTCGCCCGTTTCCCCAAACCGCTGCTGGCGGCGGTGAACGGCTATGCGCTGGGGGCCGGCTGTGAACTGCTGATGCATGCCGACATCGCCATCGCCGGGCGCGGCGCCCGCATCGGCCAGCCGGAAATCAATGTCGGCACCCTGCCCGGCGCCGGTGGCACGCAGCGCCTGATCCGCACGGTGGGCAAGCCGCTGGCGATGAAGATGGTGCTGTCGGGCGAATTCATCGCGGCCGAGGACGCCCTGAGCGCCGGCCTGGTGGCCGAGGTGGTGGACGATGCCGACACCCTGGGCCGCACCCTAGCGCTGGCCACCACCATTGCGCAGAAATCGCCGCTGGCGGTGCGCCTGGCCAAGGAGGCCATGCTGCAATCCTTCGAACTGGGGCTGGAGGCCGGGCTGCTGTTGGAGCGCAAGTCCTTTTCCCTGATGGCGGCCAGTGCCGATCGCCAGGAGGGCATCGCGGCCTTCCAGCAGAAACGCGCAGCGGTGTTCAGCGGCCGCTGAATTCACCGCCAGTCGGCAGACCCTTGGCGCGGATGTTTGCAGCCTGGCAACAGGCCTGGCGCGGCGACGACACTTCACGAGCTTGACATCGGGATCGGGTAAAATGCCCGGCCACGGCAGGCCCTGGCTGCGCACTTGTTGGACTTGCACTTGTACCCGCACGCGCGCCACCCGTCCCGCCCCCGATTCCAACCCGCCGGCTCCGCGCCGGCTCTTCGCCAGTGCAGCACCATGAGCAAGCAAGCCCCCAGCGCCCCCGGCCGCGACAAGCGCCGTGGCAAACCCGCCGACGCCGCCGGTGCAGCCAATGCCACCGGCCATGCCGACACTGCGCCGCAGGCGCATGAGATCCGTCCCGGCCAGTCCATCGAACTGCTCAAGGAACTGCACATCCTGACCCGCGACGGCAAGCTGAACCAGGACAGCCGCCGCAAGCTCAAGCAGGTCTATCACCTCTACCAGTTCATCGAACCGCTGCTGCAGGAAGTGCTGGCCAACCATCCGGACGTGAGCCTGGTGGACCATGGCGCGGGCAAGTCCTACCTCGGTTTCATCCTGTACGACCTGTTCTTCAAGGCGCTGGCCGGTGCGCCGCGCATCTATGGCATCGAGACCCGCGAAGAACTGGTACGCAAGTCCGAGGAACTGGCGGCGCGCCTGGGTTTTGGCGGCATGTCCTTCCTCAACCTGTCGGTGGCCGATTCGATCAGCTCACCCAGCCTGCCGGAGCGCATCGACGTGGTGACCGCCCTGCATGCCTGCGACACCGCCACCGACGACGCCATCCATTTCGCGCTGGCCAAACAGGCGAAATTCATCGTCCTGGTGCCGTGCTGCCAGGCCGAGGTGGCCTCGGTCCTGAACCGCAACAAGGGCAAGTCGCTGGCCAATTCGCTGACCGAAATCTGGCGCCATCCGCTGCATACCCGCGAATTCGGCAGCCAGGTCACCAATGTGCTGCGCTGCCTGCAGCTGGAAGCGCATGGCTACAAGGTCAGCGTGACCGAACTGGTGGGCTGGGAACATTCGATGAAGAATGAATTGATCATCGCCCAATACCGCGACCTGCCGCGCCGCCGTCCGGCCGAGCACCTGCAGGAGGTGTTGCGCACGCTGGGCCTGGAAGAGATGGGGACGCGCTTCTTCGCGCCGCAGGCGGCCTGAGCAGGCAGCGGGACAGGAACGTTTCTTGCTGGTAAAAAATCAGGCGCGGCAGCATCAAGCCGGCGCCGATGCTGTCGATATATTGCATGAGAGCAAGGCCGGCCGCCACAAGCGCAACCGGCCGCTGGGAGGCCGGGCGACCGGTCGGGGCAAGGGGCCGGCCGGGTGCCGGAAAATGCAGATGAGCACATGAGATCGACCATCGCTATGGAATCACTGATTGCCGACAACGAACAACTGCGGGCTGAACTGCAGGACCTGCTGCAGCAGGCGCACATCAACCAGTCCATCATCGAGCGTCATCAGGCGTTCGACCTCAAGCTGATCGGCGCCAGCGAATTCCGCGAACTGATCGATGTGATGCTGACCGTGATGCCGGGGGTGTTCAGCCTGGAGACGGTGACCCTGTCGTTGATCGACGGCGATTACGCGATCCAGCGCATCCTGCGCGACCTGCAGATCGGCGTGAACGAATTCCCCAAGCTGCTGTTCCTGACGCGTCCGCTGGCCTTCATCGACGACCAGCATGCCCTGCCCGAGGACAAGCCGCGCCTGGGCGAATACGTGCCGGCGCTGCATGGCCCCTTGTTCCCGCACTACCAGCCGGTCAGCGTGGCGGTGCTACCGCTGGTGCGCCAGCACCGGCTGCTGGGCTACCTGTCGCTGGGCAGCGCCTACAGCGAGCGATTCACCCGTTCGCTGGCCACCGATTTCATCGAACGGCTGGCCACCATCGCCGCGGTCTGCCTGGAAAACGTCATCAACAATGAACGCCTGAAGCACATCGGCCTGACCGATCCGCTGACCGGCGTGAACAACCGCCGCTACATCGAGCAGCGCATGCAGGAAGAAGTGGCGCGCAGCCAGCGCGACCGCTCGGCCCTGTCCTGCCTGTTCATCGACATCGACCATTTCAAGCGGGTCAACGACCAATTCGGTCACCAGAGCGGGGATGATGTGTTGCGAGAGGTAGCGGCGCGGATCAAGAAGGAGCTGCGCCTGTCGGATGCGCTGGGGCGCTTCGGCGGCGAGGAATTCGTGGTGCTGCTCACGCACGCCACCCGGGACGATGCAGCCCGCATCGCCGAGCGTATCCGTGCCGGCATCTGCAGCCGGGGTGTGATGATCGAGGGCTCGCGCGATCCTTTGAAGATCAGTGCCTCCATCGGCGCGGCCTCGCTGTCGCCGCCGGACCGCAGCCGGCCGGCGGGCGAGGTCAAGCAGTCCATGCTCAAGGCGGCCGACCAGGCGCTGTACCAGGCCAAGGAAGCCGGCCGCAACCGCGTGATGCTGGCGCCGGCGGACTGATCAGGCCGGCTGCACGGCAGGCCGACGGTCGCGCACGATCCAGGGTGCGGCCAGAATAAGGATACCGCCCACGATGTCCTGCGCACGCAGGCCGGCCGCGCCCAGCACCCAGGCCGAACTGCTGGCCACCAGGATTTCGGCCAGCATGATCACGGCCGTGATGTTGGCCGGCAGGCGCGCCACCCCATATTGCAGACACAGGTTCGATACCAGGAACAGCACTGCCCACAGCCCGACCACCGGCCACGCCGCCACCGGCACGTGCAGCGGCCAGGCGATCATGCCGGCCAGGGACAACCCCACACCCAACAGACCCGCCAATGCACCGCTACCGGCCAGCATGGCGACGGCGCGGGCGCCATCGGAAAGTCCGTGCAGGCGCCGCAGCAAGACGTTGGTGATGGCAAACAGCAGCCCGGAGAGCACGGCCATCCAGTCCGGCAGGCTCTGCGGCAGCGGCAGACCCAGGCGCGGCTGATAGAGCACGATGAAGGCGCCGCCCAGGCCCAGCGCCACCCGGGCCAGGGAGCGCGAGGTGATGGCTTCGTGCAGGACCAGGCGCGCCAGGATCACGGTCCAGATCGGCATCAGGTAGAACAGCAGGATCACCCGCACTACATCGCCATAGGCCACTGCAACGTTGAAGGAACAGTTGGTCAGGCCCGTGGCCAGGCCCACGCACCACAGCGTCGGGTGGCGCCACAGTTGAGGCAGCTCACGCCAGCGCAGCAGCACCAGCAGCAGTGCGCAGGCGCTGAAGATGGCGGCCGTGGCCCACACCGGATGCAGACCCATGCCTTCCAGCGCGCGCGTGCCGGTCCAGGACAAGCCCCAGAGGGTGGAATTGAGCAGCAGCGCGGCGACGGCGGATTTTTGCAGTGAATGCATGTTGTAGCAGGATGAAGCCGGGTCGATGAATACCGGGCGGATGAATCTGAGGCTGGCAGAAGTCTGGCATTTTCTGCACCGGGGCCGATCTGTGCCTGCCGATAGCCGGTATCAAGCCTGGCCTATGGTGTTTTCCATGCGCATCCACAAAACCAAAATGCCGTTCAGCGCGACACTGAACGGCATCTCGGAAAGGACGGCGGGAATGGAATCAGGAAGCCTTGGCCCCGGCCTGCAGGCGCTCGTACTTCTCCATCAACTGCTCGCGGCTTTCACGCCAGGCCGGGTTGAAGGGGATGCAGGCCACCGGGCAGACCTGCTGGCACTGCGGCTCATCGAAGTGACCGACGCACTCGGTACACTTGTCCGGATCGATCTCGTAGATCTGCGGACCCATGTAGATGGCCTCGTTGGGGCATTCCGGTTCGCAGACGTCGCAGTTGATGCAATCGTCGGTAATCATCAGTGCCATTGCCGCACCTCGCTTGCTTGAAACATCATTGCCCTACCTTTACCTCTTGTGGATCGCCTGGCCTTATTGCTTGGCGATCTTTTCCTTGAGCCATTTCTCGACCGAAGGAAAGACGAACTTGGAGACGTCGCCGCCCAGCTGAGCGATCTCGCGCACGATGGTGCCGGAGATGAACTGGTACTGGTCGGAGGGCGTCAGGAACAGCGTCTCGACGTCCGGCAGCAGGTAGCGGTTCATCCCCGCCATCTGGAATTCATACTCGAAGTCGGACACCGCGCGCAGGCCGCGCACGATGACGCGGGCATTGTTCTGGCGCACGAAATCCTTCAGCAGGCCGGAGAAACTCTCCACCTGGACATTGGGATAGTGGCCCAGCACTTCATTGGCGATCGACAGACGCTCTTCGAGCGAAAAGAAGGGTTTCTTGTTTTTGCTGTCGGCTACGCCCACGACCAGCTTGTCGAACAATCCGGAAGCGCGGCGGACCAGGTCCTCATGCCCACGCGTCAACGGATCGAATGTCCCTGGATATACAGCTGTGACCATGGTGTCTCCTCACCGGCTATTCAATCAGAAGGCGCATTATGCCTCAATTCGGGCACTGCTTTTGCGTTGCAATAAATGATAGAAGACCATGCCGGCCTTGTCGGCGCGGACCACTTCCCAGTCTTGCATCCACGCCGGGGCATCGTCGCCGTCGAGCGGGAATTCGGCTTCGGCATAGACCAGCCCGGATGGGGTAAGCAAAGTCATGCAGGCAGGCAACACTTTTTCCAGCCAGCCCTGGTGATACGGCGGGTCGATGAACACCAGGCTGTAGCCGCCGGGCTCGCGCTGGGCCGCATGCTGGGCGGCCGCCAGGGCGTCGCCGCGCAGGATGGCGATGGCGTCGGCCTTGAGCTTGTCGCGATTGGCTTCCAGCTGGCATACCGCCGGGCTGCTGTTTTCCACCATCACCACGCGACGCGCGCCACGGCTGGCGGCCTCGAAACCAAGGGCGCCGGAGCCGGCGAACAGGTCCAGGCAGGCCACCTGGGCCCAGTCGCCATCGATCAGGTGGGTGATCCAGTTGAAGACGGTTTCGCGCACGCGGTCCGGCGTGGGGCGCAGACCTTCGGCATCCAGCACCGGGAGCGGGGTGCGCTTCCACTGGCCGCCGATGATGCGGACCTGGTGCGGGCCGCGATTGACGGGCTTGCGCGGCTTGCCCGGTGGGGCGGACTTGGGGGAACTGCTCTTGCTCATGACTTTCCTTGCTGCTTGCTTATTGAGCCTCTATGGGGCGTCGTCACCGACGATGACCGTGGACAGCTGCGCCGGCTGCACATGGCGACGGAAGGCGGCGCGCACGTCCTGCACGGTGACGGCGCGGACGCGTTCGATCCAGTGATCCAGGTAATCCAGTGGCAGGCCGTAGAAGCCGATGACGGAGAGGTTTTCCAGCAGCTTGGCGTTGCTGTCGATGCGCAGCGCGAAACCACCGGCCAGGTTGTCCTTGGCGGCCTTGAGCTCGGCGGCGGTGGGGCCGTCCTGGAGGAATTTGTCGAGCGTGGCGCGGGTCACGCGCAATGCTTCGGCGGTCTGTTCCTTCTTGGTCTGCAGGCCGATCTGGAAGGGGCCGGGCTGGGCCAGTGGCGAGAAGCCGCTATAGACGCTGTAGCTCAGGCCGCGCTTTTCACGCACTTCGTCGGTCAGGCGCGAGACGAAACCGCCGCCACCCAGCACATAGTTGCCCACCGTCAGCGCGAAGAAATCATTGTCTCCACGCTGCAGGGCCGGGGCGCCGATGAGGATATGGGATTGCGAGGCCGGATGGGCGATGCGCGTTTCGCCGCCCTTGGGCGTGGGCACCGGTGGCAGCGCCGGCAAGGCTGCGCCCTGTGGCAACTGGCGGGTGAGCGCGCTGGCAATGGCACGGGCCTGGGCTTCGGTGATATCGCCGATCAGGGCGATGACGGCGCGATTGGCCACGTAATGGGCGCGGTGGAAGGCCACAAGGTCGTCACGGGTGATGGCCTGCAGGCTGGCTTCGTCCGCGTCGACGGCGTAGGGGTGCGTGCCATAGGCCGCTTGCATGAAGGCTTTTTCGGCGATGGCTTCAGGCTTGGTCAATTCTTCCTTGATGTTGGCGATGGCCAGTGCCTTGTCGCGATCCAGCCCGGCCTGCGGGAAGCTGGGATGGGCCAGCATACGCGCCAGCAGACCTAATGCGACGTCGCGCTGGGCCGGGGCAGACAGGGTGCGCAGGCTCACGCCGGCGCGGTCCTGGCCGGCCCCACCCTGCTGCTGGGCGGCGACATCGGCGAAGCCATCCAGGATCTGCGCTTCGGACAGGGCAGCATTGGCGCCATCAGCACCCTGGCCGGCGTCCACACCACGGGTGAGGCTGTCCACGGTCAGTTCGGCCAGGCCGGCCTTGGCGGCGGGATCACGGCGCTGGCCGGCGTCGAATTGCACGCTCACGTCCAGCATGGGGATGGAATGGTTGGCCACGAACAGTACGCGGGCGCCGTCGGGCTGGGTCCACGACTGGATGGCCAGGGCTGCCGAAGCAGGGGCGCTGCTCAGCAGGCTCAGCGGAAGGAGGAGAAAACCTAAGTATTTTTTCATAGAAGCCTGGAATCGAAACCTGCGGATCATCCGCGTTGTGCATCTTGTTCATTGCCCTTGGCGCTGGCCAGCCACTGCAGGATGGGCTGCCATTGCTCCAGATCACGCTGTACGCGGGAGGGGGCGATATCCCACAGCGTCAGGCCGTGCGCGGCCAGCTGGACGTAGTTCTGAGTGTCGCGCAGATAACCCAGCACCGGCAGTTTCAGGCCCTCGATGAAGCGCTGCAGCTGCTCGGCCGAGCGGGTACGGGCATCGACCCGCATGCCGACGATGCCGACGTCGATCTCTCCTTCGCGCACCGCCCTTTCACTGGCTAGCCGACGCAGGAAGTCCTGGGTGGCCAGGATGTCGAAGATCGAGGGCTGCAGCGGCACCAGCACCTTGTCGGCCAGCTTGAGGGCGTCGTTGAGGCGCCAGCCATGCAGCCCGGCCGGGGTATCGAGCACGACGTGGCTGGTTCCCTTGGGGGGCTTGGCGACGTAGTCTTCATTGACTTCCCAGGTGGCAATCGGACGGGCCTGCTCCGGGCGGATGGCGAGCCAGGCGCGTGAAGACTGCTGGCGGTCGATATCCCCCAGCAGGACGCCATGGCCCTGGCTGGCGAAATAGCCGGCCAGGTTGGTGGCCAGGGTGGTCTTGCCGACACCCCCTTTGGGGTTGGCGACGACGATGACGGGCATGTTTTCCTCCGGCAAGGACTGGGAAGACTCTCGGTGGCCGCTGGCGGCACGCGCCTCAGTGCAACAGCCCTGCCGGTGGCGGCGCGGGCTTCTTGCCGTCCAGCGGCAGCGGCACCAGCGTAGCCACGGTCAGGGTGTCATCGCCGAAGTATTTGCGGGCCACTTCCTGCACCTGGGCGGCGGTGACGCTGTTGAGGCGATCGATGATGCGGTCGATGTTCTTCTGGCCCAGTCCGACGGTTTCCAGCATGCCGATTTCCATGGCCTGGCCGAAGACGGAGTCGCGCTTGTAGACCTGGGAGGCGATCAGCTGGGTCTTCACGCGCTGCAGTTCCTGTTCGGAGACGCCCTCGCTGGCGATGCGGGTGACTTCGGCCCGCAGCAGGGTTTCCAGTTGTTCGGTGGTGACGCCATGGGCCGGGTTGCCTTCCAGCGTGAACAGTACCGGGCCACGTGCCACGCCGCTGTAGCTGGCGCCCACGGAGGTGGCCTGGTTGCTGGTGCGCACCAGCTGCGCGGTAAGGCGGGCGTTGTCATAGCCATCCAGCACGGCCGAGAGCACGTCCAGGGCGTAGGCTTCCTGATCCTGCTCCACCTGGCGCAGGGCCGGCACCTTCCAGGCCATCACCACATAGGGATTCTCGGCCGGGGCCTTGACGGTGACGCGGCGCATGCCGATCTGCTGGGGTTCGTTCTGCGGCCTGCCGCGTGGCAGGGCGTGGGAGGGAATCTTGCCGAAATACTTCTTGGCCAGCGCCAGCACGCGCTGGGCATCGACGTCGCCGGCCACCACCAGGGTGGCGTTGTTGGGGGCATACCACTGACGGTACCAGCTGGCGATGTCCTGCACCGTCATGTGCTGCAGGTCGTCCATCCAGCCGATCACCGGATGGTGGTAGGGATGGGCGGTCCAGGCGGCGGCGTTGAGGGCTTCATTCAGGAGGCCCATGGGCTGGTCATCGGTGCGCCAACGGCGCTCTTCCATGATGACGCGGATCTCCTTGGCGAATTCGTTGGCGTCGAATTGCAGGTTGGCCATGCGGTCGGCTTCCAGGGCCATGACCTCTTCCAGGTGGCTCTTCTCGATCTGCTGGAAGTAGGCGGTGTAGTCATTGGCGGTGAAGGCATTTTCCTGCCCGCCCAGTTCGGCCACCAGGCGGCTGAACTCGCCCACCTTGTGGTTGCGGGTGCCCTTGAACATCATGTGTTCCAGCGCGTGGGAGACACCGGTGGTGCCGTTGAACTCGTCGACCGCACCGACCTTGTACCAGACCATCTGCACCGCCGTGGGCGCGCGCCGGTCTTCCTTGACCACCACCTTCATGCCATTGCCGAGCACGAATTCGCGTGCCGGCTCGGCCTGTGCCGGGGTGACGCCACCGGCCAGCAGGCTGAAGAGGGCAGTGGCGAGAAGGGCTCTGATCTTCAAATTCATGGGCTGTGCTCTGATAAAATGCTGGATTCATTGACCCTGGCGGCCATGCGCGGGTCTTGTGGAAGGGCAATTGTAACCTGTCCACTGCGGTTGTCAGGACAGCCATGCGCGCCTCCCCTCCCGCCTTCCCGCCCCGGCCGCAGCCCGAATCCAGCCTATCGCCATCCGATGTTCAGTTTCTTCAAGAGAAAACCCAAACCGGAAGCGCAGCCCGCGCTGCCGCCCCAGCCCGAAGCGGCGCCGCAGCCGGCTCCCACTCCGGTAGAGCCCGTACCGGCAGCCCCCGTCTCACCTGCTGCTCCCGTTGCAACCGCGCCGATGGTGTCTGCACCCGCAGTCGCGCCCGTAGCGGCTTCTACCGCGGCCCCTGCGCCGCCAGTGCTGCCCGAGGCAGTTGCCCCCGTCGAGGATGCTGCCGAGGAAGAAGCCGAGATCGTCGCCGCGCCCGAGCCGGAACCGGAGGTCAAGCGTTCCTGGCTGTCGCGCCTGAAGGCGGGGCTGTCCAAGACGTCCAGCAATCTCACCACCCTGTTCGTGGGAGCGCGCATCGATGACGATCTCTACGAAGAACTGGAATCGGCACTGCTGGTGTCGGACGCTGGTGTCGAGGCCACCCAGTGGCTGCTGGACGAACTGAAGAAGAAGGTCAAGGCCGAGCGCCTGACCGAAGCCGCCCAGGTGCGTACTGCCTTGCGCACGCTGCTGATCGACCTGCTGCAACCGCTGCAGCGTCCACTGGTGCTGGGCCGCGAGAAGCCGCTGGTGATGATGATCGCCGGCGTCAACGGTGCCGGCAAGACTACCACCATCGGCAAGCTGGCCTTGCACCTGCAGGCCCATGGGCAGTCAGTGCTGCTGGCCGCCGGCGACACCTTCCGCGCCGCCGCCCGCGAGCAGCTGGCTATCTGGGGCGAGCGCAACAATGTGCAGGTGATCGCGCAGGAATCCGGTGATCCGGCTGCGGTGGCCTATGACTCGGTGCATTCGGCGCAGGCGCGCGGTACGCATGTGGTGATGGTCGATACCGCCGGCCGCCTGCCCACGCAATTGCACCTGATGGATGAACTCAAGAAGATCAAGCGGGTCATTGCCAAGGCGATGAGTTCGGCCCCCCATGAAGTGCTGCTGGTCATCGACGGCAACACCGGCCAGAATGCGCTGGCCCAGGTCAAGGCCTTCGATGATGCGCTGGGGCTGACCGGCCTGGTGGTGACCAAGCTGGACGGCACCGCCAAGGGCGGTATCCTGGCCGCCATCGCCAAGACCCGCCCGGTGCCGCTGTATTTCATCGGCGTGGGCGAGAAGATCGAAGACCTGCAACCGTTCAACGCCACCGAATTCGTCGATGCCCTCCTGAGCTGAACTGATGATTGAATTTACCCGGGTTTCCAAGCAATACGCGCGCGAGGTCTACGCCCTGCGCGACATCACGCTGTCGGTAAAGAAGGGCGAATTGATCTTCCTGGCCGGCCCTTCGGGCGCCGGCAAATCGACGCTGCTGAAGATGATCGCGGCCATCGAGCGGCCCACGGCGGGCAAGCTGAGCGTCAACGGCACCGACATCGGTGGCATCAAGGCTTCCGGCCTGCCCTACCTACGCCGCAATCTGGGGTTGATCTTCCAGCAGCAGAAGCTGCTGCTGGACCGCAACCTGCTGGCCAACGTGATGCTGCCGCTGATCGTCACCGGTTCCTCGCGCCAGGACGCCGAAAAGCGCGCCCGCGCCGCGCTGGACAAGGTGGACCTGCTGAGCAAGGCCATGTGTGAACCGCTGGAACTGTCCGGTGGCGAGCAGCAGCGGGTGGCCATTGCACGGGCCATCGTCAACCGTCCGCAGATCATCCTGGCCGACGAACCGACGGCCAACCTGGACCGCGCCAATGCCAACAAGGTGCTGGCGGCCCTGAAATCCTTCCATGGCGTGGGCGTGACCTGCCTGATCTCGACCCATGATGAGCAATTCCTGACCGGTGCCGACCGCATCGTCTACCTGGACCGCGGCCGCATCGTCGATGGCTGGCACAACGGCGTGGCCAATCCGGTGGAGGTATCGCCATGAACTGGTTGAGACAGCATTTCGCCGCCATCGCCGACGCCTTGCGCCACCTGCTGCGCTCGCCAGGCAACTTCGTGCTCAACGTGCTGGTGGTCTCGATTGCGCTGGCGCTGCCCTTTGCGGGCCTGTCGGCGCTGGAAAACGTGCGCCCGATCTCGGACCAGATGTCGGTGGAGCCGGAAATCAGCATCTTCATGAAACCCGAGGCCAGCCGCGATGCTGCGCTGGCGGTGGGCAAGACCATCAACCAGGTGTTGAAGGACGGCAATACCAACGGCAAGGTCGAGTTCATCCCGCGCGAGAAGGCCTTCGATGCCTTGAAGAGCAAGACCGGCCTGGCCGATGTGCTCAATACCCTGGGCAGCAATCCGCTGCCGGACAGCTTCGTGGTGCGACTGCCGGGCTTCGAGAACGCCATGAATGCCGGCCGCGTCGATGACATCGCGCAGCAACTGAAGAAGCAGGCCGGCGTGGATACGGTGCAGATCGACTCGGCGTGGGTCAAACGGCTGGCGGCGTTGCTGCGCATCCTGCGGCTGGTGCTGCTGTTCCTCGGCATTACGCTGGGTGCGGTGGTGGTGGCGGTGGTGTTCAATACGATCCGCCTGCAGGTGATGACGCAGCGCGACGAGATCGAGGTGTCGCGCCTGTTCGGGGCGACCAATTCCTTCATCTACCGGCCCTTCTATTACACCGGCGCGCTGCTGGGCGGATGCGCCGGACTGGTGGCGTTGGGGCTGGTGGTGGCGGCACAGCAACCGCTCAATGCGGCCATCCTCGATTTCGCGCACCTGTATGCGTCGGAATTCCAGCTGGCCCTGCCCAGCCCCATGGCCATCGCCCTGCTGCTGGCCGTGAGCGCCCTGCTGGGCCTGTTCGGGGCAATGCTGTCGGTGCATCGGCAGCTGGCCCGCAAGGCTTGAGGCTGTTCCTGGCGCCTGCAGATCCAAGCCCGCAGTAGCGGGCTTCGGTTTTTCTGGCATCGGAAACACCGGTGGAACTCCTCGCCCTGCAATAATTCCAAGTCTCGTACGTCTTCCCAAGGGTGGTCGCCAGCCTTGCCGGCAAAGCGGCACTTCTGTCTGTGCTCCCTTTTCTGCCCTGGCGTCTGCCTCTTCCCAGCCCCGTGGCGCGCTGCAAAAATTGTTACAAGTTTCTCGCCTGCTTTTGACCCGCATCGCAACTTTTGTCGCCCAAAGGCGACTAATATAAAGGGGAAATAATGCAATGAGGGACTGATCGGCAATAGTCTTCGGCTATCAACGCTTCCCAATCATGCTATTAGCACTCTGGGGTGACGAGTGCTAGAATACCTTATCGAATTGCTCCAGTTTTATGTGAGCACTGCAACAAACCGAGACGATGCGCGCCCGCTGCGCATCTGCCGCGCCAAGCCACCGGCGCCGGCGCCGGCCCCAAAGCTTACCGCTTCATACTGTTTCCGCTAGGAACGAGGAGAATCCATGAAAACTGCGTCTGCACAAACTGCACTCATGCCTGCCGAGTCCAATGCACTCGCGCTGGGTTTTTCCGGCAGCCTGGGCAATATCGACGCGTATATTTCCGCAGTGAACCGCCTGCCCATGCTGACCCACGAGGAAGAGATCAAGCTGGCCCGCGACCTGCGCGAAAAGAATGACCTGGGTGCCGCCCAGAAGATGGTGTTGTCGCACCTGCGCCTGGTCGTCTCGATCGCCCGTGGTTATCTGGGCTATGGCCTGCCGCACGCCGACCTGATCCAGGAAGGCAACATCGGCCTGATGAAGGCCGTCAAGCGTTTCGATCCGGCGCAGAACGTGCGTCTGGTGTCCTACGCCATGCACTGGATCAAGGCCGAGATCCACGAGTACATCCTGAAGAACTGGCGTCTGGTGAAGGTTGCTACCACCAAGGCCCAGCGCAAGCTGTTCTTCAACCTGCGCAGCCACAAGGAAGGCCTGGACGCGATGACGCCGGCCCAGGTCGAGGCGCTGGCCAAGACCCTGGACGTCAAGCGCGAGGAAGTGATCGAGATGGAAACCCGTCTGTCCGGTCGCGATATCGCCCTGGAGTCGCCCACCGATGATGAAGATGACAAGTTCGCGCCCATCGCCTACCTGTCTTCCGACAATTCGGAGCCGACCCGTGTCATCGAGGCCAAGCAGTACGATCGCCTGCAATCGGAAGGCCTGGAAGCCGCACTGTCCAAGCTGGATGACCGCTCGCGCCGTATCGTCGAAGCCCGCTGGCTGGCCAATGACGATGGTTCGGGTGCCACCCTGCATGAGCTGGCCGATGAGTTCGGTGTGTCTGCCGAGCGTATTCGCCAGATCGAAGCGGTCGCATTGAAGAAGATGAAGACGGCGCTGCAGGCCTATTCCTGATCCGGCTGATCCGCATCGCAGCAACAAGAAAGGCGCCCTCGGGCGCCTTTCTTTTTTCCATCTCTGGATGAGCTCTCCGGCTCAGTTCAACAGCAGCTTGATGTCATGCGTCAGGGTCTGCGGTCCCTGGCCGTGCTTGACGAACAGGCGGATGTGGCCCTGGGTGTCGAACACATAGCTGCCGGCCGTGTGGTCCATGGTGTAGCTGCCGGGCTGCTTGCCAGGTACCTTTTGGTAGAACACCTTGAATTCCTTGGCGACCTTCTCGGTCTGCGGCAGGTCACCGCGCAGGCCCAGGAAACGCTTGTCGAAGGCTGGCACGTATTGCGACAGCACTTCCTGCGTATCGCGCTCGGGATCGACGGTGACGAAGAGCACTTGCACCTTGTCCGCATCCGGCCCCAGTTCCTTCATGACATTGGCCATCTCGATCATGGTAGTCGGGCAGACGTCCGGGCATTGGGTGTAGCCGAAGAACATGACCACCACCTTGCCCTTGAAATCGGCCAGCGTGCGCGGCTTGCCGTTGTGGTCGGTCAGGGCGAAGTCCTTGGCGTAGTCCAGGCCGGTGACATCGGTATTGTTGAACTTCAGCTCAGGCTTGGACGGGCCGCAGGCCGCCAGCAGCGTTGCGCAGCCGGCCAGCAGCAGCGCCGAGAAAAATCTTTTCATGGGCTTAGAAACCGCGGAACAGGAAATAGTGATCCACCAGCAGCACCGCGAACAGGATGGACAGGTAGACGATGGAATAGGCGAAGGCCTTGCGCGCGATCAGGTCGGTGTAGCGGCGATAGATCTGCCAGGAGTACCAGAAGAAGATCGCTCCCAGCACGACCGCCGTGGCCAGATAGATCAGGCCGCTCATGCCAATGGCAAAGGGCAGCAGGCTCACGGCGAAGAGCGCGATGGTGTACATCAGGATGTGCAACTTGGTCACATCCATGCCGTGCGTGATGGGCAACATGGGCAGGCCGGACTTGGCGTAGTCGTCACGGCGGTACATGGCCAGCGCCCAGAAGTGTGGTGGCGTCCAGATGAAGATGATCATCACCAGCACCCAGGCCTGCATCGGTACATCGTTGGCGATCGCAGCCCAGCCGAGGGCGGGTGGCATGGCGCCGGCCAGGCCGCCGATGACGATGTTCTGCGAGGTGGCCGGCTTGAGGATGATGGTGTAGATGATGGCGTAGCCGACGAAGGTCGCGAAGGTCAGCCACATGGTCAGCGGATTGACCAGGTTGTACAGCACCCACATGCCCAGGCCGCCGAGTACGCCCGAGAACACCAGCGTCTGCGGTACCGTGATTTCGCCGCGCGCCAGTGGCCGGCGGGCGGTGCGGGCCATGCGCGAATCGATCTCGCGCTCGACCAGGCAATTGATGGCGAAGGCGGCCCCGGCCAGGAGCCAGATGCCGACCGTGCCGAAGATGACCTTGTGCCAATCCGGCAGATCGGGCGTGGAGAGGAACATGCCGATCACGGCACAGAACACGGCCAGCTGCGTCACACGCGGCTTGGTCAGTGCCCAGTACTGGGCGATGCGGTTGGGTTGGGCGGTCAGTGTGGTCATGGCGTGACGGGCCGGGCGGATGCTGGTGGAGCAGCGACGGCCAGGCCGGAGGGTGCGTAACGGACCTTGTAGTTTAACATGACCATGAGGATGACCAGCAGCGCCGCCCCGCCGTTATGGACCACGGCAATGGCCAGCGGCCAGTTCAGATAGATGGTCGCCAGACCGGTACAGAGCTGCAAACCCAGCACGATCAGCATCCAGCGGGCGGTCTTGCGCAAGCCCTCGTCACGCAGGGCGCGGTGTGCCAGCCATACAACATACAAGATCACGACAAAGGCAAAACTGCGGTGCACCCAGTGGATTGCGGTCAGCGCTTCGACCGGCAGGTAGTCGCCGGCCGAGGTCATGCCCAGGTGGCGCCACAGGGTAAAGCCGTGCTCGAAGTCCATCTGCGGCACCAGCTGACCGTTGCAGAGCGGGAAATCGGAACAGGCCAGCGCCGCATAGTTGGTACTCACCCAGCCCCCCAGCGCGATCTGCAGCGCCAGCAGGGCGGCGCCGATGGTGGCCGGCACGATCAAGGCGCGCCCGGCCGCAGAAACCGGCACATGGGTCTCCTGCCGCGCGCCCAGCCAGGCCAGCATGGCCAGCAATGTCAGGCCCAGCAGCAGGTGAATCGTGACGATGACGGGTTGCAGCTTCATGGTCACGGTCCAGGCACCGAAGGCCCCCTGCAGGCAGACGAAGCCCAGCAGAGCCGTAGGGAACCAGGGGCGGAACTGCAGCTCGGTCCTGCCCGATCTGATCCAGCGTCGCCACGCCGTCACCATCAGCACGATGATCAGGAAGCCCACCGCCATGGCGAAATAACGGTGGATCATCTCGATCCAGGCCTTGGCCCAGGTGACCGGGCCGAAGGGCATGGCTTCCTGGGCGGCATTGATGTGTTCATGCGCCAGCAGCGGATTGGCGTGGCTGTAGCAACCCGGCCAGTCGGGGCAACCGAGGCCGGAATCGGTCAGGCGCGTGAAGGCGCCGAACATGATCAGGTCGAAAGTAAAGAACAGCGTCACCCACACCAGCTTGCGGTATTTATTGGCCACGCCCTGTGCGCGCGAGACCAGCGCCAGGGGGATCAGGGCGACCACGAGCCCGGTCAGGCCCAGTTGTATCAGCGTCGTTGCATTCATCTTGATTCAAACTTGCGTCAGCATGCGTGCCGGCCCGGGCATCACCCGATGGCCGAAGCGCGCAGCAGCTTGGAAATATCCTTCTTCATCTTGCCGGGATCGGGGTCCTTGGGAAAGCGCATCATCAGATTGCCCAGCGGGTCGATCAGGTAGATGTGGTCTTCGACCGAGGTACCGGCATCGACCGGCAACCAGGACTGCAATTTGCCGGCGTCAACCCGAAGGATATCGGTTCCGTCGTATTCGCGCAGGAGCAGGGTCTGGATCGGTGCGCGATCGGTCACCAGCCAGACGCGTTCGACGCGCTCCATCTCCTTGCCCTGCATCAGCCGCAGCTGGCGCATGGTCAGCAGTTTCTGCTGGCAGGGCGCCCCGCATTCGCCGCGATCCACCTGCAACATCACCCACTTGCCCTTGTAATCCTCAAGCCTGGCAGGGCTGCCATCGATGGCGCTGCTGCCCAGGTCCGGAATCGGATACTGGCGCGGGTCGATCAAGGCGCCGTAGTTGTTGCGGCTCTGCGGCTTGATCACGTAGTAGGTGAAATAGGAGGCGATCAGCGGCGCAGCACAGACCGCCACGATGGCCAGCATCTTCCAGCGACCGAGGCGGCGACGGCGTGCATCTTCCAGGGGCGCCGGCTTGGCAGGGACTTCAGGCTTTGTCATGACGACCACGTTTGTATCCTGTCACGATGAAAAAAATCAGTGCCATGGCGGCCAGTGCATACCACTGCACCGCGTAACCACGATGGCGGTCGATGCCCAGCGAAGGTGCGGGCCAGTCGCGTACCAGCGCATCACCGGGCTTACCGCCCTGCTCTATCACCAGCGGCGAAAGCGCCATGCCGCTGGCCTGCGCCAGTGCGGGGATGTCCAGATTCTGCAGGATGGCCTGCGGCCGGGGTGCATCGGCCTGGCCCAGCTGCAGCACGTGGCCGGCATCATGGCGCAGCACGCCCTCCACTTCCGTCACACCCGCAGGTGGTGCCACCTGCGGTACCCGCGTGCGATCGGCGGCATCACGCGGCGCCCAGCCGCGCGCCACGACCACGGCCTGCGGGCTGCCTTCCGGCTTGAATAACGTCAGCACGTGAAACCCGACGGCGCCATTGTAGGGACGATTTTCCAGATAGAGCGTCCACTGCGGAACGAACTCTCCACGCAGCTTGATATGGCGGAATTCCATATCGCTGGTGACCGCTTCCGCGGGCAGGGTCAGCAATGGCGTTTCGCTGGCACGCGCCTGCATGCGCTGCTGCAGGGCGGTTTTCTCCGCCGCCCGATGACTCTGCCACTGGCCCAGCGCGATACCGGCGGCGGCCACCACCAGCGTGGCGCAGAAGGGGATGAGGCGGAAGCGGAATCTGGTCGGCATCGATGAAGTTTGGCCTTACAATGGCCTCAGAAGCGGGATGCAAAAAGGGATGCAAAAACTAAGTAAACCAACGCAGCATACCGCAAGCCAGCGGACCGAGACAGGAATTCTACCGCCATGAAAATCATCGTCGCCATCGCCTTCATCCTGATCCTGGCCAGCCTGGCCTCGGCACTGATCTTCCTCATGCGCGACAAGGGCAAGAGCAATCGCACGGTCCAGGCACTGACCTTGCGGGTGGGCTTTTCGGTGGCGCTGTTCCTCTTCATCCTGCTGAGCTACAAGCTGGGCTGGATACAGCCGACCGGCATCCGCTGAAACCTTCCCTCACATGAAAAGGCCGCACCGAAGTGCGGCCCTCACTTGACTGGACTGCCTGGATTGTCAGGCTTACAGCCAGTACACCACCACGTACAGACCCAGCCACACCACGTCCACGAAGTGCCAGTACCAGGCCGCACCCTCGAAGGCGAAATGGTGGGTCGGCGTGAAGTGCCCCCGCAGCAGGCGATACAGCACCACCGACAGCATGATCGCGCCCATGGTCACGTGGAAGCCGTGGAAGCCGGTCAGCATGAAGAAGGTGGAACCGTAGATGCCCGAGGTCAGCTTCAGGTTCAGCTCATGGTAGGCGTGGATGTATTCGTAGGCCTGGAAGCCCATGAAGACCGCGCCCAGCAGGATGGTGAGGAACAGCCACACCGCCGTCTGCGTACGATGACCCGCGCGCAGCGCATGGTGCGAAATGGTCAGCGTCACGCCGGAGGTCAGCAGCAGCAAGGTGTTGATGGTAGGAATGGGGAACGGTCCCATGGTGGTGAAGTTCTCCACCGTTCCCGCCGGGCCGACATTGCCCCACTGACCTGCGAAGTCGGGCCAGATCAGCTTGTGGTCGAGGTCAGCCAGCCAGGGCATGGTAATGCTGCGGGCATAGAACAGCGCACCGAAGAAGGCGGCGAAGAACATCACCTCCGAGAAGATGAACCAGCTCATGCTCCAGCGATAGGAGAGGTCGATGCGCTCGCTGTAGAGACCGGACTCGGATTCGCCGATGGCGTCGCCGAACCAGTAATACAGCACCACCAACACCATCAGGATACCGAGGATGTTGACATAGGGCGCCCACGACACCCCGTTGACCCAGGCCGAGGCCCCGATCATGGTGATGAGCATGGAAATGCCTGCCATCATCGGCCAGCGCGACGGGCCTGGAACGAAATAATGGGGCGCCTTGGCTTGCTGAGAACTCATGTTCTTCTCCCGGTACGAAATCCGATTACGGTTGCCTGGTGCTGCATTCATCTGTGGTGAATGCCATTGCGTTCCAGGTTCACTTTTTCCTGATGCTCAAATCCATCGCTGCCTCTGCCGGCCCGCTCAATGGCCACCCACGTCCCATGCGCCTCCCCACCCACCTAGCCACCCGCCTAGCCACCCGCCGCACTGGCCACCACCAGCTTGACGATGGTCACCAGGATGGCAATGAAGATGGCCGCGCCGAGGATGCCGGCGATGATCACGTGCACCGGATTGAGCCTGGCGGCATCCGATTCGTAATCCTTGCGCTTGCGCACGCCGAAGAAGGACCAGAACACCGCCTTCATCGTCGCGCCGAACGAGGCCTTGCGCTGCGCCGCCTGTTTCAGCTCATCGTCCAAACCGTCTCCTCGCAGGGCCAGCCCTGCTTCAGCCTGCCGTCTTGTCCTTGCCGTTGATCTCGAAGAAGGTATAGGACAGCGTGATCGTGGTCACCTCCTTGGGCAACTTCGGATCGATATAGAACACCACCGGCATCTGCTTGGCCTGGTTGGGCCCCAGCGTCTGCTGGGTGAAGCAGAAGCACTCCACCTTCTTGAAGAAGGCCGCCGATTGCTGCGGCGCATAGCTGGGGATGGCCTGGGCGTCGACATTGCGCGCCTGGGTATTGACCACCTCGTAGGTGACTTGCGTCATCTCGCCCGGATGCACCTGCATGCTGGTCACCGTGGGCCGGAAACGCCACGGTCCCTGGGCATTGCCATCGAACTCCACCGTGATCGTGCGCGTCTTGTCGATCTGCGTATTGGCCGGCGCCTCTACCGTCACGTCCTTGGGGGTGAGGAAATTCACCCCGGTCACTTCACAGATCTTGCGATAGACCGGGATCAGCGCGTAACCGAAACCGAACATCAGTACCGCCACCACGACCAGCTTCCTGAGCATCGTGCGGTTCAGGCCACGCTCTTCTGCTTGTTGCTCCTGATCCGATGGACGAGTCATTTGGCGAACCAGATACGGTTGATGAAAATCCCCACGAAGAAGGCCAGCGCCACCAGCCCCAGCAGCAGGCCGGTACGCAGGTTGTTGGGCTTCTTGCGTTCGCTCATGGCGGCTCCGTTGACGTAGGTTATCTTGTCCACAGGCGCTTACTTCACCACCGGCGGTTCTTCAAAGGTGTGGAAGGGCGCCGGGCTGGGCACGGTCCACTCCAGGCCTTCGGCGCCATCCCAGGGCTTGGCTTCGGCCTTCTGGCCGCCCTTGATGGACGGGATCACCACGAAGAACAGGAAGTACACCTGCGACAGGCCGAAACCGAAGGCGCCGATGGAGGCGACCATGTTGAAATCGGTGAACTGCGCCGGGTAGTCGGCATAGCGACGCGGCATGCCGGCCAGGCCCAGGAAGTGCATCGGGAAGAAGGTGATGTTGAAGGTGATCAGCGAGGCCCAGAAGTGGAACTTGCCGCGCCATTCGTTGTACATGTAGCCGGTCCACTTAGGACCCCAGTAGTAGTAACCGGCGAAGAGCGCAAACAGGGAACCGGCCACCAGCACGTAGTGGAAGTGGGCCACCACGTAATAGGTGTCCTGCATCTGGATGTCGATGGGCGTAACCGCCAGGATCAGGCCGGTGAAGCCGCCCATGGTGAAGACGAAGATGAAGCCCACCGAGAACAGCATCGGCGTCTCGAAGGTCATCGAGCCGCGCCACATGGTGGCGATCCAGTTGAAGATCTTCACGCCGGTGGGCACGGCGATCAGCATGGTGGCGTACATGAAGAACAGCTGCGCGGTCACCGGCATGCCGGTGGTGAACATGTGGTGCGCCCAGACGATGAAGGACAGGATCGCGATCGAGGCGGTCGCATACACCATGGAGGCATAGCCGAACAGCGGCTTGCGGGCGAAGGCCGGGATGATCTGCGAGACGATGCCGAAGGCCGGCAGGATCATGATGTAGACCTCGGGGTGACCGAAGAACCAGAAGATGTGCTGGTACATCACCGGGTCACCACCGCCGGCGGCGTTGAAGAAGGAGGTACCGAAGTGACGGTCGGTCAGCGTCATGGTGATGGCACCGGCCAGCACCGGCATGACGGCGATGAGCAGGTAGGCGGTGATCAGCCAGGTCCAGCAGAACATGGGCATCTTCATCAGCGTCATGCCGGGCGCGCGCATGTTGAGGATGGTGACGATGATGTTGATCGAGCCCATGATGGAAGAGGCACCCATGATGTGCATGGCGAAGATACCCATGTCCATGCCCGGCCCCATCTGGGTCGACAGCGGTGCGTACAGCGTCCAGCCGGCGGCAGTGGCGCCACCCGGCACCAGGAAGGAACCCGCCAGCAGCAGGGCGGCCGGTGGCAGCAGCCAGAAGGAGAAATTGTTCATCCGCGCGAAGGCCATGTCGGAGGCGCCGATCTGCAGCGGAATCATCCAGTTGGCGAAGCCCACGAAGGCCGGCATGATCGCGCCGAACACCATCACCAGGCCGTGCATGGTGGTCAACTGGTTGAAGAATTCGGGACGGAAGAATTGCAGACCGGGATGGAACAGCTCGGCCCGGATCAACAGCGCCAGCACCCCGCCAGAGAGCAGCATGGTGAACGAGAACCACAGGTAGAGCGTGCCGATGTCCTTGTGGTTGGTGGCGAAGAGCCAGCGCCGCCAGCCGTGGGGGTGATCGTGCGCATGATCGTGGTGATCGTCGTGAGCATGCCCATGCCCGTGATCGTGGGAATGGTCGGGGGCGTGGTCGACAGTGGTAGTCATGTCCGGTTCTCCAAACGATTACTTGCGGGCGGCCAGCACTTCGGCCGGCTGCACGATGTTTTCCGCGGCCTTGTTGGACCAGGCGTTACGCGTGTAGGTGATGACGGCGGCGATCTCGGTGTCGTTGAGCGAGCCCTTCCAGGGCGGCATGGCGTTCTTGCCGTTGAGCACCAGGTGGATCTGGTCAGCCCTGGGGCCATTGACCACCGGGCTGCCATCGAGCGCCGGGAAGGCGCCCGGCAGACCCTTGCCGTTGGCCTGGTGGCAGGTCACGCAGTTGGCGGCATAGACCTTTTCGCCACGCTGCTTCAACTCGTCCACGGTCCAGGTCTTGGTGGGGTCATCGGCCTTGGCGGCCATTTCCTTCTTCTTTTCGTCGACCCACTTCTTGTAGTCGTCATCGCTGACCACGTTGACCACGATGGGCATGAAGGCGTGGTCCTTGCCGCACAGTTCCACGCACTGGCCGCGATAGGTGCCGATCTTCTCGGCACGGAACCAGGTATCGCGCACGAAGCCGGGGATGGCATCCTGCTTCACGCCGAAGGCGGGGATGGTCCAGGAGTGGATCACGTCGTTGGCGGTGGTGACGATGCGCACCTTCTTGTTGACCGGCACCACGACGGGGTTGTCCACCTCGATGAGGTAGTTGTCGTTCTTCTTCAGCGAGGGATCGGTGATCTGCTCGCGCGGCGTGGCCAGGTTGGAGAGGAAGGAAATGCCTTCCCCTTCGCCCTTGAGGTAGTCGTAGCCCCACTTCCATTGCATGCCGGTGACCTTGATGGTGAGGTCGGCATTGGAGGTGTCCTTCATGGCGACCACCGTCTTGGTGGCCGGCAGGGCCATGCCGATCACGATCAGGAATGGCACCACGGTCCAGGCGATTTCCACGGTCGTGCTTTCGTGGAAGGTGGCGGCCTTGTGGCCGACCGACTTGCGGTGCTTGATGATGGAATAGAACATGACCCCGAACACCGCCACGAAGATCACCAGGCAGATGATCAGCATCAGGATGTGCAGGTCGTAGATCTGCTCGGCGATCTTGGTCACCGGCGGCTGGAAGTTCATCTGCAGCACGGCCGGTCCCCCCGGACTGTCCACCACTGCCCAGGCCGGCAAGCCGGCTGCCAGCAGCGAGGCACCGAGGGTCAGGGATTGAAGGCGCTTCGCAAGTTTCATGGATTTCCTCAAAAGCCCAAAATTATAAGAATGAGAGTGCAGCCGTCCCGCCGGCCCTGGCGGAGAGTGCGCGCTCCAGCTCCTGCGCGAATTCGTATCGCTTCCACTCGCTCATGAACCGTCCCACTTCCACGCGCTGCCCCTGGCTCTCCAGGGCCACCAGTGCCTGGCGTCCTGCTGGAAAAGCGATGCGCATGCCATGCAACTGCAATTTGCTGCGATGCCGATGACTACCCTGGAAGAGTTCGACCACCAGGCCATCATCGACCAGCATCACTACTTCGCGATCCGTGGCGTGACGGGCGTAGACCAGCATGGCCGCGCCCACCGCCAATAATTCAATGACTGAAAAAAACAGGATGGTCCAGGCGCCGTGGAGCGTGAAGCCCAGCGCGACCGTGAGTGAAACCGTACAAAGGATTGCGAAGACCCACGCCAGCTGACGTGGCGCAATCGAACAATTGCGCTTCAATATCCATTCCCGCGTCTCCATAGCACCTCGCCAGCATGATTGTCGGTCGAGTGTGTCTCTGTTTCGATCCGCTGCAGGATCACTCACTGGATGGCGGGGGCGGCCCGGTCTTGCTGGGTGGCCTGCCTGGTCTTGGCGCTATCCGTGGCTATCCGTTTTGCGGTCTTTATTTATTCTTGCTATTTGTTCGTGCTGGAATTTCTTTGTGTGAATTTTTTTACCCATTTGAGTATAAGGGCTAACGTCGCCATGGATCAAGCACGCACCGCCGCATTGACAACGGCAGCGCCGGCGGCCGCACCAGCACACCCCGCCGCCTGCCGCACAGCGGCCATGGACCTGGCTTGGCGGGCGACTACAGGGTGTGCAGGGGTGAGGCCGGGCGTCACGATACAGCAACTATGCGCACAGCCAGATAGTGCTGTGCGACTAAGCCTTATATGAAGTAATGGATAAAGTGGAGAACAGCCAGGGCCTATCGCGGGGGGCGTTCGAAACGGATGATGCTCTCCCCGGCCGCCGTGGTCTTGGGTACCGGACGGAAGGCGTGGCCATAGACGATCTCGAAGGTCAGCGGGATCTTGCCGTCGGGCTTGCGCATGGCGTCGAAGGCCGCCAGCAGGCGCTGGTACTGATGGCGGCTCATCATGCTGCGGCGCCGCGATTCGAGGGGATTGCCGCCCCAGGCACGCACGTCTTCCAGCAGGCGCTGAGGGGTTTCATAGGTCACGGTGATGGTCTCCATGTCCATGACGGGCGTGGAGAAGCCGGCATTGACCAGCATGTCGCCGAAGTCGTGCATGTCGACGAAGGGCAAGGTGTGCGGTGCAAGATCGATGCTCTCGAAGGCGCTGCGGACCTCGCGCAGGGTATCGGGACCGAAACAGGAAAACATCAGCAGCCCTTCCACCCGCAGCACCCGGCGCCACTCGGCAAATACCCGGTCGGGCTGGGGGTGCCAGTGCAGGGCCAGGTTGGACCAGACCAGGTCCAACGCATTGGCGGCCAGCGGCAGCTGGGCGAAATCGGCGCAGGCCAGTTGCGGACCGTTGGCACCGGCACCAGGGCCAGCGCCCAGCCATTTGTTGATGGAGCCGAAGAGCCGGTTCATGGCCGTCTGCGCGCCGCGCTGGTGCTCGGCGGCGCGGGCCAGCATGCCGTAGGCACCATCCAGGCCGATCACGCTGGCCTCGGGGTAACGCTTCTGCAGCACCGGCAGGTCGGCACCTTCGCCGCAACCGGCGTCGAGCACCTCGCGCGGTTCTATCTTCACCAGGGCCAGGCGCTCCTGCATGCGCGCCGACACTTCGCGACGCAGGAAATCGGACTCGGCCACCCGTTGCGGCTGGCCAAAACGGCGACGTACCAGGGGCAGATCGATGGGAGCGCTCAGCTTGGCGCTGGCTGTAGGCGGCGGCAGGGACATCGGGATCGGGTGTAGGGAAACAGAGGGGCAGCAGATCCGGGAGGGCTGATGCGATAATGCGCGTAGTTTAGTCGAAATCCATTTTTCCCGGGCGCCGCACGCATGGACCCCAAACCGCCAACTTCCCCTGCCAAACCGGCCCAGGCCAAGCCTGCCGGCGCTTATCGCGCCGTCACTGGCAAGCCGCCGACGTCGTCGAAGCCGTCCATGTCGTCGAAACCGTCGAATTCGGGCAAGCCGGCCGGTCCCGGCTGGCTGCAGCGGCTGCTGGCGCACATGCCGCAGTTGCTGCCCTCGTCCTGCGCGCTGTGCGGCGCGGCCGGGCGCGAGACGCTGTGCGCGCCCTGTCACAAGCGCTTCTATACCCGCCAGCACCGGCGCTGCATCCAGTGCGCCCTGCCGATGCCGGTGACCGGCAAGGAACTGCGCTGCGGCGCCTGTCTCAAGGATCGCCCGGCCTTCGACGCCACCATTGTCGCCACCGATTACTTCGCGCCGTCCGACCAGCTGGCGCTGGCCCTGAAATTCGGCGGCGACCTGCGCCTGGCGCCCTTGCTGGCCCGCCTGATCTTTGACGCCTCGCGTCGCAACCCGGTCCCCGGCAGTGATGTGCAGCTGGCCATGCCGACGCTGCTGGCACCGGTACCGCTGGGACTGGCACGGTTGCAGGAGCGCGGCTTCAACCAGGCGCTGGAGATTGCCAAGCCGCTTTCCCGGATGCTGGAGATCCCCCTCAATGGCCGCCTGCTGGAACGCAAGAAGGAAACCCAGGCGCAATCAGCGCTACCGGTAGGCGCACGGGCCCGCAACGTACGCTCGGCCTTCGCCCTGCCCTTCGCAGCGATGGACCAGGTACGCGGCCTGCACGTGGGCATCGTCGACGATGTCATGACCACCGGCGCCACCTTGAATGAAGTGGCGATCGTGCTCAAGCGGCACGGCGCGCGCCGGGTGACCAACCTGGTCTTTGCACGCACCCTGCCGACCTGAGCGGGCTGTTCCCCTTATTCCCTTTATTGCTTTTCCCATTTCCCCGCAGGAGAGTCTTTTGTTCCACGTCGTCCTGGTCGAGCCGGAGATCCCTCCCAATACCGGCAACATCATCCGCCTGTGCGCCAATACCGGCGCGCAACTGCATCTGGTCGAGCCGCTCGGCTTTCCGCTGGACGACGCCAAGATGCGGCGCGCCGGGCTGGACTATCACGAATACGCCAACATGCAGGTGCACCCCGACTGGGACAGCTTCCTGGCGCACCGGCGTGAAGACCCGCAGTTCGATGAAACCCGCATGTTCGCCATGACCACCCATGGCTCGACGCCTTTCGCCGGGCTGGCCTTCCGTGCTGGCGACACCTTCGTCTTCGGCTCCGAAACGCGGGGACTGGCGCCGGAGCGGCGCGACTCCTTCCCCACGACGCAACGCATCCGCCTGCCGATGCGCCCGGGCAATCGCAGCATCAACCTGTCCAATACGGTGGCGGTGGTGGTCTATGAGGCCTGGCGGCAGAATGGCTATGACGGCGGTAGCTGATTACCGCTTGCGCTCATGAAAAACGGCTCCCGAGGGAGCCGTTTTCTTTTTGCAGCGTCAGCTGGCTGAGGATCACCCCAGCAGCAGGGCATCGTCGGAAAGTTTCTCTCCGCGCGTCTGCTCGAACATCTTCAGCAGGTCCGGCACGTCCAGCCCGGCGCGTTCCGGACCGGAGACGTCCAGCACCACGCGACCCTGGTGCAGCATCACGGTGCGGTCGCCGTAGTCCAGTGCCTGGCGCATGCTGTGGGTCACCATCATGGTGGTCAGCTTGCTCTCGGCGACGATCTTGGCGGTCAGCTCCAGGACGAAGGCGGCGGTCTTGGGGTCCAGCGCGGCGGTGTGCTCGTCCAGCAGCAGGATGCGTGACGGTTGCAGCGACGCCATCAGCAGGCTCACCGCCTGGCGCTGGCCGCCGGAGAGCAGGCCGATGCGGTCGGTCAGGCGATTCTCCAGCCCCAGATTGAGGATGGAGAGCTTCTCGCGGAACAGCTCGCGCATCTTGCCGCGAATGGCGAAATTGAAGCCGCGACGACGGCCACGCGCCATGGCCAGGGCCATGTTTTCCTCGATGGTCAGCGCTTCGCAGGTGCCGGCCATCGGGTCCTGGAAGACACGCGCCACCAGACCGGCACGGTCCCATGCCTGCTTGCGGGTGACATCGGTACTGTCGATCTCGATCTTGCCGGTATCGACCAGCAGGTCACCGGAGATGGCGTTGAGGAAGGTGGACTTGCCGGCGCCGTTGGAGCCGATCACGGCCACGAACTGGCCGGTCGGGATTTCCAGCGAGAGGCCACGCAGGGCCGGGTTCTCGATGGGCGTACCGGGATTGAAGGTGATCTTGAGATCGGTGGCTTTCAACATCTCAGGCTCCCTTTCTCAGCAGTTTGAGCTTGCGCTTGCCCATGGGCAGCACCAGCGCCAGCATCACCAGCACGGCCGTCACCAGGTTCAGGTCCTGCGCCTGCAGGCCGATGAAGTCGCTGTTGAGCGCCAGGGCGATGAAGAAGCGATACAGGATGGCGCCCAGGATCACCGCCAGGGTGGTCCACACCAGGCGGCGCGCCGGCAGGATGTTTTCGCCGATGATCACGGCCGCCAGGCCGATGACGATGGTACCGATGCCCATGGAGATGTCGGAGCCGCCCTGGGTCTGGGCGAACAGCGCGCCCGCCAGTGCGACGAGGGCGTTGGCCAGCGCCATGCCGGCCAGCGTGGCGCGGCCGGTGGCGATGCCCTGGGCGCGCGCCATGCGGGCGTTGGCGCCGGTGGCACGCATGGCCAGGCCGATCTCGGAGGAGAAGAACCAGTCCAGCATCAGTTTGGCGATGGCCACCACCACCAGCAGGATCAGCGGACGGGCGACGTAGTCGGGGATCGCCTCCGGCTGCAGGATGGTGAAGATGGTCGGCTCGGAAATGAGCGGAACGTTGGGCTTGCCCATCACGCGCAGGTTGATCGAGTACAGCGCGATCATCATCAGGATACTGGCCAGCAGGTCCATGATCTTCAGGCGCACGTTCAGCCAGGCGGTGGTGAAGCCGGCCAGGGCGCCGGCCAGCAGCGCCACGAAGGTCGCCAGGAAGGGATTGAAGCCGGCCGCGATCATCGTGGCCGCCACGGCGCCACCCAGCGGGAAGGAGCCATCGACGGTAAGGTCAGGGAAAACCAGAATGCGGAAGGAAATCAGCACTCCGAGGGCCACCAGGCTGAAGATCAGGCCGATCTCCAAGGCGCCCAAGAGGGTATACAGCGACATAAAAAGGCTTTCTTAAAAAACACATTCGGCACGGCGCGATACGCCATGCCGAATGTCTTCTGCGTTACGCCGGCCGCGGCAAGGGTGATGCAGCCGCCGGCGGTGCATGTCCGGACCGTCAGGACAAGCTTAGTTGAGCACCTTGGTGGCCGACTTCAGGAACTCCGGCGACAGGGTCACGCCCTGCTTTTGCGCCGCCGAGGTATTGACGTACAGCTCCAGGTTCTTGACGGGCGACGAGGCGATATCGCCGGCCTTCTCGCCCTTCAGGATACGTGCCACCACCTTGCCGGTCTGGCGGCCCATATCGTAGAAATTCACGCCCAGCGCCGCCACGGCGCCGCGCTTGACGCTGCCGGTATCGGAGGCGATCAGCGGGATCTTGGCATCGTTGCAGACCTTGGCCAGCGACTCGAAGACCGAGACCACGTTGTTGTCGGTGGTGGTGTACATCACGTCGATCTTGCCGATCAGGCTCTTGGCGGCCGGGGCCACGTCCACCGAGCGCGGTGCAGCGGCTTCCACCAGGGTGAAGCCGGCTTTCTGCAGCTCGCCCTTGAGGTTGTTCAGGGCCGACACGGAATTGGCTTCGCCCGGATTGTAAACCACTCCGACGCGCTTGGCCTCGGGCACCACGCGCTTGATCACCTCGACCTGCTTGACCGGGTCCAGCATGTGCGACAGGCCGGTCACGTTGGTACCGGAGGGCTTCCAGTCCTTGACCAGCTGGGCGGCCATGGGATCCGCAATAGCCGAATAGACGATGGGGATGCTCTTGGTGGCGGCCACCATCGGTTGTGCCGACGGGGTGCCGATGGCGACGATCACGTCGGGGTTGTCACCGACGAACTTCTTGGCAATCTGGCCGGCGGTACCGGCATTGGCCTGGGCGCTCTGGAAATCCCACTTCAGGTTCTTGCCGGGCTCGAAGCCTTCGGCGATCAGTTCGTCCTTGGTGCCGTCGCGCACGGCGTCCAGCGCCGGGTGTTCGACGAAGGAAGTGATGGCCACCACCTTCTCGGCAGCCAGGGCCGAGGCACATACGGCGCTCAGCGCCAGCGCACCGGCGATGGCGCGCAGGGATTGGGACAGGGCAAACATGTTCATCTCCTCATGATGGTAGTCGGTGCCTCGGCATGATCGTGGCCGGGCATCCTGTTCGTTTTGGTCGCAGGCAGCAGGGCGCCTGATGTGCCGATCCCGCCTTGCAGCGGGATCGACAGGTTCACTTTATTGCTTGATGACGGTCTTGGCCGAATTCACCAGTTCCGGCGAGAGGGTCACACCCTGCTTGTGCGCGGCGGCGGTGTTGACGAACAGCTCCAGCTTGCTGCTGGTGGCCGAGGCGATGTCGCCCGGCTTTTCACCCTTGAGGATGCGGCCGACCACCTTGCCGGTCTGGCGACCCAGGTCGTAGTAATTCACGCCCAGGGCAGCGATGGCGCCACGCTTGACGCTGTCGGTGTCGGAGGCCACCAGCGGGATCTTGGCATCGTTGCCGACCTTGACCAGTGCTTCATAGGCCGAGACCACGTTGTTGTCGGTGTTGGTATAGATCACGTCGACCTTGCCGATCAGGCTCTTGGCGGCCGAACCGACGTCCACCGAACGCGGTGCAGCGGCTTCCACCAGGGTCATGTTGGACTTGGCCAGCAGCTCCTTGAGGGCCTTGACCACCACGGCGGAGTTGGCTTCGCCCGGGTTGTAGACCATGCCCACGCGCTTGGCATTGGGCACTACGCGCTTGATCAGGTCGATCTGCTTGTCCAGTTCCAGCAGGTCGGACACGCCCGTGACGTTGGTGCCGGAGGCCTTCCAGTCCTTCACCAGCTGGGCCGCGACCGGATCGGTCACGCCGGAATAGACCACCGGGATGCTCTTGGTGGCGGCCACCAGGGCCTGGGCCGACGGGGTGGCGATGGCGACGATGACATCGGGCTTGTCACCGACGAACTTGCGGGCGATCTGGGCGGCGGTGCCGGTGTTGCCCTGGGCACTCTGGTATTCCCACTTCAGGTTCTTGCCGGCTTCGAAGCCTTCTTCCTTCAACTCGTCCTTCACGCCGTCACGCACGGCATCCAGGGCCGGGTGTTCGACGATGGCGGTCACCGCGACCGACTTGTCGGCAGCCATGGCCGGGGCTGCGCAGACGGCAGCCAGGGACAGGGCGGCGACCATTGCGCGCAGTGTCAGCTTGTTGTTGTAGGACATGCAGTCTCCCTAGAAAAATGTGGATGGATTACCCAAAAACCCGAAAGACGGTAAGTCTAGCCTAGCGGATGTGAACAATCAATTTGGAACGGCGCATAAAAGACGCATGTTTGGCCCGCTCCAGAGGCGGCCGTCGGCCCTGCCTGTTGGCAGGATCCGCGCCCGCGAGTGACACACTCGCATTCGTTATGCGGACACCCTGAGCGATCCTGGCGACGCACAGACAGTGCATCAACCGTTGTTATAATCGCAGCCCATGTCTTCGCGCCCTTCTCCATTGACTGCATCGGCTGCATCGCGCCGCCCCTGGCTCGCGGCATGGGCCTGCCTGTCATTGGTACTGACCATGGTCGCGGCGCCCTGGTGGCAGCAGGCGATGGCGCGCACCGCCCGTGAAGCGCCGGCCATGGCCATCTGCAGCGTGGGCGGCAACACCGGCAACGGCCCCGCCCACCTGGCCGCCAGCCATTGCCCGCTGTGCTGCGGCAGCCAGCATGCGGCGACCACACCGACCGCCGCCTTCCACGCCGATGCCGTGCCGGGGATCAGTTACCCGCTGGCACTATTGGCCTCCACCGGGCGCTCGGCCAGTCCGACGTCCCTTACGCCGCAGGCGCGTGCGCCTCCGGCCTGATCGGATTCCCCCGTACCAGGCTTTCTTACGCGGGCCATGCCATCACGACGCGGCTAGCCCGCCCGATCAGGATTCAAATAGGACAAAAGGACTAAACAATATGAAACATTTCTTCCAACGCTGCGCCGGCCTGGCCCTCACCGCAGCCCTGCTGGCCGCTGCGCCCCTGTCGCAGGCCCACAGCTTCAAGCTGGGCCAACTGGAAATCGGCCATCCCTATGCGCGGGCCACGGTACCCGGCCAGCCGGCCGCCGGCGCCTACATCAGCATCGAGAACAAGGGCAGCGCTGCGGACCGCCTGGTGGGCGTTTCCTCGCCGGTCGCCAAGAGTGGTGAAATCCACACCATGGCCATGGAAGGCAATCTGATGAAGATGCGCGAAGTCGATGGCGGACTGGAAATCAAACCCGGCCAGAAGATCGCCATGCAACCCGGCAATGGCTACCACATCATGCTGATGGGCCTGTCCAAGCCGCTCCAGGCAGGCGAAAAGATCCCGCTCACCCTGAACTTCGAGAAGGCCGGCAAGATCGAGGTTGTCGTCAATGTCGAGGACCCTGCGGCGGCCGGCGCCAAGGATGACATGAAGGACATGAAGGGACATATGCACCACTGAGCCACCCCGGCCGGGCGGGCCATCGCCTGAAACGACAAGGCCGGCAGCGAGCGATGCTCCTGCCGGCCTTGTCGTTGACGGTCTTGCGTGGCGTATTCAGCCGGCCAGCTTGCGTACCTTGGCCAGCAGCTTGCTGGTGGAGCGGTCATGTTCGAAGGCGATCGCCAGTACCTGGCCGCCATAGGCCGCCACCGCCTGGCCTTCGGGGATGGCGTGCATGTCGTAGTCGCCGCCTTTGACGTAGATATCCGGATGCGCTTCCTGCACGGCTTCCAGCGCCGTGTCTTCGTCGAAGGGCACCACCAGCGCCACCGATTCCAGCGCCGCCAGGACCGCCATGCGGTCTTCGCAGCTATTGATGGGACGGTCATCCCCCTTGCCCAGCCGCTTGACCGAGGCATCGGTATTGGCCGCCACGACCAGCGAGGCGCCCTGGGCGCGGGCCTGGGCCAGATAGGTCACATGGCCGCGATGCAGGATGTCGAACACGCCATTGGTCATCACCACCGGCTTGGGCAGTTGGGCCACGCGGGCCTTGAGTTCTTCGCGGGTGCAGAGTTTGGATTCGAAATCGGCCATCGTGGTGAGCTGGGTTGGCTGTGAGGTGGATCAGATGAGCACGCCGTGGAGCGGAAGGCGGCGTATCCCATGAAAAAAGCCGCAACCTGGGTTGCGGCTTGCGATTGTACTGCCTGTGCTATCCGGTGTGCTGCATCCGCACTCAGGCTGCGGCAGCGCCCGCCGGCAGGATGCGCTGGGTCACTTCCTTGCGGTAGCGGTTCAGCTCCTGGACGTTGCTGAAGGTACGTTCGAACAACAGCGACATGTTGTGCAGGATGCGGTCCACGACCTTCTTTTCCCATTCGCCGTCGAACTTGATCTGGTTGTCCAGCCAGCGTTCCAGCCATTCCGGATCGGGCAGGCGGCTTTGCACGGTGTCGTTGGGGAACAGCGCCTGGTTCACGTGCAGGTTGGTCGGGTGCAGCGGCTTCTCGGTGCGGCGGGCCGATGCCATCAAGACACCGATCTTGGCGAAGGCCGCACGGGCCTTGTCGCCCACTTCGTTCAGGGCCTTCTTCATGTAGCGCAGATAGGCGCCACCGTGGCGGGCTTCATCCTGGCTGATGATCTTGTAGATCTGCTTGATGACCGGTTCGGTGTGCCAGTCGGCGGCGCAACGGTACCAGTGGTTCAGGCGGATCTCGCCACAGAAGTGCAGCATCAGGGTTTCCAGCGGGGGGGCGGGATCGAACTCGAAACGCACGTTGTGCAGTTCTTCTTCGGTCGGGCACATGTCCGGACGGAAACGGCGCAGGTATTCCATCAGCACCAGCGAGTGCTTCTGTTCCTCGAAGAACCATACCGACATGAATGCCGAAAAATCGCTGTCCCCGCGATTGTCGCGCAGGAACATCTCGGTCGCCGGCAGTGCCGACCATTCCGTGATGGCATTCATGCGGATGGTCTGCGCCTGTTCGTCGGTGAGCAAGGAAGCGTCGAACTTGTCCCAGGGAATATCCTTATCCATATTCCAACGGACCTGCTCTAGCGATTTGAACAATTCTGGGTACAGCATCTCAGTAGGGACCTATATGCGTTAAGTGTTTGATTTTAACAAGATTTTCCTGAACCATACTAAAACGCTCAGGTTTCAGCAATATGACAGCCGGCCGGACGCGTCTGCGCCCAGGACCAGGCAGTGCCATGGCGAGGATCAGGGGGAGATTGGCTTGCGGGAGGCTGGCTTCTTGTTTTGCCGGGATTGTACAACAGGCGTCCGGGCCGGGGCGCTCGTATTTGCCGCGCTCTTCGGGGCTTTCTTGACCGGAGGCTTCTTCGGCGCCGCCTTGACCGCCTTGCCAGCCTTGGGAGCGCCAGCCGGCTTGGCTTTGGGGCTGGCCTTGGACTTTGGTGACACTGTCTTATTTTCGCTACGCTTGGCCGGCTTGGGCGCCTTGGCGGGCTTCAACAAGGGCTCCTGGTCGGCCTGGGCGCCGGCCATCACATTGCCGACGGCATGCTTGAATTGCTCCTGCAACACATTCCACCAGGCGTTGGGATTGGCGATGGCGGACTGGAAATCGGGCGCGGGCGGGATAGCGAAACCGCCCTCTTCCCCTGGCGTGGCCGCTTCGGGCTGACGGTCTTGTCCTGCTGCAAGCTCGGGCTCCGCTTCGTCCGGGGCTTCCTCGGGCTCGTCGGCTGCGGGCTCAGGCTCGGCGCCAGCAGCAGCATCAGCAGCGGCACCCGGCCAAAGCGGGAAGCCGAAGGGGAACGGCGGCGGCGTGGCCGCCTCCTCATCGGCATCGCTGCCGGCGGCGGCTTCCGGGGTTCCACGCGAGGCCATGATGGCGCTCATGGCCTGCAGGGTGGACAAGGTGGCGCTCTGCACTTCCAGGGTCTGGATGGTGGCCTTGAGCATGTTCAGGTTCAGCTCCAGCCAGGAGGCGACGGTCTTGAGGTCGGAGATCTTCTTGTTGATATCCTCCACCGAAAGCGAGGGCGTGGCCATGGCCGGGGCGCCCATGCTGCTCCACATCTTCTTCATGAATTCGATGGTATCGCCTACCGAGCCGGCGCCCGGCATCTTGTCGTGGTTCAGCATTGGTCGCTCCTGTTGTCGTGTTCTGGTCGTCAGCGCGGCGGGCGCTGCATCTGGCATGAGCTCGGCAGTGCGGTCTGCTCGGCCGGGATGAAGCGCTCGGTGCGGAATCCATAGCCGCTGCCCTCATTGTCGAAGCGGATGCCGCCGCTATCGGCACGCTGCATCTGCATCAGGTACAGCGGCTGGATCAGCTGGTGATCCTCGGCCCGCATCGTGGCCTGGTGGAAAGCGTTCTGATAATGCGCGCCTTCCAGGGCATATGCAACCGCCTTGGGATCGGTGCTCCTGGCCTTTTCGATGGCCTTGACCAGCATCTCGATCATGACCTGCATGCGCAGGTAGAGGTAGTCATCCTTGGGCTGGGGATAGCGTTTGCGGAATTCCTGATAGTAGGCATCGCTGGGCGAACCGGGGTTCCCGCCCGCATTGGGGTGCCACTCCGCCACCGCCCGCACCACGCCCACGCCCGCCTCGCCAATGGCCGCCGGCGCGCCCAGGCTGTTGGCATAGAAGGTATAGAACTTGGCCTTGAAGCCGGCATCGCGCGCGGCCTTCACCAGCAGGGTGAGGTCATTGCCCCAGTTGCCGGTGATGACGGCGTCAGCCCCGGCGCTGCGCATCTTGGCGATGTAGGGGGCAAAATCCTTGATCTTGCCAATGGGGTGCAGCTCATCGCCGACGATGGCGATGTCGGGCCGCTTGGCCGCCAGTTGCTCTCGGGCGGCCTTGGCAACCTGGCGGCCGAAACTGTAGTCCTGGCCGATCAGGTAGACCTTGCGGGTCGCGGGATCGGCCTTGATGGCCTCGGTCAGGGCCTGCATGCGCATGTCGGCGCTGGCGTCGAAGCGGAAGTGCCAGAAGCTGCACTTCTCATTGGTCAGCGTCGGGTCCACCGCCGAATAGTTCAGGAACAGCACGCGGCGATCCGGTTCACGCTGGTTGTGCTTGTTGACCGCATCGATCAGGGCCGCCGCCACCGCCGAGCTGTTGCCCTCGATCAGGAAGGGGATGCGCTCGTCGGTCAACTGGCGCAATTGCACCAGCGAGTCTTCCACGCCGAGCTTGTTGTCGAAGGTGGAAAGCTGCAGCAGGTGCTTGCCATCGGGCAGGCTGACGCCACCGCGCGCGTTGATCCGTTCGATGGCATAGCTGATGTTGCGCACCACGGCCTCGCCGGCATTGGCAAAGGGGCCGGAAAGACCATCGATCATGCCGATGCGTACCGGTGGCAAGGCAGGCGTGCCCTGTACGCCCTGTACTGCATGTGCAGGCAACGACAGTGAAAGCGAGGAGGCGAGCAGCGCCGCGAGGGAGAGCAGACGGAAGGACAAGGACAGGTTCATCATTCGAAAGAGACAGCGTCAACAGAGCAAAGGCGCAAACGCGCATTGTACGTTGTTTGAATGACCGCTCTTTTGATCTCCGTCCCCACGACGCTGCAGGCGTGATCCGATAAACTGGCGCACATGAGCGAAGTTTCCCACCCACCCCGGCGCTGGCCGCGCCTGCTGCTGCTGATTGCACTGAGCCTGGCGCTGCACGCCCTGCTGGTGGACTGGGGACGGCGCCAGATCATCCTGCCGGGTGCCACGCAAGAACAGGCCATGACGGTGGAACTGCGCCCCCTGCCACCACCCGAGCAACCGGTGGCGCTGCCGGTTCCCAGACCGACGCAACCGCGTGCAGCCAAGCCGGCCAGTCGTCAAGCCGCGCCGGCGCGCCGCAGCGAGCCCTCCATCGAACCGCCTGATGAACCGATACGGGAGACCGTCGAGCCCATCTATACACCCGCCCCCGAAGCGCCGCATTCCGCGCCCGCCACCGCGACGGCCACGGCATCGGACGATGGCACTGGCAAGACCTCGGATGGCAAGGGCCAGGGAACGGCGGGCGCCGCCGCCGAGGGCGGCCAAGCCCAAAGCGATGCGCCCGGCAAGTCCTACCAGACCAGCGCACCACCAAGCGTACTGCTGCGCTACGACGCCACCGGCACCAAGGATGGACGGGCCAGCTACGGCCGTGGCAGCATCGCCTGGCGCAATGACGGCCCGCATTACAGCGTCGAGGGCAAGGCCAAGGTCCTGGTGTTTACCGTGCTCAACTTCACCAGCCAGGGCGACCTGGATGGAAATGGCCTGTCACCGGAGCTGTACACCGAACAGACCGGCTTCAAGTCGGCCACCAACACCCACTTCAACCGCGAGCGCAACGTGGTCAGCTTTTCTGCCTCGACCACCACCTATCCACGACGCGGCGGCGAACAGGATCGCGGCAGTGTCATCTGGCAGCTGGCTGCCATCGGTCGCGGCGACCCCGCGCAGTTCCGGGCCGGTGCGGTGATCGACATGTTCGTGGCGGGCGTGCGCGATGGCGAGGTCTGGCGCATGCAGGTGCAGGGCGAAGAAGACGTGACGCTACCCATCGGGCAGTTGCATACCTGGCATGTAGTCCGCATGCCCAAACCCGGCTCTTATGAGGATCGCGTCGACATCTGGCTGGCGCCCCAGCACGAGTGGTATCCGGTGCGGGTGCGCTATACCGAACCACCTTCCCGGGGAGGAGATTTCATCGACCTGTCGCTCTCCGGCATGGAAGCCTTGCCGCCATGAGTCCTGCCGCATTCGCGAAGTCCTGTCAAAATCCGAAACAATTGCGCACAATTGCGCCCCCGGGATAGCCGAACCGTCAGCAATGATCGCAGTCGTATCCGTAGTCATATGATTTCCGACCGCTCCGAAAGCCATCCGCTGTCTACCATCCCGATGGCCCGAACCCATCCACAGAGACCCCTACGAAGAGCTCGCCATGAACCGTATCCCCCACCGCCTCCTGACACCATTTTCCGCCCTGACCCTGGCCGGCCTGCTGGCCAGTGGCCCGCTGCTGGCCGCCGATGGCCCGCACCCGGTCGAAAAGCGTCCCTTCAATCTGCCGCCGTCGGCCGAGCTGCACTATGCCATCCAGGCCAAGCAGAGCGGACTCGACCTCAAGGGTGAGGGCCTGGTGAAGTGGACCCAGAGCAAGAGCGCCTACAGCGTCACCACCGAGACCCGGGCAATGCTCCTGGGCAAGATCCTGGAAACCAGTAGCGAAGGCGCCATCGATGCCTACGGCCTGGCGCCGTCCCGTTTCGTGGAAAAGCGCCTGCGTCGCGAACCCACCACCACCACCTTCAACCGCGAGCAGAACAAGATCACCTTCACCGAATCCGGCGAGAGTTTCCCGCTGCAGGGTGGCGAGCAGGATCGCACCGGCATCACCTGGCAGTTCGTGGCCATCGCGCGCGCCAATGCCGCCAAGATGAAGCCAGGGTCGGAATGGAAGTTCTTCGTGGCCGGACCGCGTGATGCCGAACAGTGGACCTTCAAGGTGATCGGTCGCGAAAAGATCAAGACCGCCCAGGGCGAAACCGAGGCGCTGCACCTGTTCCGCAACCCGCCGCCGGACGACCAGGCCCAGAAACTCGATATCTGGCTGGCCCCCAAGATGGAGTGGTATCCGGTGCGTCTGAAATTCACCGATCCCAATGGCGACTATATCGAGCAGGTGCTGGATTCGGTCAGCAAAACCAACTAAGCTAGCTTCCCACGCAAGGTGCGGGGCCTGGCCGGCAGGGATGCCGCCAGGCCCCGCGTCCATCGCCCCATCCTTCCATCCTCCCAGCCAGCACTGAGCCAGAAACCATGTCCTCCATGTCCGCCACCTCCGCCATCGCCCCGACCCTGAACACCCAGAGCGCCCTGGTGCTTTTCTCCGGCGGTCAGGATTCCACCACCTGCCTGGCCTGGGCGCTGTCGCGCTACCAGCGCGTGGAAACCATCGGCTTCGACTATGGCCAGCGCCACGCCATCGAACTGGAAGTGCGTCCGGCCCTGCTGGAGAAGATGAAGGGTTTTTCCGCCGACTGGCAGGCGCGTCTGGGCGAGGATCACATGATCGACCTGTCGCTGATCGGCAAGATTTCCGACACCGCGCTCACCCGCGATGTCGAAATCACCATGCAGGACAATGGCCTGCCCAATACCTTCGTCCCGGGCCGCAACCTGCTGTTCATGACGGTGGCCGCCACGCTGGCCTATCGACGCGGCCTGAACGTACTGGTGGGCGGCATGTGCGAAACCGATTTCTCCGGCTATCCCGATTGCCGTGACGACACCATGAAGGCCCTGCAGGTGGCGCTCAACCTGGGCATGGCCACGCAACTCAAGGTCGAGACACCGCTGATGTGGATCGACAAGGCCCAGACCTGGGCGCTGGCCGAATCGCTGGGCGGCCAGGCGCTGGTGGACCTGATCCGCGCCGACACCCACACCTGTTACCTGGGCGAGCGCGGCCAGTTGCATGACTGGGGCCATGGCTGTGGCACCTGCCCGGCCTGCCAGTTGCGCGCACGCGGCTACGAGCAATACGTGCAAGACGTACAGAACAGGGCAAGCAAAAAGATCGGCTGATCAGGCACAATAGGCTCACTCCAAAAAGAACGAGCCCCATGCCCAGCCCACGTACCTCCCAGCGCCTTGCCCGCGGCGCTGCTGCCCTGCTGATCCTGCTGGCCGGCGCCGAGATCGGGCGTCGTGTCGCCGATCTGCCCAGCCTGCCGGCGCTGGTCGACCTGCAGTTCGACCTGACGCCGCGCAGCCAGAGCTACAAGGTCTTCGACGCCCATCCCATCGCCCGTTCCAGTCATCCGCAAGCGCTGCCGGTGGCGTTGCGGCCGCTGGAAATCAACGTGCCATGGAAGAAGAATGGCCAGCTCAGCATGGCCGATTTCCTCAAGACCACCGCCACCCATGCCTTCGTGGTGGTGCAGGATGGCAGCGTCGTCTACGAGCGCTACATCGACGGCTTCGATGCCAATTCCCGCTTCACGTCCTTCTCGGTGGCCAAATCCTTTGTCTCGGCGCTGACCGGCGTGGCCTTGATGCAAGGCAAGATCAAGTCGCTGGACGAGCCCATCGGTCACTACCTCAAGAGCGATGAACTGGCACCCGCCTACGCCGGCATTACCATCGGCCAGCTGCTGGACATGCGCTCCGGCATCGACGTCGACGAGCGCTATGCGGGGTCGCTGACCTCACCGGTGGTGCGCATGTTCGTCAGCACCGACCTGCACAGTTTCCTGGCCCGGCGCCATGGCTTGCGCTTCGCACCCGGCGAACGGTTCGAATATCGCAGCGTCGATACCCTGGTGCTGTCGCGGGTACTGGCGCGCGCGACCGGCATGCCCCTCTCCGACTACGCGCAGCAGGCCTTGTGGGAACCGCTGGGCATGGAGCAGGACGCCAGCTGGAGCGTGGACAGCCGCAAGCACGGCGTGGAAAAGGCGTTCTGCTGCCTCAACACCACCGCGCGCGAATTCGCCCGCCTGGGCCTGCTCTATCTGAACCAGGGACGCATCGGCGAGCGCCAGGTGGTCAGCACCGCATGGGCCAACGAACCGCGCCGTCCGGACAACCGCAGCGACATCCTGGAATACCGGGATGGCTGGTGGATTCCACCGGGCAATGCGCAGGACCAGGACTTCTCGGCCATCGGCGTATTCGGACAGTACATCTACGTCAATCCGGCGACCCGCACCGTCATCGTCAAGCTGAGCGACTACGGCGCCGAACAGGACGAAGTCCTGACCACGCTGGCCATGCGCAGGATCAGTCATTACCTGGCTGGCCGGGACTGAGCATCTCGCTGCAGGCAGCAATAAAAAACCGCCGGTTGCGCTCTCGCGACCGGCGGTTTTACATGGGATCAGCAGAAAATCTAAACGATATAAATCATTATCTGATCGTTCCTTCCAGGCAGACTCAGAACAACTCGTTCTTCATCTGGGTCTTGGCCTTTTCTTCTTCAGGCGTGAGGCCACTGCGATCACCCATGCCCAGGTCACGCACCATGGCGCTGGGCGGGAACTCGGCGTAGTAATACTCGCCGCCCGATTCGATCACGCCGTCCGGGACCTTGCGATCCACGTTGGGCACATCCTTGAGCGCCTTGGACATGTAGCTGATCCACACCGGCAGGGCCAGGCCGCCGCCGGTTTCACGGTCGCCCAGGCTCTTGGGCTGGTCGTAGCCGATCCAGGCAATCGCGGTCAGGCCGGGCTGGTAGCCGGCGAACCAGGCATCCATGGAGTCGTTGGTGGTACCGGTCTTGCCAGCCAGGTCGGTCCGCTTCAGCGACAGCGCCTTGACCGCCGTGCCATGACGCACCACGTCGCGCAGCATGCTGTCCATGATGAAGGCATTGCGGGCATCGATGACACGGTTCGACTCATCCTCGGCGGTGGCCGGCTTGGCCTGCGAGAGCACTTCGCCGTTGCTGTCGGTGACCTTGGTGATCAGATATGGATTGACCTTGTAGCCGCCGTTGGCGAACACCGAATACGCACCCACCATCTGCAGCGGGGTGACGTTGCCCGCACCCAGCGCCAGGGTCAGGTAGGGCGGGTTCTTGTCGGCGTCGAAGCCGAAGCGGGTGATGTACTCCTGCGCATACTTCACACCCACGCGCTCCAGGATGCGGATGGACACAAGGTTGATCGACTTCTGCAGCGCGCGGCGCATCGAGATCGGGCCCTCGAACTTGCCGCCGTAGTTCTTCGGCTGCCACACCTGGCCACCGGTCTGGGTGAAGGTCAGCGGCGCATCATTGATGATGGTGGCCGGCGACAGGCCCTTTTCCAGCGAAGAAGAATAGATGAAGGGCTTGAACGACGAACCCGGCTGACGCCAGGCCTGGGTGACGTGGTTGAACTTGTTGCGGTTGAAGTCGAAGCCGCCCACCAGCGAGCGGATCGCGCCATCCTGCGAGTTCACCGAAACGAAGGCCGATTCCACTTCCGGCATCTGGGTGATGATCCAGGCCTTGCCGTCCTGGAAGACGCGGATGATGGCGCCGCGACGGATCTTCTTCTGCGGGGGGGCCTTGTCCGACAGCAGGTTGGCGCCGAAGCCCAGGCCGGCGCCGGAAATGCTGATCTCCTCGCCGGTGGAGAGCATGGCCGTGATTTCCTTGGGCTTGGCATCCAGCACCACGGCCGCGACCATGTCATCGCTGTCGGGGTGATCGGCCAGCTCCACTTCCACGGCGTCTTCCACGGCTTCCTTGGTGGCGTTGTCCGGCAGGTCCATGTAGCCTTCCGGACCGCGATAGCCATGCCGGCGCTCATAGTCGATGATGCCGCGACGCAGGGCGATGTAGGCCGCATCCTGGTCGGTCTTGGTGATGGTGGTGAAGACGTTCAGGCCGCGGGTATAGGTCTCGTCCTTGTATTGCGCGTAGACCAGCTGGCGCGCCATTTCGGCCACGTATTCGGCATGCATGCCGAAGGCGGAACTGTCGCCCTTGACCCGCAGTTCCTCATCCTTGGCTTCCTGGTATTGCGCATCGGTGATGTAACCCAGCTGGCGCATGCGCAGCAGGATGTATTGCTGGCGCGCATGGGCGCGCTTGGGATTGACCACCGGGTTGTAGGCCGACGGCGCCTTGGGCAGGCCGGCCAGCATCGCGGCTTCGGCGATGCTGATGTCCTTCAGTTGCTTGCCGAAATAGATCTGGGCGGCCGAGGCGAAGCCATAGGCGCGCTGGCCCAGATAGATCTGGTTCATGTAGACCTCAAGGATCTGGTCCTTGGTGAGGTTGTTCTCGATCTTCCAGGCCAGCGGGATTTCATAGAAGAACTTGCGCGTGGCCTTCTGCAGGAAGGTCGGCTCGTTGCTGGTCAGGAAGAAATTGCGCGCCACCTGCTGGGTGATGGTGGAAGCACCCCCGCCACCGCCGGAGAGATTGGAGAAGGTAGCCCGGGCAATGCCCTGGTAATCGACGCCGCCGTGCTCGTAGAAGCGGTCATCCTCGATGGCCAGCACGGCCTTCTTCATGATCTCCGGGATGTCCTTGAAGTGCACCAGGTTGCGGCGTTCCTCGCCGAATTCGCCGATCAGCACGCCATCGGCCGAGAAGATGCGCAGCGGGATCTTGGGACGGTAATCGGTCAGCGTATCGAGGTCGGGCAGCTTGGGATAGGTCAGCGCGACAATGAAGGTCACGCCCAGCGCCACCATCACGACCAGGCCCAGCACCGTGCCGAACAGGCCCAGGAGGATGCGCAGCGACCAGTGCATGCGCTTGCGCGGGGCCTTTCCTGCGGGTTTATCCGCCGCCGATGCCGGTTGGTGTTGATCGCCGCCGTTGGAAGATGAAGACATTCGAGATAAGCGTTAAAGCAGGCCGGAGCCGGGTTGGAAGAAACAAGCCCGCATTATAGCGGCTCGCCCTGACGGGCCGCGCGGCCAGGTGTTGCAAATAGACCAAAGCACAGGAGCGCGGTTCCGACCAGGATGGCCGGAAGTGAAGCAATTGACATCATTTACTGCAAATTGACAGGCATTCCTCAAGTTTCCGCTATTCCCCCGCCTTCCCGCCGGCCAGACAATTCCCCCTTTTCCCTTGCGAAAGAACTGCGGCATGGCTAGTTCCATCTTTCCTTCCCGCCGGATGTCGGCGCGCCTGTGCGCCGGAGTCGACATCGGTCCTGACCGGGTCCAACTGGCCTTGCTGCGCCGCTGCGGCCAGCGCGCCCAACTGCTGCGCCTGGATCAGCGCCTGTCGGCCAGGCCCCTGTGCCGCGATGGCCAGGTGGTCGACTTCGATGCACTGGTGCTGATCTGCCGCTCGCTGCTGGACAACCCGGTGTGCCAGGGCGCCACCCTGGCGCTGGCCCTGCCGGCCGCGACGCTGACCGGCCGTCGCCTGGTCCTGCCGGCCTGCTCCAGCGAGGTCCAGCGCCTGGCACAGGTGCGCGCCGAAATGGCCGCCCATGGCGCGTCGGCCGAAGAGCAGGTACTGGATTACCGGATACTCGGTCCACAACCGGCCTCACCCGCCGACGTCCAGGTGCTGGCGCTGGCCGCCTCGACGCTGGCCATCGAAGACCGGCTGGCACTGGCCGAGGCCCTGAATCGCTCCCTGGCGACGCTGGCACCGGAGGACCTGTGCCTGGCCGCCTGGTTGCGCGACGAGCGGCGTGCCGACCAGACTGCGGTCCTGCGAGTGGACCGCGGCGGCAACTGGCTGCTGCACGGCAGGGGCCCGGCCCACAACCTGCCGGCGCAGGCTGCCGCAGGCGGAGCGCTGCCCCTGCTGGCCAGCGTGGCACCGCTGCTCAAACCCCTGCCGCGCAGATTGCTGCTCAGCGGCGACCACCCTCAGCTGGGCGCCATCGGGCGCGCCTTCGTCAAATATGCCGGCATCGATGCGCAGCTCGCCCCCATCCCCTCACCGCTGATGCTGTCGTCCGCGATCGCTGCGCAAATCCCGGCCGACTATCAGTTGGCCCTGGCCCTGGCGTGGGAGGGCATGGCATGAAGCCAAGCTTCGCAAGTTTCGCAAGTTTCGATTTCTCGCGCACCCCGCAGCAGCGTCGCCGCCAGCGCGAACTGGGCTTCTATCGCTGGCTGGCAGTGGCTGCGCTGCTGGGCTGCCTGATCGCCGCAGTACCCGGCCTGCGGGTGTGGTGGCACACGGCATCGCTGCAGCAGGCCAATGCCATGCTGAGCCAGGAGCTGCAAAAGATGGCGCCCCTGGTGCAACAGACCAGCGCACTGCGCGCCCGCATCGAAGCGCTCAACACACAGCTGAGTGTGCAAGAACAACTGGCCCGACGGCGCCAGCAGGCCATCCAGTTGCTGCGCGGCGCGGCCCAGGCCGGCAACCCGCAGACCCGTCTGCAGCGAGTCATGCTGCAAGCCGGGCGGGCCGAGCTGCGCGGCCATGCGGCAACCGCGCAAGCGGTGCAGGAATACGCCGCCGCGCTCACCGGTGCCGGCCTGGACGGTGCCACCCTCAATGATCTGCACGCCGAAGATCGTGGTTACGCCTTCAGCATCGTCATCCCCTTGGCGCCACCCGCCGCGAACGCCACCCAGGAGCCAAAATGAAACGTGCAAGCCTGAGTACCCATCCGGCCCACTGGCCCCGGCCGGCACGGCTGGCGCTGTACCTGCTGACAACGCTGGCGTGCGCGGCCAGCGGGCTGTTGCTGGCGGTCGAAGAACTGGACGAATCGCGCCAGTCTGCCCAACGGCAACAGCAGGACCTGCGCGTGCAGTATCAATCCGCCCTGAACCAGTTGGCGCTGCGGGATGGCCTGCAGTCGCGCCAGACCGCGCTGGAGATGCAACTGGTCGCGCAACAGGTTCAGCTATGGCGCCCCGACCAGCAGCAACCCGAACTGTTGCATGCCAAGCTGGCGCGCCGCGCCGAGGAGCATGGTCTGGTACTGACCTCGTTCCAGCCCCAGCCCGGCAAACTGAGCGCCACCATCAGCCTGCGTGGCAAGCATGCGGGCCTGCTGCGCTTCGTCGAGCAGGTCAGCCGGCCACCGATGCCGGTGCTCTTCGAGAACCTGGAGATCACCAGCGAGCGCGGCACGCAGGCGGCCTTGCTGATGAAGGCCACGGTCTCCGCCCCCACCGGCAATGCCAAGTCGGCTTCCATGGAGTCTCCACCATGAGCGTGCTTTCCCTCGCCTCGCTGATGCTTGCGCCGGTGTTGCTGGCCGCGACCGCCTATGCCGCGCTGGTGACACTGGAACACCCTGACGAGGCCACGGCAACCCGGCAGTGGATCACCCTCAGCCGTGAACAGTCATTGCGCCTGCCACCCGCCACAGCGTCGGCCTCGCGCCCGCCTGCGGGAGAAATCGAACATCCCTCGTCCGACCTTCCCGATCCATTCCAACTCGAAGATGAAGCGGCGACAGCAACGCTCACGTCACGGCAGGCGCGCGGCAAAGCCAGCCCTGCGACGGAAAGCGATGAAGAGGAAGACCTTGCTGTTGCAGCTGTTACAGCCGTTGCCGCCCCATCACCATCCTCCGCCCCGGCAACACCCGCACGCCCGGCGCTGCGCCTGCTGGGTACGCTACGTCGTAACGATCAGCGGATCGCCCTGGTGGAGCTGGACGGCGCCACCCGCAGCCTGCAGGTCGGCGACCAGCTTCCCGGCGCGCTTGGCGAAGTGCTGGCGGTGCACGAAGACCAGATCGCCCTCCACCACGCCGGGTCGACCCAGACCATCACGATGGAAAATTACGCGGCCGGTGCACGCCCAACCGTGACGCCCTACGCACGCAATGCACGCAACCAGCGCCTGGCACCCCGCAGCAACGGGCGCCGCCTGATCCGCCCCCGGAGCCGGCAATGAGAACCCTGCTGCTCTTGTTCGCCGGTCTGCTGTCCCTGTCACCTTGGCCGACCCTGGCCGAGAACCGCCTTTACGGCATCGGTATCCAGTACCGCCCGCAAGGGCTCACACTGAGCCTGCAACTGTCCCATCCCGTGGACCCCGCACAGGTCGGCGCATTCCAGCTGCTTGATCCAGCACAACTGGTACTGGACCTGCCAAAGACCACGCCTGCCGACATGCTGCCCCGCGCGCTGGCCGGCAGCGGCCTGCTCAAGCGCGTGCTGGTGGCCGCCGACGACGACCGGCTGCGGCTGCAACTGCAGCTCAAGCACGCCGTCAGCCATCGTCTGCGGGTCGAGGATGCTCGCCTGCTGGTCGAACTCGACCAGCGCGCCGCGCCCGAGCCCGGCGCACTGCAGAACATCGACTTTCGCCGCGGCGGCGCCGGCGAGGGACAACTGATACTGGAGCTGGGCGCGGCCGATCAACCGCTGCAGGTCCGTCAAATGGGCCGGCGCCTGGTGGTGGACATCGGCGGCGCCAGCCTGTCACCGGACCTGCAGCGGCCGGTCGAGGTCGGGCGTTTCGCCACCCCCGTGACGCAATACCATGCCTACCCGTACGAACAAGGCGTACGCGTGGTGCTCGAGACGCAGGGCCAATGGCGCTACCAGGCCTATCAGAGCGGTCGCCGTCTGGTGATCGACGTGTTGCCCGTCACCGGCGGCAGCACCGTCCCCGCTTCCTCCGGAACACCGACCGACAAGCACGATGGCGGCGACAGGTTATCGCTCAATTTCCAGAACATCGACATCCGCACCGCCCTGCAGGTCCTGGCCGATTACAGCGACGTCAATCTCGTGGCCAGCGACGCCGTGGCCGGGCAGTTGAGCCTGCGCCTGAGGGATGTCCCCTGGGATCAGGCGCTGGACCTGATCCTGCAGGCCGGGCGACTGGAGATGCGGCGCACTGGCGAGGTACTGTGGATCGCCCCGCGCGAGGAAATGCAGGCGCGCGAACGCCAGGAGCTGGAACAGAAAGCCCTGATCGCCGACCTGGAACCGCTGCATGCCGAAAGCTTCCAGCTCAACTACCAGCGCGCCGACACCCTGCGCCGCGCACTCGGCATCGGCGAGGACGGCAACACCCAGGCCGGGCGCCGCAACACCCTGCTGTCACGCCGTGGCAGCGCCATGATCGACCATCACACCAACCAGCTGCTGGTGACCGACACCCTGGCCGTGCTGGCCAACGTGCGCAAGCTGATCGAGCGCATCGACGTGGCGGCACGCCAGGTCCTCATCGAGGCCCGCATCGTCGAAGCTGACGACAGCTTCGCCCGCAACCTCGGCGTCAAGCTCGGGCTGGCGGCGACCACCCGCGGCGCAGCGGTGGGCAACACTTATGCAGCCATCGGCGAGCAGACCCGGCAGACGCCACCCACACCGGGTCTCTACCTGAGCGAATCAGCCCTGAACCTGCGTGCCGAGCCATTGAGCGGCGCCACTCCGGGCAGCTTCGGGTTTACCCTCTTCAACGCCGCCGCCCAGCGCTTCCTCAACGTCGAACTCTCGGCCCTGGAAGCCGACGGGCGCGGCAAGATCGTCTCCAGTCCGCGCCTGATCACCGCCGACCAGCAGGCGGCCCTGATCGAACAAGGCGAGGAAATCCCCTACCAGCAGGCCGCCGGCAATGGCACCACCGCCACCGCATTCAAGAAAGCCAACCTGAAGCTGGAAGTGACGCCCCAGATCACCCCCGACGGCAATGTGATCCTCGACGTCGACCTCAACAAGGACAGCCGGGGCAACGTCACCCCGGGCGGCCTGGCGATCAACACCAAGCACGTCAAGACCAAGGTCCAGGTCGAAGACGGCGGCACGGTGGTCATCGGCGGCATCTATACCCAGACCGACAACGACCATGAAACCCGGGTACCGTTGCTGGGCGACATCCCCCTCCTGGGCGCCCTCTTCCGCAGCAACAGCCGGGTGCGCGACAAGACCGAACTGCTGATCTTCCTCACACCCCGCATCGTCGCACCGCCGCGCCCGTATTGACGCCCGTTGCCCCCCGGCGGGCTGTCCAGCCCGATTTTTCCCGGCGGCGGCACAAAGAACGGTAAAATCGCTGTTCCAGGCCCGTACCGCCGGGCGCAAGCCGGCCGGCGGCCGGCCCGGACACCGCCCACCGGGCGGCGGGTGACCGTGCCGTCAGATGCGCGGCGCCATCGACATTGGCCAGTAGCGTAGAGCGCAGAATTCTTAGATATGACTGGAAGCATCTTCCTTGTCGGCCTGATGGGAGCCGGCAAGACCACCATAGGCCGGGCCCTGGCCAAGAAGCTGAACAAGCGCTTCGTCGATTCGGACCACGAGATCGAGGCGCGCACCGGCGCCACCATCCCGGTGATCTTCGAGATCGAGGGCGAGGAAAGCTTCCGCCGGCGCGAAGCGGAGGTGATCCGCGAACTCTCGGCCCAGCCCGACATCGTGCTGGCCACCGGTGGCGGCGCCGTCCTGCGTGCCGAGAATCGTGAAAACCTCAAGAAGGGCGGCACCGTCGTCTACCTGCGGGCCAGCATCAACCAGATTCTCCAGCGCACCGGGCGCGACAAGAACCGCCCGCTGCTGCAGACCGCCGACCCGCGTCGCAAGCTGGAAGAACTCTCGCGCCAGCGTGACCCGCTCTACCGCGAGGTGGCCGACTTCGTGATCGAGACCAACCGGCCCAATGTCCAATTCCTGGTACAGACCATCATCAGCCATCTGGAACTGTCACCCAAGGAGGGTGCCTGGCAGCCCTCGCCGGAGGCTGATGGAGCGCAGGCCGATGAAGCCGTCGTCATCGAACGCAGCAGCGCGCTGGTCACCCGTACCGCCGACGGTACTACGGTGGTCGCCACCAGCCATTTCTCCCAGACCTTCCATGGCGCTGCCGGCGCCGAACCCAGCCATTACCGCATGAACCAGAACACCGCCTCCACCGCCATCCACCCGATCACCCTCAACGTCGACCTGGGCGAGCGCAGCTACCCCATCCACATCGGTCGCGGCCTGCTGGACGATGCGTCCCTGCTGCCGCAATACGTCAAGGGCAAGCGCGTAGCCATCGTCACCAACGATACGGTCGGCCCGCTGTACCTGGACAAGGTCGCCAACGCCCTGCGCGCTGCCGGCAAACAGGTCAGCGAAATCGTGCTGCCCGACGGCGAGGAAGAAAAGAACTGGGCCAGCCTGATGAAGATCTTCGACCGCCTGCTGGCCGACAAGTGTGATCGCAAGACCACCCTGGTCGCCCTGGGCGGCGGCGTGATCGGCGACCTGACCGGCTTTGCCGCCGCCTCCTACATGCGCGGCGTACCCTTCGTGCAGGTGCCGACCACCCTGCTCTCGCAGGTCGATTCCTCGGTGGGCGGCAAGACCGGCATCAACCATCCGCTGGGCAAGAACATGATCGGCGCCTTCTACCAGCCACAGGCCGTCATCGCCGACACCGCCACCCTGCATACCCTGCCCGCGCGCGAACTGGCCGCCGGCATCGCCGAAGTCATCAAGCATGGCGCCATCATCGATGCGCCCTTCTTCGACTGGATCGAAACCAATATCGCGCAACTGGTCTCCAAGGACGATGCTGCCCTGGCCTACGCCATCCAGCGCTCCTGCGAAATCAAGGCCGACGTGGTGCGCCAGGATGAACGCGAAGGTGGCCTGCGTGCCATCCTCAACTTCGGTCACACCTTCGGCCACGCCATCGAAAACGGCCTGGGCTACGGCCAATGGCTGCACGGTGAAGCCGTCGGTTGCGGCATGGTCATGGCAGCCGACCTGTCGCAGCGACTGGGCTATATCGATGCCGGCACGCGGGACCGCATCCAGGCAGTCACCGCCGCAGCCGGCCTGCCGACGGTGGCCCCCAGCCTCGGTACCGAACGCTGGCTGGAACTGATGGAAGTGGACAAGAAAAACGAAGGCGGCCAGATCAAGTTCATCCTGATCAAACCGCTGGGCAGCCCCCTGATCACCAACGTGCCGCAGGAATTGCTCTTGCAAACCCTGGCGGCCTGCACCGGAGAGTAAACATGCACGCTGAAGCGCCCCCCCGTCTGGCTCCCTATGCCGCCCACTCGGCAAGCTCGCGGGGCCGGCGCTTCAGTGAAACCCCGCCCGGCTCGCGCAGCGAATTCCAGCGTGACCGCGATCGCATCGTCCACTCCACCGCCTTCCGCCGTCTCGAATACAAGACCCAGGTCTTCGTCAATCACGAAGGCGACCTATTCCGTACCCGCCTGACCCACAGCATCGAAGTCGCGCAGATTGCTCGCTCCTGCGCACGCAACCTGCAACTCAACGAAGACCTGGTCGAAGCCATCTCCCTGGCCCACGACCTGGGCCACACGCCGTTCGGCCACGCCGGCCAGGATGAGCTGAACCACTGCATGAAGCACCACGGCGGCTTCGAGCACAACCTGCAGAGCCTGCGCGTGGTCGATGAGCTGGAGCAGCACTATGGCGCCTTCGATGGTCTGAATCTCACCTTCGAAACCCGCGAAGGCATCCTCAAGCACTGCTCGCTGCACAATGCCCGACAACTGGGCGACATCGGCGTGCGCTTCCTGGAAAAGAAACAGCCCTCGCTGGAAGCACAGCTGGCCAACCTGGCCGACGAGATCGCCTACAACAACCACGACATCGACGATGGCCTGCGCTCGGGCCTGCTGACCATGGAGCTGATGAGCGAAGTGGATTTCTTTGCCCGCCATCTGCGCGAAGTCGAACAGACCTATCCCGGCATCACCGGTCGCCGCGTGATCCACGAGACGGTCCGCCGCATGATCAACGCGCTCATCGTCGACCTGATCCAGACCGCGAGCGTGCGCATCGCCGAGCTCGCGCCACGCGACATCGAGGATGTCCGCAACGCCCCGCCGCTCATTGCCTTCTCCGATGCCATGGCCGGCGAAGCGGCAGTGCTGAAGAAATTCCTGCGTGAAAAGCTCTACCGTCACTATCAGGTCAACCGCATGACCGCCAAGGCGCGGCGCATCATTGCCGAGATGTTTGCTGCCTTCATGGGCCAGCCCAGCCTGCTGCCACCGGACTATCAAGTCAAGGCAATGCATGATGACGCCCAGCAGCTGGACAAGCAGGCAAGAAAGGTCGCCGACTACATCGCCGGCATGACCGACCGTTACGCCATCCGCGAACATCGTCGCCTGTTCGTCATGGAATGAGCGGAGCAGGCTTTCCAGCTCATCCACATCCACATCCATATCTACATCCTCATCGTCGCTGAACGCGGCGTTTCGATACGCTGCGTTTTCTCTCAGCTCGTCCTTGGCAGCATGTCATCGTGATTTCATTGCATCACTGCAAATGAAATCCGCCTGCCACCACGGGTCGGACATTTCGTTACATTTTTTCTGAAAAATTTTTTATCGTGAGAGCCACCGTATCGACCCGCATCGGCTCGCCGCAAAGCCTTTACAGTAAAGGCTTTTCGTCAGATCGAACAAATCCACCGGAGCAAGTGGCACCACCCGGACTGGGAAACTGACACCTGTTAATTTTTGTCAATATCAAGTCCGTCACGACCGGGCCGTTATGCAGGAATGGAGTGGTTCGTCATCCGACGCACCATCATTTCCAGTGGATCCGTCTTCCCCCTTGATGCCCGGATCCCCTTTTTCTACAGGAGACCGTCATGGCCATCGGCAACACCACCGGCCTGGACAGCAAAACCCTGCTGCCCAGCACCACTTCCTCCAACTCCGCCAACGCCGCCAGCGGCGACAGCACCGCTTTGTCTGGCAGTGCGTCCGGCACCAGCAACGACAAGATCGCCGAAGCCAGAAAAGCGAATCTCTTGACCGAAGCAGGCGCCAAGGCACAGTTCAACCTGTCCATCGTCCAGTCCTCGCTGGAGGTGTCACTGCAGAGCGGTAACGATCCCCTGTCGCTGGTCTACAAGACCGCCATCGAAAACATCAACGACATTCTGCGCCCGCAGCTGGGCGACAATGCCGTGCAGAACGCTGCGTCCCAGGACAACTCGCCGGAGGGCACGGCCGGACGCATCGTCTCCTTCATCACCAACATGTTCGAGCTCTACAAGCAGAACAATCCCGACAAGGAAGACGCCGCCAACATCGACGACTACATGAACCTGATCTTCAAGGGCGTCGACCAGGGCTTCAAGGAAGCACGTGACATCCTGGAAAGCCTGAGCGTCCTGCAGGGCGACATCGCCAGCAACATCGACAAGACCTATGACCTCGTGCAGAAGTCGCTGAATGACTTCATCAACAATGTCAAGGGTGGCAAGCAGGATGGTGGCGATAGTGAAGGCAGCACTGACAACGGTGATGGCCAGGGCGGCACCGTGGTTGCCAGCGAGACCACCGTCAGTATCTCGGTATCGGTGAGCCAGACGCGGATCAGTACAACTGCCTGACTCTGACCGCAGATAGGGCGGAGTATCGTTGCGGCGATATGCCGATGGACGCCTCCGCCTCCTTTTCTCTGCTCTTCCGGACGCACAGTGGAATCGCAGATTCCGAATCCGGCGCAATCGCTTTCGCGCGCTAGGCGAACCACTTTGGCAGTCCTGGCACGCCGGTTCCACTGCTCATTGGCCGTCCTCATTGCCGACTCTCAGCACCTGGGTGACAAAGCCGATCAACACTGCCACGCCGGTCGCTGCGGCAGCCCATATGAAGATAATTTCGTAAGGATCGCGAAACCCGCGGAGAGCTCGGCTGAACTCGAAAAAGCTAAATGCAATGACGCCGAGGACCACCACCGGTGCCACGATGAAGCAGATGAAAAGTACCCAACCCACGAGGCTTGGCCGCGAGTAATGCACCAGCAGCATTCCGGCCAGAACAACCAGCAGCAACGAAAAACCATGTGTCGCAAGCAATGAGCCTAACCCGAGCGACGCCAGCATCAAAATGACAAAGCCCAGCAGCCTCGGATACTTCAGTTTTACGATTTTCATGATGTGGCAGCGCGTTCGCTGGTAGGTAGGGACATAGGGATAGGACATGGACGTCCCGGTTGAGCGGGCAGCGCGAACCAGGTCCTGAAACAATTCCAGGTAGCCCGGCCACCTACGTCTATCGGTCTTTTGGAAGATCTTTCAGCCATTCCATGGTCGCCTGCGCTCCACTTTCAATGCGGCATACGGTCGCGGCCTTGAAGAACATCCAGGAAAATGCCAGATTGAACAGTTGCGCAAGCAGCAGCGCCAGCCATTTCCCCGGCCCCGGCACCCCGAAGAGGATGGGCTCGAGCGACGCAGCCATATACCAGGCACCGGCGATGCCCTGCACTACGCTCAGTATCTTCACCAATGCCTCACCGATGCAACTGGGGCTGGAATAGTGCCACCACGGAACGACGAGCATCACGACCAGCACCAGAAAATTGATGAAGACCAGAAGGTCAAGCCCTGGCCTGATCAAGCCGAACATCGATGTCACCGTGCTGAACGTGATGAGAGCGAGCAAGGCTTTCATGAGCCGGGGATATTCCAGTCGAAATGCGTTCGTTGCTTCCATGCTGCTTTCCTTGTCGGATCGGGGGTAACCGGTCCACAGGGAAGTGATGTGAGGCCATGTGAGGCACATTCAGTTCATCGTCAGGCAAGGACCGGAAGGGCAGCCATGTTAATGAAGTCGCGACACTCTTTAGCGCGAGAGCGCACTTTAGGCGCGATAAATAAAAATACTTGGAGATCGCAAACCTGCAATCCAGATCGCCCATAAAAAACAGGCTGTTCCTCCGAGAGGAACAGCCTGTCCTTTTTACGGCGCCTTGCGAGGCAAGGCGATCAGCGCGTCACTTAGTGCGTCACATCAACCGCGCAGTTTCGCAAACGCCGCTGCCATGGCATTGTTGCTCGGTGCCTGCTCACGACCACGCTGGTTCTGGTGCTGCGACAGACGACGCGCATCGTTGCGGTCACCACGTTGCTCGTTGCGTGCACCCGGGGCCGGGGCGGTGTCGTTCAGGCGCATGGTCAGGGCGATGCGCTTGCGCTTCTCGTCCACTTCCAGCACCTTGACCTTGACCACCTGGCCGGCCTTGACCACGGTGTGCGGGTCCTTGACGTAGGTGTTGGACAGCGCCGAGATGTGCACCAGACCATCCTGGTGCACGCCGATGTCGACGAAGGCGCCGAAGGCCGCCACGTTGGTGACTACGCCTTCCAGGATCATGTCCGGACGCAGGTCCTTGATCTCTTCCACGCCTTCCTTGAAGGTGGCGGTGGTGAATTCCGGACGCGGGTCGCGGCCGGGCTTGTCCAGCTCCTTGAGGATGTCGGTGACGGTGGGCACGCCGAACTTCTCGTCGGCATATTTGGCCGGGGTCAGGCCCTTCAACAGCGAGGTCTGGCCCAACACGCTCTTCACATCCTTCTTGATGTCGGCCAGGATCTTTTCCACCAGCGGATAGGATTCCGGGTGGACCGCCGACGCATCCAGGGGGTTCTCGCCATTCATCACGCGCAGGAAGCCGGCCGCCTGTTCAAAGGTCTTGTCACCCAGGCGCGGTACTTCGCGCAAGGCAGCACGCGAGCTGAACATACCCTTCATATCCCGATACGACACGATGCTCTGTGCCACGCTGGCGTTCAGACCCGACACGCGTGCCAGCAGCGGAGCGGAAGCGGTGTTCACATCCACGCCCACGGCGTTCACGCAATCCTCCACGACGGCATCCAGCGAGCGCGCCAGTTGCGACTGGCTCACATCGTGCTGGTACTGACCCACGCCGATGGACTTGGGATCGATCTTGACCAGCTCGGCCAGCGGGTCCTGCAGACGACGTGCAATCGAGACTGCGCCACGCAGCGACACATCCAGATCCGGCAATTCCTTGGAAGCGAATTCCGAGGCGGAATACACCGACGCACCCGCTTCGGACACCACGATCTTGGTCAGCTTCAGTTCGGGACGCAGCTTGATCAGGTCCTGTGCCAGCTTGTCGGTTTCACGCGAGGCGGTACCGTTGCCGATCGAGATCAGCGAGACATTGTGCTTCTCGGCCAGCTGCGACAGGGTGTGCAGCGAACCGTGCCAGTCGTTGCGCGGCTGGTGCGGGTAGATGGTATCGGTGGCGACCACCTTGCCAGTAGCATCGACGATGGCGACCTTGACGCCGGTGCGCAGCCCCGGGTCCAGGCCCATGGTGGCACGCGGGCCGGCAGGCGCGGCCAGCAGCAGGTCCTTCAGGTTGCGGGCGAAGACGTTGATGGCCTCGGCCTCGGCCTTCTCGCGCAGGTTGGTCATGAGCTCCGTTTCCAGGTGCATGAAGACCTTCACGCGCCAGGCCCAGCGCACGGTGTCGGACAACCACTTGTCAGCGGCGCGGCCCTTGTTGGAGACGCCGAAGCGCGAGGCGATACGACCTTCGCAAGGATTATGGGGCGCATCCCACTTCGGCTTTTCTTCTTCGCTGTCCAGACGCAGAACAACGTTGAGCATCTCCTCGCGGCGACCACGGAACAGCGCCAGCGCACGGTGCGAAGGGATGGTGGAATAGGTCTCGGAGTAATCGAAGTAGTCGGCGAATTTTTCGCCAGCGTCCTGCTTGCCATCGATCACCTTGGATTCGACCACGCCATGTTCGGTGATGTACTCACGCAGGCTCTGCAGCAGCTCGGCATCTTCCGAGAAGCGCTCCATGAGGATCTGGCGCGCGCCATCGAGCGCGGCCTTGGTATCGGGCACGCCCGGATTGTCACCGTTGTCGGTGGTGAAGGCGGCCTTGATGTATTTGGCGGCCTCCTCTTCCGGGTTCAGGCCCGGGTCATTCAGCAGCGCATCGGCCAGCTCGGTCAGGCCGGCTTCGGCGGCGATCTGGGCCTTGGTGCGACGCTTGGGCTTGTAGGGCAGGTAGAGATCTTCCAGGCGGGTCTTGTCTTCCGCGTGGGTGATGGCGTCCAGCAGCACCGGCGTCATCTTGCCCTGCTCTTCGATGGACGCGATGATCGCGGCGCGGCGGCTTTCCAGCTCGCGCAGGTAACGCAGGCGCTCTTCCAGCAGGCGCAGCTGGATGTCGTCCAGGCCGCCGGTGACTTCCTTGCGGTAGCGGGCGATGAAGGGGACGGTGGCACCTTCGTCCAGCAAGGCGATGGCGGCAGCGACCTGAACCGGCTTGGCGGCGAGTTCAAGGGCGAGTCGTTGTTCGATAGAAGGCAGCATGGTGAAACCCAGTCAACAGTTAAGCAATTAAGCAGTTATGCGGTGAAGAAAAACAAGCGTTGGATGATACGCAATTCAGCCACCCGCGCCAATCTTGACATTGCCTGATTGCACGGGAAGGCAGGCGGCACGGGCGCATCCGGGCCATGGGGGATTGGACGGCGGCGGCCAAAGCCGGGATAATCGGCGCTTCCGCCTCGTGCAGCCCCTCATTTCTTGCAACATGACCATCCGTCTCATCGTCGGTCTCGGCAACCCCGGCCCGGAATACGAACAAACCCGCCACAACGCCGGCTTCTGGCTGGTCGACAACCTCGCCGGTCCGGTCCGCCTGAGCCGCGAGCAGCGCTTCAACGCCCTGGCCGGCAAGACCAGCATCGCCGGCAATGAGGTGTGGTTGCTGGAACCGCAGACCTACATGAACCGCTCCGGCCAGTCGGTCGGCGCGCTGGCGCGCTTCTACAAGATCAATCCGGACGAAGTGCTGGTGGTGCATGACGAACTGGACTTGCCACCGGGCGCGGCCAAGATCAAGAAAGGCGGTTCTTCCGGCGGCCACAATGGCTTGAAGGACATCACCGCCGCACTGGGCACCCAGGACTACTGGCGCCTGCGCCTGGGCATCGGTCATCCGCGCACGCTGGGACTGCAACAGCCGGTCGCCGACTTCGTACTGCACCGGCCGCGCAAGGAAGAACAGGCGCTCATCAACGACGCCCTGGACAAGAGCCTCAACGTCATCCCCCTGCTGGTGCAGGGCAAGTTCGAGGCCGCCATGATGGAACTGCATACGGGGAAATGAGCCTGATGCGCTGAACCACAACGCAACAGGAGCGCCCCAACCTGCGAGGCGCTCCCGTGCGTCATGGACTTATTTCAGCGAAGACAGTTTCTGTTCCAGGCCCTTGGCATCGACCGCGCCAGGAATGCGCGAACCGTCGGTGAAGAAGATGGTCGGCGTGCCGGTCACCTTGAGCTTCTTGCCCAGTGCCAGGACATCCTCATGCGGCGCATTGCAGGAGGCCGCCGCTGCCGGAGCTTCCTTGCCGTTGACCATCCACTCGTTCCAGGCCTTGCTCGGATTGGGCGCGCACCAGATGTTGCGCGACTTCACGATGGAATCCGGCGAGAGGATGTTGTACTGGAAGGTGTAGTAGGTGATGTTGTCCACTTCCTGCAGGGTCTTGTGCAGGCGCTTGCAGTAGATGCAGTTGGGATCTTCGAAGATGGCGATGACGCGCTTGCCATTGCCCTTGACGGTCTTGATCGCCTTGTCCAGCGGCAGGCCCGAGAACGGGACCTGGTTCAGCGAATCGATCTTTTCCTTGGTGTAGTCGCGGTAGCTCTGCGCATCCACCACGCGACCGATGAACAGGTACTGGGCCTTGGCATCGGTGTAGATCACGTCGCCATCGATCTGGATTTCATAGAGGCCGGAATACGGCGTCTTGGTCACCGCATCGACCTTGGCATCCTTGCCCAGCCGCGGCTCGATGAGCTTCTTGATGGTGGCCTCGGTGCTGTCAGCCGCCTCGGCCTGCGCATGGGCGCTCACGCCGACGACGGTGGAAACCAGCAGCAATGCCGCCATGCTCAGATGGCGCAATGGGCTCGCACCGGCGGTCAGAAATTTTTTCATACTCGTCCTGATTCAAATCAAACGCACACCCAATCCTTGACGCATCGGCCGCAAAGCCTTGCAAAGACTGGGGTTGCAGATGTCTCTCAAAAAAAATCGCGGGGCAGTTTTTCCGGCAACGGCAGGCCCAACCAGCCCTGCTGTCTCGCCAAAGGCCACTACCTTACCTGAAATCGCCGCGCTTCACTGTCCCAACGCGTGGGCAATCAGCCGGCGCTTGAGCAGCGGCAGACGGTTCACCAGGCTCATGCCGATATTGCGCACCAGGCGCACCGGCTCGGCCTCGGTGGAGAAGAGCCGATGCAGACCATCGGTGGCGATCTGCATCAGCAATACTTCTTCCTTGCGGGCGCGGGCGTAGCGACGCAGCACGCGGTCATCGCCGCAATCGTACTGGGGCTCGCGCTTGAGCAGGATATCGATCAGCGCGGCCACATCGCCAAAGCCCAGGTTCATGCCATGCCCGGCCATCGGATGGACCACATGGGCGGCATCGCCGATCAGCGCCACACGCGGCGCGATCATCGCATGCGGCTTGATCAGGCGCAGCGGGAAAGCCTTGGCCACCTCCGGCTGCAGCGGAGTGAGCGCCCCCAGCACGGGCGCGGCCCACTGCGCCAGACGCTCGGCCAGTGCCGACAACGGCAGGCGCAGCAGCTGCTCGGCCAGCGCCTGCGGCGCGGACCACACCAGCGAGACGCGGTTACCCGGCAGCGGCAGCAACGCGATCACGCCCTCGGTCGGACTGAACCATTGATAGGCCACGCCGCGATGCGGCAGCTCGCAGGTGAAATTAGTGACGATGGCGTTCTGGCCATAGGAGCGGTAATCCAGCCCGATATCGCACTGTCCGCGCACCCAGGAATTGGCGCCATCGGCCCCCACCACCAGTGAAGCGGACAGGGCCTGGCCGGATTCCAGCGTCAGCGTGGCAGTCTCGCCGCTGACCGCCAGCGCCGTGGCGCGGCCCTGCAGCACGCGCACATTGGGCGCAAAACGCAGGGCGGCGTCCAGCGCCTGGTCGAGATTGCGGTCTTCGACGATCCAGGCCAGGGCATCGGTGCGGGCGGCGTAGGCATCGAAACTGAGCAGGCCGGGCTGCGCCTTTTCCGGCAGGCCGTCGCCGTGGACGGTCATGTTATCCACAGGCGCGATGCGCGCGGCATCCATGGCATCCCAGACGCGGACCGAGGACAGCAGCCGATGCGCGGTATGGTTCAGCGCATAGACCCGCACGTCCCAGCTGGCCGGGTCCGGTGCGGCGGGCTTGGGCGGTGGCGCCAGCAGGGTCACCTTGAAGCCGGCCTGCGCCAGCCCCAGCGCCGCCGTCTTGCCGACCGCGCCGTCACCGACGATGCAGATATCAGTGCCAGCCGCGGCCGGCGAGGAAGATGGGGAATGTGAATTGGTATTCATGTCGGCGATTATAAACGGGGTGGCGGAAACTATTTTTCAAAAAGGACTTGCATATTTCTTCAAAGCCGCTATACTTGTCCGTCTTGGCCTGGTAGCTCAGTTGGTAGAGCAGAGGATTGAAAATCCTTGTGTCGGTGGTTCGATTCCGCCCCGGGCCACCAAGAATGTTCCAAAAAAAACGCCAGCCCTTAGCGGTTGGCGTTTTTCATTTCCGGGACGGAAAATCCTTGGCTCCAGTCCATTCTTGGACTGCTGTCTTTTATAAAAAACTCTTACTCCTGTTGTCAATCAGAGTCAGGGATCGCAGTAGAAAATTTGCACCTCCGGCCTCAAATGAGAGAAGTTAGTGCGATCTAACTGAAATAAAAGCCAAGCAAGACTTCGCTAAGAAGACCAAAACCAACTTAAATCCCACTTCTGGCTTAAACTCTGATTTACACCTAGATTTCATGAGTCATTCTGCTATCTGCCAATAGGGTGCTTTCCGTGTTAAACGAGCAAGATATTAAGGCCGCCGTCATCGACAAATTGTTCGCAAAACTGCAGAGGCACGATGCTGTCTTAATTAATGAAATGTCAGTGGGAAATGCGGAACGGAGAGCCGATATAGTAATTGCCAATGGTCATTTAGAGGCCTTTGAAATTAAAAGCGATCTGGACTCACTGAAGCGATTGGATGGGCAGCTGGCAGTTTATCTAAAGCGATTTGACAAAGTAACCTTAGTGCTTTCTTCAAAATTCATTGACTACGCTCTAGAAAACACACCGTCGCAGGTTGGCATTTGGGAAGCCGAGGAACTCCGGTCTGATTCTGTGCAGCTCAAAATTCGACGCCCAGGAAAAATCAAGGAAATCTCCGATAAAAAATTATTGTGTGATTTTTTGTTGAAATCAGAGCTAACCCTGCTGCTCAAGAACAAGGTGGAATTTAACCTCGGATCATATTCACGATCTGAACTTACAACATTGGCGCTAGATAATTCGCTAGCGTCCCTGCGGCGCTTTACGATTCAATCTATAAAAAATCGGTACCGTACGACTTTTCAAAATTTCCAGAAACTTCGGCAACGAGAAAAAACGCATCCTGGTGATATAGCGAACTTAAGTAAAAGCAAAACGAAAAGAAAAGAACTCGACACCCTTTTCGCAAAATACCTAACGGCTCCAAACAAGCATCATCACCGCGAACTAGATTTTTCCCGTTTATTTCCGGACGGAGATATACCAGAAGACATGCCTCGGCATATCTTGGTCCCGATTCAAAATAACTAAATCCAGCTCTCTTCATCTCCATTATCTTCTTTCGGAGGCATAGCATTCGCTGCCTCTAAAAATTCCAACTGATAATCGATATGTAAATTCACTCGAACTGAAATTGCAGCGATCGGTGAATTAATTGTTTTTCCGTTCCCAGCTGCTGTGTTTCGCACCATTTCCGCCCCCCAGCAGGTATTAGTTTTTAACGATGGATGATTTTTCAACAGAGTTTCAGCAGCATCTTTATAACCCTCGCTTTTAGTGCCTGGCCGACGCTCAAAATACCAGTAGTGATCAGAAGGCACATCAAGTTTAGGCAGGTATGTCCCGCCTTCGTCGTCATACACAACTGAATGAATTGATGCATGATCTCCGTAGCGAACAATGTCTGGTCCGATGGAGTCATACAGTATGTGCTCAAGCATAGATATTCTTCCGCTTGTTTCACTGTCGTCATTGCGATACTGCGTTACAGACCGTGGATAACTTGTCCCCGCAAGCACTCGCAAAGTCTCCGGAACCTCTTGCACTATCGTATTGATGGTATTTAATATGGTTTGCAGTACCCCCGCCTTAATAAGCTTCGTTGACACCTCTCTGATATACCCTGCATCTATAATAATCAATGCTTTTTCTGGCGCATTCAAGGCATAAAGCGAGGCCAGTGTGCTATCAAGTTCATTTTGATTAATCCTGACGCGAAATACCGGCGTCCTTCCCAGCTTCTCTATTGCGACTGCTTGTTGTACAACGTTTCGTCGGGTCGCGGTCGGCGCGAATTGAACAACTGGCACCACGGATTTGTTTTTCTCGATAAATTCCAACCAGTTCTTAAAGATAGAATCCGGTAGCATTAAATTACTTATGGATTCATTTTGATGCTGAATTTCTTTACTCAAGTCCAAAATGAAATTTCGACTACCAAGGCACTCTTCAACTTTGCCTAAGGCCTTATCCACCCCGTCAGTATTTCTCCATTTTCCCAATGTAATGATTGGAAGTATTTTGTCCTTTGCGTCGTCAGAAAGATGGTAGAGACCGTTCAATTCTGCCTGACGAGTTCGTAATATCGGAAAGTAAGCGTAGTTATTAAAGTTCATTTTCATGCGTCTTCATCTGGTTGGTTTTTCGCCATATGGGCGGCCAAGTTATTTCTGATATTTTGGATCATCGGCTCGGGATTGATCACTGATGTGAGTGCGATGGAAATATTTCTGTAGTTAATCAGCTCTTCTTCCTTCGAAAGTAAATCGTCACTGATTTTTTCGATTCGGCGTTCAAATTTCCCGATGACGATGAACGCTGAAATACTGAGCAGTAACGTGATTGCAAAGGACGCCGCCCATCCTGACAGCGAAATAATTTGAGCATTTTTCGGAGCATCAGTTAAAGCCACACCGATTCCAATGCTCCCGACACCTACGCCTAAGCTAACTATTGCGACAACTCTGTCGAAATTTATGATCATCTTCTTATTCCATCAAGGATTAGGAATACACAAGTTCTCTTTCTTTTACATCCCACTCAGCATACATATCTCAGCCCAAATGCTACGCAAAACTAACTAGCATGTGGCTCAAACAGCAGAAGCTCGCACATGACATCCAAGCGCCTATTAATTAACTTGCACTTCCAAACGTTTCTGTCGTCCATGGCACAGACCAAACGGCGCGTGTCCGCCAAGCCATATTAGTTGAGACCATGAAAGATGATTATCATTTTCAAATCAAAATCATCATTACTTGTCTTCTTACGAGTAGTAGCAGCATCCCTACGTTTTGCTCACCACTGTCCATCATCGTTACGAGTGTGGCTTTTACCCTGAGTGGGGCCTGGCCATAAACTCAAAGCAGAATCATCCAAAGGCAGATCAATCAATGTCTGCCGAGGTGACTGACTTGACCGTACCCCAGAATTAGTACCGGTCTAAAGTAAAAATTTCCGCCTTGTGAGTCTTTTTGTCCTCGCGGTCGATTCCCTACCTCGTCCCGCCATTCACAAACCTCACCTCCACCCGCCGATTCCGCTCATCACTGGCAGCCAGCCCCGATAAAGGCTGTGAATCCCCATACCCCGCCACGATCACCCTGCGCGCGGCTTCCGGTGCGCTACGCCCGATCAGCAGTAGTCGCGCTTCGCGCGCACGGGCGGCGGAGAGGGTGATGTTGTCGTCATAGACGGTGCAGTAGGCGCGGACATCCGTCACCGGTGCCTTGACCGGCTTGTCGTCGGTGTGGCCTTCCACATAGATGCGGCCTGCCGGGTTCTGCTTCAGGTAATCGGCGATGCGTTGCTCTACCTGCGCAAAGGCGGCCCGGGCTTCCGGTTCCACGCAGGCGCTGCCGCGGCGGAAGGCGCCTTCCTTCAGGGTGATCGTGCCCGCCTCGGTATCGATGGCAACCAATCGGGAAGCGCCCTGCTGCGCAAATACGTTCTGCACCTGACGCAATACGCCGGTCACGCCTTGCTCCCGCTGATCCTGTTCCCGCTGTTCCTGCGCCGCCGTGGGCGTGTCGGCACGCGACGCAGCCGGCGTCGTTGTCGGCTGCGCCGGCGCTGGTGCCGTCGAGGGCGTGGGCTGTGGTGGGGTCGGTGTCGGTGCTGGCGTAGTTGCTGGTGTAGTTGCTGGCGGCGATGTCGGCGTCGGCAATGGTGCCGCAGCCGGCACCGTGGCCGAGGCAGGCGGCACGCTCTGCGCTGTCCGTTGCTGCGCAAGGGCGGCCTGCGCGGCCTCGGTCCCGCCTGCGCGATGCACGGCCAGCAGCACCACCAGCACCGCCGCCAGGGCGGCCATCAGGCCGGTGGCGACCACCCATTCGTTGTCTGCCTGTTTCATCGCTGCCTCAGGTCAGGAAGAGCGAGCAGTCTGCCGCTGCAGGGCGTCCATCAACTCGGCATGGCGCAGGTGGGCGCGTTGCGCTTCGGCCTGTTGTGCCGCCAGCAGCGCGTTGCTGCTGTGGGTGATGGCGTCGATCAGGCGCTGCCGGTCTTGCGCCTCCAGTTGCGCGCGGGCGTGTGCCTGTTCGGTATCGAGCCGCCTGAGGGTGCTCACGCTCCAGGCCAGGCGCGTCTGTTCGCGCGCGCTGAGGGTGATGCAGATCTTCAGGATCAGGTAGGCCAGGATGCCCCAGGTGGCCATCCTGAACTTGGCGCCCAGCGCATCGATGACCGCTGCCAGTGCGCCCGGTGCCTGTTGCGGGCCGAGTACCGCAGCCGTATCGCCCAGGGCCAGACCCAGGCCGATGAAGCTGCCCAGCAGGCCCAGCATCAGCACCATGCCAGGCGCGACCTGCGCCCAGCGTTCCGGCGCGGTCGCGACGGCCTGGCTCAATTCTTCCGGGGTGGTGGGTGCAGGCAGGGCGCGGCCCTCGCCGGTGAGTGCGCCCAGGCGGGCCTCCCATTGCACCGGACGGGCGCTGCGCGCCAGCAGCAGCGGCAGCCCGATCACCAGCGCCAGCAATAGCAGGGCCACCACGAGCTGCAGGCCGCCATCGACCGCGCCATTCCATTGCGGCATCAAAAAATCCAGCACGGATCTATTCATCGCCGGCCCCCGTCTGCATCGTCCATCCCCTCATCCCTTCCCCCTTGTCGCTTGGTCGCTTTAGTCTCATTACCACCTGTAAAGAATGAAGATTAGCAGAAAGACCACACTCGGTGACCAAATGCCGCCTTCAGCAGACTGCTGTAATGAACCGGTCATAAGTCGTCAGCAGAATTTCAGTTCTTTACAATTTGCTATCAACTCTTTGCACATGGCGCGCTCCTCCTTCCCTCTTCGTCTGCTTCCATTGGTGCTTGCCCTGCAGGCGATCTACGCTCCCACCCACGCGGCCAACTACACGGTCGGCAACGGCACCACCGACACCACGGCCAAGACGCTGACCAAGAACGGCAGTGACACAATCACCGTCGATGCCGGTGGCACGCTGGCCTCGGGCAGCGCGGCCAGCATCAAGACCTCGCAGGACAACGACAACCTCTCCACCGTCACCATCAACAACGCCGGTACGATCAGCCAGACCAGCGGTCTCTCGGCCATCAGCATCAACAACAAGAAGGTCAACCTGATCCTCAACAATGCGCTGGGCGGGGTGATCACGAGTTCGTCGAGCGCGTCCAAGACGCCGACCATCCTGATCGGCAAGGGCAGCGATAGCTTCTCCATCGTCAACCTCGGCACCATCTCGCAGACCGGGCCGACACCGACCAATGCGGACAACGGCAAGAACTACGCGATCAATGCCAACGGTGACTACTCCACGACCGGCAACACCATCGTCAACGGCTCGGCCACCAACAGCAGCGCCACCATCAGTTCGTCGAGCTCGACCGCGATCAAGATGGGCTCCAACATCCTGCTGACCAACTATGGGCGTATCTTCACCACCAGCCCGGTCAACACCTCCTGCCCGGATTACCTCAGCGCCTGCGCCAGCGGTTCGCCGCCGAAGGCGGCCGATGGCATCTCCATCGATGACGGCATCAAGAATGCCGTCGTGGTCAACTACGGCAGCATCACCGGCGCACGGCACGGTATCGATGGTGGTGACCCGGTCGCCGCCACGCCTGACAGCAACCTGGCCAATGCCATCCAGCTCAACCCGCACCTCACCACCACCGGCATCAGCTTCGATGCCACCTATGCCGACGGCAGCACGCGCAGCAATGTCACCATCAGCAACAACGTGGTGATCAACCAGGCCGGCGGCGTCATCACCGGCAATAACGGCTCGGGCGTCGGTTTCGACAGTCACGGCGTGGTCTTCAACTACGGCACCATCGTCGGCAACTATGCCGGCAGCGGGCGCGTGTATGACGTACTGGGCAACGGTGCCACCACCAGCAATGGCGACGGTGACGGCGTGGACATCGACGGTACCGCCTATATCGAGAACTGGGGCAGCATTCGCGGCACTGGCGCCGGTGGTCTGGATTCCACCGGCCAGCCCAATGGCGCCGATGGCGTGGCCGCCGGCGGCGGCACGGTGATCAACCATGCGGGCGCGGTGATCTATGGCGATGCGCACGGCATCCTGATCGACGACGGCAATGACTGGTCCAAGGACGCCAGCAATCCGCTCATCACCTACAACAACGGCAATACCACCGGGCGCGGCACCAGCAGCGTCAATGGCAGCAAGGCCTACATCGTCAACGACGGCAGCATCATCGGCAACAAGGGTGTGGCCGTCGGCCTGGTGGGCAACTACGACGACACCCTGATCAACAATGCCAGCGGCGTCATCACCGGTGGCGCCCAGGCCACGCTGACCGGCCAGGGTGGCAGCACCACACCGGGGGCGGCGGTGCAGATGGGCGGCGGCAACGACACCCTGATCAACTACGGCCGCATCGAAGGCAAGAACGGCCTGGCCATCGACATGGGCGATGGCGACGACTCGCTGCAGTTGCTGGGTGGCACCGTGATCGGCACCATCAACGGCGGCGCCGGTACCGACACCCTCACCACCGGCGGCACCCAGACCTTCGCGGCGGGTGTGCTGTCGGGCTTCGAGAACTTCGTCGTGCGCGATGGCATCACGCGTTTCAACTATGACCTGGGCACGGTCAGCAACATGACCGTCAACCAGGGCGCCGTGCTGCAGGTCAATGGCGCCTTCGGCACCAGCGGCAACCTGGCCGTCAATGGCATGTTCCAGGCGGCCGATGGGACGGCGGTGCGCAGCATCAATGTCGGCGGCAATTTCTCGCTGGGCAGTGGCGCCACCCTGCAGGTCGGCGTGGCCGGTCCGCAGGCCGACCAGATCGTCACCGCCGGCAGCGCCACGCTGGCCAATGGCGCCACCGTGCAGCCGGTGGTCAAGACCTATGTCCCCAACAGCGCACGCTGGACCATCCTGTCGGCGGCCGGCGGCGTGTCGGCCGATGTGTCGCAACTCCAGGTGGCCAACACGGCCACGCTGAACTACAGCCTGCAGCTCAGCGGCAATGACCTGATCCTCAGCGCGCAGCGCACCAGCAGCGTCAGCGATGTCACCGGCAGTCCGCTGGGCCGGGCCCTGGATGCACTGGGCAACAACAGCAACAACGCACAGGTGCAATCGCTGCTGGCCTCGCTGGATGCGCTGCCCACTGCAAGCGCCTATCGCAGCGCGGTGCGACAACTGCAGCCCGAGACCAATCGTGCCAGCCAGCAGGCGGCACAGGTGGCCATGGGCAGCGTGTTCTCGGCGGTGTCCGGGCGCATTGATAGCGCCCGCAATGACAGCCAGGTTGCCAGCACCTCCGGCATGGATGGCAAGCGCGGCAGCGGCATCTCCACCGGTGAAGCGGCTGCCCGCAGCCGTGTCTGGCTGCAAGGCTTGGGTGCCTGGGGCAGGCAGGATGCGCGTGCCGGCGCCGATGGCTACAACATCAACGCCTACGGCATGGCGGCTGGCCTGGAAACCGACCTCTCCGCACGTGAAGTGGCCGGCCTCACGCTGGGTTACACCCGCGCCGGTACCCGTGGCAACGACAATGCCAGCGGCAATGATGTCGATGTCGATGCGGTGAACCTGGGCGGCTACCTCGGCCTGGACATGGGCGGCTGGACCCTGGACGGCTCGCTGATGGTGGGTGGCAATCACTACAGCAGCAAGCGCGCCATCAGCTTCCTCGACCAGAACGTGAACGGCAGCTACAACGGCTGGCAGCTCGGCGCACGGGTCGAAGCCGGCCTGCCCTTTGCCATCAGCCAGACCTGGTCAGGCCGTTGGCTGGCGGGCCTGCGCCTGTCGCACCTGGCCAACCAGGGCTATACCGAGAGCGGCAACGCGGCGCTGGCCCAGAACGTGGGCGCGACCAATGCCAATTCCGTACAGCCGACGCTGGGGGTGGAACTGAACCGGGTCAACGACAACGGCGACCGCCTGCAACTGCGCGCACGCTACCTGCGCGAGCTGGCCGGCAATCCGGATGTCACCGCCAGCTTCGTGGCCGGCGGTCCCAGTTTCACCACCGCCAGCGCCGCGCCCAATCGCGATGCCGTGCAACTGGGCGCGAGCTATCGCTTCAATGCCGCCCACGGCAGCTACGGTACGCTGGGCTACGATGCCGAAATCCGCGATCGCGCACTGGTGCATCAATTGACGGCACGGGTGGGCTGGCTGTTCTGATCCGGCGTCATTCCGCAAACGGCCCGCAGCGTCAGCTTGCGGGCCGTTTTTACTCGGGTGACAATGCGCGCCATGCGCTTACCCTTCCTACCTCATCTGCCCTATCGGAATCTCCTCGCCGGCCTGGCCATCCTGCTGGCCGGCTGTGCCGGCGATCCCCTGCAACATGCTGACGGGCTGGCCTCCGGCGCGGCCTTCCAGCGCCAAGAGATCGACACCGGCCGCTTCGTGCTCACCACCTACGTGAAGGCGCGGCCCGCGCCGGCCGTGCTGCGCGTCTATATCGAGGGGGATGGCCGTGCCTGGCTCAGCCGCACCCAGGTCTCGCCCGATCCGACCCCGCATGAGGCCATGGGCCTGCAGCTGGCATTGAGCGATGCCCGCGCCAATACAGCCACCAATACCGCCGCCGGTACCGCCACCGATACGGCGAACGGTACCGCCCTCCTCTATCTGGCGCGCCCCTGCCAGTTCACGCCGATGGCGCGCAACCCTGCCTGTGGCCCGGCCTACTGGACCGGTCTGCGCTATGCCCCGGAGGTGGTCGATGCCATGAACCAGGCCCTGAGCCAGTACGTGGCACGCTTCAAGCCGGCACGCCTGGAACTGGTCGGGTATTCCGGCGGCGGTGCCATCGCGGTGCTGCTGGCAGCGCGGCGCCAGGATGTCAGTGCCATCCGCACCATCGCCGGCAACCTGGACCACGTGGCCGTGAACCGCTGGCATCAGGTCTCGCAGATGCCGGGCTCGCTCAATCCCATCGACGTGGCGCAACGGGTGAGGTCTATCCCCCAACGTCACTTCAGCGGCGCCGATGATCGCGTCGTCCCCACCGTCATTACCCGCGACTTCGTGGCACAGACCGGGGCCTGCGCCGCCCTGCAGGTGGTGCCGGGCATGGCCCACGAGAGTGACTGGCCGGCCATCTGGCCGGGACTGCTGCGCCAGCCTCTGCCCTGCACTTCGCACACGGCTGCTGCCAGCGGCAAGACACAATAAAAAAGGGTAGCCACGGCTACCCTGGCTACCCTCTTTCGATTTCCTGGTGTGGGGATCAGGTCGCCGCATCACGGCTTGCCGATTCCGTCACACCGAGGCTGGCACCTTACAGCGCCATGTCGGCTGCGGCATTGGCCTTGGGCTTTTCCATGCTGCCCTTGGCGCTGTCCTTGCCACCGGCCTTGGGGGCGATCACCGGAGGCGGTGCCAGTTGCAGCACCTCGCTGGTATAGGCCCATTCCTTGGCAACCTGGTCGGGATGGTCATTGAGCCTGGTGCCGTAGCTGGGGACGATCTGGCGCACCTTCTGCTGCCATTCGGGCGTGGCCAGCTTGTCCTTGAAGACCTTCTCCAGCACGGTCAGCATGATCGGCGCCGCGGTGGAGGCACCGGGCGATGCACCCAGCAGGCCGGCCATGCTGCCGTCGGCCGAGGCCACGATCTCGGTACCCAGCTTGAGCACGCCACCCTTGCTGTCGTCGCGCTTGATGATCTGCACGCGCTGGCCGGCTTGCCACAGGCGCCAGTCTTCCTTCTTTGCGTTGGGGAAGTATTCCTTCAGGGCTGCGAAACGCTGGTCATCGGACTGCATCAACTGGCCGGCCAGGTATTCCACCAGCGGATACTCGTCGATACCGACGCGGGCCATCGGCCAGACGTTGTGGGTGGTGGCGGTGGAGAACAGGTCCCACAGCGAACCTTGCTTCAGGAACTTGGTCGAGAAGGTCGCAAAGGGCCCGAACAGGATCACCCGCTTGCCATCCAGCACGCGGGTATCCAGGTGCGGCACCGACATCGGTGGCGCGCCCACCGAAGCCTTGCCATAGGCCTTGGCCAGGTGGCGCTCGGCGATGGCAGGGTTGTCGGTGATCAGGAACGAACCACCGACCGGGAAGCCTGCGTAGTCGCGCGCTTCCGGGATGCCGGATTTCTGCAGCAGCTTCAGCGCCCCGCCACCGGCGCCGATGAAGACGAACTTGGCATCGGTCTCGGTGGTGCTGCCATCCTTGAGGTTCTTGTAGCCGATGCGCCAGCTGCCGTCGGCGTTGCGGGTGATGTCGCGCACTTCGCTGGAGAGCTTCAGGGCGAAATTGGGGCGGCTCTGCAGATAGCCGGCGAACTGGCGGGTGATCTCGCCGAAGTTCACATCGGTACCCAGCGGCGTCCAGGTGGCGGCCATCTTCTGCGCGGGATCGCGACCTTCCATCATCAGCGGTACCCACTTGGCGATCTGCGCGTGGTCTTCCGAATATTGCATGCCGGCAAACAGCGGGCTGGCCTGCAGCGCCTCATAGCGCTTCTTGAGATAGGCCACGTTCTCGTCGCCCCAGATGAAACTCATGTGCGGGGTCGAATTGATGAAGGAGCGCGGGTTCTTCAGCACGCCGTTCTTGACCTGCCAGGACCAGAACTGGCGTGAGATCTGGAAGGCTTCGTTGATCTCGATGGCCTTGGCGATCTGGATCTTGCCGTTCTTGTCTTCGGGCGTGTAGTTCAGTTCGGCCAGGGCCGAGTGGCCGGTGCCGGCATTGTTCCAGCCGTTGGAGCTTTCCTCGGCCACGCCATCCAGGCGCTCCACCATTTCCATGGACCAACCCGGTTCCAGCTCGTTGAGCCAGACCGCCAGGGTGGTGCTCATGATGCCGCCGCCGATCAGCAGCACGTCGACCTTCTTGACGTCGGCCGCCTGCGAGGCTGGTACGGTGACCAGCGCAACTACGAATCCCAGCAAGGCCAGGAAAGATTTTTTCAACATTGTCTAAACCGTTTGTGATGGAGAGAGGGCTGCCTCCCTGCGCCAGGCGCGGGAGTCGGACAACCGGTGCGGGACGCTTCCTGCACGCCTGCCGTGGAGGGCAGGCGCGACATGAGGCGCCACGTGCAATACGCGCCACTGCCGGGCGGCGTATCGGCGACCGGGCGTGGCCGCGCGGGGCCACGGCGCACGTAACGGGTCGGGGGTCGCTGCCCGCGGCGTGCCTGCCGGATTCAACTGCCTGTCCGATGCCTGTCTCCGGCATTTGGGGAATGCCTGTACAAATCGTCTCCGTCAGAGCGGACCGGGATCGGGTCATGTCGAGGGAGCGCAGGGTAGCACGGTGCCGATACCGGCAGCGATTGCGGATATCCCTCATTACCGTGCCGGCACAAGCCTGTTCTCGCTCAGGAAATCCCCGATACCGGCCGCGCGATGGCTGGCTGACAATGGGAACAGAAAAAACAGTCACCATCCCTCACAGGGATCACCAGAACAGCCAGGGGCCCGTATGCAGACCGTCATCAACAAGCCGGAGAATTTCGCTTCCTACGTCTATCACGACCGGGCCTTCGACTGCGAAACCGCCAAGATCCTGCCGGGCGAGTACTACTACACCGGCGCCGACATGATGATCGTCACCGTACTGGGTTCCTGCGTATCAGCCTGCCTGCGCGATCGCGTCAGCGGCGTGGGCGGGATGAATCACTTCATGCTGCCCGATGGCGGTGGCGAGGCCGATAGCCCCGTCTCGGCCTCGATGCGCTACGGCACCTATGCCATGGAAGTGTTGATCAACGACGTCCTCAAGGCCGGCGCCCGCCGCGAAAACCTGGAATGCAAGGTATTTGGTGGCGGTGCGGTGCTGCGCGGGATGAACGCGATGAATGTGGGCGAACGCAATGCCGCCTTCGTCAGGAGCTTCCTCTCCGCCGAAAAGATCCGCGTGGTGGCCGAAGACCTCAACGACATCTGGCCGCGCAAGGTCCACTTCTTCCCCCGCAGCGGCAAGGTGCTGGTCAAGAAGATCAAGGACGCCGGCGCCGACCTGGCCAGCCGCGAACGCGAATATGCCACCAGACTGCAGGCCAAGCCGGTAGGTGGGGAAATCGATCTGTTCTGAATTACTGCTCCACCAACGCCTTTTCTTCCCCTTCCGTATTGCGCACGACCGGTACGATGCCGGCGTGCGCGCTCGTCATTTCACGATTTTCAGCTTCTGGTAACATGGCGCTTCGGCAGCGAAGTATCCATATGGATACAATTGCGCGCGATATCGCGTTCAAGGATCAGGCTGCCGTCGATGTATACCATCAAGGAGACAGGAAAGTTCAAGACGTGGCTGGCCGGTCTGAAGGACCTGCGGGCGCGTTCGCGAATCGTGGCCCGCATCGTACGTGCGGGACAGGGTAACCTCGGCGACTGCGAACCTGTGGGCGATGGCGTCAATGAAATGCGGATAGCGTATGGCCCTGGGTATCGTGTCTATTTCGCCCGCGAAGGAGAGATGACCTATCTCCTTCTATGTGGCGGCAACAAGTCTTCTCAGGCGCGCGACATTCTGGCAGCCAGGGAACTCTGGCGGCAACTCAGGAAGAAGTGATTCGGCCAGGACATCAAGGGAGCCAGCATGACAAGTCGGAAATTCAGCAGCGGGGATCTGCAAGTCTCCGTGTTCGATCCGGTGGACTATCTCGACAGCAACCAGGCAATGGTCGCCTATCTCGAAGCCGCCTTCGAAGAGAACGATCCTGCCTTCCTGATGGCCGCACTCAGTGACGTCATCCGCGCCCGCGGCATTGCGGAAGTTGCCAGCAAGGCCGGGCTGGGACGGGAGAGCCTCTACAAGACCCTGAAGCCGGGCGCCGAACCGAGGCTGGGAACGATCCTGCGCCTGCTGGGCGCACTTGGCATCCGCTTGAGCATCAGCCCCGCGAGGGCAATTCGCAAAGCGAGAAAACCTGCCGCTGCCAAACCTGCGAAGCCTGCGACGAAAGGCAGGCCCATCAGGAAACCGGCTTCGCCTCAGTCTTCCGTCGCCAAGCCCCGACCGCGGAAGGCCCATGAAGAAAAAGGTCCCGCCAAGACCGGGACTGCGCGAAGTCAGCCCTCCGCCTGAACCCTCTGACCATCAACAAAAAATGCCGCCCGGCACAACACCGGGCGGCATTCCGTTGCGTCGACGCCCAACTTGCGGGCGCCTTGACGCTTACTTCTTCAGCGTCGTCAGACCCTGTTCGGCCAGGGCCTTCAGCCAGCCCAGGCCGGCCGAGGTAGCGCCGGCCGGGTTGTATTCGCAACCGATCCAGCCCTGGTAACCCAGCGAGTCGATCAGTTTCAGCAGGTAGGGATAGTTCAGCTCGCCCACGTCCGGCTCGTGACGTTCCGGCACACCGGCGATCTGGATGTGGCCGATGCCGGGCATGTCGCGCTTGAGCTTCACGGCGACGTCGCCCTCGACGATCTGGCAGTGGTAGCAGTCGAACTGCACCTTCAGATTGGGTGCGCCCACTTCGGCGCAGATGGCTTGCGCATCATCCTGGCGGTTCAGGAAGAAGCCGGGAATGTTGCGGGTGTTGATCGGCTCGATGACCACGGTCAGGCCGGCGGACTCGGCCTGGTGCGCGGCGTAGGACAGGTTGTCCAGGTACACGGCGCGGTGCTGTGCGCGATCCTGATCAGGCTTGATCAGGCCGGCCATCACGTGCAGGGTCTGGTTGCCGATCACGGCGGCGTATTCCAGCGCGGTGTCGATGCTGCGCTTGAATTCATCCTGGCGGCCCGGCAGCGAGGCAATACCACGCTCGCCGGCAGCCCAGTCACCCGGAGGCGCATTGAACAGCGCCTGGGTCAGGCCGTTGGCCTCCAGGCGCGACTTGATCTCTTGCGGCTGATAGTCGTAGGGGAACAGGAACTCGACGCCGGAGAAGCCATCCTTGGCGGCGGCGGCGAAGCGGTCCAGGAAATCGTGTTCCACGTACATCATGCTCAGGTTGGCGGCAAAACGCAGCATCGGGTTCTCCTTGATAACGAAGGGGGCCAGTGTAGCGCGAACGCGGATCGCCGCGCAGACACCGACGGTGCAGAAAACGTCAAAGCCCGCAGGCACAGGCATGCGGGCTTCGAACGGGACATCACATTACTTGTTGACCACGCTGGGCTTGGTCATCAGGGTGGCGACCGAACCTACCACCAGCATGATGGCCAGCATGTACATGCCGGTCGCATTGCTCTGGGTCAGGTCCTTGAAGTAACCGATCAGGTAGGGGCTGACGAAACCGGCCAGGTTGCCCACCGAGTTGATGGCGGCGATACCGACGGCAGCAGCAGCACCCGACAGGAAGGACGTCGGCAGCGACCAGAACAACGGCGCGCAGGTCAACACGCCAGCGGCAGCCAGCGACAGCGCGGCGATCGACACGGCGGTGTTGTCGGCGAACAGGGCCGCGCCCACGAAGCCCACACCACCCATCAGGGCCGGGATCACCAGGTGCCAACGACGCTCGCGCATGCGGTCGGCGCTGCGGCCGATCAGGTTCATGGCGACGATGGCGCAGCCGAAGGGAATGGCCGACAGCAGGCCGATTTCCAGGTTGCCCTTCACGCCGGTGGCCTTGACCAGGGTCGGCATCCACAGCGTCAGGCCATACTGGCCCATCACGAAGGAGAAGTAGATCAGGCACATCAGCCAGACACGCGCATCCTTGACGATGGCGCCGAAGCCGTGCTTGCTCTCCTTGCCCTTGGCGTCGCCGTCGATGTCAGCCTGCAGGGACTTCTTTTCGTCGTCACTGAGCCACTTGGCGCTCTTGACGTCGTTGTCCAGATACAGGACCGTGGCCACGCCGATCAGCACGGCGGGAATGGCTTCGATCAGGAACATCCACTGCCAGCCTTCCAGGCCGCCATTGTTGTGGAAGGCATCCATGATCCAGCCCGACAGCGGGTTGCCCAGGATACCGGCCACGGGGATGCCGGACATGAACACCGCGATCACCTTGGCACGACGGTGCGAAGGGAACCAGTAGGTCAGGTACAGGATGATGCCGGGATAGAAACCGGCCTCGGCCAGACCCAGCAGGAAGCGCAGGATGTAGAACTGGGTGGCGTTCTGCACGAACATGAAGGCCGCCGAGAGGATGCCCCAGGTGATCATGATGCGGGCGATCCAGATGCGCGCGCCGACCTTGTGCATCAGGATGTTGCTGGGCACTTCGAAGAGGAAGTAGCCGATAAAGAACAGGCCCGCGCCCAGACCGAAGACGGTCTCGGAAAAGCCCAGGTCCTGCGACATCTGCAACTTGGCGAAGCCGACGTTGACGCGATCCAGGTAGGCGATCACGTAGCACAGCATCAGGAAGGGCATGATGCGCCAGAAGACTTTCTTGTACAGACCGTCCTTGGTCTTGTCGTTGACGTCGAGTCCGACGCCGGTGTTGCTTGCGGTGGTCATGGTGTTACATCTCCCTAAGAGTGTCGCGGCTGCAGCTGAGGCCGCTGGTTGCTTGGTGCCCGTGGTCTGACGGGCAATTTATGGATTCAATCGGGGCGCCAGCCTCTCCTTCCGAAAGAGGCTGGCGCCCGGCATTGATGGACCGGTCTTGCGCCGGTTTTTTGTCCCATTCCCGCACCTATCTCCTGACGATGGGCGCAGGCAGGGCATGACGGCCATCGGATGGCCGCCATGATTGCGTTGATGCTGTTGGGTGGCGCGAGCTTCCTTGGGCCAGCCCGAACTTGCGCAAACTTGTCGGACTTGCCTGAAATCGCCTGGCCTACCAGCGCGCCTTGAAGGTATCGCGCAGATCCTGCAGCGCGGGCTCTTCCAGCGGCGTGGCGCGGCCACCGGCGAGGTACCACAGCTTGGCGGTTTCTTCCAGTTCTTCCAGGGCGAAAGCGGCCTTGGACACCGAACTCTCCCAGACCACCGGGCCGAGGCGTTCCAGCAGCACGCCGCGCACGCTGGTGGCGATCCTGGCGACCTGCTCGGCCACTTCCGGCGCACCCGGGCGGGCGTAGCGGATCAGCGGGATGTGGCCCACCTTCATCACGTAGTACGGGGTGATCGGTGGCAGCACGTCCTGTTCGCTGTACACGCCGTTGATGGTCAGCGCGACCAGATGCGTGGAGTGCGTGTGCACCACCGCATGCATCTCGGGATTGTTGTCGTAGATCGCGCGATGCAGCACCAGTGTCTTGGAGGGCTTGTCGCCCGAGACCCATTCGCCGGCCGCATTGACCTTGGCGATGGCGGCCGGATCGAGGTAGCCCAGGCAGGCGTCGGTGGGCGTGATCAGCCAGCCGTCATCGAGACGGGCGCTGATGTTGCCGGCCGAGCCTACGGTGTAGCCGCGCTGGTACAGCGAAGCACCGATGCGGCAGATCTCTTCGCGCAGTTGGCTTTCCTGGCTCATGCGGTTTTCCCGTCGAGGTAGCGCAGAGCCTTTTCGAAGAAATCGACGCTGCCGAAATTGCCCGACTTCAGGGCCAGTGCCACCGGTTGTTCATCCAGCGTGGCCGTGGCAGGCACGCCCGGATCGATCTGCGGGCCGATGCGCAGCGCCCGCACGTCCAGCGCCTGCACCACCGCGCCGGAGGTCTCGCCACCGGCCACCACGAACTGGCGCACGCCACGCTGCTTGAGGCTGGCGGCGATGCTGGCCAGCGCCTGCTCGACCAGATGGCCGGCCTTGGCCACGCCCAGTTCCTTCTGCACCGCCTTGACTTCGTCAGGGGTGGCGGTGGCATAGATCAGCACCGGTTCGTTCTTGATGCGCTCGTCGGCGAATGCCAGGGCCTGGGCCACCACGTCTTCGCCACGGGCCAGGGCCAGCGGATCGATGCGGAAGGCCGGACGCTTGGCCTTCCATTCGGCCACCTGGGCATTGGTCGCCTTGGAGGCGGAACCGGCCAGCACCACCGACAGGCCATCGACCTTGGGCAGTTGCGCGGCTTCGCCGGCGGCGGTGAGCAGGCCGGCGCGGCGGAAGTTCTCGGGCAGGCCCAGGGCCACGCCGGAGCCGCCGGTGATCAGTTTCAGTTCGGCGCAGGCTTCACCCAGGGTGAACAGGTCCTTGTCGGAGACGGCATCGGCAATCGCCATCTTCACGCCTTCGGTGCGCAGCGCGGTGAAGCGCTCCTGGGTGGCAGCCGCGCCACGGGCCACGGTGTCGTAGCGCACCAGGCCGACCTTGGACTCGGTCTGGCGCTGCAGCACGCGCACCAGGTTGGCGTCGGTCATGGGCGTGAGCGGATGGTTTTCCATGCCCGATTCATTCAACAGCGCATCGGCCACGAACAGGTAGCCACGATAGATGGTGCGGCCGTTTTCCGGGAAGGCCGGGCAGGCGATGGTGAAGTCCACGCCCAGCTCCTTCATCAGCGCGTCGGTGACCGGGCCGATGTTGCCTTCGTCGGTGGAGTCGAAGGTGGAGCAGTACTTGAAGAAGAACTGCGTGCAGCCCTGTTGCTGCAGCCAGCGCAGCGCGGCCAGCGATTGTTCGATGGCCTCGGCGGCCGGCACGGTGCGCGACTTCAGCGCGATCACCAGCGCGTCGGCAGCGACGCCGGGCATTTCGCTGGGCACGCCGATGGTCTGCACGGTACGCATGCCGCCGCGCACCAGCATGTTGGCCAGGTCGGTGGCGCCGGTGAAATCATCGGCGATGCAGCCCAGCAAGGGTCGGGATTGGGACATGGAAGCTCCTCGATTCTGTGGTGGTGACGGCGTCTTGCCGACGACTTATTTGGCCTTGGCCGGCGGCAGGTCGATGCCCGGGAAGATCTTGATGACGGCCGAGTCATCCTCGCCGCCATGACCGGCGGTGGAGGCCATCATGAACATCTGGTGGGCAGCGGCCGACAGCGGCAGCGGGAATTTGCTGCGGCGGGCGGTATCGAGCACCAGGCCCAGGTCCTTGACGAAGATGTCCACGGCCGACAGCGGGGTGTAGTCGCCATTGAGGATGTGCGGCACGCGGTTTTCGAACATCCAGGAATTGCCGGCGCTGTGGGTGATGACGTCGTAGAGTGCATCCGGATTGACGCCTTCGCGCAGGCCCAGGGCCATGGCTTCGGCAGAGGCGGCGATGTGCACACCGGCCAGCAGCTGGTTGATGATCTTGACCTTGGAGCCGATGCCGTGGGTATCGCCCAGGCGGTAGACCTTGCCGGCCATGCCGGCCAGCACGTCTTCGATCTTGGCATAGACCTCGGCGGGGCCGGAGGTCATCATGGTCATTTCGCCCGAGGCGGCACGCGCGGCGCCACCGGAGACCGGCGCATCCAGCAGCAGCAGGCCCTTGGCGGCCAGGCGCTGGCCCAGCTCGATGGCGAAGTCCGGCGCCACGGTGGCGCTGGAGATGACCACGCTGCCCGGCTTCATCTGCGTTACCGCACCGTTCTCACCGAAGAGCACGGTCTCGGTCTGGGCGGCATTGACCACCAGGGTGATGACCACGTCCACCGACTTGGCCAGCTCGGCCGGATTGGCGCAGGCCACGCCACCGGCGGCGGCGAACTTGTCCAGGACTTCCTTGCGCACGTCACAGGCATGCACGTTGAAGCCGGCACGCAACAGCGAGCTGGCCACGCCATAACCCATGGCACCCAAACCGATCACACCTACATTCCTGGACATAATTGCCTCCGCGTTGTTGGCGCCGCTGCCGATGAATGAGGGCAGGACGTTGCGCCGGGTTGATGATGCGACGCCGGCTCATGCCGGCGTCCGTATTTCCAACTTGGTCTGGAGGGAAGTCCCCGCCAGATCATCGAATCATGTGCTGCTCATTTGCTGCTTGCTTCTTACGTGCGGCTCATCTGACGCCGCCGGCTTCAGGCCTGACCCTGACTCAGGCGACGCGCCGCATTGAACATGTGGGTCTGCGCAGCATTGCGCGCAGCCATTTCATCGCCGGCACGAATCGCCTCGACGATGGCTTCATGTTCTTCGCGCACCTGGCGCGAGAAGTCCTCATAACGGGCCTCATTGCCGCGGGTGACCGCCGTGGCTGCCTCCAGGTACTGCGACAGGAATTCCAGTGTCTTGATGAAGTACGGATTGCGCGTAGCCTGGGCCAACGCCCGGTGGAAGGCCACATCGGCCGCCACGCCGTCACCGCCACCGGCGACATCGGCGCCGATCTGCGCCAGCGCATCGTCGATGGCGCGCAGGTCCTCGGCGCTGCGACGCTTGGCCGCCTGCGCTGCCACTTCGGCCTCGATGGCGCGGCGCAGCTCGACGATCTGCAGCACCGCGTCGGGCGAACTGACTTCGGTGTAATCGATGCGCAAGGGCTTGATGCCGGCCTGCTCGGTGACGAACACCCCACTTCCCTGACGCGGCTCGACCACGCCCTCATGCTTGAGCCGCGCGATGGCTTCGCGTACCACCGTGCGGCTGACGCCGAACTGCTGGGCCAGCACCGCTTCGGTCGGCAGCTTGCTGCCACGCGGGAAGGCGCCGGCATCGATGTTTTCCAGCAATTGCCGGGCTACCGTGTCGCTCAGGGCCTGGGCGGGGATTTTCTGAAACATGCTGTCTCGCGGTCGTTTTATCGTCAGGTTATCCGGTCATCATACAAATTTATTTTGAGGCCGGCAATCCGATTTTTTCTCTTTACGCGGAGTAACACCCCCTTTTTGCAAGAATTTGAAGGAGATGAAAGAAATTGGAGTGTTATATCCAGCCGTTCGCTCCAGACATCAAGAATGTGAATATCTGAGCCATAGCTGCATCGTCGGGCGGCTGGCTCTACAATCGATGGTTTCCCGCTACGGATTCGCCGCATGCCCTACGATCTCTCGGACAAGCTCGTCATCGGAATTTCCTCCCGCGCCCTGTTCGACCTGGAGGTGGAAAACGCCATCTACGACGAGCAAGGCGTCGAGACCTACGCTGACTACCAGCGCGCCCACGAGAACGATCCGCTGCAACCCGGCACGGCCTTCCCCTTGGTCAAGGCGCTGCTGCGGTTGAATGAACTGATCCCGGAACGCCGTCTGGTGGAAGTGGTGGTGATCTCGCGCAACACGCCCGATACCGGCCTGCGCGCCTTCAACGCGATCGCCGCCCACAAGCTCGACATCAGCCGTGCTGCCTTCACCGGCGGCGGCCCGACCGCGCCTTACCTGCAGGCGTTCAAGATCGACCTGTTCCTGTCACGCGACACCGGTGACGTGCAGGAAGCCATCGATGCCGGCGTGGCCGCTGCACAGCTGTATGCGGCGCCGCTGGACTACAGCGCGCCGGACAACCAGATCCGCATCGCCTTCGACGGCGACGCCGTGCTGTTCTCGGCGGAGTCCGAACGCATCTTTGCCGAGAAGGGCCTGGAAGCCTTCGCCCGCCACGAGCAGCGGCATCGCAAGAAGGCCATGAAGGAAGGCCCCTTCGCCAAGCTGCTGCTGGCCCTGTCGGCGATCCAGAAACAGTTTCCGCCCAAGCAGTGCCCGGTACGCATCGCCATCGTCACCGCCCGCAACAGTCCCGCACACCAGCGCGTGATCCACACCCTGCGTACCTGGAACGTGACGGTGGACGAAGCCTTCTTCCTCGGTGGCCTGAACAAGGCGGAAGTATTGCAGGCCTTTGGCGCCCACATGTTCTTCGACGACCAGGAGGGGCATGTGCAGAAGGCGGCGGTGGTGGTGCCGTCGGGACGCGTACCGTACAAGGGCGGGACGCTGGAGGGTGGACGAGTGGCGCGAAGCCGAGCCGGCAAGGGTTGAGGTAGGGACGCAGGACGGTCAGGATCGATGTCCGCCCAGCCTGCTACAAGGTCGTCTTCAGCAAGCACCGGCCCAGATGACGACCGGGTGCTTGCTTGCAGAGAGACCGCGCCAGCCGGACATCAACGGCACGAGCAGCGCGGGTCAACCCATTGCCATCCCTGGGGACATCAGCCGGCCTTGGCAGGTGCCGGCGTGTTGAGCAGCTGCTGCTCCCACAGGTAGGCGATGCCGCTGCCGCCGGCGTGGGCGATGATGACCTCGGTCAACGCGGCGGCGCTCTCGGCACGCGCCCAGTCACGTTGCCATTCGGCCGCCACGGCCAGCCAGGTCATCATGTTGGCACCAGCCCTGATCATGCGTTGGATGGCGAGGTCGTGCGCCTCGGTGGACACGGCGCCGGAGGCGTCGGTGACGACCGTGACATCCCAGCCCTCGCCCAGCGCCTGGATGGTCGGCATTGCCACGCAGACCTCGGTCCAGAGACCGGCGATGACCAACTGCTTGCGTCCGGTCGCCTTGACCACGTCGACGACCTTCTTGTCCTGCCAGGTATTGATGAAGGTACGATCAATCACCTCCTGACCCGGGAACACGTCGGTGATCTGCGGGAACAGCAGACCGCCGCGCTCGGCAATCACGGTGGTCAGGATGGTCGGCACGCCGAAGGCCTTGGCCGCCTTCGCCAGACCGACCGTATTGTTGATCACCATCTGCGGTTCGTGGCTATTCACGTTGGCGAGCTGGTAGGGCTGATGGTCGATCAGCACCAGTACCGAGTCTTCCGGACGAAGAAGCGAATCGAGGCCGTTACGAAAATTCATTGGACTATCCTTTGTTGCCGCGTGGAGTGGCGTGGGTTTTCAGGAAACGAGCACCGGCGCGATTGCCGGCAGCAAAATTATGCTGTCCCGGGGAGCGCGCAGATAGCACCACAAACTGCCAAACTGTGTTGCACGAAGTGGAACGCCAGCCGATCACGAGCCAAGCTCAGCCGCGCATCGTCCGGCGCCGGGCCGTTACTGGTGGCGGCTGTCGCCCCTGAGAATAGGGAATCGGGACCGGACCGGGACTGGGAAAACGCCGCAGCAAGAATGCGAGTCCGTACTCAATGGCGTGGTAGTTCAGTCGGCCATACGGTAGTACCATGCGGCCAGGCGTTCGGTCGCAACCAAAAGGGAGCCAGGAATTGGATATTGAAGAGCTGCGAACATTCGTGGAAGTTGCCGACACCGGCGGCATTTCCTCTGCCGCACTTCGGCTAGGACTGTCCAAGTCCATCGTCAGTCGCCGGCTTGCACGTCTCGAAAAGGAACTCGGCATCCAGTTGCTGGCCCGGTCCACCCGGGGAGCAGCACTCACCGAAGCAGGTACCACCTTCCGCGACTATGCGGCGCGGGTCTGTGCCGAGATCGATGTGGCCCGGGAAACGATCGCCCCGGCCGGTGAATTGCGCGGACGCCTGCGCGTGGCCGCGCCATTATCTTTCGGACCCACCCACCTGGCGCCGGTCCTGGCGGAAATGGCGCGGCGTCATCCGCATCTGCATATCCACACCTGCTACAGCGACCGGGTGGTCGATCTCATCAACGACGGTTTCGATTGCGCGATACGGCTCGGCCACCTGCAAGACTCCAGTCTGCTTGCCCGCTGCATCGGGCCGATCTACGGCACCGTCGTGGCCAGCCCCGACTATGTGAACGCGCACGGCGCTCCGGAAACACCGGAAGAGCTGCTGAACCATCAGGCCCTCATGCAGGGTAACGACACCTGGCAATTGGTAGATGCCGGCAAGATAATCACGGTACGTCCGCGTGGCCGCTTCAGGGCGGACAATGGAACGGCACTGGTAGCCGCCGCCCTGGCCGGTCTTGGCGTGGCCTACCTGCCCAATGGCCTCATCCATGAATACCTGGCCTCGGGCGAACTCGTTGCCGTGCTGACCCGCTTTCCGATTCCCGTGGCGGGGGCCTATGTGGTTCGCCCGCCCGGGCAGTATGCCGCCCGGAAGGTTGCCGTACTGACGGAAATGCTCATCGACTGCCTGGAGCGGGTACCGCATCTCACGCGACCGCCCGTCGCAAGGCCATAACGACAATTGCAGGATTGCAGGACAGCCTGACTTTCAGGCAGTTCCCTGCACAGGTCTCATCTCGCGCACTATCCTTTCGGCATCACGACCGGGAGGACTGCCGAACTCACGTGCGTATTCCCGGCTGAACTGGGTCGCGCTCTCGTAGCCCACTTCATGGGCGGCGGCGCTGACGTTATAGCGCGCGGCCACCAGCAGGGTACGCGCCTGCAACAGACGGATCTGCTTCTGGTATTGCAGCGGGCTCATCGCAGTGACCGCCTTGAAGTGGCGATGGAAGGCAGACACGCTCATGGCCACGCCATCGGCCAGGTCCTCGATGCGCAGAGCTTGCGCATAGTCGCGGCGTATTCTCTGGATTGCCGCATTGACCCGCGCCAGCGCACTGTCCGGCAGGGCGATGTCGCGCAGCATCCAGCCCATCGGCCCCTGCAGGACACGATAGAGGATTTCACGTTCATACACCGGGGCCAGCGCGGCAATGTCGGCCGGCTGCCCCATGAGGCGCAACATCCTGATCCAGGCATCGAGCAGTTCCGGCGTCACCGACGCCACCGAAAAACCGGCTGAGTTTTTCGGTCGCCCGATATGGTCCGGGAGGTCGCCCAGCAATTTGACGATGATGCCGGGGTCCAGCGTCAGGCTCACCGCAAGATAGGGATTCCCCTGTGCATCCGGATGGACAGTCCCGGCTGCCGGCAGGTCTACCGACATCACGAAATAGGTCGCAGGATCGTAATGCAGGGTGCTGCCGCCGACGGTCATGGATTTGCTGCCGCGCAGGATCAGGTTGACCATGGGATCGTAGACGGCGGCCAGCTGGTGCTGGGGAATCTCCCCCTGCACCATGGCCACGCGCGCAATGCCGGTCTCGGTACGCCGGTTCTCGGCCCCTGCGGCGAGCTGGCGTAGTTCGTTCAATTGATCTTCCATATGCGAATTAGAACCGGATGACGGCACGCCGGCAATGGAAAAGCAGAAACAGGCAGGCTTGAGGCAGGAACCGGCACGGCGAGTCTGCGCCTGAGTGGCTAAGCTGAAGGATTCCGACAAACCCTGCTTCACGAAAGAAACGACGCCATGCTGGATCACCTATTTCTGTCGGTCAGCGACCTTGAACGCTCGATCTCCTTCTACACGGCGACCCTGGCGCCACTGGGCATCACCGCACGCCATGACTATGACGGCAAGGATGGTCCGCCCGGACACCCTGACCTGAAAGGCTTCGGCGCCCGCGGGCGCATGTTCTTCTGGTTACGCGAGGGCAAGGTAGAAGGACAGGCCGCCCATGTCGGCTTCATCGCCAATAGCTGTGATGAAGTACAGGCAGCCTATGCGGCGGCAATGGCCGCCGGTGCCACCGACAATGGCGCGCCGGCAGCACGCACCTATTACGATCCACGCTACTACGCCGCCAATGTACTGGACCCGGATGGCTACAGCCTGGAGTTCGTCTACAAGAGCTGGCAACACCCGGAGGCATGATGGCGCAGGCAATGGAGATCACGCGCTTTCACCTCACGCCCGGCGTGACGATGAAGCAATTCATCGCGGCCAATGCCGATGTCGACGAATGGCTCAGGCAACAGCCCGGATTCATCCTGCGGCGCATCTGCGTACAGGACGACGGGATGGTCGTCGACATGCTCCTGTGGACCTCGGTCGCTAACGGCCAGCGGGCGGCCCGGGGCATCGTCACCGAGCTGGCCGGTTCACCCGTGCATGCCGCCATCGACCATGCCACGGTCGACTGGTCAGTCAGGTCTTGTCAGCATGCCGTCGATGCAGTGGACTAGGGCGACGCAATCACCCGGCCCGGCTTGCCGGCCAGCCAGCCCAGCACACCCATGAGTACCGCACCGGCCGCGCACAAGGCCAGGACCACGGTCCAGTGGCCGCTGGCATCGTGCAGGCGGCCCATCAGGATGGGACCGGCGGCGGCCAGCAGGTAACCCACGCTTTGCGCCATCGCCGACAGCGCCGCGGCCTGGGGTGGCGTCGATACCCGGGTGCCGACAAAAGCCAGGCCCAGGATCAGCACCGCACCCGTGCCAAACCCGAACAGCGGCACCCAGACGATGGAGGCCTGCGGCCAGGCAATCAGGCCGACCAGGCTCAGCACGGTGGCCGCCGACATGCTGGCGGCCACCGGACGATGGTCGCGGATGCGCCCACCCAGCGGGATCAGGAGCAAGCCCGGCAGGGCCGAGGCCAGTTGCATCAGGCCGTGCAGGTTGCCGGCCTCGACCGCGCTATGACCATTGGCCGCAAGTATCGAAGGCAGCCAGGCGGTGACCACGTAATACACCAGCGAATTGGTGCCGAGGAAAAAAGTCACCTGCCAGGCCAGGGGCTGGCGCCACATGGACGCAGCGCGGGCCGGCATGGCAGCGGGGCGGGTGGCACGGCGCAACTGGGGCAACCAGACCAGGACGGCCACCAGCGGCAGCACGATGAAGGTCGCCAGCGCCCATGACCAGCCCAGGGCGCCGGCCAGCGGCACCGCACACACCGAGCCCAGCGCCGAGGCGCCGCCCATGGTCAGGGCGTAGATCGCCGTCATGCGCGTGAGCTGGTCAGGGAAGTCGCGCTTGAGCAGGCTGGGCAGCAGGACATTGCCGCCGGCGATACCACAGCCGATGATGCAGGTTCCCACCAGGAGCGCGGCCATCGATCCGGTCGAGCGCAATACGATGCCGGCGGCGATCAGCAGCAAGGCCAGCAAGAGGGCGCGTTCCAGTCCCAGGCTTCGGGCCAGTCGCGCCGCCGGTGGCGAAATGAGCGCAAAGCACAGCAGGGGCAAGGTCAGCATCAGCCCGGCCGCCCCTGCCGAGAGCGCAAAGGTCTGCTGCAGCAGTTCCATGACCGGCCCCACGGCCGTGACCGGGGCGCGCAGGTTGGCGGCGATCAGCAGGATGCCGGCCACCAGCCACAGGCGGCCGGCGCGGCGCACAGCCGACGCGGTGGCGGCTGGGGAAGAGGAATCGGTGTCGGTAGCGTGCATGGCAGCGGGCGGAAAGATGGAGCGCCAAGCTTAGCCAATCGCAGCGTGGACGTATTTGGCTACAATGCCAGGATATTGCTAAAAACGGTCAACCCACCTTCCCCGCCGCCGTATGACCACGCGTATGCCCACTCTCTACGCCAGCCTCGTCGAACACGATCCGGACCGCCTGGCCGCCGCCGTGACGGCGCTGCGCGTGCATACCCACGAGAGCGAACGGGAAACGCCCTTCCACAGCCATCGCAAGGGTCAGTTGGTGGTGGCACTGCATGGCGCGGTCACCTGCGAGACGGCGCAGGGCATGTGGATCGTGCCGCCGCAATCGGCGGTGTGGATCCCGGCCGGCGTGCCCCACAGCAACCGGGTCACACTGGACGGCCAGCTGTGCTTCCTGTTCATCGATCCCGATGCGGCGCGCATGCCCACCACCTGCTGCACACTGGCGCTGACGCCCCTGCTGGTTCAGATGATCTGCCACCTGGCCGAACAGGCACAGGATTACGCCCCCCATGAACGTACTGCGCGCCTGGCCGCGGTACTGGTGGAAGAACTGGAACACAGCCAACGCCAGGCCCAGCCCGCACACCTGCCGCCACCGCTGCCCATGCCCCAGCATTCGCGCCTGCGCGAGATCGCCCGGCGCCTGGCCGAACAGCCGGCCGACCGCAGCACCGTGGCCGAGTGGGGTCAGCGCCACGCCATGAGCGAGCGCAGCTTTGCCCGCTTCGTCCAGGCCGAGACCGGCATGAGCTTCGGCCGCTGGCGGCGCCAGATCCACCTGATGGTGGCGCTGCAGCGCCTGGCCTCGGGCAGTTCGGTGCAACGCGTCTCGCAGGACCTGGGCTATGACTCGGTCAGCGCCTTCATCACCATGTTCAAGAAGACCCTGGGCAAGCCACCGGCGCGCTACATGGCGCAGCGCCAGGTGCACCCGCCGCCGCCCTCGCCAACTTCGCCACCGCTGCCGACGGCCCCCTACTTCCAACCGAAACGGACCCCCTCATGGAAACCGAACTGAAACTCCTGCTCGCCCCGGCCCACACCAAAGCCTTCATCCGTCATCCGCTGGTCAAGCGCCATGCCCTGGCTGCGCCGCGCATCAAGGACCAGGCCGGCACCTACTTCGATACCCCCGACCTGCTGCTGCGTCGTCACGATGCCGGCCTGCGGGTGCGCCGCACCGGCAATGAATTCATCCAGACCCTCAAGGCCGGCGGCGGCGTGTCCGGCGGGCTGCATCAGCGCAACGAGTGGGAGTCGCAGGTGGCAGCGGAGACCCCGGACCTGCTCGCGCTGCGTGCACTGGTGGCCAGCGACGACGAGCAGGTGGCCGAGATCCTGTCCGACGAGGTGGCGGCACGCATCACGCCCATCTTCAGCACCCGCATCCAGCGCATGGTGTGGGACCTGCGGCTGAAAGACGGCACCGAAGTGGAATGCGTACTGGACCAGGGGACGGTGGAACACGGCGCGCTGCAATCGCCGGTGTGCGAGATCGAGCTGGAGCTCAAGAGCGGTGACGTCAATGCCCTGTTCGACTTCGCGTTGCAATTGCTGCAGGACCTGCCCCTGCGCATCGGCATCCAGAGCAAGGCACAGCGCGGCTATACGCTGTTCCACCAGGCGCGGCGCGGCGATGCGGCGCCGATCTCCTCCGCCAGCCGCGCCACGGCGCTGCAACTGGCGCGCAAGATGCCGGTGGAACAGGCCTTCCTCGCTGTGGTGGGCAATTGCGTAGCGCAGATCCAGGCCAACGACATTGCCGACCAGGACAGCGGCGACATCGAACGCCTGCACCAGATGCGCGTAGGCCTGCGACGCCTGCGTTCTGCCTTCAGCCTGTTCGGCGAGGTGATCGCCCTGCCCGCCGCACTGGAGCAGGAATTCGCCTGGATCGCCGACGCCATCGGCCATGCCCGCGACTGGGACGTGCTGGCCACGCAGACCCTGCTCACCCTGCCGGGCCTGGCAGCAGACAGCATCGCGGGAATCGATCTTGAGGCGGTACGTCACGCCGCCCTGATCCAGGCGCGCAAGCAACATGCGCAGGCGGTCGAAACCGTGGCCTCGCCGCGCTACACCGCACTGGTGCTGCAATTCAGTCGCTGGCTGCTGCAGGCCGGCTGGCGCACGACCGCCACGGGAGACAACCAGCAATCCCTGGAACAACCCCTGGCACGCTTTGCCCGACAGCATCTGCGTCAGGATGAAAAGCGCCTGAACAAACGCGGCGCGCACATGGACGAAAGCGCTCGCGCCCGTCACCGCACCCGCATCGCCGCCAAGAAGATGCGCTATGACATCGAATTCTTCCTGGCCCTGTATGGCGAGAAGAAGAGCCGCCCCTATCTCAAGGCGCTGGCCCGCCTGCAGGATCAGCTCGGCCAGCAGAACGACCTGGTCGTGGCCGACGCCCTGCTGCAGCAACTGCAGCGCAGGCAGGCCCGGCTGGCGCCCAGCGTGGCCTGGGTCCGCGGCTTCCTGAGCGGACAGGCCGGGGATGGTCATGCACGGACACGGCGCCTTTGGAAGAAATGGCAGGCGCAGGACTTGCCGCGTTAGGTACCCTCAGCCGGAAGTCGCTCAGAAGCAGCTGGAGTCGACCTCTTCCAGTTCCAGCATCAGCAGCCGGGCAGTCTTCATCAAGGCTGGCGCCAGCTGTTCGCGGATCACCTCGCGATCCGGCAGCGCTCCCACGGCACTGCAGTTCAGGCCCATGCGCAGCGGTGGATTGCCCAGCGCCAGCGGGACGCTGATGGCAAAGGTATCGCGCTGGTATTCGCCGGCCGCCAGGCAATACCCATGGGCATCGAGCTCGCCGAAGGCACGCTCCATCCGTGCCACCACCTGCGGGCCGTGCTCGCCGCTTTTCTTCCATATGCCGAACAGCAGGCGCTGGCGCTGCTCCGGCGACTGTGACCAGACGTAGGCGCGTCCAATCGAACTGAGCGCCATCGGCACCGAACGTCCCACGCCCAGTCTCAAGGTGGCGATCTTGCGACCATTGCAATACTGGATATAGACCATGTCCAGCTGGTCGGCCACGGCCAGCCCGACGGACATGTCGAAGCGGTCGGCGAAGTCCTGCATGATAGGACGGGCCGCATCCTGTACCAGGCTATTGGACAGGTAGCGCTGCCCCAGTCGCAAGCCGCGCACACCCACCTGCACCCGCACGCCATCCGGTGCGCGATCCAGATAGCCCAGGGCCACCAGGGTGGCGGTCAGGCGCGAGACCGACGCCTTGGAGTAGCCACTGCGACGCACCAGTTCGGCATGCGACAAGGGCTTGGCGCTGCCCTGGAAAACCTTCATGAGCAACAGCGCGCGCTCCAGCGAATGGGTGGCGGCCTGTCCGGCCTCGCTACGCTCATCGGCCTGCCCCGCCGCTGCGGCCGGCAATTGACGTGCCGCACGCCGGTTCCCTGCAGCGCCACTCATGTACCCGCCCCCAGGCGCGCACACACGGCCAGCAGTTGCGGACCGATGCGCTGCTCGACACGGGCCTTGCTGAGGCTACGCGCAGGGCCGGCGCACAAAAGCACCATGGGCATGCGTTGCGCCAGTTGCAGCGGCGCCGCCAGTACGGTGATCTCCGGCCCCCAGTCACCGGTGGAGAGGCAATACGACTTGTCGGTGATCTGCTGCTGGGCATCGGCCAGCTTCTGGCGCAGCAGCATCCATTCGTCACGCTTGTGATAGGGGCGCATGTGGTCCAGCAGGTAATTGCGTTCGTTTTCATGCAGGCAGGCCAGCAAGGCCCAACCCACTGGAGAGGATGCCATCGGCAGGTGTTCGCCCACACCCAGTCCCACGGTCGCATTGCTGGAAGCGCTATGGCAGTTCTCGAAGAAGATCATGTCCAGTCCGTCACGTCCGGCCAGCGCCACGAAGACACCATTGTCGTCGGCCAGCTTCTGCATCAATGCACGCGCCTGCAGGACCACGTCGGCATCGACCATGGCGGCAAAACCCAGGGTGAGTACGGCCACGCCGAGCCGGTACTTGCGCCGCTGTTCGCTGTAGCCGAGATAGCCCAAGGCGGTCAGCGTCTGCGTCAGGCGTGACACCGTGGCCTTGGGCAGACCGGTGCGCGCGGCCAGGTCCTGGTTGGCCAGCCACTCGTCGGTACCGAGGAAGGCATCCAGCACGGCGAAGCCGCGTTCGACCGGCTTGATGACCGCACTCTCGCCGACCGTACCGGCATCGGCACCTGCGCGATAGCCGGGCGGATGGGGAGCGCGCAGCACCAGGCGCACATCCTTGATGCGTGCGCGCCGCTGCCGTGGGGCCTGCGGGTGAGGCTGGCGGGTCGCCGTGCTCATGCGCGACCGGCGGCCATGGATGCCGCTGCAATGATCAGATTCACCGGGTCTCCTTGCCCTCTATGGTCCGGCCTTGCGCAGAGCGCGAGGCGCGGGATTGTTTCCTGGACGCTACCTTGCGACAACGATCCGCCGAGGGTCAACCGATGAATATTTTATGTTCCGTACTTTGGAATTTCCAATGCAGTTTTGAATTTTCTCTTCAACGGCGCAGATCATCCGCAGATTCCTGACCAGCTTTGATGCGATGCAGCTATCCCAAATCCGCCTTGTATTCTGGGGACTTACAGAGGCACTCGGATTTTCTCTTGCGGCGCACAATTGGCCGCTGCCGGCCGGACGATCAGTGACACGGAGGATGGAAGAAAAAAATTCATTCCGATGTACGGAACATCGTCCCCGGCCGGCTTGACACTGTTTTGGCTCTTCCAGACTATACGCACATCGCAGTACCCGCAGCACCGTCAAGCCCATACAAGAACAGCAGAACACACGAGACACCGGCCACACCCGTCGTAGCAGTCCGCACGTGTGAGCAACACCATCACGTCAGCATCAGCAGCAGTTCGCTGCCGCCACTCCCGCAGGAGTCACGGCGCACAGCGTTCACCGGATCCCGGTCACGACCGGAACCGGCACCACCGATCAACCGAAACGACAACGCGCAGACCGGCGCGAGGGCGCAGCTTTGCCCGTCGTTTCCCGCACAGGAAAAAAGATGAGCACTCCCCGCATGCTGGAAGGAAAGGTCGTCATCGTCACCGGATCCGGTGGCGGCATCGGACGTGAAATCGCGTTGGCGATGGCGCAGCAGGGCGCCGCCGTGGTGGTCAACGACATCGGTGTCTCGCTCACCGGTGAAGGCGCCAGTGCGGGTCCGGCGCAGCAGGTGGTCGATGAGATCCGCCAGGCCGGTGGCCAGGCCGTGGCCAACACCGACAGCGTGGCCGACGCCGCCAGCGCGGCACGCATCGTGGAGCAGGCAGTGCACAGCTTCGGTCGCGTCGATTGCGTGGTCAATAACGCCGGCATCCTGCGTGACGCCCTGTTTCACAAGATGAGTGGCGACGAATGGGATGCCGTGATCAAGGTCCACCTCTATGGCGCCTATCACGTCAGTCGCGCTGCGGCGCTGCACTTCCGCGAACAGCAATCGGGCAGCCTGGTGCACATGACCTCGACCTCGGGCCTGATCGGCAATCTGGGTCAGGCCAACTATTCGGCCGCAAAATTGGGACTGACGGCATTGTCCAAATCGATCGCACTGGATATGCAGAAATTCAATGTGCGCTCCAACTGCATCGCGCCGTTTGCGTGGAGCCGCATGATCAGTTCCATCCCGGTCAAGAACGAGGAACAGCAGGCCAGGGTGGACAAGATCAAGCGCATGACACCCGACAAGATCGCGCCGCTGGCCACTTATCTGGCCAGCGACGCTGCCGCCGACGTCAATGGCCAGGTCTTCACGGTGCGCAACAATGAGATCTTCCTGATGAGCCAGCCGCGTCCGCTGCGCTCCATCCACCGTGGCGAGGGCTGGACCGCACAGACCGTGGCCGAGCATGCCATGCCAGCCCTCAAGGCCAGCTTCGTACCGCTGGATCGCTCCGCCGATGTCTTCCAGTGGGACCCGGTCTGAACCGGTCACGGCAACGAGCCCATCATGAGCATCGATTACCAGACCCTGAAGAACTGGCAATTCCCGGTCCTGCAGCACGCCTACGACGCCGATGACACCATGCGCTATGCCTTGGCAGTGGGACTGGGAGCCGCCGCCACCAGCGACGACGGGCAACGCGACGGAGCCCTGCGCTACGTCTACGAGGCCCGCCTGCAGGCCTTGCCAAGCATGGCGGTGATCCTGGCGCACCCCGGCCTGTGGATGGGCGCGCCGCAAGCCGGGGTGGACCTGCTCAAGGTCGTCCATGGCGAACAGCGCCTGCGTCTGCATCGCCCATTGCCGGCCAGCGGCAGCGTGGTCGGCCGCTCGCGGGTCAGGGCGGTGATCGACAAGGGGCGTAACAAGGGCGCGCTGCTGATCGTGGAGCGCGAATTGCGCGATGCCGGCGGCGAGCTGCTGGCAACGGTGGAACAGACCAGCTTCTGCCGTGGCGACGGCGGCTTCAGCGATGCGCACACGCCAGCCGATGCCCCGTCGGCGCCCATGCCAACGGTCCCGACGCGCGCGCCCGATCTGCATTGTGACCTGCCGACCCGGTCGGAGGCGGCACTGCTGTATCGCCTCTCTTCCGATCGCAACCCATTGCACGCCGATCCACAGACCGCCCTGCGTGCCGGTTTCGGGCGGCCCATCCTGCACGGCCTGGCGACCTATGGCATCGCCTGCCACGCCCTGCTACGCAGCTGCTGCGATTACGACGCCAGTCGCCTGTGCGCCCTGGCCACGCGCTTTTCCGCCCCGGTCTACCCGGGTGAAACCCTGCGTACCGAAATCTGGCGTGACGGTCGCCACCTGCAGTTCCAGATGCGTGCGCTGGAACGCGATGTGATCGTGCTCGCCAACGGTACCGCCGAAATGACCGATGCCACGCCTTCGAACTTCTCCACGGAGACCCCATGACCAGCAACAACCAGCCGATCCGCTCCGACATCGCCTTCAGCACGGCCGACCGCATCGTAGTGCGCGGCAAGAGCCTGCCCGACGACATCCTGGGCAAGATGAACCTGGGCGACTTCGCCTACCTGCAATTGACCGGCAAGACTGCCACGCCGCAACAATCCAACATGTTCAACGCCCTGTTGATCACGCTGGTGGAACACGGCATCACCCCCAGTGCGATCGCCGCACGCATGACCTATGCCGGTGCGCCGGAGTCGCTGCAGGCGGCAGTGGCAGCCGGCCTGTGCGGACTGGGTACGGTCTTCGTCGGCACCACCGAAGGCGCCGCCCGGATGCTCTACGAAGCCTTCGAACAGGCCGGCGACGAAGCTGACCTTCCGACCCTGGCAGTGCAGACGGTGGCGCACTATCGCGAGCGCCGGCAGATCATCCCCGGGCTGGGCCATCCGGTGCACAAGCCCATCGATCCACGTACCCCACGCCTGTTCGCGCTGGCGCAGGAGAACGGCATGGCGGGACGCTATGTGCAACTGATCCAGCTGATCCAGCAGGAGGCCGAACGGGCCTCCGGCAAGCAGCTGCCCATCAATGCCACCGGCGCGCTGGGCGCCATCTGCTGCGAGTTCGGCTTTCCCTGGAAGATCGTGCGCGGCTTCGGCGTGATGGCGCGCGCCATCGGCCTGGTCGGCCATCTGCTGGAGGAATCGGAGTCGCCCATGTCCTATCAGCTGTGGCACGAGATCGAAGCCCGCGCCAGCGCCCACCTGCGCGAGCAGGAGTAAGGGATGAGCGCCATGGAGGACAGTTCCGTACTGTGCAGCTTCGAGCAGGGCGTGGCCAGCATTACGCTGAACCGGCCGGAGCGGCTCAACAGCTTCAACGACGCCATGCATGAGCAGATTCGTGCCTTCCTCGATCGCATCGAAGGCGAGTCGGACTTGCGGGTGCTGGTGTTGACCGGTCGCGGACGCGCCTTCTGCGCCGGCCAGGACCAGAGCGACCGCGCGCCGCTGCCGCCCGGCCAGCAGCGCGATCTCGGTGCAGCCCTGGAGCGTTACTACAAACCCCTGATGCTGCGCCTGCGTGCCTTGCCGGTGCCCGTGGTGTGCCTCATGAATGGACTGGCGGTGGGCGTAGGCGCCACCCTGGTGCTGGCTTGCGACATCGTCATCGCCACTCGCTCGGCCTACTTCATGCAGGGTTTCTCACGACTGGGCTTGATGCCAGACGGTGGTGCCACGCAGTTTCTGCCACAGCGCATCGGCACGGCGCGTGCCCTGGGGCTGTGCCTGCTCAACGAGCGGCTGGATGCCGAACAGGCGGCCAACTGGGGCCTGATCTGGCGCTGCGTGGACGACGCGCAGTTCGAAGCGACCAGCCAGGCGCTGGTGCAGCAGCTGGCCGGCAGCGCCACCCGTGCCCTGGGTCTGACCAAGGCCGCCATCCATGCCGCCGCCCACAACGACCTGGCACGCCAGCTCGACCTGGAGACCGAGGGTCAACGTGCGCTCGGCCATACCGATGACTACCGGGAGGGCGTGAGCGCTTTCCGCGAAAAACGCAGCCCCGTCTTTCGGGGGCATTGACGGTACAAACCGGCGCGGCCATCCGACCAGCGCCTATCACAAGCGAGGAGACAAGGAGATGAACATGAGCAAGTGGAACAAGGCATGGACGGCCGGGATCATGGCCTGCGCACTAACAATGTCTGCCGCACCGGGTCTGGCGCACGCGGGGGACATGAGCATCGGCGCGCTGTTCCCGATGAGTGGCCCGAACGCCTCCTATGGCGACATCTTCGGTTCAGGTGCCAATCTGGCAGCCGAACACATCAATGCCGACCAGATGCTGGGCGGCAAGCTGAGCATCCAGTACGAAGACAGCCAGGCGCTGCCGCAACAGGGGGTGATCGGCATGAACAAGCTGGTCAACGTGGAGAAGGTTCCTTATGTACTGTCGGCCTTCACCGGCGTTTCCAAGGCTATTTCCACCATTGCCGGACGCAGCAAGACGGTCGCCGTCAACGGTGGCGGCGTGGGACCGGACCTGGCCGAACTCGGCCCCTATTTCTGGAACATCATCCCGCTGGCCAACTATGAAGTGCGGGCCATCATTCCCTACCTGATCAACGAGCGCAAGCTGAAGAACTTCGTGCTGGTCTATGTCGATGACCCGCTCGGCCAGGCCATCCGCAAGGAAATGGAAAGCGTGCTGCCCGGTGCCGGTGGCAAGCTGGTAGAAGCCCTGTCGGTGCCGGCCACGGCGCAGCAGTTCGGCGGCATCGCCGCGCGTGTGCGGGCCGCCAATCCGGACGTGATCTACGTGGCCTCCTACGGCTCGCAGCAGTCGCAGATCGTCAAGCAGTTCCGCGACAACGGCATCAAGCAGCAGTTCGCCAGCTATACCGCCTTCTCGATTCCGGAGATCAATGCCCTGCCCGAGGCCGCCGGCTCGCTCTACACCTCGCAGAACATCGACTGGAATTCACAGGATCCGGTGACGCGACGCTTCGTCGACGACTACCGCAAGAAGTACAACAAGATGCCCACGGCCTATATCGCCAACTACTACAACGCGGTACGCATGTTCGGCCTGCTGGCACAGCAGCTGATCAAGAAGGGACTGCCTGTCACCGGTGAGAACCTGCTCAAGCAGCGCATCGAGAGCGCCAGCTTCGACCTGGTCGGCGGCAAGGTCAGCTTCGCGGCCAACGGTACGGTCACCATGCCGATGCAGATCAACGAGATCGACGGCAAGGGTGGCAAGGTGGTCAGCACCTCGGCCCGCTGAGCCGCTATCTCGGCCATCGGTGCAACTACAGGAGCGTGCCGTCCGTCGCCGGACGGCACCCGGAGGATCCAGACATGCTATTGCTACAGCTATTGATCAATGGAGTACAGGTGGGCGCCCTGTATGCGCTCATTGCGGTGGGGTTTTCGCTGATCTTCGGCTCCACCCGCATCTTCCATTTCGCCCACGGCTCCACCTTTACCATCGCCGCCTACGTGTTCTATGACCTGCTGTCCATCGCGCAGTGGCACTGGAGCCTGGCGGTACTGGCTTCGGCTGCAGCGGCGGTCCTGTTCGGACTGGCGCTGAACCGCTTCGTGTATGTACCGATCCAGAAGCACGAGGGATCGTTCTTCACCGTCTTCGTCGCCTCCTTCGGGGTCGGCATCGTGGTACAGAACCTGTGCGGCATGCTGTTCGGACGCAGCTTCGTGGCCGTCAGCACACCGCTCTCGCGCAGCGTCGAATGGCTGCCGGGGCTGTATGTGTCACCGCTGGCCGGCATTGCCATCGTGATCGCGCTGCTGTTCTTCTTCGCACTGCAGCTCTTCCTCATGCGCACCCATACCGGCATGGCCATGCGCGCCCTCTCGGAGAACCCGGAACTGGTGCGCGCCTACGGCCTGTCGCCGCGCCGGCTGTCGATGATGGTGTTCGCACTCGGTTCGCTGCTGGTGGTGCCGGCAGCGCTGCTGTCGGCGGCCGGCTCGGGACTCAATCCAGCCATCGGTCACCACGTCATGCTCATCAGCCTGGCCGCCACCATCGTGGGCGGTGTGGGCAGCCTGCGTGGCGCCGCCTACGCCGGCCTGTTGCTGGGCCTGGCCGAAAACCTGGCGCTGGCCTGGTTCGAGCCGCAATGGAGCGAGGCCATCACCTTCATCGTGCTGTTCCTGTTCATCCTGTTCCGCCCCTCCGGCTTCTTCGGTCGGGTCGCCACCAGCTGAGGCCACCATGCTTGCCTATCTCCTGAATCTGGCCACGCTCATGTGCATCAATGCGGTGCTGGCCATCACGCTCAATTTCATCATGGGCTATGCCGGCATCTTTTCGATCGCCCATGCCATCTTCTTCGGCGTAGGGGCCTATAGCGCGGCCTGGCTGGCGCTCCACGCCAGCGCCAACATCTTCCTGGTGATCCCGCTGGCCATGCTGGTGGCCGGCGCCCTGTCGCTGGTACTGGCACTGCCGGCGTTGCGGGTACGCGGCGAATATTTCGTGGCCGCCTCGCTGGGGCTGCAGGTCCTGGGGGTGACCGTGTTTTCCGAATGGAAGTCGGTCACCGGCGGGCTGGGCGGCATGATCGGTATCCCGCCCGCCGAACTGTTCGGGCATGCCGTGGCCGATCCGGTGCAGTTCCTGCTGCTGGCACTGTGCTGCCTGATCCCGGTACTGCTGCTGACCAGCGTACTGTTGCGCTCCTCGTTCGGTCGCAATCTCAAGGCCATCCGCGACAGTGAGTCGGCCGCGCATGCCTGCGGCAAGAACGTGGCCGTGATCAAGACGTTGTCGGTGGTGATCTCGGCCATGCTGGCCGCGGTGGCGGGCGCCCTCTACGCGTTCTACATGGGCTTCATCAATGTCGAGAGCTTCATGCTCGACACCTCGGTACTGCTGATGGCCATGGTCATCATCGGTGGCACCGGCACCCTGCTCGGCCCCCTGGTAGGCACGGTGCTGCTGATGCTGCTGCCGGGCGTGTTCAGCTACATGTCCTTCCTGCCGCAAACCGAGATCGGCTCGATCCAGCAGATCGCCTATGGCCTGGCCATGGTGCTGCTGATGATCTATCGCCCCGGCGGCATCGTCGGTTCCTCGTCCGCACGACCCGCCAAGGAGAAGGCCGCATGAACGCCATCACCGAACACGAAGGCGCCATGCAGGCTGCGCTTGCGCCGCAGGGCGATGGCGAAGTGCTGCTGTCGATACGCCACCTCAACAAGAGCTTCGGCGGCTTGAAGGTGACCAACGATGTGAGCCTGGATCTGCGCGCCGGCATCGTCACCACGCTGGTCGGCCCCAATGGCGCGGGCAAGACCACGCTGTTCAACCAGATCACCGGCCACCTGGTCCCGGATGACGGGGAGATCCTGTGGCGCGGGCAATCCCTGATCGGTCGCCGCCACTTCCAGATTGCGCGCATGGGTATCGCCCGTACCTTCCAGGACCTGCGCCTGTTCAACCAGATGAGCGTGGAAGAAAACGTGTTGACTGTGATGGAGCCGGTGTCGTGGATCTGGCAACCGGGCGGGCGTGCCGCGCGCCAGCAGCGCCTGGAACGGGTGCACGATATCCTGGCACGCACCGGCCTGGCGACCAAGGCGCGCACCCGTGCCCTCGACCTCTCCTATGCGGAACGCAAGTTTCTCAGCATGGCCCGCATCATGGCCGCCGATGCCCGCATCTGGCTGCTCGACGAACCGGCCTCGGGCCTGGACCGCAGCTCCTACGAGCGCTTCCTCGGACTACTGCGCAGCGAGGTCGCCAAGGGCGTGACGGTGTGCATCATCGAACACAACCTCGATATCGTGGTCGGGATTTCCGACCGCATCGCCTTCCTCGATCAGGGCAAGCTGCTGGCCGATGGCCTGCCGGACGAGGTACTGAAGAATCCGCACCTCGCCGCCATCTATTTCGGAGACCAGACCTCATGAATGCCCAAGTCCATCCCGACCCTGCCCCGGCCCTGCTGGAAACCCGCCAGCTGGTGGTGGGCTACGGCGGTCGTCCGGTATTGCGCGATTTCGATTTCCGCCTGCTGCCGGGCGAAGTGCTCTGCCTGATCGGACATAACGGCGCCGGCAAGTCGACCCTGTTGAAGACGCTGTTCGGTCTGGTCGCCCGCCAGGAAGGCCAGGTGCTGCTGGACGGCCAACCGCTGGCGGTAGTGGAACCGCGTCGCCTGTGTGCGGCCGGTGTCTCGCTGGTGCCGGAGGGACGCGGAGTGTTTCCCGGACTGACGGTGGCCGAGACCATGAAGATGGGGCTGTGGGCCGCCGGCGTAGCCGAAGGCGAACGCCAGGCACGACTGGACTGGGTGATGTCGGTCCTGCCAGCGCTACGGCAGTTCTACGGGCGCCGCGCCGGCACCCTCTCGGGCGGCCAGCAACAGATGGTTTCCATCGGCCGCGCACTGCTGTCGCGGCCACGCTGCCTGCTGATGGACGAACCCTCGATCGGTCTGGCACCCAAGTTGTTCCAGGACCTGCTGCAACCGATCCGGCAACTGCAGCGCGAGACCGGCATGGCGATCCTGCTGGTGGAGCAGAACGTCAAGCAGGCCCTGAAGATCTCGGATCGGGTGGTGGTCATGAAGTCCGGTGCCATCATCCGCGAAGCCCTGCCCGCCGAACTGGACGACAACGCCAAGCTGATGGAGCTGTACTGATGCCTGACCAAACTCCGCAAACTCTGCAAACTCTGCAAACTCTGCAAACTCCGCAGACCCTGCTGACCCTGCCCGCGCTGCTGGCCCGTCATGTGGCCGAACGCGGCGACGCCACCGCCTTCATCATCGATGAAGAGCGCATTACCTACGCACAATTCGATGACATGGTCCGACGCAGCGCAGCCTGGCTGCAGGCGCGCGGCGTCAAGCCCGGCGACCGGGTGGCGCTGTGGCTGGTCAACCGCATCGAGTGGTTGGCGCTGTACTTCGCACTGGCGCGTCTGGGCGCGGCCGTGATGACGGTCAATACCCGCTATCGCTCGCACGAGCTGGCCTACATCCTGGAACGTTCCCAGGCCAGTCTGCTGGTGTTGCAACTGAACTTCCGCAAGATCGATTTTCCGGCGGTGCTGGCCGATGTGCCGGCGCAAGCTGCAGCAGCGCTGCGTGAGGTGGTGGTACTGGATGCCGGCGATACGCCACCCGCGCAGGTACTGGGCAAACCCGCAGTGCGCTTCGATCTGCATCGGCTGCCGCCGGTGGCCGCCGACGACCCCATCACGGCCGCCGCACCGGATATGGCCAGTATCCTATTCACCACTTCAGGGACCACCAGTGGTCCCAAGCTGGTACTGCATAGCCAGCGCACGATCTGCCTGCACAGCCAGCGCGCGGCGCCGGCCTATGGCTTCAGCGAGGATGGGGTGCGGCTGCTGGCGGCCCTGCCCTTCGCCGGCGTGTTCGGATTCAATGCGGCGATGGCGACCTTCGTTGCCGGCCAGCCCATCGTGATGATGGATACCTTCGATGGAGAACAGGCTGCGCAGCTCATCGTGCGCCACGCGGTCACGCATGTCTTCGGCAGCGACGAGATGTTCCGTCGCATCATCGAACACGGACAGGGCGAACGCCCCTTCCCCAGTGCACGCGTATTCGGTTTTGCCTGCTTCCATCCGGGCGTGGTGGAATTCACCGAGGCCGCCTGGGCCAGAGGCATCCCCCTGATCGGTCTGTACGGCTCGTCCGAGGTGCAGGCACTGTTCTCGCTGCAAGCGCGCGCGTTGCCGCTGTCGGAGCGCATTCTCGGCGGTGGCCTGCCGGCCAGCCACGCTTTCGGCGTGCAGATCCGCATCCGCGACATCGACAGTGGCGAGCTGCTGGGTCCAGGCCAGAGCGGCGCCATCGAAATCCGCGCCGATACCAACTTCGTGACTTATCTGAACAACCCCGAAGCCAGCGCCCGCGCAATGGACGCCGAAGGCTACTTCCGTACCGGCGACGTCGGATACCTGCGCGCCGATGGCAGCTTCGTCTATCTGACTCGCCAGGGCGACGCCATGCGGCTGGGCGGCTATCTGGTCAGCCCGGTGGAAATCGAGGATGTCATCAAGACCGTGGCCGGGGTCGCCGATGTGCAGGTGGTCTCGGTGGATATCGGCTGCCAGGCGCGGCCGGTAGCCTTCGTCATCGCCGCGCCCGACGCCCGTCCCGATACGCAGGCCATCCTGCACTGCGCCAGCCAGAACCTGGCGCCCTTCAAGGTGCCGGCGCATGTCTGGTTGGTCGATGCCTTCCCGACCACCCAGAGTTCGAACGGCACCAAGATCCAGCGCGCCAAGCTGCGCGACATGGCGCTGCAACGGCTGACCGCAGCCGCCTGACCCTTTTGCCCACGGAGCCAGCATGCCTTCCCTCTACCTCGAAGATTTCCAGCCCGGCCAACGCTTCACCAGCGGCGGACGCACCCTCACGGAGACGGACCTGACCATGTTCTCGATGCTGTCCGGTGACTGGAACCCGATCCACGCCGATGCCGAATTTGCGCGCCACACGCGCTATGGTCAGCGCCTGGTGCATGGCACCCTGGGCATCGCCCTGTGTACCGGGATGCTGCACCAGCTGGGCATCTTCGAACACTCCGTGATTGCCATGCTGGGCTTGCGCCAGTGGGAGTTCAAGCAACCCATCCTGGTGGGCGACACACTGCACCTGGAGCTGGAGATCCTGACGGTGGAAGCCGGCAAGAGCGGACGCAGCGGCAAGCTGGGACGGCGCTTCCGGCTGCTGAACCAGCGCGGCGAGGTCGCCCAGGAAGGCGACAGCGATGTCCTCGTCCTCACCCGCGAAGGCGCGCGCCAGCAGGCGCAGGCGGCGCAGTCATGAGCGCGCAGGTGTTGCGGGAGGACTGCGATGGGCTATGCACGCTGACGCTGAACCGGCCCGACAAGCTCAATGCCCTGACGGTAGAGATGTTCCAGCAGTTGCACGCCCACCTGGGTGCGCTGGAGCAGCAACAGGAGCACATCGGTGCGGTGCTGCTGCGTGGTGCCGGCCGCTGCTTCTCGGCCGGCAACGATCTGCACGACATCGCCGCCGGCCAGGCCCTGCCGCTGCCGCATCTGCAGGCGCGCACCATCGATCGCCTGGCGCGGCTGCCGCAGGTGGTGATCGTGGCGGTGCACGGCCATTGCTACACCGGTGCGCTGGAACTGGCGCTGGCTGGCGACCTGATCGTCTGCAGCCGCTCGGCCAGCTTTGCCGATACCCATGCGCGCTGGGCGCTGACGCCGTTATGGGGCATGAGTCAGCGCCTGCCAAGACGCATCGGCGTGGCCCGTGCGCGCGAGATGATGTTGCTGGGCCGGCGTTACGACGGTCAGCGCGCCGCAGAGATGGGGCTGGCCAATCTCTGCTTCGACGATGCGCAGTTCGAGACCGAACTCCAGGCACTGGTACGCGAGCTGCTGGCCGGCTCCTGGTTCTCTCACCGCGCCACCAAGCGCCTGCTGGAAGAGACCGATGGCCTGCCCCTGGCGGCCGGACTGGCGCACGAAGTATTCCGCAATGCCGGCAAGGGCCCGGACATGGCCGCACGCATCGCCGCCTTCGGCCAGGCCAGCGGGAGGACGGCATGAGCGCCGCCACCCTGGCGGCACGGCTGCGCCTGCCGGTGATCGGCTCGCCCATGTTCCTGGTGTCCAATCCGGCGCTGGTGACGGCGCAATGCGGGGCCGGCATCGTCGGCGCCTTCCCGGCCCTCAATGCCCGTCCACAGGAACAACTGGAGCAATGGCTGTGCCGCATCGAAGAGGACCTGGACGCCCTGCGCCTGGCCCATCCTTCGCGCATCATTGCGCCCTATGCAGTGAACCTGATCGTGCATCCCTCCAACCAGCGCCTGCAGGATGACCTGGCCACCTGCGTGCGCCACCGCGTGCCGATCGTCATCACCTCGCTGCATGCGCCCGAGCAGGTAGTGGCTGCGGTACATGCCTATGGCGGTATCGTGCTGCACGATGTGACCACGCTGCGCCATGCGCGCAAGGCCATCGCCGCCGGTGTGGATGGCTTGATCCTGGTCTGCGCCGGGGCCGGGGGGCATGCCGGCGCGCTCAGTCCGTTCGCCCTGGCGGCCGAGGTGCGCCGCCTGTTCGACGGGCTGCTGGTACTGGGCGGCGCCATTTCCGATGGACGCGGCATCCTGGCGGCACAGGCCCTGGGCTGCGACCTGGTCTATATGGGAACACGCTTCATCGCCTCGGAAGAATCGGCGGCGGCCCCGCTGTACAAGCAGATGATCGTGCAGGGCAGCGCCGAGGATATCGTCTATACCCCCTATTTCTCCGGCGTCCCCGGCAATTACCTCAAACCGAGCATCCGCGCCGCCGGCCTCGATCCCGACCAGCTTCGAGAGGCGCCGGCGCAAGGCATGGATGTGGCCCGCCCCAAGCGCTGGAAGGACATCTGGGGCAGCGGCCAGGGGCTGGGCGCCGTCAGCGAAGTGCTGCCGGCCGCACGCATTGTGGAGCAGCTGGTCGAGCAATACCGGCAGGCCAGGGAAGCGCTGGCCCGGTTGCCCTAGCCACGCCATCGTCCCGCAGGCCGGGACAGGCCCGTCGTCGCCCGCCACCAACGATGGCATGACGACAATGCAATGCACAAAACCGGGGCGGTAGCGATGACCCCGGTGTATCTTTTCCTGCACCAAAAAGCAGCAGAAGGTGCAGTATTAAGCTTCACCTCCACTAGCATCGCACTGCAGCACACTTCACCCCCGCAGTATTCCCCCTGCCCAGCACCCAGCGAAAATCCTTGCCACACAAGCTTTTCGCCACCAATAATCGTCGCCGTGTGTTGTATGCCAATCTTGTATATCAGCGTGGCACACAACTTGCTGATGAGGGGACATGAGCACCAATCCTTCCGTCAAGTCGTCGTCGCAGATTGCGATCCGCATCACCGAGGCCATCCTCGCCAAGCAATTGGCGCCGGGTACCCGGCTGGGCGAGCAGCAACTGGCCGACCTGTTCGGCGTTTCGCGCACCCAGGTGCGGGAAGCGCTGACGCGGCTCATGGCACGCGGCATCGTCACGGTCAGTGCGCGGCGCGGCTGGTTCGTCATCGAACCCACGCCGGAGCAGGCGCGCGAGGCCTTCGAGGCGCGCCGCGTGATCGAGCTGGGGCTGCTGCGACAGGCGCGGGTACGTCCGGTCAGCGGCGAGGCAATCCGGCAACTGCGCGAGCACATCGCCCGCGAAGAGGCCGCCATTGCCGGCGCCGACGTCGGGGCGCGCAGCTTTCTGCTGGGCGACTTCCACGTCTGCCTGTGCGAATGCCTGGGCAACTCGCTGCTGTCGGAAACGCTGCGCGACCTGACCGCCCGCACCACGCTGACGGCGATGCTGCACCAGTCGTCGGAGCAGGCGGAGGATTCGTGTTCGGAACATGTCCTGATCGTCGAGGCGCTGGAACGCGGCGATCTGGAACAGGCTGAGCACCTGATGCAGGCCCACTTGCAACACGTGGAATCAGGTCTCAACCAGGTGCGCAGCAGCGATCCGCTGGAACCGCTGCGGCAGGCACTGGCATCGGTCTCGCGGCAGGGGGCCGCCGCAGGGACCGGCGTCGCGGGCCCGCCAGGCAAACGGCCGCAGTAAGCGCCAGCACCGCGCAGGGCCACTCATCAACGTCGTCAACACTAGGGAAACTGCTATGAAACTGACCAAACTCCTGCTCGGCCTGATGGCCGGCGCCATGATGTTCTCCGCTTCGGCTGCCCGTGCCGACGCCCTGGACGATATCCAGAAGAACGGCACGCTGCGCGTGGCCGTGCCGGCCGACTTCCCGCCGTTCGGCTCGGTCGACTCCGACCTCAAGCCACTGGGCCTGGACATCGACGTGGCCACCCTGATCGCCAAGAAGCTGGGCGTGAAGGTGGAACTGATCCCGGTCTCCAGCGCCAACCGTATCCCCTACCTGACCACCAAGAAGGTCGACCTGGTCATTTCCAGCATGGGCAAGAACGCAGAGCGTGAGAAAGTGATCGACTTCTCGGCCGCCTATGCACCGTTCTTCAACGGCGTGTTCGGCCCGGCCGACCTGTCAGTCAAGGGTGCGGCCGACCTGGCCGGCAAGACCATCGCGGTCACCCGCGGTTCGGTGGAAGACCTGGAACTGACCAAGATCGTCCCGCCCACTGCGACAGTGAAGCGCTACGAAGACAACAACAGCACCATCAGCTCCTTCCTCTCGGGTCAGGTGCAACTGGTGGCCACCGGCAACGTGGTGGCCGCTGCCATCATCGCCAAGAACCCGCCCAAGAAGCCCGAAACCAAGTTCCTGATCAAGGATTCGCCTTGCTTCATCGGTTTGAACAAGGGTGAGAAGAAGCTGCAGGACAAGGTCAACGCGATCCTGGCCGAAGCCAAGAAGGATGGCAGCCTCAACGCCATCTCGCAGAAGTGGCTGGGCCTGCCGCTGCCGGCTGGCCTGTAAATTGCAATAGCCCCGCAGTACCCTGCATCGCCGGTCCGATTCCGCCCGGAACCGGCGATGCATGCAACACCAGATACACGTTTTCAGAGCAAGAGCACCATCGCAGGGCAGGCGGACAACCCGGCAGCACGCAGCAATATAAAGGCAGGGCAGACACGATATCATGGCTTATCAATTCGATTTCCTTTCCACCCTCGACTACACCGACGTCATCGTCAAGGGTGTGGTGACCACCATCGAGCTCATTGCCATCGGCGGCGTGCTCGGCGTGGCCGTGGGCATCTTCGGCGCCTGGGCGCGCACGCAGGGACCGGGCTGGCTCAAGCCCATCGTCAGCGCCTATGTGGAGATGATCCGCAACACGCCCTTCCTGGTGCAATTGTTCTTCATCTTCTTCGGCCTGCCTTCGCTGAATATCCATATCAGTGAAATCAGCGCCGCCATCCTGGCCATGGTGATCAACCTGGGCGCGTACAGCACCGAGATCATCCGTGCCGGCGTGCAGGCCATCCCGCGCGGCCAGATCGAAGCGGCGCAATCGCTGTCGATGTCGCGCATGCAGATCTTCCGCCACATCATCCTGCGCCCGGCGCTGCAGAAGATCTGGCCGGCGCTGTCCTCGCAGGTGGTGATCGTCATGCTGGGCTCGGCCGTGTGTTCGCAGATCGCGGTGGAAGAACTGTCGTTCGCCGCCAACTACATCCAGGGCCGCAACTTCCGCGCCTTCGAGGCCTACATCGTGGCCACCGCCATCTACCTGGTACTGGCCATCCTGTTGCGCCAACTGCTGCGCCTGATCGGCCAATACTTCATCACCGCCCGGAGGACCGCATGATCTCGTTCACCACCTGGGACATCGTCCGCAACCTGATGCTGGCGTGGCGCTGGACCATCCTGCTCTCGCTGGTCACCTTCCTGCTCGGCGGCGCGCTGGGCCTGATCATCCTGTTCATGCGCACCTCGCGCCAGAACTGGCTGCGTCAGGTGGCGCGGCTGTACATCGAACTGTTCCAGGGCACGCCGCTGCTGATGCAGCTGTTCCTGGTCTTCTTCGGCATCGCGCTGTTCGGCATCGAAGTGCCGGCCTGGCTGGCGGCAGGACTGGCCTTGATGTGCTGGAGCGCCTCGTATCTCGCCGAAATCTGGCGCGGCTGCGTGGAAGCCGTACCCAAGGGGCAGTGGGAAGCCTCCTCGGTGCTGGCCATGGGCTACTTCCAGCAGATGCGCTACATCGTGCTGCCGCAGGCCTTCCGTATCGCCATTGCGCCCACCGTCGGCTTCGGCGTGCAGATCATCAAGTCCACTGCGGTGACCTCCATCATCGGCTTCATCGAACTGTCCAAGGCCGGCACCGTCATCACCAACGCCACCTTCCGCCCCTTCACGGTGTTCGCCATCGTGGGCGCCTTCTACTTCGTGCTTTGCTGGCCGCTGTCCAAGTACAGCCAGTCTTTAGAAAGGAAATACAATGCCGCTCATCGCCATTGACAACGTCAAGAAACGCTTCGGCGACAACGAGGTCCTCAAGGGCATCAGCCTGGATGTCGAGCCCGGCGAAGTGATCGCCATCATCGGCAAGAGCGGCTCGGGCAAGTCCACCCTCCTGCGCTGCATCAACGGTCTGGAGAGCATCGACGAAGGCAACATCAGCGTGGCCGGCGCCAAGCTGGGCGCCAGCGAACTGGAACTGCGCAACCTGCGCCTGAAGGTCGGCATGATCTTCCAGCAGTTCAACCTGTTCCCGCACCTGTCGGTGGGTCGCAACGTGATGATCGCGCCGATGATCGTCAAGGGCACGTCCGAAGCCGAAGCCATGGCCACGGCCAAGGCCAACCTGGAGAAGGTCGGTCTGGGTCACAAGTTCGACGCCTTCCCCGACCAGCTCTCCGGCGGCCAGCAGCAGCGCGTGGCGATTGCGCGCGCACTGTCGATGAGCCCGCAGGCCCTGCTGTGCGATGAAATCACCTCGGCGCTGGATCCGGAACTGGTCAATGAAGTGCTGACCGTCATGCGCGGTCTGGCCAAGGAAGGCATGACCCTGCTGATGGTGACCCACGAAATGCGCTTCGCCCGCGAGGTCTGCAATCGCCTGGTCTTCATGCACCAGGGCAAGGTCCATGAGATCGGACCGCCGGAAGAACTGTTCGGCAATCCGAAGACACCGGAACTGCAGCAGTTCATCGGCATGACGCAGGGCGCCTGAGCGACGGCACTGTACTGCATCGATTGCCGGATAGAAGACACCCCAGGTACGGAAGATTTTCCGGACCTGGGGTGTTTTTATTGGGCGATGGCGGACTGGAAAGGGGATGGCTGCTATGGTGCACGCGTCCCAGTCATGCCGTCATGTGATTTCGTACCGACCAGGGACACCACACCACCAAGCAAATCTTGAGATAGTCCCATTTTGGGACTAAAATCAAGGACATCAGGATGAGCAGTGCCATGCGTATCATCGCCCTTTCCACCTTACAGGCGTTCTGGAACCATCCAGCGCATATGGATGCCAGAGAGCCCGGGCACGCATGGTACCGGGATACGCTATTGGCGCACTGGAAGAAACCGAGCGACGTCAAAGCCAGTTTTGGCAATGCCAGCATCCTCAAGGATGGGCGGGTGGTATTCAACCTGGGGGGTAACAAATACCGACTGGTGGTTTGGATCAACTACGACTATCGCGTCGTCTACGTCCGCTTCATCGGCACGCACGCCCAGTACGATCGCATCGACGCGCAGACGATTTAAGGGAAAGACCATGGAGATCAAGCCGATCAAGACAAAGGCCGACTATCGTGCCACGCTGGCGGAAATCGACGGCCTCATGTCGGCCAGGCGGAACACGCCTGATGGGGATAGGCTGGACGTCCTGGTGACGCTGGTCGAGGCCTACGAAGCAAAGCATTTCCCTATCGACCTGCCCGATCCGGTGGAAGCGATCAAATTCCGGATGGAGCAAGCCGGCCTGAGCGTGAAGGATCTTGAGCCCTTCATCGGGCGGCCCAACAGGGTGTATGAAATCCTGAATCGCAAACGCCCGCTGACCTTGTCGATGATCTGGAAGCTCAATCAAGGATTGGGCATACCGGCAGAAAGCCTGATCAAACCCATCAAGCTGGCAAGACCCTGAAGCCAGGCCCTGCCTGCCGGGCGCGTGCTTCAGCCAGTGCCGCCGTTCAACGGTCTAGCTCACACACCTTGCGATCATTCTCATAGAACACCACCGGTCCGGTGGTGAAGCGTTCCTTGGGAATGGCCACCATCAGGTAATCCTTGATGCGGTAGGAAGCGCCCGAGGCCGGGGCGCGATAGAGGTAGTTCAGGCGCAGCCGGCCATCGCGCAGGCGGACCGACAGCGGCGTGAAGACATGCGGACGTTCGGCCGCATCCGGGGCGCTCATGGTGCGGGCCACCAGCAGGTATTGCTTGCGTTCGAAGTGATCTGCCGAGGGGCCGGTGGGGCGCTGGTCACCCTTGGTCGGGGCCGGCTGCATCCAGCGGTCCCATTCGCTGCGGCTGCGGATCAGGGCGCAGAAGACCGGTTGGCGCTGGTCATCCCAGTTCTTCAGGAAGCCCTGGTAGGAACCGCTGAGAATGGTCTTGTAGGGGACCACGGTGGGGTCCTCCTCTTCGGTCCACGGCATCATGGAACAGCCGGCCATGGTGGCCAGCATGGTTCCGGTCAACATCCACTGCACAGTACCCCTGATCGTGTTGCGCATTCGTTTCCCCCAAGAAGCTTAGCATTTAATCATGTCTTGCCGGTCGCTGGCGATATTTCCTTGCATCCCCGTCAAAGTCCCGTCTGACGGGATGCCTGATACCGTGCTACTCAGAGCCTGGCGCCTGCGGATGGTTCAGCATCGCGTACGCAGATGGAGCCCGGTATGGGATTTGCGTGATAATGCGGGGTCCGGAAGGCGGCCATACTGGCGCGAACCCCGTTTGCTTGAACTGGCCCGGGGCCAGCCTATGCCCGCCTCCCCTGTTACCGCCATTTTTGAAGGGTCGTCTCCATGAGCTCAGCAGCCATTTCCTCCACCGCCACCGGCACCGCCCTCGACGGCTTCATCGCCGGCATGCCGAAAACCGAACTGCATCTGCATATCGAAGGCACGCTGGAACCCGAGCTGATGTTCGCCCTGGCCCAGCGCAACCAGGTCGATCTGCCCTACGCCTCGGTGGAAGACCTGCGCGCCGCCTACAACTTCAGCGACCTGCAGTCCTTCCTCGACCTCTACTACGCCGGCGCCAACGTGCTGCGCACCGAGCAGGACTTCTACGACATGACGGCTGCCTACATCGCCCGCGCCCAGGCCGACCAGGTGCGTCATGCAGAGATCTTCTTCGATCCCCAGACCCATACCGAGCGCGGCATTCCAATCGCCACCGTGTTTGCCGGCATCGCCGGTGCGCTGCGCGATGCGCGTCGTCGCGATGGTTTCGGCAGCGTGATGATCATGTCCTTCCTGCGCCACCTGTCGGAAGAAGATGCCTTCGCCACCCTGGAGGCCGCCCTGCCGCTGCGCGAGCAATATGCCGACCTGTGGCTGGGCATCGGCCTGGATTCCTCCGAGCGCGGCAACCCGCCGGAGAAGTTCGAACGCGTCTATGCGCGCTGCCGCGAACTGGGCTTCCGCCTGGTGGCCCATGCCGGCGAGGAAGGCCCGGCCGCCTACGTCATCGGTGCGCTGGACGTGCTGCACGTGGAGCGCATCGACCATGGCGTGCGCAGCGAGGAAGACCCGGCCCTGATGCAACGCCTGGCGCAGCAGCGCACGCCGCTGACGGTGTGTCCGCTGTCCAACCTGAAGCTGTGCGTGGTCAAGGACATGGCAGAACACAACCTGGCGCGCCTGCTCGATGCCGGGCTGGCGGTGACGGTCAACTCCGACGACCCGGCCTACTTCGGTGGCTACATGAATGCCAACTACCACGCCGTGGCGCGCTCGCTCGATCTGTCGCGCCAACAGGTACTGCAACTGGCACGCAATGGCATCGACGCCTGCTTCCTGTCGGACGAGGACAAGGCCATCCTGCATCAGGAACTGGAACAGTACGCCGCCGCCCACTGAGCACAGCCCGCTTTGCCCCGCTTTCCGCCTTCCACGCCCGGCCCTGGCCGGGCGTTTTTGTTGGGCGTGACGCCGGCAAGCACGCTTCTTGCATGCGTGTGGCCCTGAATTGGCAACCGTCCCGTCCGTGAATGACGGCAACTGGACTACGCCATTGAGCAGGATTTTTGCCGGGAATCACGAGACGGATTGCCGACAATCTGTGGAACGCAGATCATGCCCTGCAACATGCCGACAAGCACTGGCCTTCAAGGCAGTACAGGCTGAGCGGCGCTGCATCGCAGCATCGAAACGCGACAGATGGCTGAACCAAAGGGGGACACATTCCTCTCTTTTTGGTGCAGAATAAGCCCCGTTTTGTTGCACATCTGTTCCGCGATTGTTGACGATTCCTGCACTCCCTCGTCATCCGGCGAAGACCTTCCAGACCAGAATGACCAGCCAGAGCACGATCACCATGAACAAAGCCAACAAGACCGCCCGCCCCCCTGCCCCCGCCACGCGTGCCAGTGCCAGTTCCGGTACCAGCGCCCGCGAGCGTGAACACACCGGGGCGGTCGAGGAGAGGATGTACCAGGACATCTACGACGCCATCATGGAACACCGGCTGCCGCCGCGGACCAAGCTGACCGAGCAGACGCTGTGCCAGATCTACGACACGGCCCGCCACACGGTGCGCAAGGTGCTCTCGCGACTGGCCTCGGAGGGCATGGTGGACCTGGAAGCCAATCGCGGCGCCTTCATCGCCAGTCCCTCGCACGCCGAGGTGCGCGACATGTTCGAGTTGCGCAACATCCTCGAACACGCGGTGCTGGAAAAGGTCGGGCAGGCCGCCGGGACGCGCCAGATCGCCGGCCTGCGGCGCATGGTGGAAGAAGAACGGGATTGCTATCTCAACGGCGACCGGCCGCGCTGGATCAGGCTCTCGGCCCAGTTCCACCTGGCGCTGGCGGAACTGACCGGCAACGCGTTGCTGGTGGAGACGCTGCGCAAGCTGGTCTCGCGCACCACGCTGATGATTGCCAAGACGGAGGCGCCGGGCCACAACGCCTGCTCCTTCGATGAACACGAGACCGTGCTGGAAGCGCTGGAACAGGGCGACATCGCCGCAGCCCAGTCGCATATGGCACATCACTTGCATTTGTGCGAGGACCGGGTACGGCCGGATGCGGATGACCAGTTCGATCTGCGCGCCGTGCTCGGCAAGGGACTGTGAACCACGGGCCGGCGCGCATATCCTGATTTCCCCCGACAGGGGGCGTCGGGAAGATGGAAGAAGGAAGTGAAAAAGGAAGTCAGCAACAGACAGGGCCACGTCGCGCGGCTCGCTGCAGCACCGACCGTGTGACCACCACCATGCCGCCAAGAGCATGCAGGAAGTCCGTTGAACAGCCCGGCCCCGGCCGGGCGTGATTCGTTTCGCCCCACCCTTTCTCTCTGATGGAGACCGGCCATGACTACCGATGCTTCCCCCTCTGCTTCCGGCCCTGCGCTTGCTGGCGCCACCGGTGCCACCGGTGCCACCGGCGGCAATGATGCGCGCCTGACCAATGAAGACCTCGCCCCGCTGAAAAAACAGACCTGGGGTTCCTACAACATCTTCGCCTTCTGGATGTCCGATGTGCACAGCGTGGGCGGCTATGTCTTCGCCGGCAGCCTGTTCGCACTGGGCCTGACCAGCTGGCAGGTGCTGATCTCGCTGCTGATCGGCATCAGCATCGTCTACCTGCTGTGCAATCTGGTGGCGCGTCCCAGCCAGGCGCATGGCGTGCCCTATCCGGTGATGAGCCGCTTGTCCTTCGGCGTGCTGGGGGCCAACGTGCCGGCCATGATCCGCGGCCTGATCGCGGTGGCCTGGTACGGCATCCAGACCTACCTGGCCTCGGCCGCCTTCGTGGTGGTGGTGCTGAAGTTCTTCCCCGAACTGAAGCCCTATGCCGATGTCCACGTGCACTCCTTCGCCGGCCTCTCGGCGCTGGGCTGGGGTGGCTTCCTGCTGCTGTGGGTGCTGCAGGCGCTGGTGTTCTGGAACGGCATGGAGACCATCAAGAAATTCATCGACTTCGCCGGACCGGCGGTGTACGTGGTGATGTTCCTGCTGGCCGGCTGGATGATCTACAAGGCCGGTTGGCAGAACGTCGGCCTGAACCTGGGCGAGATCAAGTACAGCGGCTGGGCGGCAGTCTCGGTGATGATCACGGCCATCTCGCTGGTGGTGTCCTACTTCTCCGGGCCGATGCTCAACTTCGGCGACTTTTCGCGCTACTGCCATAGCTTCGCCGATGTGAAGCGCGGCAACTTCTGGGGCCTGCCGGTGAACTTCCTGGCGTTCTCGATCGTCACCGTGGTGACCACCTCGGCCACCATTGCCGTCTTCGGTGAACTCATCACCGACCCGGTGGAAACCGTTTCGCGCATCGACAGCACCACGGCCGCGGTGATCGGCGCACTGACCTTCCTGACGGCCACCATCGGCATCAACATCGTGGCCAACTTCGTCTCGGCCGCCTTCGACTTTTCCAACCTCTCGCCGAGCCGCATCAGCTGGCGTGCCGGCGGCATGATCGCGGCCACGGCCTCGATCTTCATCACGCCCTGGAACCTGTTCGGCAATCCGGAAGTGATCCACTACACCCTGGATGTGCTGGGCGGCTTCATCGGCCCGCTGTACGGCATCCTGCTGGCGGACTACTACCTGGTCAAGCAACGCCAGGTCAAGGTCGAGGACCTGTACACCATGCGTCCGGAGGGTCGCTACTGGTACACCAACGGGATCAACCGCGACGCCGTCAAGGCGCTGGTGCTGGCCGCTGCCGTCTGCGTGGCCTGCGTCATGCTGCCGCAATTGCGCAAGGCGGCCGACTTCTCCTGGTTCATCGGCGCGGCGCTGGGCTCGGTGTTCTACCTGATGTTCACGCGCAAGCGCTGAACGCCGTCGACATCGTCTCCCCTTGCATCAAGGAACAAGCATGCGCATCAAGCTGATCAATCCCAACACCACCATGAGCATGACCGCGGCCATGACCGCCTGCGCCCGCCAGGTGGCCGCGCCCGGCACCGAGATCACGGGCGTGAGTCCGCAGATGGGGCCGGCCTCGATCGAGAGCCACTATGACGAGGCGCTGGCCGTGCCGGGGCTGCTACAGGAAATCGAAGAGGGCGAGCGCGCCGGCATGGATGCCTACGTGATCGCCTGCTTCGGCGACCCGGGACTGTCGGCGGCACGCGAGCTGGCCCGTGGTCCGGTGATCGGGATTGCCGAAGCGGCCATGCACATGGCCAGCCTGGTCGCCCCTTCGTTCTCGGTGGTGACCACGCTGGCGCGCACCAGCGGCATGGCCTGGCACCTGGCCGAGCGCTACGGCATGCAGCGCTTCTGCCGCAACGTGCGCGCCTGCGAGATCGCGGTGCTGGAGCTGGAGAACCCGGCCTCCGATGCGCGTGCCCGCATCACCGAGGAATGCCGGCGTGCGCTGGCCGAAGACGGCGCCGAGGCCATCGTCCTGGGCTGTGCCGGCATGGCCGACCTGTGCGCGGCAATCGGTCGCGACATCGGTGCGCCGGTGATCGATGGCGTCACCGCCGCCGTCAAGCTGGCCGAGTCGCTGGTGGCACTGGGCCTGGGTACGGCCAAGGGTGGCGAATGGGCGCGCCCGTTGCCCAAGGCTTATCATGGTTTGCTCAGCGGTTTTGCACGCATCTGATTTCCCACGCAGCGCCGTTGTCGGGCGCTGCGGTTTTCTTTCTTGATAGCCAAACGAAGAACTTATGTCACAGCAACAAACTTACCCACGCGACCTCGCCGGCTACGGCCGCAACCCGCCGCACGCACACTGGCCCGGCCAGGCGCGGGTGGCGCTGCAATTCGTGCTGAACTACGAAGAAGGCGGCGAGAACTGCGTATTGCACGGCGACCCCGCCTCGGAGCAGTTCCTCTCGGAGATCGTGGGCGCGGCGGCGTATCCGGCGCGGCACATGTCGATGGAATCGATCTACGAATACGGCTCACGGGTGGGTGTCTGGCGCATCCTGCGCGAATTCGAGAAACGCGGCCTGCCCATGACCATCTTCGGCGTGGCCATGGCATTGCAGCGTTCACCCGACGTCACGCAGGCGTTCCAGGAGCTGGGTCACGAGATTGCCTGCCACGGCCTGCGCTGGATTCATTACCAGAGCATGGACATCGAGACCGAACGCGCCCACATGCGCGAGGCCGTGCAGATCTTCCGTGAACTCACCGGATCGGCCCCGCTGGGCTGGTACACCGGCCGCGATTCACCCAATACCCGGCAACTGGTGGTGGAGCATGGCGGTTTCGCCTACGACTCGGATTACTACGGCGATGACCTGCCGTTCTGGACCGAGGTCGAGACCGCCAGCGGCGAAAAGCGTCCGCATCTGGTCGTCCCCTATACGCTGGACTCCAACGACATGCGCTTTGCCACGCCGCAGGGCTTCAACACCAGCGAGCATTTCTACCAGTACCTGAAGGATAGTTTCGACGTGCTGTACGAGGAGGGAGAAGAAGCGCCGAAGATGCTCTCCATCGGCATGCATTGCCGCCTGCTGGGACGTCCGGGGCGCTTCCGCGCCTTGCAGCGCTTCCTGGATTACGTGCAGTCACACGACAAGGTCTGGATCTGCCGCCGCATCGATATCGCCGAGCACTGGCAGAAGACGCATCCCTTCGCGCAACGCTGAAGAGAAGGGCGTCGGATGGCCGGACGCCCTGCATGACATCAACATCAGGACCGATGCCGCCAGCTTCTGCTGGCGGCATTTTTACTTGATGGAGGCACCGCTCTCGAACCACTTGCCGATCACCGCCCGCTCGTCATCGGTGATGTGGGTCATGTTCCCCAGTGGCATGGACTTCTGCACCACGGCCTGTTGATAGATCTGCTGCGCATGCTGGGCGATGTTGTCGGGGCTATCCAGCAGCACGCCCTTGCCCGGCACCGGCATCAGCGTCGGCTTGGCCGCATGGCACTGGATGCAGCGCGCCTGTATCACCTGCTGCACCTGGGCAAACCCGCCAGCCGATGGCGATGGCGCTGCCGCCGCGCCAGCAGCCTCGGCAGGCGTGGCAGCAGCAGCGGCCGGGGCAGCCGGTCTGGCCTGCATCGCCGGGCTCATCCAGATGATCACCGCCAGCAGCAGCAGCACGGCAGCTCCGGGATACCACCAGTTGTAGACGCCCTTGTGGCGCAACACGAAGAACTGCCGGATCAGGGCGCCGGCGGCCATGATGAACAGCAGCACCAGCCAGTTATGTGGCGCGCTGTAGGTCATGCTGTAGTGATTGGAGAGCATCGCGAACAACACCGGCAGGGTGAAGTAGGTGTTGTGCACGCTGCGCTGCTTGCCGCGCTTGCCGTGGATGGGGTCGGGCGCCTGCCCGGCGCGCATCGACGCCACCATCTTGCGCTGGCCCGGGATGATCCACATCAGCACATTGGCACTCATGATGGTGGCCAGCGAGGCACCGCTGATCAGAAAGGCCGCCCGTCCCGAGAACAGATGGCAGGCCGCCCACACCGAGACGATCACCTGCAGGCCCACCAGCAGGTTGACCAGCCGGTCCGCACCGGGACGGTCGCCGATGGTGCTGCAGATGGCGTCGTAGATCAGCCAGTTGAAAAGCAGGAAGGCGATGGCAGTGCCGCCGGCCATCGAGGCCGACATGTCGAACACGTTGCGGTCCACCAGGAACACATTGGCATTGAACAGGTACAGCAGTGAAAACAGGGCGAAGCCCGACAGCCAGGTACTGTAGGACTCCCAGTAGAACCAGTGCAGATGCTCAGGCAAGGCCTTGGGCGCCAGCAGGTATTTCTGCGGATTGTAGAAGCCGCCACCATGGACCGCCCACAGTTCGCCACCGACGCCTTTTTCCTTCAGCTCGGGATCGGTGGGCGCCACCAGGCTGTTGTCCAGCCAGACGAAATAGAAGGATGAACCGATCCAGGCAATGGCCGTGATCACGTGCAGCCAGCGCAGCAGCAGGTTCAGCCAGTCGAGTAGATATGCTTCCATGATGTTCCGCTCTCAAGTACCGCCGATCATTCCCCTCACGACCCGGGGGTGATCCATTTCCGGGATTGCCGCCCCGCCGTTCCGGGCGCGCCATCCATGCACCCGGGGACCGACAGTGTAGCCAATTCCGGCTCGCGCCACGCAGGCGGCGCGCCAACAAAAAATGCCGGATCGAATGATCCGGCATCGCCATGATGCTGCCAGCAGCGGCAGCGACCGGACCGCTTAGAAGTGGTACTCGGCGCGCACCATCGGGGTCTTGGCCAGCGAGCCCGGGACGTTGGACGGGTTGCCGAACTTGTTGCGCCAGTACTGGTATTCCAGGCCGACGCGCAACTTGTTTTTACCCATGCCCATCGAGGTACCCAGGTCGTACATGACCTGGCCATCGAAGTTGACTTCGGGACCGGTGGAGCCACCGAATTCGTTCTTGCCCTTGGCCGCGATGTAGTTCATGTAGCCTTCGAAGGCCCAGCCGGAAGCGCCCAGAGGGATACCCCAGGCCAGGTTCAGCATCGGGTGCGTGTCATACTCATAGCGACTCGCCACGCCAACGGGCTTGTTGCTTTCGAAGAGCGCCAGCACACTCACATTCAGGAAGCCAGGCACATCCATCATCAGGGTCGGACCAATCACCCACATGCGCTTCTTGGACCCGTAGCCCTTGTCGTTCTTGGTGTTCCAGTCAAAACCCAAGGTCAGGCCAACCCCACGCGCCGGGCCAAAGGACAGGTCCTTGCCGCTGATCTTGCCGATATCCAGCGTGTTGCGATAGACGACGTAGAATTCCCGGGCATTGTCATCCTTGTTATCCGACAGCAGCATGTCAATGTTGAGGAAATTGGTGCCGTACTTGTAGCCGCTTGCATGCTGGAAGTTGACGATGTTCTTGCTGATATCCTGCGAATTGTAGGGCTCGGCAAAACGGGTACCGTAACGGTAGCCGATTGAGTTGTCCGCCCAGTCCAGTGCATGAGCTGACATGCTGCATGCCGCCGAGGCGACTACCGCCGCCATCATCCAGTACTTCCCCTTGATACCCGTCTTCATAGTTTCTCCCTGTGTTGCTTGTCTAAAAAATGACTGTTGACCCGGAGCCCGGTTCGATCCTGCGGCGTACTGCACTCTCCCCGCCACAGCATCGAGATCCGCCCCCTTAAGTGCTTGCACTCGTCAAATAAGGCCTGGCAAATTGCTGACAGCACTGCCGACACCCGCACCGACGGCAGCCATTACGCAAAGCCCGTGCCAGCCCTTCCGGGGCTTCGGTTGACTTGTCTGCGGCGGTCTAAAACACGAGTCGCTTTCCCCCGAAAGGACAGGCATCGGCCCGCGCAGGGGCGCAATCCTAGCCGAGTCCGGGCCGAATCCCAAGGGCTCGCGGGCGACACCCCGGGTCCGTCACTTCGATTGTCAACAATCAAACCGCTCTGCCCACAACCGACAGGGAACTGGCAAAGGCGCAGCCGATAAGCCTTCCAGCCTCGTCATCGTATTTTTTTTAGTGCATTTTTATCTATGAAGGTGCAGACAAGCACCAAATTGTCGCAAATGGATTTTTTGATTGTCGACAAAAAATCCAGGCGCTGTCGATCATTGCCCAGTGGCTTGCTGACCGGCCTGCCGACCGGATTGCACTTGCGGCCGCGAGCCGCGGGGAGCGTGAGGGTGCTCAACGGGGTGGGTCGGCGCTTGGCACATTAAATGCTTTTAACCGGTGGGAATCTGCCATTCAAACGAACCAGGAAGGGAAGTCCACCGTGCATTCCAGCAAGTTCTTCAAATTCGGCATCAGCCTGCTGCTGGGCGCCAGCTGCACCCTCGCGGCCGCCCAGGAAACCAGGATCAAGTTCCAGCTCGACTGGCGTTTCGAGGGTCCGTCGGCCCTGTTCCTGGTAGCAAAGTCCAAGGGTTACTTCGCCCAGGAAAAACTGGATGTCACCATCGACGCCGGCAATGGCTCGGGCAATGCGGTCAACCGCGTGGCCTCGGGCACCTATGACATGGGCTTTGCCGACATGGCCGCGCTGATGGAATTCACCGCCAACAACCCGGATGCGCCGGGCAAGCCGGTGGGCGTAATGATGGTCTACAACGACACGCCGGCGGCGATCTTCTCGCTCAAGAAATCCGGCATCAAGAAACCGGCCGACCTGGTCGGCAAGAAGCTGGGGTCACCGGTATTCGACGCCGGTCGCCGTGCCTATCCCATCTTTGCCAAGGCCAACGGCCTGGATGCCACCAAGACCCAGTGGACCAGCATGGACCCGCCGCTGCGTGAAACCATGCTGGCCCGCGGCGATGTGGATGCCATCACCGGTTTCTACTTCACCTCCCTGCTGAACCTCAATGCCCGCGGCATCAAGGATGAAGACATCAACGTGATGATGTATCCGGACTATGGCGTGCGTCTGTACGGCAACGCCATCATCGCCTCCGACGCCATGGTCAAGCAGAAGCCGGAAGCCATCAAGGGCTTCCTGCGCGCCTTCGCCAAGGCCAGCCGTGACGTGATGGCCAATCCGGACGCCGCCATCAAGGTGCTCAAGGAGCGCGACGGCCTGATCGACGAAAAACTCGAACTGCGTCGCCTGAAGCTGGCCATTGCCAGCGCCATCGCCACGCCGCATGCCAAGTCGGAAGGCTATGGCCAGGTCTATGGCCCGCGCCTGACGCTGATGGCCTCGCAGGTCTCGGATGCCTACGGCACCAAGACGCGGGTCAATGCCGACAAGATCTGGAATGCCAGCTTCCTGCCCTCCAAGGCCGAGCTGGACGTGTTCCCGAAGTAAATCATTTATATTTTTTCCGGCCACGACCCTGGCTGGCCACAAAGGGCCAGCCAGGATCCAGGCCGCATCCTTGGCAGACCGTTTCCATGAGCGAACCCTTCGTCGATTTCCGCCACGTCTACCTGGCCTATGATGGCGCCACCGATTTTGCGGTGGAAGACATCGACCTGCAGACCCGCGCGGGCGAATTCATCGCCATCGTCGGCCCCTCCGGCTGTGGCAAGTCGACCTTCATGAAACTGGCCACGGGCCTCAAGCAAGCCAATCGCGGCAGCGTCGTCATCGATGGTCAGCCGGTGACCGGGCCGCTGAAGTTCGTGGGCATGGCCTTCCAGGCGCCGACCCTGTTGCCGTGGCGCACTACGCTGGACAACGTGCTGTTGCCGCTGGAGATCGTCGAGCCCTACCGGCGCGACTTCAAGCAGAAGAAGGCCGAATATACCGAGCGCGCCCTGAAATTGTTGAAGACCGTAGGCCTGGAGGGCTACGCCGACAAGTTTCCCTGGCAACTGTCGGGCGGCATGCAGCAACGCGCCTCGATCTGCCGGGCGCTGATCCACGAACCCAAGATGCTGTTGCTGGACGAGCCCTTCGGCGCGCTCGACGCCTTCACCCGCGAGGAACTGTGGTGCGTGCTGCGCGACCTGTGGGCCGAGCGCCGCTTCAACGTCATCCTGGTCACGCATGACCTGCGCGAAGCCGCCTTCCTGGCCGACACCATCTACGTGATGAGCAAGCGCCCGGGGCGCATCGTGGTGCGCCGCGAAAACCCGCTGCCGCGTCCCTGCGACCTGGAAACCACCTATACCGACGGCTTCAGCGCGCTGGTGCATGAACTGCGCGAGCACATCGGCCATGTGCGCAATACCTGACCCTGATCGACCGGCCAAGGACCCAACATGAAAACACCGTTCAACGGCAAGCTCAACCAGGCCGCCACCACGCTCGCGCCGTGGTTCCTGCTGATCGTCATCCTCGGCATCTGGCAGTTCATCTGCAGTGTCTGGCAGGTCTCGGACTTCATCTTCCCCAGCCCGGCCTCCATCCTGCAGGCCATGGTGGACTATGCCGGGCCGATCACCGAGCATGCGCTCTCGACCTTCTGGGTCACCATGGTGGGCTTTGCCATTGCGGTGTTCGTGGGCGTGACGCTGGGCTTCGTGATCGGCTCCTCGCCCATGCTGTATGCCGCCGCCTATCCCCTGATGACGGCCTTCAATGCCCTGCCCAAGGCGGCCTTCGTGCCGGTGCTGGTGGTCTGGTTCGGAATCGGGGCGGGCCCGGCGATCCTGACGGCCTTCCTGATTTCCTTCTTCCCCATCATGGTCAACATCGCCACCGGGCTGGCCACGCTGGAGCCCGAACTGGAGGACGTGTTGCGCGTGCTGGGCGCGCGCCGCATGGATATCCTGCTCAAAGTGGGCCTGCCGCGCTCGATGCCCTACTTCTTCGCCTCGCTGAAGGTGGCCATCACGCTGGCCTTCGTGGGCTCCACGGTGTCCGAGATGAATGCGTCCAACCAGGGCATCGGCTATCTGCTGGTATCGGCCGGGTCGTCGATGAAGATGCCGCTGGCCTTTGCCGGGCTGGTGGTGATCGGCGCCATGGCCATGGCGATGTACGAACTGTTTGCGATCATCGAACGGCGCACCACCGGCTGGGCGCATCGCGGAAAATGAAACAAATCGGGCTTTGCGCCACAGCGCCGGGGCCAACACGGCGAAAGCGGTATGCGGCGCGGCCCAATTTGTCTATGATGTCGCGCGGACGCGCCGGCTGCTCGCTACCGGCACGGTAGGCCGCAGCAGGCAGTTGAAGAAACCGGGGCAGAGGGGCTGCCCGCGACCATCGAAGCAACAACGATACGAAACCACAGGGAAATCACGTGAGCGCAGTTCCACTCCGTCTTGAAATCAGCCACGTGCGCAAGTCCTATCCGGGCGTGCTGGCCAACGACGATGTCAGCCTGGCGGTCGCGCCTGGCGAGATCCACGCCGTGCTCGGAGAGAACGGCGCGGGCAAGTCCACCTTGATGAAGATCATCTTTGGCGCGGTCAAGCCCGATGCCGGCGAACTCCGCTGGAACGGCGAGACCGTGCAGATCGCCAATCCGCAGGTGGCGCGCAAGCTGGGCATCGCCATGGTGTTCCAGCATTTCTCGCTGTTCGATACCTTGACGGTGACCGAGAACATCGCCCTGGGCCTGGATGCCAAGACCGACCTGAAGGAACTGGCCGAGCGCATCACCCGTACCGGCGAGAAATACGGCCTGGAACTGGAACCGCAACGTCATGTGCACACCCTGTCGGTGGGCGAGCGCCAGCGCGTGGAAATCGTGCGCGCCCTGCTGACCGAGCCGCAACTGCTGATCCTGGACGAGCCGACCTCGGTGCTGACCCCGCAGGCGGTGGAAAAACTGTTCGTCACCCTGCGTCGCCTGGCCGACGAGGGTTGCAGCATCCTCTACATCAGCCACAAGCTCGACGAAATCCGCGCCCTGTGCCATAGCGCCACGGTGATGCGCGGCGGTCGCGTGACCGGCAACTGCGATCCGCGCAATGAAAGCAGCGCCAGCCTGTCGCGCATGATGATCGGCGACGAACTGGTGCGCCTGCAGCGCGAGCGCAATCCCGATTCGCAGCGCAATGAGCGCAAGCTGCACGTCAATCGCCTGTCGCTGCCCAAGGCCCACCTGTTCGCCACAGAACTGAAGGACATCGAGTGCGAAGTGCGGGCTGGCGAGATCGTCGGCATCGCCGGGGTGTCCGGCAATGGCCAGCAGGAATTGCTGGCGGCGCTCTCGGGCGAGGACCAGCGCGCCGCGCCCAACATGATCATGCTGGGCGGCAAGGCGGTCGGTGATCTGTCGCCCAACCCGCGTCGCGCCGCCGGCCTCGGCCTGGTGCCGGAAGAACGCCTGGGACGCGGTGCCGTCCCCACGCTCTCGCTGACGGCCAACATGCTGCTGTCACACCAGAAGGCGCCTTACGTGAAGCGCGGCATGATCGATTTCGCCTTCACCCGGCGCGCCGCAGCCTCCATCATCGAACGCTTCAAGGTCAAGGCGGCAGGCCCCGATGCGCCGGCCAAGAGCCTCTCGGGCGGCAATCTGCAGAAATTCATCGTCGGCCGCGAGATGGAGCGCAAGCCCGCCGTCTTCGTGGTGGCACAGCCGACCTGGGGCGTGGACGTCGGCGCGGCGGCACAGATCCACGGCGAAATCTTGAAACTGAAACAGGAAGGGTGTGCGGTGCTGGTGATCTCGGAAGAACTTGACGAATTGTTCGCGTTATGTGATCGCCTGCACGTCATCGCCAAGGGTCGGCTGTCGCCCTCCATTCCCATTGAGCAAGCCACCCGCGAGCAGGTCGGCGTGTGGATGAGCGGCCTGTGGGATGCCCCCGCCGCCACGGAGGTGGGTCATGGCTGAGCGCATGAGTTTCCCGCTGCGCCTGGAGCTGCGTGGCGCACCGTCGAAGACGATGACCTACCTCTCGCCGGTGATCGCCATCGTCGCCACGCTGCTGCTTGGCGCGCTGCTGTTCCTGGCGCTGGGCAAGGACCCGCTGGCCGGGTTGAAGGTGTTCCTGGTCGATCCCTTCAGTGGCAAGCGCGCCATCAGCGAACTGTTGCTCAAATCGATACCGCTGATCCTGTGTGCGCTGGGACTGGCGGTGTGCTTCCGCGCCAGCATCTGGAACATCGGTGCAGAGGGTCAGTTCACGGTCGGCGCGCTGTGCTCGGGCGCCATGCTGGTCTGGCTGGATGTGCCGGGACATGGTATCTCCGGCGGCATGGGTCTGGTGCTCATGATCCTGGCCGGCGTGGTCGGCGGGGCGCTGTGGGCGGCGGTGACGGCCTACCTGCGCGACCAGTTCAATGCCAATGAAATCCTGGTGTCGCTGATGCTGACCTATGTGGCGCAGCTGTTGCTGATGTGGGCCGTCAATGGTCCGCTGAAGGACCCCAATGGCATGAACTTCCCGCAATCGAAAGTGTTCTCCAGCGAGTTCATGCTGCCCATGCTGCTCTCCGGCACACGCCTGCACGTGGGCTTTGCGGTGACGATCGTGCTGGCGGTGCTGATGGCGATCTTCATGATGCGCAGCCTGCGCGGCTTTTCGCTGATGGTGGGCGGAGTGGCGCCGCATGCGGCGCGTTACGCGGGTTTCTCGGCACGCTCGGCGTTGTGGGTGTCGCTCCTGATCTCGGGGGCCTTCGCCGGCCTGGCCGGGGCGTTCGAGATCGCCGGACCGATCGGCCAGTTGCTGCCGTCGGTATCGCCGGGCTATGGCTTCGCGGCCATCATCGTGGCCTTCATCGGCCGCCTGCATCCGATCGGCGCGATCCTGGGCGGGCTGATCATGTCGCTGCTGTATCTGGGCGGCGAGCTGGCGCAGTCGCGTCTGGGCCTGCCATCGGCCATCACCGGGGTCTTCCAGGGCATGCTGCTGTTCCTGCTGCTGGCCTGCGATACCTTGATCGATTACCGCCTGGCGTGGAAAAAGAAAGTCTAAGGAATCAGGACAGGACATGGAACAACTCGCTCCTCTCATCGCAGCCTCCATCAATGCCGGCACACCCTTGCTGCTGGCGGCCATCGGGCTGTTGATCAATGAACGCTCCGGCGTGCTCAACCTGGGCGCCGAGGGCATGATGCTGGTGGCGGCCATCGCCGGTTTCGCCGTGGGCTATGCCACCAAGAGCCCGCTGCTGGGCTTCATGGCCGGTGCCGTGTGCGGCATGCTGATGGCCACGCTGTTCGCCTGGCTGGCGCTGCGCCTGGCCACCAACCAGGTGGCCACCGGCCTGGCGTTGTCGATCTTCGGCGCGGGGTTGTCGGCGTTCGTCGGCCAGCGCTTCGTCGGACTGGCGCTGCCGGCCCAACCCAATTCGATTCCCCTGCTGGCAGACATTCCCTTCCTGGGCAAGGCGCTGTTCCACCAGCACTGGATGAGCTACGTGGCGCTGGCGCTGTGTCTGGCCAGCATCTGGTTCCTGTATCGCACGCGCGCCGGCCTGGTGCTGCGCGCGGTGGGCGAGTCGCCGGAGTCGGCCCATGCGCTGGGCTATTCGGTACGCGGCATCCGCTATCTGGCGCTGCTGTTCGGCGGAGCCTGCTGCGGACTGGCCGGGGCCTATATGTCGCTGGTCTATACCCCGATGTGGGTGGAGGGCCTGGTGGCCGGACGTGGCTGGATCGCGCTGGCCCTGACCGCGTTCGCCACCTGGCGCCCGGCGCGGGTACTGCTGGGTTCACTGCTGTTCGGCGGCGTCACCATCGCCCAGTTCTACCTGCAGGGCATGGGCGTGACGGTGCCGTCGCAGATCCTGTCGATGGCGCCCTATCTGGCCACCATCGTGGTGCTGGCGCTGATCTCGCGCAACCCCGACTGGATCCGCCTGAACATGCCGGCCTCGCTGGGCAAGCCCTTCCGCCCCGGGGCGTCCTGATCGGCGCAGACGGTCTTTGCGGCTTTCGTTTTTGCTTTCGTTTCGTTTTTGTAGCAGCACCTGTATTTATCCACTGACCTTGAGGGAGAACACAATGAAGATTTCGCGCAGGGCATCCTTGACGATGCTCGCCACCCTGGCGGCAGCAACCCTGATCGGTTGCGGCAAGAAGGAAGAACCCGCTGCCGCCGCGCCCGCTGCTGCGCCGGCCGCCGCCGCTCCCGCCGCCGATCCGCTGAAGGTAGCCTTCGTCTACATCGGCCCGGTGGGCGATGCCGGCTGGACCTTCGCCCACGACAAGGGTCGCAAGGCCGTCGAGGAAAAGTTCGGCGACAAGGTCAAGACCACCTTCGTGGAAAACATTCCTGAATCCGCAGCCGACGCCGAGCGCGTGTTCCGCCAGCTGGCCACCGATGGCAACAAGCTGATCTTCGGCACCACCTTCGGCTACATGGAAGCCATGTTGAAGGTCGCCAAGGAATTCCCGGACGTCAAGTTCGAACACGCCACCGGCTTCAAGACCGCCGACAACCTGGCGCAATACGACGTGCGTACCTATGAAGGTGCCTACCTGGCCGGCGTGGTCGCGGGCAAGATGAGCAAGTCCGGCAAGCTGGGCGTGGTGGCCTCGGTGCCTATCCCCGAAGTGATCCGCAATATCGACTCCTTCACCCTGGGCGCGCGTTCGGTGAACCCCAAGGCGACCACCGCCGTGGTCTGGGTGAACAAGTGGTTCGATCCGGGCAAGGAACGTGAAGCTGCGACCACCCTGATCGGCCAGGGCGTGGACGTGCTGATGCAGAACACCGACTCCGCCGCCGTGGTCCAGACCGCACAGGAAAAGGGCGTGTATGCCTTCGGTTGGGACAGCGACATGACCAGCTTCGGCCCCAAGGCCCACCTGGCCGCCTCGATGATCAACTGGGGCGTGTACTACACCGCCCGCGTGCAGGCAGTGCTGGATGGCTCGTGGAAGAGCAGCACCAGCTGGATCGGCCTGAAGGAAAACGGCATCGACCTGGCCGCCTTCAATCCGGAACTGCCGGCTGACGTGAAGACCCTGGTGGAAGAGCGCAAGAAGGGCATCGTCGATGGCTCCGCGCCGATCTGGAAGGGTCCGATCAAGGACAACGCCGGCAAGGAAGTGCTGGGCAAGGACGCCGTGGCCGATGACGGCTTCCTGCATGGCATCAAGTTCTACGTCGAAGGCGTGGACGGCAAGGTTCCGGGCTGATTGTTACGGTATTACCGTGGTACGGGCGCAGTCACGGCGCCCGTACCGGGAGTGAGCATGAAAGGCCGCTGGCACCGCGAGGTGTCGGCGGCTTTTTTTTGGCAAATCGGCATTCCACAGAGGACGCTTCTCGTCTATATATTGCCTCCATACAATTTTTTGATAGGCGATTTCGGCTTCCGGGCGGTGCGGCGGATATCCGCTGAAAGCCGCGATCCACCGCTATCGCAGCCGCATCCTGCCTGTATAATGCACAGCCAGCCCGGGCGGAAAGCTGGCTTTTTCCTTCACTTTCTGCCGCATTGAACTACAGGATTTATGCAAAAAGCCCGCAAACCGATCGAAATCAAAATTTCCACTGTGGTTGCCATTTCGGCAATCCTGCATGAAACTGATCCGACTTCGCTGGAATCCGCCTTGAAGGAAATGACCGGTGGCGTGGCCGACTTCTTCGAAGACGAGTTCGCGGTCCTCGATATCGGCTCCCTGGACGCCGAGGCGGCTGCCGGCATCGACTGGAGCGCCGTGGTGGCGCTGTTCAAGCGCTTCCGCCTGAACACGGTGGCGGTGCGCAACGCGCCCGAGCAATTGCACCCCGGCATCGTCGGCCACGGACTGGCCATCGATACCTCGGCGGTGTCCGGCGCCGGCGCGGCCAATGCCCGCGCCCAGGAGGCCGCCCAGGAAGCCGTGGCTGCACCCGCACCGGCTCCCGCGCCTGTCGCTGCGGCACCGGCACCCGCCTCCTCCGCACCGGCTGCCGCGCCTGAAGCGCCCGCCGCCCCCCAGGCCCGTACCGTGGTGGTCGATACTCCGGTGCGTGCCGGCCAGCGCATCTATGCGCGTGGCGCCGACCTGGTGGTGCTGGCTGCGGTCAACAACGGTGCCGAACTGATCGCCGACGGCTGCATCCACGTCTACGCGCCCTTGCGCGGCCGGGCGCTGGCCGGTGCGTCGGGCAATACCGAGGCGCGCATCTTCGCCGCTTCACTGGAAGCGGAACTGGTTTCCATTGCCGGAGTCTATCGAACCTTCGAGAACGGTCACGCGCCGGAGCTCGCGGGCAAGCAGGTGCAGGTGCGCCTGCAGGGCGAACGCATCGACGTGCTGCCGATGTCGGCGTCGTGAGCCTCCGGTGACCATCATCATCTAAACGAATAATCGGGCCGGACCCCACCGGCGTACTGTTCTTCTTAAGGAGTTTTTCGTGGCAAAAATCATCGTTGTGACTTCGGGTAAGGGCGGCGTCGGCAAAACGACGTCCAGCGCCAGTTTCGCATCGGGCCTGGCCATGCGTGGCCACAAGACGGCCGTGATCGACTTCGACGTCGGTCTGCGCAACCTGGACCTGATCATGGGCTGCGAGCGCCGCGTGGTCTACGACCTGATCAACGTGATCAACAAGGAAGCCACGCTGAACCAGGCCCTGATCAAGGACAAGCACTGCGACAACCTGTTCATCCTGCCGGCCTCGCAGACCCGCGACAAGGACGCCCTGACCGAAGAAGGCGTGGAGCGCGTGCTGGGCGACCTGTCGAAGATGGACTTCGAATACATCATCTGCGATTCGCCGGCCGGCATCGAGCATGGCGCGGTGATGGCACTGACCTTCGCCGACGAGGCCATCGTGGTGTCCAACCCGGAAGTGTCGTCGGTGCGCGACTCGGACCGCATCCTGGGCATCATCCAGGCCAAGTCGCGTCGTGCCTCGGCCGGCGGCGAGCCGGTCAAGGAGCATCTGCTGATCACCCGCTATTCGCCCAAGCGCGTGGAAGACGGCGAGATGCTGTCCTATACCGACGTGCAGGAAATCCTGCGCATTCCCCTGATCGGCATCATTCCCGAGTCGGAAACCGTGCTGCAGGCCTCCAACCAGGGCTCCCCGGCGATCCACATGAAGGATTCCGACGTGGCGCAGGCCTACCAGGACGTGGTGTCGCGCTTCCTCGGCGAGACCGTCGAACTGCGTTTCACCACCTACGAAAAGCCGGGTCTGCTGCAGCGCATCTTCGGAGGTAAGTGACATGTCCCTGCTTTCTTTCCTGTTCCCCAGCAAGCCCAAGAGCGCGGTGGCGGCGAAGGAGCGGCTGCAGATCATCATCGCCCGCGAGCGCTCCAATGGCCGTCAGGGTCCGGACTTCCTGCCGGCCCTGCACAAGGAACTGATCGAGGTCATCTCCAAGTACACCAAGGTCAATGCCGACGACATCAAGATCTCGCTGGACCGCCAGGGCAACCTGGAAGTGCTGGACGTGAACGTGGTGCTGCCCGACAGCGACGTCCCGGCGGCCTGACGCGACGGTCGCCACCGATGCAAGGGCAGCCCTGGCTGCCCTTTCGTCCATCTGAGTCTCCTTGTCGATAACCTGCCCTTGTCCAGCCTGATGCCATGAAGATCGGGATCATCTCTTCCGACGCCGATACCGTCACGCTGGTGACGCAACTGGCCGAACGTCACGACGCCACCGTCTATCGTGGCGCCGATGGCTTTGCTGCGGCCTGCGACGATGGCGCCCAGCTGGTGGTGCTGGACCTGGATGACGTGCAACGGCATCTCCAGGCGATCACGACCCTGGTGCAACGCCATCGCCCGCCGGCGGCCGCCAAGGCCAGGCCGGTATTGCTGCTGTTGTGCACACCGGCGCACCAGGCCTGGCTGCGCAGCCTGCTGCTGGCCGGTGCCGACGATTTCCTGGTCAAGCCGGTGCGGCGCCAGGAACTGGCTTTGCGCCTGGACCTGCTGCTGCTGGCAGCGCAGCCCTATGAGGCGCCGCCCAGCATCGTCGAGGCCGGTGGTTTCATGGTCGACCTGGCGCGCCTGCGGGTGACCCATCCGGGGCTGCCGCATCTGGATGCCACGCTGACCCGCAAGGAGGCCGAACTGGCGCTGCTGTTCATGCAACACCTGGGGCGCCCGCTGTCGCGTGCCTTCCTGCAGGAGCGCATCTGGGGCGCCGAGCCGGAGACCCCGACCCGCACCATCGATACCCATGTCTCGCGCATCCGGACCAAGCTGGGGCTGCAACCGGCCAATGGCTACCAGCTGGCGACCGTCTATGGCTACGGTTATCAGCTGGAACGGCTGGAATAGCCGCCGGGGCCGGCCGGCGGGCTGTTGTTTTTGTCGTTTCCAGTGCACGCCAAACCTGATCCATGTCACAGACATATACCGATTATCGGGGACCGTCCCAACCCGGAATGGCCCGAAGAGTATAATTATTCCCAAAACCGGGGCCGAAACTGTTCGAAATTGTCCGTTTCGGGACTCATAGATCGCACCATCCCAGCTCATCGGCACTGCTGCCGCGCACTCCATGCACTTGCTCGCTGTCGGACTCAACCACACTACCGCGCCTGTCTCGCTGCGCGAGAAAGTGGCCTTCCCCGCTGACCAGATCGGTCAGGCGGTGTCGTCCGCGCGTGCCTGGTTTGGCGGCAATGACAAGATCATCGCCAGTGGTGAAGCGGCCATCCTCTCCACCTGCAACCGCACCGAGCTGTATGCCGCGGCGGCGGCCGGGCGCGACGGGGTGGAGTTCGCCATCGACCGCACCGCGCAGTTCCTGGCCGATTACCATCACATCCCCTACGCCGACCTGCGCCCCTATCTGTATTCGCTGCCGCAGGACAATGCCGTGCGCCACGCCTTCCGCGTCGCTTCCGGCCTGGATTCGATGGTCCTGGGCGAGCCGCAGATCCTGGGCCAGATGAAGGATGCGGTGCGCCAGGCCGATGCCGCCGGCGGGCTTGGTACCTACCTGCACCAGCTGTTCCAGCGCACCTTCGCGGTGGCCAAGGAAGTGCGCACCACCACCGAGATCGGCGCCCATAGCGTATCGATGGCGGCAGCGGCGGTGCGGCTGTCGCAGCGCATCTTCGATTCCATCTCGGGCCAGAACGTGCTCTTCATCGGCGCCGGCGAGATGATCGAACTGTGCGCCACCCACTTCGCCGCACAGAATCCCAAGACCCTGACGGTGGCCAACCGCACCATGGAGCGCGGCGAAACCCTGGCCCATCGCTTCAACGGCCGTGCCATCCGCCTGGCCGACCTGCCGGCGCAGCTGGCCAGTTTCGACATCGTGGTCTCCTGTACCGCCTCGCAACTGCCCATCATCGGCCTGGGGCTGGTGGAACGGGCCGTCAAGGCGCGCCGCCACAAACCCATCTTCATGGTCGACCTGGCCGTGCCGCGCGACATCGAAGCCGAAGTCGGCCGCCTGGATGACGTCTTCCTCTACACCGTGGACGACCTGGCCTCGGTGGTCCAGAGCGGCGTCGAGAACCGCCAGGCAGCGGTGGCGCAGGCCGAGGCCATCATCGAGACCCGCGTGCAGTCCTTCATGCACTGGATCGACAGCCGCGCCATGGTGCCGCTGATCCAGGACCTGCAGGAAACCGGTGAGGCCCTGCGCCTGGCCGAACTGGATCGCGCCCGTCGCATGCTGGCCAAGGGCGACGACGTGGAAGCCGTCCTGGAAGCCCTCTCCAAGGGCCTGACCGCGAAGTTCCTGCACGGCCCGCAACAGGCCCTGCACCATGCTCAGGGCGAACAGCGCAGCCAGCTGGCTTCGCTGCTGCCGCAACTGTTCCGCGCCAAGCGTTAGCGTTCCCCTCTCCCGCCGCCTGCGTCCTTGCCTGATGCAGACGGCTGATCGTGCTGCCTTTCCCGGGCCGCCGATATCTCCTTCTTCCCCTGTTTTACGTTACCGGATTCGACACCCATGAAACCATCGATGCTCGCCAAACTCGACCAGCTTGCCGAACGGCTGGAAGAGCTCAACAGCCTGCTGGCCCAGGAAGATGCCACCGCCAACATGGACAACTTCCGCAAGATGACCCGCGAACACGCCGAACTGGGGCCGCTGGTGGCGCTGTATCACGACTACGTGCAAGCCGGTGACGACATCCGCACCGCCCAGGAACTGCTGTCGGACCCTGACATGAAGGCCTTCGCCCAGGAAGAGATCGACGGCGCCAAGGCACGCATGGAGGCGCTGGAACTGGACCTGCAGAAGATGCTGCTGCCGCGCGACCCCAATGACGAACGCAACATCTTCCTGGAAATCCGCGCCGGCACCGGTGGCGATGAATCGGCCCTGTTTGCCGGCGACCTGCTGCGCATGTACACGCGTTATGCCGAACGCCAGCGCTGGCAGGTGGAGATCGTCTCGTCCTCCGAATCGGAACTGGGCGGCTACAAGGAAGTGATTGCCCGCATCGTCGGCTTCGGTGCCTATTCGCGCCTGAAGTTCGAATCGGGCGGCCACCGCGTGCAGCGCGTGCCGGCCACCGAAACCCAGGGCCGCATCCACACGTCGGCCTGCACGGTGGCGGTGATGCCCGAGGCCGACGAGGTCGAGGATGTGGACATCAACCCGGCCGATATCCGCATCGATACCTACCGCGCCTCCGGCGCCGGCGGCCAGCACATCAACAAGACCGATTCGGCCGTGCGTATCACCCACCTGCCCACCGGCATCGTGGTGGAGTGCCAGGATGACCGCAGCCAGCACAAGAACAAGGCCCAGGCCATGAAGGTGCTGGCCGCACGCATCAAGGACGTGCAACTGCGGGAACAGCAGTCCAAGGAGGCGGCCACCCGCAAGTCCCTGATCGGCTCGGGCGACCGCAGCGAGCGCATCCGCACCTACAATTTCCCGCAGGGGCGCATGACCGACCACCGCATCAATCTCACGCTCTACAAGCTGGACTTCATCATGGATGGCGACCTGGACGAACTGACCAATGCGCTCATCACCGAACACCAGGCCGAACTGCTGGCGCAGCTGGGGGATGACTGAGCGGTCACGGAACCAGGTTTTCCTGCACCGGTCTCAGGCTGACCATGCGGCCTGTTCGGGGGAACAGAGTGCAGGGTCCCCGGGATGTCTCTACAATCGCGTCATGGCCGGATTGCCGCAGCCATGAGAATCCCACCAACCAAGACAATTTCGAACAACAACCATGAAATCATCCAAACCGGTTTTCCTGCTGGTGGCGCTGGTGTGCGCCGGCCTGCTGGGCTTTGCCATGTATCTGCAGATCGTCGAGGAAATGCAGCCCTGCCCGCTGTGCGTGATCCAGCGCTACATGTTCGTGCTGGTGGGCATCTTTGCGCTGATCGGCGCCGGCCTGCCGGCCGGGGCGCGTCGCGGTAGCGCGGCACTGGGCCTGCTGGCCGCGCTGGGCGGCGCCGGCACGGCGATCTGGCATCTGTATGTGAAGGCGCATCCGGGGGTCTCCTGCACCACCGATCCGCTGGAAACGGCCCTGAACCAGCTGCCCACCGCCAAGCTGCTGCCACAGATGTTCACTGCTGACGGTTTCTGCTCGGCCCCGTGGCCGCCGGTATTCGGACTGCAGATCCCGACCTGGTCGCTGATCTGGTTCGGCGTGCTGGCCGTGGTGCTGGCAGTCCAGGCCTTCAAGCGCGCGCCGCGCACCACCATCTGGAAATGATGGAACCGCTGTCCAGCTACGCCGGCTGCACGCTGGCCACCGTATTGAAGACGGCGCCGCTGGACCCGCTGGAAAACCGCATCCTGCTCTGCCATGCACTGCGTCTGACGCGGGTGCAACTGATCACGCAATCGGAACGGCGCCTGGACCAGGCCGAGTCCGATGCGCTCAAGGCCCTCTTCGCACGCCGTCTGCGGGGCGAGCCGATCGCCTACATCGTGGGTCTGCGCGAGTTCTATGGACTGGATTTCCGGGTGACGCCGGACGTGCTGATCCCGCGCCCGGATACCGAACTGCTGGTGGAGCTGGCCATGGAGCGCCTGCCCACCGGCGGCGCCTTGCTGGACATGGGCACCGGGTCGGGCGCGATTGCTGTCTCCATCGCCCATAGCCGCCCCGATGCGGTGGTCACGGCGCTCGACGCCAGCGCGGCAGCATTGGCCATCGCACGCGAGAACGCCGCCGCCCATCAGGCCCGCGTGACCCTGCTGGAGAGCGACTGGTACGGCGCCCTGGCCAAGAACCAGCGTTTTGCCGTGATCGCCTCCAACCCGCCCTACATCGTCGAAGGTGACGTCCATCTGTCGCAAGGCGACCTGCGCTTCGAACCGGTGGATGCCCTCACCGACCACGGCGATGGCCTCTCCGACCTGCGCACCATCATCGATGGCGCCCCGGCACATCTGCTACCGCAAGGCTGGCTGTTGCTGGAACACGGCTACGACCAGGCCGCCGCGGTGCGCGCCCTGCTGGCCGGTACCGGTTTTACGGACGTGCAAAGCTGGCGCGACCTGGCCGGCATCGAACGCGTCAGCGGCGGCCGCCTGGCCTGACGCGCTCCCGCCACACCCTCAGTTCACTCCACAGGGGCCACTCAGGCCGCCTGTTTTCCTCCATCCTGCGGTGATTGCGGTGCTTGCGACGGCCCCTGGCCCAGTTGAGCCAGCAATGAAGCCTCCTTCAGTTTTGCATCCTGCAAGTGACGCTCCTTGACATGCCCATAGCCCCGAATCCCTTCCGGGACGCGGGCCACGGCAATGACCTGCTCCAGATTGGCCGATGTCAGTTGTGACAAAAGGCGCATGAGGGTGTCGCGATAGGCGCCGATCAGGGCGCGCTCCTGCCTGCGTTCCTCGGTATAGCCGAAGGGATCGAAGGCCGTGCCGCGCAGGAAGCGCAAGCGGGCCAGCACGCCAAAGGCCGGCATCATCCAGCTGCCGAAGGCCTGCTTGCGCAGGTGGCCCTTTTCGTCGCGGCGGGCCAGCAGCGGCGGCGCCAGGTGGAAGCGCAGCTTGTAGTCGCCCTCGAACATGCCGGCGATCTTGGCGTGGAAGGCCGGATCGCTGTGCAGGCGCGCGACCTCGTATTCATCCTTGTAGGCCATCAGCTTGAAGAGGTAGTTCGCCACTGCCCGGCTCAGCTTGAGGCCGCGACCGGCCTCGCCCAGCGCGCTCTCACGCTGGCGCACCTGTTCGACGAAATCACGATAGCTGCGGGCATAGGCGGCGTTCTGGTAATCGGTCAGGAAGGCCACCCGGCGCTCCACCAGTTCATCCAGCGATGGCGTGCGCTTGAAATCGATCACTTGCGCACTCGTGCCGTTGCGGCCGGCCGCATTGAGGACGAACTCGACGTCATGCGCCGCCACCCGGCCCCAGGCGAAGGCCTGCTTGTTGAAGTCCACCTGCAGGGCATTGAGCTCGATGGCGCGCAGCAGGGCGGCTTCCGACAAGGGGACCCAGCCCTTTTGCCAGGCATAGCCCAGCATGAACATATTGGTCGCGATGGCGTCCCCCATCAGGGCGGTAGCGATCCGGCCGGCATCGACCAGCGACAGGTTGTCGCGCCCGCAGGCCTGGGCGATCTCGCCCTCGCTGGAGGCGGTGGGGAATTGCCAGTCGGGATTGCGCACGAAGGCTGCCGTCGGCATCTGCGTGGAATTGACGGCGGCATGAGTACGCCCCTCTCCCATGCGTGACAGGGCGTCGCGGCCCGCCGTGACGATCACGTCGCAACCGATGACCAGATCCGCCATGCCGGTACCGACACGGGTGGAATGGATATGCGTCGCATCCTCGGCCACACGCACGTGCGACATCACCGGCCCGCCCTTCTGTGCCAGGCCGCTCATGTCCAGCACCGAGCAGGCGCGTCCTTCCACGTGCGCGGCCATGGCGATGATCTGGCCGATGGTGATCACGCCGGTGCCACCGACGCCGGTGACCAGGATGCCGTAGGGCTGGGCCAGTCCCGGCAGCACGGGCTGCGGCAGCGCCGGCAAGCTCGGGCCGGCGGCGGCCTTGGCACGGGCGGGCTTCTTCAACTGCCCGCCTTCCACCGTCACGAAGCTGGGGCAGAAGCCGTTGACGCAGGAATAATCCTTGTTGCAGGACGACTGGTTGATCTGGCGCTTGCGGCCGAACTCGGTTTCCAGCGGTTCCACCGAGAGACAGTTCGACTGCACGCTGCAATCGCCGCAGCCTTCGCACACGGCTTCGTTGATGACGGCGCGCTTGGCCGGGTCCGGGTAGGCATTGCGTTTGCGTCGACGACGCTTTTCCGAGGCGCAGGTCTGGTCGTAGATCATGGCCGAAACACCCGGCTTCTCACGCAGCTCGCGCTGGACCGCATCGAGTTCGCTGCGATGGCGGATGGTCACGCCCTCGGCCCAGCGGGTGTCGGCCGGATACTTGTCCGGCTCGTCGGTGACGACGATGATCGGCCCCACGTTCTCGGCGGCCAGCTGGCGCGAGATCATGGCCGGATCGAGCGGGCCATCGAACTCCTGGCCGCCAGTCATGGCGACCGCATCGTTATAGAGAATCTTGTAGGTGATATTGACCTTGGCGGCGACCGAGGCACGCACCGCCAGCAGACCGGAGTGGAAGTAGGTGCCATCGCCCAGGTTGGCGAACACGTGCTTCTCGCTGGTGAAGGGCGCCTGCCCGACCCAGGTCACACCCTCCCCGCCCATGTGGGTGAAGAGATTGGTTTCACGGTCCATCCAGGTCACCATGTAGTGGCAACCGATACCGGCCAGGCCACGGCTGCCATCGGGCAGTTTGGTGGAAGTATTGTGCGGGCAACCTGAACAGAAATGCGGGGTGCGATCCTTGTCGGGATCGGGCTTGCTGCTGATGTTGAGTGCGGCTTCCTTGGCTTCCAGATAGGCCACGCGGGTGCGCACGCGCTGCTCCACTGGATGGCCGGCAAAGTAGCGCGAGATGCGGGTGGCGATGGCGCGCGCGATCTGTGCCGGGTTCAGTTCATAGGTGGCCGGCAGCAGCCAGTTGCCATGGCCTTCACGCTGCGATCCGCTCCATTCGCCGGTGTCGTCGAACTTGCCGACCACGCGCGGACGCACATCGTCGCGCCAGTTGTAGAGCTCTTCCTTCAACTGGTATTCGAGGATCTGGCGCTTCTCTTCCACCACCAGGATTTCATCCAGTCCCTGGGCGAATTCACGCACGCCTTCGGCTTCCAGCGGCCAGGTCATGCCGACCTTGTAGAGACGGATACCGATGTCGGCGGCGACCTGTTCGTCGATACCCAGGTCTTCCAGGGCCTGGCGCGTATCGAGATAGGACTTGCCGGCAGTGATGATGCCGATGCGCGCACGCGGGCTGTCCCAGATGATGCGGTTGAGCTTGTTCACGCGGGCGTAGGCCAGCGCGGCATACCACTTGTAGTTGATCATCCGCGCTTCCTGGCCCAGCACGGTGTCGGGCTGGCGGATGTTGAGGCCGTCAGGTGGCAGTGCGAAGTCTTCCGGCAGCTGGATCTTGACGCGATCGGGATCGATCATCACCGACATCCCGGACTCCACCAGGTCGGTCACGCACTTCATGGCCACCCACAGGCCGGTATAGCGGCTCATGGCCCAGCCATGCAGGCCGTAGTCGAGATACTCCTGCACCGAGGACGGATAGAGCACCGGGATACCGCAGGCCTTGAGGATGTGTTCGCTCTGGTGCGCAGCCGTGGAGGACTTGGCGGCATGGTCGTCGCCGGCGATCACCAGCACGCCGCCATGCCTGGAGGTGCCGGCCATGTTGGCATGCTTGAACACGTCGCCACAGCGGTCCACGCCCGGCCCCTTGCCGTACCACAGCGAGAAGACGCCATCGTATTGCGCGTCCTTGAAGAGATTGACCTGCTGTGTGCCCCACACGCTGGTGGCCGCCAGGTCCTCGTTCATGCCAGGGTGGAAGCGGACCTGTTTCGCTTCGAGGTATTTGCGGGCCTTCTCGGCGGTCTGGTCCACCGCGCCCAGGGGCGAGCCGCGATAGCCGGTGATGAAGCCGGCGGTATTGAGCCCGGCGCGTTCATCGTATTGCCGCTGCAGCATCGGCAGGCGCACCAGCGCCTGGATGCCGGTCATGAAGACGCGGCCGCGCTCCAGCGCATATTTGTCGTCCAGGGATACATCGTCCAGCAGCAGGCGTTGCCCGGCGGGTAGGGGTGCGTTCATGTGGTCTCCGTGCCAAAAATCTTGTTTTTGCCTGCACATGCTCCCGGCAGCAGAATCAGAATCTCGAAATCCGTCGCGCTGTCGGGAAAAGGGAACACCTCGGCCTTGTGGGCCGGGTTTTCTTAATGTTGTGGTATCAAGTTAGCACAAGGGTGATCGCCCCGCTACGCACGCTGCAGCAGGGTTTCCGGGCTTTTTTGACATACCGGAAACACTTTCCGCAGGTCCTGCGGCAATCCCGGTGATAGGGAGGAGAAAATGCCGGAAAGGTGAAAACAACAATATTTCCGGCTGAAAAAAAAATGGGCGACAAGTTCAGTTGTTACAAGCAAGACGTGAATGTAACAACCAGTAAAAGCCATTGGACGAGGTTCTGCGCTGACGTTTAATAGACCTCACTTGAACAGCGATTGATTGGTTATCCGTTACTGTGCAAGGTTCCTCCCCTCTAGTGTTGAAAGCACCACTAGCTCGCGGATCCGGCCCCCCCTGCCGGGTCCGCTTTTTTTATGTCTGCAGGGTTGATCAGGGCTGGTCGAAGGGTCGTGGAGGCGGCGTCTTCCCGGTCGAAGGTGGCAACAATGGCAGGCTCACGCGCGGCTGCTCGCCGGTCAGGGTCTTGAGGAAAGCGACGACCTTGGCGTTTTCATCGGCACTGAACTGCCGACCCAGCTGCAGGCGGGCCATGGTATCGACGGCTTCGGTCAAGGTGGCGGCAGCGCCGTCATGGAAGTAGGGATAGCTCAGCTCGACGTTGCGCAAGGTCGGTACCTTGAAGTGGTGACGGTCTTCGTCCTTGCCGGTGACATCGGCGCGCCCCAGGGCCGGATTGCTGGTCAGGTAGGGAGCGACCAGGCCCATCTTCTGGAAGGAATTGCCGCCCACCGCAGGACCGTTGTGACAGGCCACGCAGCCGGCCGATTTGAACAGCTTGTAGCCGTCCAGCTCGTTCCTGGTGAGCGCCTTGCGGTCGCCCTTGAGCCATTTGTCGAAACGCGAATTGGGCGTGACCAGGGTTTCTTCGAAGGCGGCAATGGCCTGGGTCACTTCATCGATACCCAGACGGTCGTTACCGAAAGCCTGCCTGAAGGCAGCCACATAACCCGGAATGGACTGCAGCACGTCCACCGCCAGGGCATGCGAGAAGGCCATCTCCTTTGGGTTGGCAATGGGGCCAGCGGCCTGGGCCTTGAGATCGGCGGCACGTCCGTCCCAGAACTGCGCGGCATTGAACCTGGCATTGAGCACCGTGGGCGAATTGATCGGTCCCTGTTGCCACTGGTGGCCGATGGAAGTCTTCAGGTTGTCCGTCCCACCCATCGACAGGTTGTGACAGGAGTTGCAGGAGATGGCGCCGGAGCGCGAGAGGCGGGGATCGAAGAACAGCTGCTTGCCCAGTTCGACCATGGCGCGATTGCTCACGCGGGCGGGCTGGATGGGCGTGATCGGCTCTTTCCCGGCGGTGGTGGCAGTGGCGGTGGTGGGGGCCGCGTGGGCGGGCGGCACCAGCAAGGTGCTGGCGGCCAGCAGCAAGGTGGACAGGATGGGCTTGAAGGACATGGCTTACTCCTTGGTGACGGACAATGAAGCCGATCATTGTCTGTAGCCAAGGCGCCCCTTTCTTGACCTGCATCATCTCCCCGTGAAGGGTCAGCAAGCTGACCGGCGACCTCGAAGTTCTTCTGTGGTTTTCAACGAGGCCGCCTGCCGATGTCTTCAGGTTTCAGCGATTCGGTGGCAGGTTGGTCTCGCCCGGCAGCAGGCTGTGGGCGGACAACGCTTCCTGTTGCTTCAGTCGCTCGTAGATGGGCGTGAAATCGGGCGCGGTGTCATTGAACAGTTGCTCGAAATCGCGGATGACGAAATAGGTTTCCTGGTAGGTATCGATCTTGTAGAGCGTGCGCATGATGCGCTCCACGTCGAAAGGCACGCGGCGCGGCTGCTCGCTGGAGAGGCAATATTCCACCTCGCCGCCGGAAGACAGAATGCCGGCGCCGTAGATGCGCAAACCCTGTTCGCTCTGGATCAGGCCGAACTCGATGGTGTACCAGTACAGGCGCGCCAGATAGGCCAGGCCGTCGAGCTTGAGCGCCTTCAGGCCGCCCTTGCCGTATTCCTGCAGGTGATTGGCGAAGACCGGATTGAACAGCAGCGGTACGTGACCGAAGAAGTCGTGGAACACGTCGGGTTCGACGATGTAGTCGAATTCGTGTTCTTCGCGCAGCCAGACCGTGACCGGGAAGCGGCGGTTGGCCAGATGCTCGAAGAAGGTGTGGTCCGGTACCAGGCCCGGCACAGCCACCAGCTGCCAGCCGGTGGCCTTGAAGAGTGCTTCGGTGGTCTGGTCGAAGCGCGGGATGCCTTGCGAAACATCCAGAGCCTTCAGGCTGTCGATGAAGACGTCGCAGGCACGCCCCGGGATCATACGCGCCTGGCGTTCATACAAACGCCGCCACAGTGCGTGCTGGGCCGGCGTATAGGCTTCCCAGTTCTGGGCCACGACATAGTTGGCGTCGGCCTGGCTGTAGTCGCCGCGCAAGGCGCCGCTATCGGACTTGGTGGCGACGGTGGCAAAGAAATCGTCAGTGTTGGGATTGGTGCTCATGGCATACCCGTTATCAAAGTGAGGCGCATATTATGCGCCCCCTTGCCGGTATGGTCATGCGTGGCGGTGCGGGAGTGAATCTATGCGCCGGGCGGAGGCGGCGTCCGGTCCTTCTTGTCGCTGCCGATGCCGGTCACGCGGGCGCCCCATTTGAGCAGGGCCTTGAAGTTGGCCTTGACGATGTAGTCGAGCATGGCGACCTGTTCTTCCACGGCCTCCTGGAACACCGTGGCCGAATTGGCGGGCTTGATCTTGAGGTAGGCATCGGCTTCGCCGTAATCACGATGGATTTCCATGCCGGCCTTCTTGGCGATGTGCATCATCACCTTGTTGGAGGAAAGGCAGTGCATGTACAGCGTATCGACGTCGGCATTGCGGCAGCGCATGGAAGCCCGCATGAACAGGCGCGTTCCCACGCCCAGCCCGCGTGCGGCGGCCGTGACGGAGACCCCGAACTCGGCCACCACCGGCTTGATGGTGGCGCCGCTGATGCGCGTGCTTTCCTTGGGCGCGAAAGCCAGGTGCCCCACCCCCAGCAGGCGCAGGCGCCGGTCGTAGACGCCGAAGACGGTATCGCGTTCGAAGTTGATGCCTTCGACGTAGCGCGTCACCATCTCGTCGGAGAGCTTGGAGCCGAAGCGCAGCAAGCGATCCTTTTCTTCCAGCGCCAGGAAGTGGCGCAACAGGTGACGCCGCGAGCGGGGTGACAATTCCTTGACGAAGACATGCGGCTTCTCATGCCGCTCACCAGCGGCCGCAGAGGCGCCGCGCAGTCGTTGCATCCAGCGGGTGAAGGGGTTGCTCATGGTCGGCCTCTGCTTCAGTGCTGCACCGGCCGGTGCTGCGCGACGAAGGCCTCGACCTGGGCGGTACGGGCTGCCAGGATGGCCTCGGGGATGCGTTGCGGCTGCGTCTGCTGGCCTGCAATGGCGCCGGCATCGATCTGTTGCGCGGCCTGCAGCGCACCCTCCAGATAGGGCGCCTGCGGGAAGGGCTGCAGCTCCAGGCCGGTGCGGCCGCGATGATCACACTCGGCGGCGCGCAGCATGTCGATGAAGCGCTGCGGCTTGCGGAAGGCGTCGCAACGGGCAAAGAACCTGACCAGCGTATCGGGACGCATCTCGAAGGCGCGGCCGACGTTGCCGTGCTCGCGGGCCGTCATCAGCGCCAGGTCGCGGCATTCACCGGGTACCTTCAGGCGGGCGCAGACCTGCTCGGCCAGGCGCTCGCTGCGTGCTTCATGACCATGATGACGTGGCCACATCTCGGGCGGCGTGCTGCCCTTGCCGAGGTCGTGCAACAGCGCGGCGAAGCGGATGGGCAAGGAGAAGCCCTGTGCCGCTGCCCAGTCCACCACCAGCATGACATGCACGCCGGTATCGATCTCGGGATGCCATTTTTCGGGTTGCGGCACGCCCCACAGCGCGGCCAGCTCGGGCAGGATGCGCTGCAATGCGCCGCAGTTGCGCAATACCTCGAACATGCGCGAGGGCTTGCGCTCCATCAGGCCACGTGCAAGCTCCTGCCATACACGTTCAGGCACCAGGGCATCGACTTCGCCCTCTTCGACCATGCGCTGCATGAGCGCCTGGGTCTCGGGGGCCACGGTGAAATCGGCGAAGCGCGCCGCAAAGCGCGCCAGCCGCAGGATGCGTACCGGGTCCTCGATGAAGGCATCGGAGACATGGCGAAACACGCGGCGCTCGATATCGGCACGGCCCTGATAGGGATCGACCAGGGTGCCATCCTCGTCCTGGGCGATGGCGTTGATGGTCAGGTCGCGGCGAGCCAGGTCCTCTTCCAGCGTGACGTCGGGCGCGGCATGAAAGGCGAAGCCCTTGTAACCGGGCGCGGTCTTGCGCTCGGTGCGGGCCAGGGCGTATTCCTCCTGGGTCTCGGGATGCAGGAACACCGGAAAATCCTTGCCCACCGGACGAAAGCCCCGCTCCAGCAACTGCTGCGGGGTGGCGCCGACCACCACGTGGTCGCGGTCCTTCACCGGCAGGCCCAGCAAGCCGTCGCGCACTGCGCCGCCGACGGTGTAGATCTTCATCTTGCTTGCCTCACTTGTGATCGGGAAGGACTTCCTTCTCGGCCAGCGCCTCGGCGATCCAGCGTGCCACCGCCGGATGCGCGCACACGCGGTCGGCGTAGGCTTGCAGGGCCGGGGCCAGCGGCACCTGGTAGCTGATGAAGCGCATCACCACGGGCGCGTAGAAGGCGTCGGCGATGGAGAAATCGCCGAACAGGAAATCGTGATGGCCGAACTGCGACAGGCATTCTTCCCAGATTTCGCAGACGCGGCCGATATCGGCCTGCGCCTCGGGAGTACGGCCCTGGCCGGGGTAACGACCGCGGATGTCCATGCTCATGGCGCTGCGCAGGCCGGTAAAGCCGGAGTGCATCTCGGCGCAGATGCTGCGGGCGATGGCGCGGGCATCGGTGCGTGCCGGCCACAGACCACGGTCGGGGAATTGTTCGGCCAGGTATTCGCAGATGGACAGCGAATCCCAGATCGCGATGTCGCCATCCAGCAGCACCGGCACGCGGCCGGAGCCGGTGTAGCGGGCGATGTCGGCGGCGGTATCGGGCTGGTCCAGCAACACGCGCACTTCCTTGAAGGGGATGTCGAAGGCGACCATGGCCACCCACGGTCGCATCGACCAGGACGAGTAGTTCTTGTTGGCGATCACCAGCGTGGGCATGTGGCGGCCGGCTTTTTGCAGCGTCTCGGACAGTACCGGATCAAGTTCAGTGTCTTGCATGGGGGCTCGTTTCTTGAAGGTCAAAAGCGCGGTGAGCGACAGGCTCAGCGCCGCGCGGTGCTGCGAAAAAGGTCGAACTGCTGTTGCGGGCTGCGCGAGGACAGGTAGCCGGGGACGATCTCCTCGACCGACCGGGGGGCAAGCCGCAGTTCGGCTGCGATAGGGCCGTGCAGTACGTTGTCCACTTGCATGGAGGCCACGTTGTCGCGGCTCATCAGCTTGCCGGGCAGGTGTTCCAGGACGAAGGCCTGCAGCCAGCCCAGGGCATCCGGCAAGCCCACCACCGGGCGCGGATGGCCACTGTACCAGCCCGCCAGACGCACCAGATCACGCAGGGCGTATTGCCTGGGCCCGCCCAGCTCGAACACCTTGCCGCCCAGGCGCGGCAACGCCAGCGCATTGACGAAGGCCTGTGCCACGTCACCCACATAGACCGGCTGGAAGCGCGCCTGGGCGCTGCCCAGCGGGATCACGGGGAACATCCGGTTCAGGCCGGCAAACATGTTGAGGAAGTTGTCGCCCTCGCCAAACACCACCGACGGCCGGAAGATGGCCACGTCCAGCGCCGGCGAGGCCAGTGCCTCCTGTTCGCCGGCTGCCTTGGAGCGCAGGTACATCGACGGCCCCTGGGCATCGGCGCACAGCGCGCTCATGTGCAGGTAGCGCGGTACGCCTTGCTGCGCGCAGGCGGCGACGATGCGGCGCGGCAGCAGGACATGCTGGCGTTCGAAGTCGGGCCCATAGGGCGCGCCACCGCGTGCCGGGCGCGACTGCAGGATGCCGACCAGATTGATGACTGCATCAGCCTCGGCCACCAGCCGCGCCAGCACGGCGTCGTCATGGATATCGGCCTGTACCACGCTGACCACCGGCGACACCAGCAGATGCTTGGCGCGCTCGTAGCGGCGCGTGGGGACCATGATGCGATAAGCGGTGCTGCTGCCCAGCAGTTCCACCAGCCGCGTGCCGATGAAGCCGGAACCACCGATGACGAGGATCTTCCTGACTGCCATTTGTCACTCTCCGATTTCCTGTTGGCCGCCGGCCATTGCCGACGGCGCGGGCGACGGGATCAGGGCAGGTCGGTGGCGACGCTGGAATTGGGCGCCACCGTGCCCATGCGCTGCTTCAGCGATTGCGGGCGGTTCTCGAACATGGCCGCATAGTAGGTCGCATTGGACATCACGTTCTTGACATAGCCCCGGGTTTCATTGAAAGGGATGATCTCGGCGAAGATCGCGCCTTCCACCGGACGCGGCAAGGTCGCGCGCCAGGTACGGGGGCGGCCGGGGCCGGCGTTGTAGCCGGCGGTGGCCAGGGTTTCCGAACCTTCCATGTTGTTGAGCACCATGTCGAGATAGCTGGTGCCCAGCAGCAGGTTGGTGTTGATGTCATTGACCTGGTCGGCGGTGAATTCACTCATGCCGATCTTCTTGGCGACGAACTTGGCGGTAGCCGGCATCAACTGCATCAGGCCGGAGGCACCCACATGGGAACGGGCCGACTTGATGAAGCGCGATTCCTGGCGGATCAGGCCATAGACCCAGGCGTTCTCCATGCCCAGCGGCTTGGTGGCGGCGTTCATCTCGGGCAGGTGCGGGGCCGGGAAGCGCTGGGTGAAATCGAATTCACTGCGGGTGCGATCAGAGGTATTGACCATGCGGTCCAGCACGTCGCTCTGGCGCGCGTACTCGGCGGCGGCCAGCAGCTGGCGGTCGCTCATGTTGCGCAATTCCCAGTTCCACTCGCGGATGGCTTCGAAGCGCAGGTTCAACTGATAGAACTTGAGCGAACGCTTGAAGCCGGCATTCTGCGAATACAGCGCCACCTCGCCTGCACCGGGCGGGGTCGGTCCGGGCGGGATGCTGATCTTCTGGCCCAGCTCTTCCAGGGCCAGCTGACCGTAGAAGCTGAAGTTGGGCGCGATCGATTCGAACAGGCGCCGCGCGGCGTCGGTCTGCCCTTCTTCCTTCAGCGCACGGCCCAGCCAGTAGACCCAGGCGGTGTCGCTGCGCAGCGGGGCCGGCATGGCTTCGATGGTCTTGCGCACGGTCTTCCAGTCGCCATCGCGCAGGGCCATGCGGACCTTCCACTGCATGGCATCTTGTGTGAGCGCTGCATCCTTGGCGCGGCGCCAGTAATCGGAAGCTTCCGGCGCCAGCTTGTAGGACGCCGCCAGCGCAATCTGCGCCCAGCCCTGGGCGACTTCCTGTGCCGTCATGTTGCGCCCGGCATCGCCGAGATAGGTGGCGGCCTGGGTCGGATTGCTCTTGGCGATGCGGCCCAGCGCGATGATGTAGAGCTGGTGGTTGGCAGCCCCCTTGCCCGGCCCCTTGGCCAGCATCAGCGCCGGGCGGTCCATGACCTGGGTGACGCCGACATCGCCGCTATCGACCAGCACGGCAGCGCGACGGGCGACGGTGGCATTGCCGTTCTCGGCCGCCTGGCGGATCTGGAACCAGACATCGGCCTGGCTGAACTGGCCGTTCTGGGCCAGCGTGGAGATCAGGTCGCTGCAGCCCTGGCCATAGTCCTTGGGGTTGCTCAACAAGGCACGTGCTTCTTCGGCCACGTTCTCACCCTTCAGGGCGCGCGAGTTGAGGGCGAAGCACTTGACCTGGACATCGTCGTTGAGCACGAACTTGGGGTATTGCTCGTCGAAGACGGTCCAGTTGCCGGTCTTGCCCAATGCCAGCAGCCAGTCGTTGCGCAGGCGGTCGACGATGGCCTGGCCATCCCAACGTGCCAGGAAATCGCGGATTTCCTGTTCACTGGCGCTATAGTCGCGCACGCGCGGCTTGAGGCGGTAGTAGTCGACGTAGGAGGCCAGTTCGTAACCGGACAGGCGCGCGGCCAGGTCCTGCGCCAGCGCGGCATTGTCGCTGGCAGCGGCCTGGCGCAGGGCGAGGAAGAGATCGTCGGGCGCGGCGTCCGGCGCCAGGCGTTTCTGGGCATGGGCCGCTGGCGCCGCGATCAGGACGGTGCCGGTCGCCACGACCAGGGGCAGCGCCAGCGAGGTAGCCAATGAGGCGGCCAGCGCGCGCAGGCGCTGGTTGAACGGATGTTTCTTCGGACGCATACTCATGCAAGCTTCTTCATGCAGATTGATGGAACAAATAATGAACCCAAGCATAGCACGCGATGCACCCGCGCCGGAGACCGAACAGGCCCTCGCGGTGCTGCGCAAGAATGCCCTGCGCGCCGACCTGCTGGGACGTCGCAAGGCCCTGGGCGACACGGACAAGCTGCACGCCGAACAGCGCATCGGCCAGCGTGTGGTGGATTGGTGCGTCGGCTCGGCCATCACCAGCCTGGCGGTATATCAGCCGATACGGCGTGAACCCGACCTGGCTGACGCCTATAACGCGCTGGCAGCGTACGGCGTGGACCTGTGCCTGCCGGTGGTGGTGGGGCGGGAGATGCCGCTGGAGTTTCGCCGCTGGCGCCCGGGTGATGTCCTGGAAAAGGATGCCATGGGTACCAGGGTGCCGCCGGCGGGTACCGCAGTGGTCCATCCGCAGGCCCTGCTGATTCCCTGCCTCGGCTTCAACGAGGCCGGGTTCCGGCTGGGTTACGGGGGTGGCTTCTATGACCGCACCCTGGCCGGCCCGGTGCGGCCGCTGGCGGTGGGCGTGTGTTATGGCTTCGGGCTGGTGGTGTTCGAACCGCAGGCGCATGACGTGCCGCTGGATGCCATCCTCACCGATGGCGGCTGATGTCGGCTGATGTCTTCCAACCATTCGCCATTATCGATTGAACAATGAAAAAGCCGGGCCAAGGCCCGGCTCTGCAACTGGCACCCGCTTGCCAGGTGGGGCGTTACTTGACCAGTTGCTGCCAGATCGCCTCGGTGGGGGCGGCCTGGTTCAGTGAATAGAAATGCAGACCCGGTGCGCCACCGGCCAGCAGGCGCTCGCACAGTTGCGTGACCACATCCTGGCCGAAGGCGCGGATCGATTCCGTATCGTCGCCATAGCTGGCCAGCTTGAGGCGGATCCAGCGCGGGATCTCGGTGCCGCACATGTCCGAGAAGCGCATCAGCTGCGAGTAATTGGTGATGGGCATGATGCCGGCGATCACCGGTACGGTAGCGCCCAGGCGAGCAGCCTCGTCCACGAAGCGGAAGTAGGCATCGGCGTTGTAGAAATACTGGGTGATGGCCGCATTGGCGCCGGCCTTGACCTTGCGCGCGAAATTCTGGACATCGTCCTCCGGCGAACGGGCCTGGGGATGCATTTCGGGGTAGGCCGCCACTTCGATGTGGAACCAGTCGCCGGTCTCGGCGCGGACGAACTCGACCAGTTCGTTGGCATAGCGGAATTCGCTGGATGCCTGGTCCATGGCGCCATAACCACTGGGCAGGTCACCGCGCAGCGCCACCAGGCGCTTGATACCGTTGGCGCGGTAATCGTCCAGGATGGCACGCAGGCTGGCACGCGAGCTGCCGATGCAGGACAGGTGCGGTGCAGCCTGATGGCCTTCGCCGATGATCTCCAGCACGGTGTCGCGGGTGCCCTGCTGGGTGGAGCCGCCGGCGCCGAAGGTCACCGAGAAATAGCGGGGCTGCAGTTGGGCCAGCCGGGCGCGGGTGGCGCGCAGCTTTTGCGCGCCTTCGGCGGTCTTGGGCGGGAAGAATTCGATACTGAAATTATGCGTACTCATTGATTCGATCCCGATTTCAGCAACAGCGTCGACAAGGCCCAGGACACGATGCTATAGAGCAGCGCGCCGCCCACGGCAGACCAGAATCCGGCCACGTGGAAGCCGCCCACCAGTTGCGCCACGACCCAGAACATCAGGCCATTGATGACCAGGATGAACAGACCCAGCGTGACCACCGTCACCGGCAGGGTCAGCACGACCAGCACCGGGCGCACGATGGTATTGACGAAACCCAGGATGAGCGCCGCCAGCAGGGCCGAGCCGAAGCTGTCGACCTGCACCGAGTGCATCAGGTAGGGGACGGCCAGCAAGGCCAGGGCATTGATGAGCCAGGTCAGCAGCAGGCGCACGGAGATTCCTTTCGACCCCGTCAGGGGAGTGATGAAGACAGCAGCGGCCACTGTGAGCGCGGCGCCCCTCGGGACGCCGCACAGGCCGCTGGATCAAACGTTGCCAACCATGCAGGGCCGGCGTGAAGCCGGCCGCTGGCATGGATCAGTAGCGGTAGTGTTCCGGCTTGTACGGACCTTCCAGCTTCACGCCGATGTAGGCGGCCTGCTCTGGCGTGAGTTCGCTCAACTGGGCGTTGAGCTTCTTCAGTTGCAGGCGGGCGACCTTCTCGTCAAGGTGCTTGGGCAGGGTGTACACGCCGACCGGGTAGGCCTTGGTGTTGACGAACAGTTCGATCTGGGCAATGGTCTGGTTGGCAAACGACGAGCTCATCACGTAGGACGGGTGACCGGTGGCGCAACCCAGGTTGACCAGACGACCTTCGGCCAGCAGGATGATGCGCTTGCCGTCCGGGAAGATCACATGGTCGACCTGCGGCTTGATGTTTTCCCAGGTGTACTGCTTCAGGGCGGCGACTTCGATTTCGTTGTCGAAGTGGCCGATGTTGCAGACGATGGCCTGGTCCTTCATCTTCTTCATGTGCTCATGGGTGATCACATGGTAGTTGCCGGTGCAGGTGACGAAGATGTCGCCATGTTCGGCGGCATAGTCCATGGTCACCACGCGATAGCCTTCCATGGCGGCCTGCAGGGCGCAGATCGGGTCGATCTCGGTGACCCAGACCTGGGCCGACAGCGCGCGCAGGGCCTGGGCCGAACCCTTGCCGACGTCACCGTAGCCGGCCACGATGGCGACCTTGCCGGCGATCATCACGTCGGTGGCGCGCTTGATGCCGTCCACCAGCGATTCGCGGCAGCCGTACAGGTTGTCGAACTTGGACTTGGTGACCGAGTCGTTGACGTTGATGGCCGGGAAGGCCAGCTTGCCTTCCTTGTGCATCTGGTACAGGCGATGCACGCCGGTGGTGGTCTCTTCGGTGACGCCCTTGATTTCCTTGAGGCGCTTGGAGTACCAGTTGGCATCCTTGGCCAGGTAGCGCTTGATGGCGTTGAAGAGGCAGACCGCTTCTTCGGAGTCCGGCTTGGCCAGGACCGAGATGTCGGTCTCGGCGCGGGCACCCAGGTGCAGCAGCAGGGTGGCGTCGCCGCCGTCGTCCAGGATCATGTTGGAATAGCCACCGTCGGTCCATTCGAAGATGCGGTGGGTGTATTCCCAGTATTCGTCCAGGTTCTCGCCCTTGACGGCGAACACCGGGGTGCCGTTGGCAGCAATCGCGGCAGCGGCATGGTCCTGGGTCGAGTAGATGTTGCAGGAAGCCCAACGCACTTGCGCGCCCAATGCTTCCAGGGTCTGGATCAGCACGGCGGTCTGGATGGTCATGTGCAGCGAACCGGTGATGCGAGCGCCCTTCAGGGGCTGGGAAGCAGCGAATTCCTCGCGGATCGCCATCAGGCCCGGCATTTCGGTCTCGGCGATCTTGATTTCCTTGCGGCCCCAGTCAGCCAGGTTGATGTCGGCGACGATGTAGTCTTGTTGAGTAGTCATGGCAATGGCGCTGTTCACGCCCTCCTTTCATGAAAAAGCCAGAAAAAAAGTAACGTGAGCGCGGTTGCCAGGCGCGGTGCGCCTGTTCATCGCTGCAAGCCTGGCAGGGGTTGTCCCTGTCGCAACGCTCCTTGCGGCGGTGAGGCATTGTGAGGATTGACGTACCGGACGCAATGCCGACATCGGTACGGGCAGCGGATGAAGATGTTCATCCGCGGGAACAGCATTGTAGCGCGGGCCGGGCGTTAGTCAATGCCCGGCCCGCGCTGGCAGGGTGCGTATTACAGACCGGCCGAAGCACGCAGGGCGGCGACCTTGTCGGTACGCTCCCAGGTGAATTCCGGCTCTTCGCGGCCGAAGTGACCATAGGCGGCGGTCTTGGCGTAGATCGGGCGCAGCAGGTCCAGCATCTGGACGATGCCCTTGGGACGCAGGTCGAAGTGTTCCATCACCAGTTGCGCCAGCTTTTCGTCGCTGATCTTGCCGGTGCCGAAAGTGGTCACCATCACCGAAGTCGGCTTGGCGATGCCGATGGCATAGGACACCTGGATCTGGCAACGCTCGGCCAGGCCGGCAGCGACGATGTTCTTGGCCACGTAACGACCGGCGTAGGCGGCCGAACGGTCGACCTTGGACGGATCCTTGCCGGAGAAGGCGCCACCGCCGTGGGGTGCAGCACCGCCGTAGGTATCGACGATGATCTTGCGGCCGGTCAGGCCGCAGTCACCCTGCGGGCCACCGATGACGAAACGGCCGGTGGGGTTGATCAGGTAGCGGGTGTTCTTGAGCCATTCGGCCGGCAGCACCGGCTTGATGATTTCCTCGATGGCAGCTTCGTGGATATCCTTCTGCTCCATCTCGGGCGAATGCTGGGTCGACAGCACCACGGTGTCGATGGCGACCGGCTTGCCGTCCACGTACTTCAGGGTGACCTGGGACTTGGCGTCCGGACGCAGCCAGGGCAGGCGGCCGTCCTTGCGCAGTTGCGACTGGCGTTCCACGATGCGGTGCGCATAGTAGATAGCAGCCGGCATCAGTTCCGGGGTTTCGTTGCAGGCGTAGCCGAACATCAGGCCCTGGTCGCCGGCACCCTGCTCCAGGTCCACTCCCTTGCCCTCGTCGACGCCCTGGGCGATGTCAGGGGATTGCTTGTCGTAGGCGACCAGCACGGCGCAGCTCTTGTAGTCGATGCCGAAGTCGGCATTGTCGTAGCCGATGCGCTTGATGGTTTCGCGGGCCACATCGATGTAGTCGACATTGGCGCGGGTGGTGATTTCACCGGCCAGCACCACCAGACCGGTGTTGCACAGGGTTTCGGCGGCCACGCGCGATTGCGGATCCTGGGTGAAGATGGCATCCAGGATGGCATCCGAGATCTGGTCGGCGACCTTGTCGGGATGACCTTCGGAAACGGATTCGGAAGTGAAGAGATATTCGTTGGACATGCAAGCCTCTGACTGAAAACGATTTAGCAATGTCGCGGCCCATCGTTAGTCGTGCCTGCGACGCTTTAGCGAAATTTGTACCCCGTCTCGCAAGTTGTCATTAACTCGACGGCTTGTGCTATTTTACGCGTCTTGCGATTTTATGCAATTTGGCGGCGGAAGCGCCCCGCTCAACCGTTATCGGCACGTATGCTCGTTTCTTTATTCCGCCTGCTGTCCTTCCTGCCCTTGCCAGTATTGCATGCCATCGGCGTGGTGACGGGCTGGCTGGTGTTCCTGCTCTCGCCGTCCTACCGGCGCCGTCTGCAGAACAACATTGCCCTGGCCGGACATCGCGCCAGCCTGTTCAAGGCGGTCGGCGAGGCGGGCAAGGGCATGTTCGAGCTGCCGTTCATCTGGTGTGCCTCTCCCCGCCGGGTTCTGCGCACGGCACGCCTGCGCAACTGGGAGATGGTGGAGCAGGCGCTGGCGGCCAAGTCCGGTGTCATCTTGCTTACGCCGCACCTGGGTTGCTTCGAAATCTCGGCCCAGGTCGTGGCGCACCATACCAGCCTGAGTGTCCTCTACCGCCCCCCGCGCAAGGCTGCCCTCAAGCCCCTGATCGAGGGCGCCCGTGCCCGCGCCAACCTGCACCTGGCCCCGGCCAACCTGGCGGGCGTACGCATCCTGCTGAAGGCGCTGAAGAATAGCCAGGCCATTGGCCTGCTGCCGGACCAGGTGCCGCAAAACGGCGAAGGCGTCTGGGCCGACTTCTTCGGCAAGCCGGCCTACACCATGACCCTGCCCGCCAAGCTGCAACAGATGAGCGGTGCGCCCTTGCTGCTGGTCTATGCGGAAAGGCTGTCCTGGGGACGCGGCTTTGACGTGCACTTCGTTCCATTTGAAGGTGAACTTCCCGAGTCGCCGGTACAACAGGCCCGCGCCATCAACGCCGCCATGGAAAAACTGATCGCCCACTGCCCGGCCCAATATATCTGGAGCTACAACCGCTACAAGACACCGCCCGGCGTGACCCGCCCCGGGGAGGCATCCTCATGAGACTGCTCCTGGCCATCATGTGGCTGCTGCACTGGTTGCCCCTGCCCATCCTCGGCCGCCTGGGCGAAGGTATCGGCGCGCTGCTCTATATCTATATGCGTCCCCGGCGTCATATCGCGCTGACCAACCTGCGCCTGTGCTTCCCGGAGAAGACCGAAGAAGAACGCGTACGCATTGCCCGCGAGCATTTCCGCCTGTTCGCCCGCAGTGCACTGGAACGCGGCATCCTCTGGTGGGCGCCGGTATCGCGTCTGCGCCGGCTGATCCAGGTCGACCCGGGCATGCCGCTGGAGACCTTCGCCAAGGGCCCGACCATCCTGCTGGCGCCGCATTTCGTCTGCCTGGAAATTCCCGGCGCGACCCTGGGCGTGTTCTCCGAATATTCGGCCTGTACCATCTATACCAAGCAACGCAATGCCGTCATCGACCGCGCACTGCTGAAGGGCCGTCTGCGTTTCCGGCCAGCAACCCTGCTGGCGCGCGAACAGGGCGTCAAGCCCATCATCCGCGCCATGCGCAAGGGCCTGCCCTTCCTGATGTTGCCGGACATGGACTTCGGCATCCGCGACGCCGAATTCGTGCCTTTCTTCGGGGTACCCGCCGCCACCCTCACAGCCACGGCCCGCATCGCCGCGGCTACCGGTGCCGCGGTGGTGCCTGTGGTCTGCACCTTCCTGCCCAACTACAAGGGCTGGAAAGCCACCTACTATCCCGCCTGGACCGACTATCCGGGCGAGGACATCGTGGCCGCCACGCGCCGCATGAATGCCTTCATCGAAGAACGCGTACGTGAGCATCCGGCTGAATACTTCTGGGCCCACAAGCGCTTCAAGACCCGTCCGCCGGGCGAGCCGGACGTCTATGGACGTGACGCGGACTGAGCAGCGAGCGCGACGGCCAGCAGCCGTCCTATAATCTGCACATGAAAATCAAATTTACCAAGATGCATGGCGCCGGCAACGACTTCGTCGTCCTCGACGCCGTCAACCAGGCCATTTCGCTTACCCCTGCCCAGTGGCAGTTCATCGCCGACCGTCGCTTCGGCATCGGTGCCGACCAGATGCTGGTGGTGGAAAAAGCACAGGGTGCCGGCATCGATTTCCGTTATCGCATCTATAACGCCGATGGCGGCGAGGTCGAGCAATGCGGCAATGGCGCGCGCGCCTTCGTGCGCTTCGTCACCGAAAAGGGGCTCACCGACAAGCGCGCCATCCGTGTGGAAACCATGTCCGGCGTGATCGAACCGCGCCTGGAAGACGACGGCCAGATCACCGTGGATATGGGCGCCCCCATCCTGACCCCGGCCGACGTTCCCTTCGACAGCCATGGCCTGCAGCATCGCAGCGAGGCCGAAGACAATTTGTGGCCGCTGGACGTGGCCGGCAAGACCACCTGGATCTCGGTGGTGTCGATGGGCAATCCGCACGCGGTGCAACTGGTCGATGACAGTGAAGCAGCGCCGGTACTGACCGACGGTCCGCTGATCGAACATCACCCGCGCTTCCCCAAGCGCGTCAATGCCGGTTTCATGCAGGTGGTCGATCGCCATCACATCAACCTGCGTGTCTATGAACGCGGTGCCGGCGAAACCCTGGCGTGCGGCACCGGCGCCTGTGCCGCAGTGGTGGCCGGCATCCGGCGCGGCCTGCTGGATTCACCGGTGGCGGTGCAGACCCATGGCGGCGTGCTCAACATTGCCTGGGCCGGCCCGGGCGAACCGGTGATGATGACCGGACCGGCGGTGACCGTGTTCGAAGGCGAGATCGATTTGCCGGATCAGCTCTGAGACAATTTAATACACATATGAAAACGGCTTGCTGAACACATCAGCAAGCCGTTTTCATTTGCCTGCGACCTTGGAAGGCCGTGGCGCGGCGGTTCAAGCAGCCAGATCCTGTTCTTCCACCTCGTCGTCCTCCTGCACCTGCGGCAACACGCTCTTGAGGCGGTACAGCCGCTGACGATAATTGCCTTCCGGACCGGCGGGGCCACAATCCATGTCTTCGAACAGGCGTCCGATGCGATTGAGCGTACCGCGCTGCTCTCCCGTCTCCACCAGGATCAGGCGCCGCTTGCTGCGCGCATACTGGCTGCGGATGTCCACCATCAGGCAATGACCGCAATCGGCCTGTTTCAGATCGATCAGCAGCGCTTCCGGCCGGGTCAGCCCGAACAGGGCCGCCAGTTCGATGCGTGCCGCCAGGAAGGGATGCGCATTGATCTGCTCGCGACTGAGCTGCGCGCGCGCCCGCATCGCCCATTCGGCAGCCAGGGGGCGATCGGCGACCTTGTCCAGCAAGGTCCGCGCCTGCTGCGCTCCCTGAGTGGCGGCCTTCTGCAACCAATACAGGGCACGCACGTCGTTGCCCGGATCATCGCGACGGTTACGCCAGGCGCCCACCCCGCATTCGACCTGCGCTTCCACATGGCCCATCTCGGCAGCACGCTCGAGGTAATGCTGCACGTCAGCCAGATTGCGTTGCGAAAACTCGGGCTTCAGATAGATACGCGACAGGACATACCAGGCCGCTGCCATGCCCTGCTCCCCGGCCAGGGTGAGCCAGCGGATGGCCTTCTTGTAGTTGGCCGAACCCTGGCCGGCAAAGCGCCGCACGCCCGCCTGGTCCAGACGTCCATATAAAAGACCCAGGGCCAGCTGCGCGTCACGGTCGCAGGCCAGCGCGGCCAGTTCCAGCAATTGCTGGGCGTGCAACAGGTCGGGACGCTTGTCAGCCATATGGACCTGGGCCAGGCGATACAGCAGCTGGATGTTCTGCGCGCCCAGCGCCGCCGCCAGGGCCTCGGAGGGGGCATTGAGTTGCGCCACCGTGCCCTCGTGCTGGCGCAATAGGGCGTCAGCCAGGGGCTGGGCCCGCTGGCGGAAGGTGGCGAAGTCGGATTGCCGCCAGGCCGCGTCGGCCAGCGCGTGCTGGGCTTGTTCGACGCCGGCGTCAGCGGCTTTCTTCGTCCACTGATGCAGCTCCTCGGCCTTGTCCGCCGGCGCGGGCGACTGCGCTTCGCCAGGGATGGCGTTCGAAGAGGCTGCAGTGGCGGGAGCCAGCATGCGCTCGCCCTGCCGGGCTAATAACCACTGCGCGTCCGGATCCCCCTCGCGGGCGACCACTTCCAGGGCGCGGATGGCCTTGTGCTTCAACTCGACGCTGATGGTGGCGGTGACGGCAGGGTTATCCAGCACCAGCCGCGCAAACACCAACCCGGCGCGCGTCAGGCCGGCGTCGAATGCACGTTCGTACCATTGCGCAGCTTCCTGCGGCTTGGCCAGCGGTACCACGACCTCATAGGGAATATGCTGGGCGATCAGCATCCAGGCATCGGCCAGCCCCTGGCGCGCCGCCCGCTCCAGCCAATGAAAGGCAGTGCCTGCACTTTGCGGCAAACCATTACCGCCAAACAGATAACGCTTGCCCAGCGTCAATTGCGCCTGCGCCTCTCCAGCACGCGCGGCGCGGATGATTGCAAGATCCTCGCGATTGGCCATCAGACCTCCACGTCCGGTCAGAAAGCCAAAATTATGCCCCACAATCGACATTTCTTTAAAAATGACTCGAAAAACTATCAGAATGCATCTTTTTGACAACAAGCGTATTGACGAGACGATGCGGATCAAGTTTGCGTCATACCTGCCGTTAATGAGTGACAAGCTGAGTGCCAAAATTTGCCTGTCATGCATTGACGGGGTGGAAAGCGTTTGAAAAAAACAACACTCATACTGCACTTTGGCGCTTTCAACCAAAATTCCTCCCCCCACGTGACCAATCTGCGGCCACGCCAAATGAGAACCCTTAATGTCTCACCATCCGACCAGAAGTACGGATCCTCAAGACTATTTTTATAGAAGGATGTCAAATGAAAAAATCTCTGCTGGCACTGGCCGTCCTCGGCGCGTTCGCAGGTGCTGCTCAAGCACAAAGCTCCGTTACTATCTACGGTATCGTTGATACCGGTATCGCTTACTCCAGCAAGGTTACCGGCGCCCCCGGCGGCGGCACCGGCAGCAAGTTCGGCCTGAACTCCGGCGTGATCCAAGGTTCCCGTCTGGGCTTCAAGGGCGTTGAAGATCTGGGCGGTGGTCTGTCCGCAGTCTTCAATCTGGAAGCTGGCTTCACCAACGACGACGGCGGCCTGCAAGGCAGCGACAACGTCACTACCTCCAACCTGTTCCGTCGCAAGTCGGTGGTCGGTCTGGCTGGCGGCTTCGGTACCGTGCTGCTGGGTCGTCAAACCGACTTCGCTGACACCCTCTCCGCTTACACTTCGATCAACGACTTCGGCGGCGTGGTCTCCAACTCGGGTTCGGGTCTGAGCCGCCTGCAAGGCACTCGTACCAACAACTCGATCAACTACACCACTACCAACCTGAGCGGCTTCACCGGTAACCTGATCTACGGCTTCGGCGAAACCGCTGGCAAGACCTCTGCTGGCCAATCCTTCGGCATCGGTGGTAAGTACGACAACGGTCCTCTGGGTCTGGGTATCAACTACTACCAATCCAAGGCCGGCGCGACTCCGTCTGACACCAGCCTGATCCCGGTCACCGCCGTGGGTACCACTCCTGCTGCTACCAACGTGTATACCAACGCTGCCAACATCGGTAGCTCCGCTCAGAAGGTCTTGAACGTGGTCGCTTCGTATCAGTTCGGCCCGGCACGCGTGTACGCCAACTACTCGCGCGTCAAGCAAGACCTGAACACCATCGGCACCGCTGGCTTCACCTCCGCTCGTACCCTGGGCGCTTCGAAGAAGGCTGACATGTACGAAGTCGGTACTTCGTACGCTCTGAGCCCGTCCCTGAAGCTGATGGCTGCTGTGGACCACACTCGTGCCGACATCGACGGCAGCGGCACCAAGGGCAAGCTGACCCAAATCTCCCTGGGCGCTGACTACTGGCTGTCGAAGCGTACCGACCTGTACGCCTTCGTGTCCAACATGCGTGCTACCGACATGATCAACCCGGGCGTGACCGGTGGTTCGACTGGTTCCGATGCCAGCCAAACCGCTATCATCACCGGTATCCGTCACAAGTTCTAATTCATGGATCTGAAACTGGCATGAATGTGTCAGTTTCAACCTGAATTGAGCCTGAGCTGGAACGAAAAAGGCCTGCATGAGCAATCATGCAGGCCTTTTTCTTTTGCCTTTCCTTTACCTTCCCTTGCTTTTTCTTGTCGCACCAACATGCTTTGCACGCCATGGCAGGCAAGGCCGCCTGGCCACGCCGGCGATGATTGTCAGCATGTCCGATAGCGAGGATAATCTCGCGATATTTCCGGCACGCCACCTTTTGCCTGCCGCTGGTACCTCACTCACAGACCCTCGACGATGACCTCCGAACTGGATTCCAACCTGATTGCCGACTACCTGCTGGAACATCCTCATTTCTTCGAGGAGCATGCAGAGCTGCTTTCGACCATCAAGTTGACCAGCCCGGTAATGGGCCGCGCGGTCTCGCTGCAGGAGCGGCAGATGGAAATCCTGCGCGAAAAGATCCGCGTGCAGGAATTGCGCATGGCCGACCTCATGCGTATCGCCCAGGAAAACGACGAGATCACCAACAAGTTCCAGGCCTGGAGCCGCGCCCTGCTGTTGACGCGCGACGCCGCCGACCTGCCACGCACGCTGGTCACCCAATTGCAGGAAATCTTCCACGTGCCGCAAGTGACCGTGCGCCTGTGGAACCTGGGCCAGGCCCATGCCGACAACTGGGCCACCCGGCAAGTCTCGGACGACGCCCGCATCTTTGCCAACGGTCTGTCGGCGCCCTTCTGCGGTCCCAATAAGGAATTCGAAGCGGCCACCTGGCTGGACGATGCTGACTCGGTGAAATCGGTCGCCATCCTGCCACTGCGCGTGGGTGCAGCGCCTGAAGCCTTCGGCCTGCTGGTACTGGGCTCGCCGGACCCGAGCCGTTTCACCTCCGACATGGGGACCGATTTCCTGACCCGCATCGGCGAAACCGGTAGCGCCGCACTGGCCTGCCTGCTGCGCTGATGCACCGCCTGGCAGAGCGGCCCTGTTCCGTTCTGCGCACGCCGCCAATGTGAAGGATGACGCCATGGATGGCACCGCCTCCGCCCTGATCGGCCACTATCTCTCCTTTTTGCGCGCCCAGCGCAAGCTGTCCCCCCATACACTGGACAACTACGGCCGTGACCTGCAGGAATTACGCTCGCTGCTGGCGCCGGCCGACGCGGACGCATCTACTGCCGAGCTCGATCTGCGCGGCGTCACCCAGGTACAGATCAGGAAATGCGCCGCCCGGCTGCATGCACGCGGCCTGAATGCCCGCTCGATTTCACGCAAGCTGTCGGCCTGGCGCGGCTTCTTCGGGTGGTTGTCGATGGAAATCGAACTGCCCGCCAACCCGGTCGATGGCGTCAAGCCCCCCAAGAAGAGCAAACCCCTGCCCAAGGCGCTGGCCGCCGATGATGCCGTGCGCCTGGTCGCACAGGCCGATCCGGGGCGCGACCCCGACTCCACCCTGGCGGCCTGCAATCGCGCCATGTTCGAATTGCTCTATTCGAGCGGATTACGCGTCTCCGAGCTGGTGGGCATCGACGTGGCCGATATCGGCGAAGGCAGCTATGAGTCCGCCGGCTGGATCGACCTGGGAGAAGCCGAGGTCACCGTCACCGGCAAGGGTGGCAAGAAGCGCAAGGTACCGGTGGGAAAAGCCGCCCTGCAGGCCATCAGCGACTGGCTGCCGCTGCGGGCCGGCCTGGTGCGCGCCGATGGCGGCACCGACTGCCATGCACTTTTCCTCAACGAGCGGGGCGCCCGCATGTCGCCCCGGGTCACGCAATTGCGTTTGAAAGCGCATGGCAAGGGTGTGGAAATGGCGTCGGACGTGCATCCCCACATGTTGCGGCACTCCTTTGCCTCGCATGTGCTGCAGAGCTCGGGCGACCTGCGTGCGGTACAGGAAATGCTGGGCCATGCCTCCATCACCGCGACCCAGGTCTATACCGCGCTGGACTTCCAGCGCCTGGCCCAGGTCTACGACCAGGCCCACCCCCGCGCGCGCAAGGGCGGCAAGGACAACAACAACTAGCCGCGACCGCCGCTACGGCTGTCGGCGCGGGAGGGTGAGCGCCGCATGGGCTAAAATAGATGACCGGCGCTTGCTGCGCCGCCAAGTTTCTCTGCCAGTGACCTGGCTCCTCGAACGTTCCAGCCGATGCCGACCATGAAAGCCAAAGCCGCCGACCACTCCTCCGCCAGCACCAGCGCGCAAGCCGCGACCGTGACGGCGCTGGCCGAGGCGCAACTGCGCGAAGCCGGCGTGCGGGTGACGCAGGCCCGCGTGAATGTGCTGGGAGCATTGCTGGAAACCCGCAGTGCGGCGTCACACCAGGATATCCAGGATCGCTTCGCCGACATGGACCGGGTCACGCTCTACCGCGCCCTGGATTGCCTGACCGAGGCCGGCCTGGCGCACAAGATTTCCAGCGATGATCGGATCTTCCGCTACAGCGCCGGTGCCGATCATCCCGAGCACGGCCTGCACGACCACTCCCATGGCAAGCAACACCAGCACGGTCATTTCAAATGCACCCGTTGCCACCGCGTGTTCTGCCTGGATGCCAGCGATGGCACCGATTTCCTGGCGACCGTCCTGCCCGATGCCGATCGGCATCGCTCCACCGCCGCGCAATTGCAGTCGGCCCTGCGCAAGACACTGGGCAAGGGTTTCCAAAGCCACGAAGTGGAGCTGACCATCAAGGGCTGGTGCGCCGATTGCGCCGACTAAGGCCAGCCCGGCCACTCAGCAACCCAGCAACCCCATCCTCGCCTAGCGCAAGGCTCCCAGCGCCGCCAGCCGGCGCGGCAACTGCCGCACTGAACGAACCTTCACATCAACGAAACCCGGTAAGCGGCTCAAGGCGCGCTGTCCCCCCATATGTCCCAGGAGCGCCTGGCTGCCGCGCAGGTACTGGGTCACCCAGGCAGTACGCACGCCAAGTTCACGGGCACTTTTCAGGTTATCTACGGTGTCCTCGACCAGGATGCAGCGACGCGGCGCGATCTTGTGACGCGCCAGCAGCTTGCGCAGCATCAGCCGCGAAGGCTTGGGCCGCAACTGGCGATGCACGTGCATGCTCTCGATGGAAATGTGATGCGAGAAATGGCGGTGCAGCCCCAGATGCCGCACCAGTTCGCGTGAATAACGGCGGGGCGCATTGGTGAGCAGGATCTTGCGTCCCGGCAGTTGCTGCAGCCAGCGGCCGATGCCACGCTCGGCACGGACCATGCCGGGCAGGTCATCGAAGAGGTGTGCCTCGTGCAGGAACTCATCGATATCCATGCCGTGATGGCGCACCAGGCCCAGCAGGGTGGCACCGTACAGTTTCCAGTAATGCCGGCGCAGATAGTTCACCGCCGCCTCGTCGCTGGGCTGCCCGTCGTTCTCCAGCACCCGCTGGATGATGCGGTTCATGTTGGTGTTGATGGCCGGGAAGATCGCGTGCGAGGCGTTGTGCAGGGTGTTGTCGAGGTCGAACAGCCAGAGCGGTGTAGTATTGGACGCCATAAATCGGACCGGCGCGCCTGCCAGCAGGCATGGACGCACCTTCAGCAAAGAAAGGCCAGCAGTGAACGGATTGATGCAACGGGTGATTATAGTGAGTTTGACCTGGTTGTCCTGCTTTAACTTCTCCCTCCCCGCCCATGCGGCCGCTACCGGCGAGGGACAAAGCAGTATCCCGCCGCGCGGCGCGCTGTATCAGGTCTCCGATGGTCGCCATTCCCTGCTGCTGTTCGGCACCATCCACGTGGGTGCACCCGATTTCTATCCGCTGGAGCCGCGCCTGACCCGCGCCCTGTCTGCCGCCCCCGTGCTGGCGCTGGAACTGGACCCGGACAATGGCGCCGCGATGCAGAACGCCGTGCAGCGCTATGCCCTCTACCCTGACGGTCAGCGCATCCAGGACCACCTCGATCCCGCCCTGGCGCAGCGCACGATTGCCACGCTGGAACGTATGGGCCTGCCGCTGCAGGCTGTACAGCACATGCGTCCATGGATGCTGGCCATGGCCCTGACGGTGCAAGAATACGGGCGCCACGGTTACCGCACCGACCTGGCCGTGGACAGCCATCTGGCCAACGCCGTGCGCGCCCACGGTGGCAAAGTAGTCGAACTGGAGAGCGCGGACCGCCAGATGAGCCTCTTCAGCCAGCTTACCGAAGCACAACAGGCCGAATTCCTGGCCGATACCCTGCGCGAACTGGATGACGCCGCCCTGAGTCGCAAGCTCGACCTGCTGGTGACCGCCTGGCGTCACGCTGACAGCGCCGGCTTCGCCACCGCGCTCAAGGACATGCGGCAGGATGACAGCTTCGCCACCCGCTTTACGCTCAAGACCCTGCTCCAGCAACGCAATCCCGGGCTGGCCAAGGGCGTGGCCGACCTGCTGCGCCAGCATGACGGCGCCGTAGCGGCGATCGGCATCCTGCACCTGGTGGGACCGGACAGCGTGCCGTTCCTGCTGAAGCAAAAGGGATTGCAGGTCAAACAACTCTATTGAGCTGTACCACGCCTTGACCGGCGGGCATAAAAAAATGGATGAGCATGCTCATCCATTTTTTGTCCTGCCGACTACCCGACGCGGTATCAGTGCGAGCGGATCATGGTCCCGAAGGCCTGTTCGGTCAGCACTTCCAGCAGCAGCGAGTGTTCGATGCGACCGTCGATGATGTGCACCGTGTTCACGCCCGACTTGGCCGCATCCAGGGCCGAGGAAATCTTGGGCAGCATGCCGCCGGAAATGGTGCCGTCGGCAAACATCTCGTCGATCTCGCGGGCCGACAGGTCGGTCAGCAGATTGCCGGCCTTGTCCTGGACACCGGCGATGTTGGTCATCATGATCAGCTTTTCGGCGTGCAGGATTTCGGCGATCTTGCCGGCCACCACGTCGGCATTGATGTTGTAGGCCTGGCCGTCGTCACCGAAACCGATGGGCGAAATGATGGGGATGAAGGCATCGTCCTGCAGCGCCTTGACCACCGCCGGGTTGATCGCCTCGATCTCGCCCACGTAGCCGATGTCCAGGAACTGGCCCGGATGCTCCTTGTCCGGCATCTGCATCTTGCGCGCGCGGATCAGGCCGCCGTCCTTGCCGGTCAGGCCCACCGCCTGGCCACCATAGTGATTGATCAGCATCACGATGTCCTGCTGCACTTCGCCGCCCAGCACCCATTCCACCACTTCCATGGTCTCTTCGTCGGTGATGCGCATGCCCTGCACGAAGGTCCCCTGCTTGCCGATCTTCTTGAGTGCCGCATCGATCTGCGGGCCGCCACCGTGGACCACCACCGGGTTCATGCCGACCAGCTTCAACAGGATCACGTCACGGGCGAAGCCGTGCTTGAGGCTTTCCTCGGTCATCGCATTGCCACCGTACTTGACCACGATGGTCTTGCCGTGGAATTTACGGATATACGGCAGCGCCTCGGCCAGGATTTCGGCTTTGATCTGGGGGGCTACGTTGGTCAGGTCGGTGGTCATGGCAATGTCCTGTCGATGCGATGAGGGATGGGTGACGGGTAAAGGTTAGGGACGGGATTTTACATGGAAAGCCGCCCGGCTTCGCAGCGCAACATGCGGCGTGTCCGATCCAGACAACGCCGCCGCCTTCAGGCGCTGCAGCCGCGGATTTCCTGGTCCGGGAAAGCGCTCTTGATGTTGTCCAGGGCGCTGCGCGCCTCCGGTGTCAGATCCCGCAACTGGAACACCTGCTTACCGGCCCCGGAGCGACGCGCAATGATGCGGGCGCTACGCACCCCGCGCGAGATCAGCTGGCTGACATAGGCCTTGGCCGCCTCCTCGGTGCGGAAGATGCCCAGCGAAACACCCGAGCGCAATGCCGGGTTGGGGAAACTGTCAGGAATGACGTAGAAGTCGCCGATGCCCAGGCGACGCAGCTCGGCGATGCGCCGGTCGGCTCCCTCTCGGCCATCCTGGGGGGGGATGTAGACCATGTGGCTGGTCACATCCTGGGTCAGCTTCTGGACCACCTTGTCACCCAGGTTGAGACTGGCAAGCTGGGCCGAGAAGCGACGGGCATCGGCAGCCGTGAAGTTGCCGACCTCGGTGCAGGAAGGGGTAACGGCAGCGACCTGAGGCGCCGTCGTGGCTGGGGTGGATGGGGTTGCTGAGGTGGCCGGCCCCGCCGGCGTCGCTTGCGCAGCGGCGGCAGGTTCACTTGCAGCAGGCGTGGCGGCGGCCGGGGCGGTGGCAGCGGATGCTGCGGCGGACGCCCCCTCGGCGCTGGCAGGCGCGCCGGGCGCCGGCTGCGCCCGCAACTGGGAGGCCAGCTTCTCGCTATTGGCCGGCAGCACGCTCAACAGCTCGGGATGCAATTGCTCGGCCAGGCGCTGCGGCTCGCGTCGTTCGGTCGCGCTGGCGCCGAAATAGCCGCGCGGCAAGCCGAACAGGACCACGTTACCGACCAGCAATAGCCAAAAAAGCAGTTTCAGCTTCATCCGTGCCTTGTCTTTCCTTGTCTTTGCCTGCCTTGGTTGATCTGCCTGACTCGATGGACTGGCTTCAACGCCCATGGTTCATGGCCGTCTGCAGGCCGAGCAGGACCAGATTATCCACTTTTTCCAGCGCCGTATCGCCCAGCCGCAGGTAAGGCGCCAGCAGCACGCCAGCACCACCGGACAGCAGGCAGCGCACCCGCGCCCGGGGTCGCGCCAGCTGGCGTTGCGCCAGCGCATGTTCGATCGCCCCGACCTGGGCGGCGATGCAACCGGAAACGATGGCGTCCACCGTATTGTCGGCAAATACCTTCTCGGGCGGTGCCGCGCCATCGATGCGTGGCAGTTGCGCGGTGTTCAGCGCCAGAGAGGTGGCCATGGTGCCGAAGCCGGGCAGGATCATGCCGCCCTCGAACACACCAGCGGCACTGAGCACGTCGATGGTCGTGGCCGTACCACAGGTGACCACCAGCAATTCCTCGTCGGGAAATAGCGCGCGCGCGCCGATGGCGGCGGCGAAACGGTCACAACCGAGTTGGCCGGGATGGCGATAGCCGTTGCGCACGCCGGCACGCTCGGCGGTGGAGGCAAACCATTCGACGATGACGCGCGGCCCGAAAGCCTCCTGCAAGACTGCCTGCAGGCCGTCCCGCAACGCCGGGCCGGCCACGTTGGAGACGCACACCTGCATTCCTGCAGCCGGCACCACCATGCCCGACCAGGCCTGCAACAGCGTGGCCAGGTCGGCACGCTCGACCGCGCCCTGCTGCAGCCAGCCGCCCGTCACGGCCTTGTCCACGCTGGACAGGGCCCACTTGATACGGGTATTGCCGGCGTCGATCAGCAGCATCATCCGTCCTGCAGGCGCAACGACAGGTCACCGGCCAGCACCTCGACCTGGCCCAGCTCGGTATCCATCAGGAAGCGGCCCATCATGTCCACCCCAACGGCGGTCCCCTCATGGACCACGCGACCGTTGTCGACGATCTTGACGGCCTGTCCGGCGTAGGCGTGGAAGGCTTCCCAGCGCTTGACGAAGGCACCGAAGCCACGTTGTTCGAACTCCTCCAGCACGCCGGCCAGGGCGCTGGCGATGATGGCCAGCACCGTCTCGCGGGGCGCCTTCTGCAATTCGGTCGCCGCCCCCACCGGGCGCTGCAGCTCGTCGGCCAGGCCCGCCGGCACGGCCAGGTTGATACCGATGCCGATCACCGCCCAGGTGGCGTCACCGCGCCCACCGTCGGAAGCGGTCTCGATGAGGATGCCGGCCAGCTTGGCGCCGTCGCGCAGCACGTCATTGGGCCATTTCAGCTGCGGGCGCACGCCGAACACTTCGAGCGCCTCGGCCAGCGCCACGCCGATGGCCAGCGGCAGACCCAGCAGCGCATGCGTGGGGCGCTGCAGGCGCCAGGCCAGCGAAAAGGTCAGCGAATCCTCGGGGACCGCGCGCCAGGGACGGCCGGCGCGGCCGCGACCAGCGGTCTGGCGGTCCGCCACCAGCAACAGAGGGCGCTGCAGGCTGCTCAAACGCTGCATCAGGTCGACGTTGGTGGAACCGGTCTGGGCCACCGCCTCGACGTCGATGCGTTGCTGGCCATCGCGGTCGGAGCCGGCCAGCAACATGCCGATGCGCTCGGGACGCACCAGCGGCGCCGATTCCGATTCGGCGGGCATGGGAAAAGTCAGGGTCATAGCGCGCATTGTACCGGCAGACAGTGTCCACGCGGCGGGCCAGGGGCAGTAGGGACGGCAGGGGCGGCGGCCCGCGAAATCGGTTACCCTCTGGCGCATGCCAGCTCCAACCGATTCCGCCGCCAACAGCGAGGCCAACCGCACCCGCGCTCCTGCTGCGCCGACCGCGTCTTCCTTTGCGCGGGTCAGCCTGCTGGTCTATGCCCTGCTGATCGTCTACGCCAGCTGGTACCCCTTCAGCGGCTGGCGCGACATGGGCATCAAACCCTTCGACTACCTGGGCGCGCGGCTACCCTATTACTGGACCGCCTTCGACGTCTGGACCAATGTCGCCGGCTACGCGCCCCTGGGAGCGCTGCTGGTGCTGGCCATGTATCCACGCATCCGGCCGTGGTGGGCGGTATGGCCGGCCATGCTGGGCGGGGTGCTGCTGTCGGCCTGCATGGAGGCGGTGCAGACCTACCTGCCGACCCGCGTGCCCTCCAACCTCGATCTCCTGACCAACTCCGCCGGGGCCGCACTGGGCGCCGTACTGGGGGCGCTCTGCAGCCGCTATTTCCTGCACGAGAGCCGCTTCCTGCTGGTACGGCGGCGCTGGTTCTCGGGTGAAGCCAGCCGCGGACTGGCGGTGGCGGGCCTGTGGCCGCTGGCGCTGATCTATCCCCAGAACCACCTGTTCGGCCTGGGTCATCTGGTGCCACCCTTGTCGGCCTTCTTTTCCGACCTGCTCGATACCCCCATCGACCTGGCCACCACCTGGCTCAACAGCGCCCAGCTCAGTGCCGAGCAGTACTGGCTGGCCGACGTCATCGTCACCGCCTGCGGCCTGACCGGGGCCGCCTTGCTGTTCCTGTTGCTGTTGCGCAGGCAGGCGCCACGACGGCGGCTGGTGGCGCTGTACCTGCTGGCCTGCATCGCGGCCAAGTCGCTGGCCTGCGCGCTGTTCTTCGCGCCCCAGAATGCCTTCATCTGGATTTCGCCCAGCGCCGTGGGCGGGATCATGCTGGGCACCCTGATGATCGCCGGCCTGACCTGGGCGCCCCCTACGGCACAGCGACGCGTCGCCGCACTGGCGCTGATCCTGAGCCTGGTGGTGACCAATGCGGTACCGGCCAACCCCTACTACCTCTCCACGCTGGAGACCTGGGTACAGGGCAAGTTCCTCAACTTCGACGGGGCCGCCCAGTTCCTGTCGGTCCTGTGGCCCTTCCTGGCGATCTGGTTCCTGTTCCACCCGGTGCACCGCAGGCAAGTCTGAGCGGGGTGTATCATTGACGCTTTGCCGGCCCGCGCCGGCAGCGTCGCCACTGTCCAGAGGTCTTCATCCATGAGCGATCAACCCTACTACGAACACCACGTCTTCTTCTGCCTGAACCAGCGCAAGCCGGGCGAGCGCACCTGCTGTGCCGACAAGGGCGCCCAGGCAGCCCAGGAACATGCCAAGAAACGCATCAAGCAACTGGGCCTGTCGGCACCCGGCAAGGTCCGCATCAACAAGGCCGGCTGCCTGGAGCGCTGCGAAGAAGGCCCGGTGGTGGTGATCTACCCGCAGGGTACCTGGTACACCTACGTCGATAACGAAGACATCGACGAGATCATCGACAGCCACATCGTCGGTGGCAAGGTAGTCGACCGCCTCAAGATCTAGCCTCTCCGCCCCCTCTGTTTAGCAAGCTAGCAACATGAACGCACACACCCAGAATTTCATGATCGCAGGCGCCGTCGGCCAGCTCGAATGCGCACTCGACCTGCCTGACCCCGAACTCTTCGCCGCCCCGGTCGGCCTGGCCCTGGTGGCCCATCCCCACCCGCTCTATGGCGGAACCATGGACAACAAGGTCGCACAAACCCTGGCCCGCACCTTCCTGGCGCTGGGCTATGTGGCGGTACGCATGAATTTCCGTGGCGTGGGCAAGTCCGAGGGCGTGCACGACCATGGCGCCGGCGAGACCGACGACATGGCCCTGCTGCTGCAACACATGCGCAGCCAGTACCCGGACCTGCCGCTGGCGCTGGGCGGATTTTCCTTCGGTACCTTCGTCCAGGCCCAACTGCAGCAGCGCCTGCTGCAACAGGATGCGGGCTCGGCTGCCGAGCGCCTGGTGCTGGTCGGCACCGCCGCCGGCAAGTGGCCCATGCCACCGGCTCCGGCCAATACCATCCTGATCCACGGCGAGCAGGACGACACCATTCCCCTGACCGCCGTACTGGACTGGGCCCGCCCGCAGGAACTGCCGGTAGTCGTCATTCCGGGATCGGACCACTTTTTTCACCGCAAGCTGCAACATATCAAAAACGTCGTGGTCGAAAGCTGGCATCGCCGCCCGGCGCAGCTTCAGGCCTGAGCGTTTTTCACCGACGGCCCGAAGGCACGGCGGCGCTGTGAAGCACAGGGCGCCATGCCGGTTTCGTGAGGGGATTTTCGGGGTGAAGATCCATTCAATTGGGAACGAAGCCACATGACGTTTATAATTCAGTGCGTGCAGCCGGCCCGGTGTCCTCGGCGCCTTCGCCACGCTGCCACCTCACACTGAGCCTGCCCTGCCTTACTCTCTTTTCAAACCAACAGCTACGATGTCCCCCCGTGCTGGCAATTTTTCTTAGGCACCGATGAAAAAGCTTCTCGCGGCGCTCGCCGCAACCGTCCTTTCCGTTTCCGCCCTTACCGCTTCCGCCCAGAGTCTGCCGCCGCCTACCGTGGCTGCCAAGAGCTGGCTGCTGCTGGATGCCTCGGCCAACCAGGTGATCGCCTCCGCCGATCCGGACACCCGCGTGGAGCCAGCCTCGCTGACCAAGCTGATGACCGCCTACCTGGCCTTTGCCGCCCTGCGCGACAAGCGCCTGAGCCTGGAACAGGAAGTCAGCGTCTCGGTCAACGCCTGGAAGGTCGACCCGAGCAGCTCCAAGATGTTCATCGAGCCCAACAAGCCGGTCTCCATCGACAACCTGCTGTACGGCCTGATCTCGGTCTCCGGCAATGATGCCGCCGTGGCCGTGGCCGAAGCGGTCTCCGGCACCGAAGACGCCTTCGTACAGTTGATGAACCGCGAAGCCCAGCGCCAGGGCCTGACCAATACCCACTTCAGCAACCCGCACGGCCTGCCCAGCGCGGACACCTATACCACCGCGCGCGACCTGGCGATCCTGTGCCGCAACCTGATCAACGACTTCCCCGACTATTACAAGCGCTACTACTCGGTCAAGAAGTTCACCTACAACAACATCACCCAGCCCAACCGCAACCGCCTGCTGTGGCTGGACCCGACGGTGGACGGCATGAAGACCGGTCACACTTCCAGCGCCGGCTATTCGCTGATCACCTCGGCCCATCGCCCGGTGCCCAACGGCGAGCGCCGCCTGATCTCGGTGGTGATCGGTACCGTCTCCGACCAGGTCCGTACGCAGGAAAGCCAGAAGCTGCTGAACTGGGGCTTCCAGAACTTCGACGCCGTCAAGCTGTACGCCAAGGGCCAGCCGGTCGATACGCCTGACGTATGGAAGGGTTCGCAGGGCAAGATCAAGGTCGGCTTCAAGAACGACGTCTACATCACCATCCCCAAGGGCAGCGCCGACAAGGTCAAGACCAAGCTGGACCGCAACGATCCGCTGATCGCTCCGATCTCGGAAAACGCCAAGATCGGTACCCTGAAGGTGACCATCGATGACAAGACCGTGGCAGAACTGCCGGTAGTGGCCCTGGAATCGGTGGGTCCGGCCGGCTTCATCGGCCGTGCCTGGGATTCGCTGCGCCTGATGTTCAAGTAAGCAGGTCTTCCGGCTGCTTCGGCACCCAGCAAAACGCCATCGAGCAATCGATGGCGTTTTTTTATGCCTCCTGGGTAGGCATGCGATGCGTGAAATGCGTGAGATGCCGACTCCGATGCAGGCATCCCACAAACAAAAACGCCACCGGCATCGAACCGGTGGCGTTTTGTTCAGGACTGCGATGATGCTCAGGCAGCCACGGCTTCCTTGGTCACGGCCGGCGCGACATCGTCGGCCGAGGAGCGGATCAGGTGATCGAAGGCCGACAGGGCTGCAGTGGCGCCAGCACCCACGGCGATGACGATCTGCTTGAACGGCACGGTGGTCACGTCACCCGCTGCAAACACGCCGGGAATCGAAGTCTGGCCACGGGCATCGATCTCGATCTCGCCATGCTTGGACAGCGCCAGCGTTCCCTTCAGCCATTCGGTATTGGGCACCAGGCCGATCTGGACGAACACGCCTTCCAGTTCCACGTGCTTGACCTCGCCGGTATCACGCTCCTTGTAGCTGATGCCGTTGACGCGCTGGCCATCGCCGGTGATCTCGGTCGTCTGCGCCGAGGTCACGATGGTGACATTGGGCAGGCTCTTCAGCTTGCGCACCAGCACTGCATCGGCCTTCAGTTCAGCAGCGAACTCGATCAGGGTCACATGGGCGACGATACCGGCCAGGTCGATGGCCGCTTCCACGCCGGAGTTGCCGCCGCCGATCACCGACACGCGCTTGCCCTTGAACAGCGGACCATCGCAGTGCGGGCAATAGGCCACGCCCTTGTTCTTGTATTCCTGCTCGCCCGGCACGTTCACATTGCGCCAGCGGGCGCCGGTGGACAGGATCACGGTCTTGCCCTTCAACACGCCGCCGTTGGCCAGCTTCACTTCGATCAGCTTGTCGCCCGGCACCAGGGCCTCGGCGCGTTGCACGTTCATGATGTCGACGTCATACGCCTTGACGTGCTGTTCCAGCGCGGTGGCAAATTGCGGGCCCTCGGTTTCCTTCACCGAGATGAAGTTTTCGATCGCCAGCGTATCGAGTACCTGGCCGCCGAAACGCTCAGCCACCACACCGGTACGGATACCCTTGCGGGCGGCGTAGATTGCAGCAGCTGCACCAGCAGGACCACCGCCGACGATGAGCACGTCGTACGCTTCCTTGGCGCTCAGTTCCTCACCCTTGCGGGCGGCGGCGCCGGTGTCCAGACGGGCGAGGATTTCTTCCACGCCGGTACGGCCCTGGCCGAATACTTCACCGTTCATGTACACGGTCGGCACGGCCATGATCTGGCGTTGCTCGACTTCACCCTGGAACAGCGCGCCATCGATGGTCACCGAGCGGATGCGCGGGTTGATGATGGACATCACGTTCAGGGCCTGCACGACTTCCGGGCAGTTCTGGCAGGTCAGCGAGACATAGGTCTCAAAGCTGTAGTCACCATCCAGGTTCTTGATCTGCTCGATGACCTTGTCGTCGAGCTTGATCGGGTGCCCGCCCACTTGCAGCAGGGCCAGCACCAGGGAGGTAAATTCGTGGCCCATCGGGATCGCGGCGAATTCGACGCTGATATCGGTCCCGGGGCGGTTCAGCGTGAACGACGGGGTACGTGCGTTCGCGCTGGAGTCGCGTTGCTCGACCAGCTTGATGCGGTCCGACAGCAGCACGATTTCCTGCAGGAGTTCCTGCATCTCACGGGACTTGGCGCCATCATCGAGCGACGCGACGATCTCGATCGGGTGGCTGACCTTTTCCAGATAGGCCTTCAATTGGGTCTTGAGATTGGCATCAAGCATGATGATTACTTCCTAGTTGGGAGATTCGGGTCTTCTGGAGCACGGCTTGGCCCTTGTGGGGATCCGCCGCTGGCCACGGATGGCAGCTCCAGACAGTTACTACAGGATAAATTTTGCGTGTATTTCCACGCGTATTTAATTGCCGAGTGGGCGTAGCGAGCGGCCCGAGGTCTGCGGGAGAAGCGCAACCGTACTTGAGTACGGTGAGCATCGCAGCGCAGAGATCGGGCCGCGCAGTAGCCCAATCGGTAATTAAATCTTGCCGACCAGATCCAGGGACGGCTTCAGGGTGGCAGCGCCTTCTTCCCACTTGGCGGGGCAGACTTCACCCGGGTGCGAGGCGACGTATTGTGCAGCCTTGACCTTGCGCAGCAGTTCCGAAGCGTCACGGCCGATGCCGTTGTCATGCACTTCCATGACCTTGATTTCGCCTTCCGGATTGATCACGAAGGTGCCGCGCAGTGCCAGGCCTTCTTCTTCGATCAGCACTTCGAAGTTGCGTGCCAGGGTAGCGGTCGGGTCGCCCACCAGCGGGTACTGGACCTTCTTGATGGCGTCGGAGGTGTCGTGCCATGCCTTGTGGGCGAAGTGGGTGTCGGTGGACACGCCATAGACTTCAACGCCCAGCTTCTTGAATTCAGCGTAGTTGTCGGCCAGATCTTCCAGTTCGGTCGGGCACACGAAGGTGAAGTCCGCCGGGTAGAACACGAACACGGACCACTTGCCCTTCAGGGTGGCTTCGGTGATGTCGACGAACTTGCCATCGTGGTAAGCAGTTGCCTTGAACGGTTTGATAGTGGTGTTGATCAGGGACATGTCGATTTCCTTTTAAGGGGGGTTGAGTGAAGCGATGGGTTGAATAGTAGAACGCCAAACAAAATAGATCAATTTTATTTAATCAATACTTTTGATTGGATTTAACTATCAGTCGTAGAGGCGAGGCTATCGGACTCACCAGCGACCGGCAAACAGCCCGGGCACCCGGATCACATGGCGGCACGGCCTGCAGATGCAAGCGCAACGCGAGCCAAAATCCGATATCGATCGCTTAAGATGGAGCACTTTCGACGCTCCGGCCGACGTCTGACCGGGGAACAGCGAAAGTGGGAGCAATGTTACTGCAAGCCTGCCGTTCTTGTGCAGCCGCACAAGCCGACCAATCCTGACGCCCCGCCCGAGATGAGTGATTCCCGACCGCAAGCCGGCCAACGCGCCGATTTTCCGCATTTCCACCCGATCCAGACGCGCTGGATGGATAACGACGTCTATGGTCACGTCAACAACGTCGTCTACTACAGCTGGTTCGATACCGCCGTGAACCACTACCTGGTGCAACAGGGCGTGCTGGATATCGAGCACGGGGAAGTCATCGGCCTGGTCATCGAAACCCATTGCAATTATTTTGCGTCGGTCGCCTTTCCGGATGCGATCGAGGTCGGCGTGCGGGTGGCACACATGGGTCGCAGCAGCGTGCGCTACGAACTGGGGATCTTCAAGGCCGGCGAAGAGCTGACGGCGGCACGCGGCCACTTCGTGCATGTCTATGTGGATCGCGCTACGCGGCGGCCAGTGGAATTGCCAGCCACGCTGCGTCAGGCGCTGGCCGGCCTGATACAGAGCTGATCCGCGGCTGATCCGAGGCTGAACCGCAAAAGAAAACGCCCGCCGCATCGCTGCGGCAGGCGCTTCTCGTCTTCTCCGTACCGGTCAGCTTAGGCTGCCAGCTTCTTCTCCAGCTTGTCCTTCACGCCCTGCAGTTCGGGCGGCAGCTTGTGCTTGAGCTTGTCGAACAGTTCCGCATGCAGCTCCAGTTCCTTCAGCCAGGCGGCCTTGTCAATGGAGGTGATGGTGGAGAACTGCTCGGCGCTGAAGTCCAGGCCTTCCCATTGCAGGTCATCGAAGCGCGGGGTGACGCCAAACAGGTGCTCGACACCGCCGGTCTTGACGCCTTGCGGGTCTTCGATGCGGTCCAGCATCCACTTCAGCACGCGCATATTGTCGCCGAAGCCCGGCCAGACGAACTTGCCGTCGGCATCGGTACGGAACCAGTTGACGCAGTAGATCTTGGGCAGCTCGGCCGGGGAGGCGGCGATCTTCTTGCCGATGTCCAGCCAGTGCTGGAAGTATTCGCTCATGTTGTAGCCGGCGAAAGGCAGCATGGCGAACGGGTCACGACGCACCACACCCTGCTGGCCGACAGCCGCAGCGGTGGTTTCCGAACCCATGGTGGCGGCCATGTAGACGCCTTCGACCCAGTTGCGGGCTTCGGTCACCAGCGGCACGGTGGTGGAACGACGGCCACCGAAGATGAAGGCCGAGATCGGCACGCCGGCCGGATCATCCCAGGCCGGGTCGATCACCGGGTTCTGGGTGGCGGCGACGGTGAAGCGGGCGTTCGGGTGAGCCGCCTTGCGGCCGGTTTCCTTGCCGATTTCCGGCGTCCAGTCCTTGCCCTGCCAGTCGATCAGGTGGGCCGGGGCTTCCTTGGTCATGCCTTCCCACCAGACATCGCCGTCATCGGTCAGCGCCACGTTGGTGAAGATGGTATTGGCCGAGACAGAGGCCATGCAGTTGTAGTTGCTCTTCTCGTTGGTGCCCGGGGCCACGCCAAAGTAGCCGGCTTCCGGGTTGATCGCATACAGGCGGCCATCGGCACCGGGCTTGATCCAGGCGATGTCGTCACCGATGGTAGTGACCTTCCAGCCGCCGAAGGCCTTGGGCGGGATCAGCATGGCGAAGTTGGTCTTGCCGCAGGCCGATGGGAAGGCCGCTGCGACGTAATGCTTCTTGCCCTCCGGGGATTCCACGCCCAGGATCAGCATGTGCTCGGCCAGCCAGCCCTGGGCGCGGCCCATGGTGGAAGCGATGCGCAGCGCGAAGCACTTCTTGCCCAGCAGCGCGTTGCCGCCGTAGCCGGAGCCGAAGGACCAGATTTCGCGGGTTTCCGGGTAGTGCACGATGTACTTGGTGGCATTGCACGGCCAGGGCACGTCCTTCTGCCCGGCGGCCAGCGGTGCGCCCACGGTGTGCACGCAAGGCACGAACTCGCCATCGCTGCCCAGCACGTCGTACACCGCCTTGCCCATGCGGGTCATGATGCGCATGTTCACCGCCACATAGGGCGAATCCGACAGTTCCACGCCGATGTGGGCAATGGGCGAACCCAGCGGGCCCATCGAGAACGGCACCACGTACAGGGTACGGCCGGCCATGCAACCATCGAACAGGCCGTTCAGGGTCTGGCGCATCTCGGCCGGGTCGGTCCAGTTGTTGGTCGGGCCGGCGTCTTCCTTGTTCTTGGAGCAGATGAAGGTGCGGTCTTCCACGCGCGCCACGTCGGACGGATCGGAGCAGGCCAGGTAGCTGTTGGGACGCTTTTCGGCGTTCAGCTTCTTCATGGTGCCGGCGGCGACCATCTCGCCGCACAGGCGGTCATATTCTTCCTGGGAGCCATCGCACCAGTAAATGCGAGCCGGCTTGGTCAGCGCGGCGATTTCTGCGACCCAGTTGATCAGTTTCTGGTGTTTGACGTAGGCGGGGGCGTTCACTGCGGGAATGCCTGCCATGAGGGGTTGGTTCATATGCTACCTCCAATGCCACTAAGTTGATGAATTCGGTTGGCACGGCAGGATCGTCGTTTCCAGGCGATGGGGTGTTCACATCAGGCTGCGAGACGGCGGTCTTGTCGATGGCGACCGCCTCGCCGAGGCCGGCCACCTTACCCGTCACCGTGGACGGCGGCGGGTTTTGCTCACTCTTCGACAGTCGAGAATGCAAGAAAGTGGCAGCGATTGTACCCCGATAAAAAAGAATTTACGCAAATTTGTAGCGGAAAATACCCGACTTATGTAGTAGGTAATTACAAATCAAAAAAATTCTGTTTTTTCATTACTGTGGCGCATAACATCGATTTCGTTAAAAACCGCATGAAGACTGGATTTGCGAGGGATTGCGGGCGATTCATCATTCACACTGTGAATATCTCACGCAGAAATTCGACGAAAACTTTCACCTTGGCGGTTTCCCGACGTGTGGGCTGGTAGAGCGCGACGATATCGGGACCAGCCGCCTGCCATTCGGACAGCACCGGTAGCAGACTGCCCTCCTGCAAGGCCGGAGCGAGGGTCACCGACATCTGCTGGATGATGCCGCAACCGGCCTGGGCGGCCGCCACCATCGACTCTACGTGATCCATCATCACCAGGCCCCGGGGAATATGCGAGCTTTCCTTCCCCTCATGACTGAAGCGCCAGGGCCGGACCATGCGCGTACGCGGATTGAGAAAGCCCAGGCAGGCAAACTGGTCCAGTGCGTCCGGCGTTTCCGGCCAGCCGTATTGCTGCAGGAAGGCCGGCGCGGCGCAGCACAGGTAACGGGTCGCGGCCAGCTTGCGCGCCACCAGTCCCGAGTCGCCCAGCGCACCGATGCGCACCAGCACGTCCACGCCTTCTTCCACCATGTCTACCATGCGGTCGCTGACGGTGATGCGCAGCTCCAGCTCCGGGTACTGGCGCAAGAAACGTGGCAGCGCGGGTGCCACATAGCGGCGGCTGATGACGCTGGGCAGGTCGACCCGCAGCACACCGGCCGGACGGGTATCGGAGGCACGCAAGCCGGCCTCCAGCTCTCCCATGTCCGCCAGCAGTCGCAGTGCCTGCTGGTGGCAATGGCGACCTTCTTCGGTGAGCGACATGCTGCGCGTGGTGCGGTTGAGCAACCGCACCTTGAAATGTGCCTCCAGGGCGGCGACGTGGGTGGTCACCGAGGAGGTCGACATCGACAGTTTCTCGGCCGCCCGACTGAACGCGCCAGCCTCGACCACGGTACAGAACACCTTGAGCATGTCCAGCCTGTCCATCTTTTTCTCCCCGGTTTGGTTGTCGTCATCCGTTAGCGAGATTCTAGGGCCTCGCGACGCCGCGATTATCCGCAAACCCGCAATTCTGACTTCGGTCGCGCCCGGTTTTTCCGCTGGCCCGGGCTGCCTAGACTGCGTGCATCGACCTCACCGCCACCTGGCGCATGGCGATATCCCCCCGTCCACCCAGTCTCAAGGAAGCCATCATGACCCACGCCATCCCTGCCACCATGCAAGCCGCCGTCCTCACCCGCTTCGGCGCACCACTCGACATCACCGACATCGAAACGCCCAGCCTGCGTCCCGGCCAGGTGCTGGTACGCATCGCTGCCAGCGGCGTCAACCCGCTCGATACCAAGATCCAGGCCGGCAATGCCGCCCACGCCCAGACCCGCCTGCCAGCCATCCTCGGCATGGACATGGCTGGCGTGGTCGAATCCGTGGCGCCCGGTGAAACGCGATTTTCGCCCGGCGACGAAGTCTTCGGCATGAGCGGCGGCATCGGTGGCGTCCCCGGTTCGCTGGCGCAGTTCGCCGCCTTCGATGCCGATCTGCTGGCCCACAAGCCCCGCACGGTGTCCATGCGCGAAGCCGCCGCGCTGCCGCTGATCTTCATCACCGCCTGGGAAGGCCTGGTTGACCGCGCCCGCGTGCAGCCAGGGCAGAAGGTATTGATCCACGGCGGCGCTGGTGGCGTGGGCCACGTGGCCGTGCAGATCGCTGTCGCCCTGGGTGCCGAGGTCTATGCCACCGGCAGCGCCGACCAGAAGACCGTGATCGAGAGCCTGGGCGCCACCGCCATCGACTACCGCGCCCAGGAGGTGGAGCAGTACGTGCAGCAGTACACCGGCGGCGAGGGCTTCGATGTCATCTACGACACCGTCGGCGGCGCAACCCTGGATGCCTCGTTCGCGGCCGCCCGGCGTTATCTCGGTCATGTCGTCAGCTGCCTGGGCTGGGGCGTGCACAAGCTGGCGCCGCTGTCGTTCCGGGCTGCCAGCTATTCGGGCGTCTTCACCCTGCTACCGCTGCTGACCGGGCAGGAGCGTGCGCGTCACGGCCGGATCATGGCCGAGGCCGCCCGCATGGTCGATGCCGGGCAGTTGCGCGTGCTCACCGATACGCATCACTTTACGCTGGAGCAGGTCAACCAGGCCCACGCGCTGGTCAGCGAAGCTCAGGCCCGGGGCAAGGTGGTCATCGATATCGCCCGCTAGGGTCAGCTCGTGCCGAATCCTGGCAATCGCTTTATGATGGACGCCCACGCCGGCCACCCACCTGGCCGGCGCAGCCCCGAAAGACTGCCACGGAGACCCCCATGAAGATCGCCATCCTCGACGACTACCAGGATGTAGTACGCCATCTCGATTGCTTCAGCCTGCTCGACGGTCACGACGTCAAGGTATTCACCAATACCATCCGCGGTACCGGCCAGTTGGTGGCGCGCCTGTCACCCTTCGACGCCGTGGTGCTGATCCGCGAACGCACTGCCCTGACCCGACCCGTCCTGGAAAAGCTGCCCCTGCTCAAGCTGATCTCGCAGACCGGCAAGGTCAGTGGCCATGTCGACGTGGCTGCCGCCACCGAGCGCGGCATCGCCATCGTCGAAGGCGTGGGCGACCCGACCGCGCCGGCCGAACTGACCTGGGCACTGATCATGGCGGCCATGCGCCGGGTGCCGCAGTATTGCAGCGCGCTGCGTGCCGGCGCCTGGCAGCAGGTCTCGCCCACCCCGCACCTGAACCTGCTGGGCACGGCACTCAAGGGCCGCACGCTGGGCATCTGGGGCTACGGCAAGATCGGTCGCATGGTGGCAGGCTATGGTCGCGCCTTCGGCATGCAGGTGCTGGTGTGGGGCCGCGAGGCCAGCCGCGAACAGGCAGTCAAGGATGGCTACCAGGCCGCTGCCAGCAAGGAAGCCTTCTTCGCCCAGGCCGATGTACTGAGCCTGCACCTGCGCCTGAACGACGCCACCCGCGGCATCGTCAAGGCGGCCGACCTGGCGCTGATGAAGCCGACGGCCTGCTTCGTCAACACCAGCCGCGCCGAGCTGGTCGAGCCGGACGCGCTGGAAGCCGCACTGGCGGCAGGACGCCCCGGCCTGGCCGGACTCGATGTCTTCGAGCGCGAACCCTTGCCGGTGGACTTCCCCCTGCTGAAGATGGATAACGTGGTGGCCACCCCGCACCTGGGGTATGTGGAAAAGGACGGCTACGAACTCTACTTCCGCGCCGCTTTCCGGAACATCGTGGACTATGCCGCCGGCACGCCCGCGAACGTGCTCAATCCTGAGGTTCTGGGGTGATGCGATGGATGGTGCGTACCGGCGGCTGATACACCGACTGCGGCATTGGGCCGCCTGACTTCCACAGATGCCGCCATCCCGGTGGCCATGGCAGCGGTGGCCCGGCATACTCGGGGACATTGCGCCGCACCGGAATGACCGGCAGATGCTCCGGCATGCTGCCGTTGTAGTGCCAGCCCAGGCTGAACGCATAATCCGGCAGCAAGGTGGCGCACACCAGCTCGAACCAGTTGGCGTGCTCCTGGTCCTCGCCCAGCGCCTGCGCCAGCCCGTGCGGATCGAACTGCGCCAGCAGGCGTGCCAGTTCCTGCGGCGAGGCCGAGGGGCCATCGCCCCAGCCCAGCACCGGATTGAAGTTGTAATCGGCGCCCGAACCATACCAGCCCTCGCGCCATGGCCGCTCGATCCAGTTGCGCGGGCCGCTGAACAGGTGCCAGCGCCAGTGCAGCCCGGACGGCTTGGGCCAGCTGTAGAGATAGAGCCGTTGATAGCCGGCGCGATGCAGTTCGCGCACCATCTCCATGAGCCGGGCATGCGGCATGCGGTCCGGCGGGGTACGACGGAACAGGATGGGCGTGCCATCGGCGTGCTGCACTTCGTCGGAGGACAGGTTCAGATCCAGCGTACGCACTTCACTGCCGAAACGCGCAGAAATCCAGCCCGTCAACAGGTTGACGAGCACGATCACGCCATAGCCGCGATGGCGGTGGAAGATAACGGTGCCGGGTGCCAAAGGTTTCATATCCGGACCATTATAGATGTCCTTGCAGAATCGCATTGGCGACCAGGCCGCAACGCGTGCGCCACGGTCGCACCAGGCAGGAAACCGCCGCGGCTGCGTGTAAGATAGCGGCTGGCCCGTGCCGGAACTGCCGTTCCCCGCGCCATTGGAGCGTTCCTTGCTTGATCCCCGGAACACCCTTTTCTCGATTTCTCGATTTCTCGATTTTTTGACCAGTTGGAAGATAGGAAGACCATGAGCCTGCGCATCATCGCCACCGGCGGCACCTTCGACAAGCACTATGACGAAATCGCAGGCCAGCTTGGCTTCGGCGAAAGCCACCTGCCGGACGTCATCGCCCGTGCCCGCATCACCACCGAAGTGTCCCTCGAAATCCTGCGCCTGCTCGATTCGCTGGAGATGCAGGATGGCGATCGCCAGCGCGTGCTGGCGGCCTGCCAGGCCTCGCAGCAACAGGCCATTGTCATCGTGCACGGCACCGATACCATGCAGCAGACCGCCCAGGTGCTGGGCCAGGCGCTGACCGACAAGACCGTGGTGCTGACCGGCGCCATGATCCCCTACGAGATCGCCAACTCCGATGCCCTGTTCAATTTCGGCTTCGCCTGCGGCGTGGCGCAAGTGCTGCCACCGGGTGTGTATGTGGCGATGAATGGACGCATCTTCGCCTGGAACAAGGTCGCCAAGAACCGCAGTGCCGGCGTCTTCGAGCCGATCTGAAATGGTACCGGCCGCCCTGCGCTAGCGGGGTTGCTGCTGCGCCCACTCCCGACAGAACGACAACAGCGCCGCCAGGCTGGGCGAAGCTGCCCGGTGACGGCTGACGACCATGTAGAAATGGCGGCGCAAGGTCGGCAACGGGGTCTCCAGTTCGACCAGCTTGCCGGACTCGATCAGGTCCTCCACCACCGAGCGCGACAGGCAACTGATACCCAAACCCTCGGCGGTGGCACGCTTGATCGCCTCCGAATTGCCGAATTCGAACGACGACGGCAAGTGGTGCAGATAGGGAATCAAGGCATGCTCGACCGCCTCGCGCGTCCCTGAACCGGCCTCGCGCAAGAGCCAGTCGGCCTCGCGCAACATCTTCAGCGTGATCTTGCGCCCGCCCGTGACAATGGGATGCGCGGGCGCGGCCACCACGATCAGCTCGTCCATCATCCACGGTTCGACCCGCACGTCATCGGCGTGGCAGGGGCCTTCGATCAGGCCGGCATCGACCTCGAAATTGACCACCGCATCGACGATGTCGGCCGTATTGGCCACAAGCGCCCGTACCCGTGCACCGGTGTGCTCCCGGCGATAGGCCGCGATCATGGCCGGCAACAGATAGCTGCCGATGGTGGTGGAGGCCCCCAGATGCAGTTCGCTGCCGGAGGCCGGGTCGTTGAACTGGCGCTCGATGGTATGGGCAGCGTCCAGCATGTGGCGTGCCTGCGGCAGCAGCTGCCGTCCGCTGTCGTTCAAGACCAGCCGCTTGCCGACGCGGTCGAACAGCTGCACGCCCAGCAGACTCTCCAGCTCATTGAGTGAAGCGCTGGCCGCCGATTGCGACAAGGCGACCAGCCCGGCTGCGGCCGTAGTCGAACCCGACTGGGCCACGGCCAGGAAGATCTGCAATTGCCTGAGTGTGATCCGCATATTTTCCCCAATATCCACCAAGTGCATTCCCGGCGCCCGGGAGCCACCATCAATCTACCCATTTAACAGGTAGATATTAGCAAAACAACGTGTTTTTCTTTTATATCCAGCCCACGTACAGTGCACTCCATCAACTGAACTGATCTATCGAACACATCCTGTGTGGAGAGCATCATGCGTACCGCAACCCAAACTTCCCCCCTGCATCCCGCGCTGGCCGGCATCGTCCTCTCGGGCGCGGTGGCGTGGGTCGCCATGCGCCTGGGCGATATCGCCTGGCTGCAGAATCACGGCTTTTCGGCACTGACGGTGGCCATCGTGCTGGGCATCATCCTGGGCAATACCGTCTATGCGCGCATGGGCGCCTACTGTGGCGAGGGCGTGCGCTTTTCCAAGCAGACGCTGCTGCGCGCCGGCATCATCCTGTACGGCTTTCGCCTGACCTTCCAGGACATCGCCCATGTCGGCATCTCCGGGGTGGTGATCGATGCGGCCATGCTGCTTTCCACCTTCGGTCTGGCCTGGCTGGTCGGTACCCGGGTGCTGAAGCTGGATCGCGATGCCGCGTTGCTGATCGGCGCCGGCAGCTCGATCTGTGGCGCGGCCGCGGTGATGGCAACCGAACCGGTACTGCGGGCACGCAGCGAAGAGGTCACCGTGGCGGTATCGACGGTGGTGATCTTCGGCTCGCTGGCCATCTTCCTCTATCCGCTGCTCTACACCTTGCAGGCCGAACCGGTCTGGGGCCTGCGCCTGCCGGACTTCGGCGTCTACATCGGCTCCACCGTCCATGAAGTGGCGCAAGTGCTGGCTGCGGCGCGCTCCATCGACCAGCATACGGCTGACGTGGCGGTGATCACCAAGATGGTCCGCGTGATGATGCTGGCGCCCTTCCTGCTGATGCTGTCCATGCGGGTCGCTCCGCGCAGTTCGGGTCAACAACACCAACCGCACCAGCCGCATCAGCCGCACCAGCAGCGCAAGCTGTCCATTCCCTGGTTTGCCTTTGCCTTCATCGGCGTGGTGATCTTCAACTCCTTCTTCCCGCTGCCGGCCCAGGTCAACCAGGTGCTGCTGCAGATCGATACCCTGATGCTGGCCATGGCCATGGCCGCCCTGGGTCTGTCCACCCACCTCTCGGCCCTGCGCAGCGCCGGCATCAAGCCGATGATCCTGGGTGCAGTGCTGTTCGCCTGGCTGGTGATCGGTGGCGCACTGGTCAACGGCGCACTGGGACGCTTGCTGGCCTGAGTGTTGGCACCAGACTGAAAAAAAGCGCGGTCTCCCTGGGGAGCCGCGCTTTTCGCATGCGGAAATGACTGCCAGACAGGGGACGTCACTCAGTGCAAGCCGCCGCGCTGGGACAATTCACGGATGATGCGTATCGTATCGATATCGGCCTCCTGATAGGCCTGGCGCCGGAAATTGTCGTAGAAGGCTTCGGAACCATCGATATCGGCCGGCTTGCCATCGTCGTACTCGAAGCGCACGAACAGCACCTCGGCCTGCGGCTCCTCGATGGTCATGCTCATGCGCGAGGCCGGGATGTCACCCTGCGCCGGCACTTCGTAGAGCACCTGGATCTGCGGCAGGTAGGTCACCTTGTCGATGATCACCAGTTCGCCATAGCGCAACTCGCGATGCACGCCCTCCAGGCTCTTGTCGGACAGGCGGCACTCGTCCAGGTGCGGCATGAACAGGCGCGGCGACTCCGCCCGCAGGACCAGGCCATGCCACAGCTCGTCGCGGCTCAGGGTGTCGATCAGCGGGTTGAGCGGATCGTTGATCTGGATGAGGTGATTGAATTTCATGTTTGCACTCGTTTAGTCTGGCCACGCTGGGTGAGCCCATGCGCGCATTGTCCCACAGGGCCGGCCCGCCGGTAGCGACCTGAAGCGGCCGGGCTGCAGGCGGACTGCTACAATGGCGCCTCTTTTCCACCCCCTGCCGCCGCCGATACCCTCCGTATGTCCGCCCCTTCTTTCGGCCTGAACAAGCCACAAAGCGAAGCCGTCCACTATATGGCCGGACCTTGCCTGGTGCTGGCCGGGGCCGGCTCGGGCAAGACCCGGGTGATCACGCAGAAGATCGCACACCTGATCGAGAACTGCGGTTACGAATCGCGCAACATCGCCGCGCTGACCTTCACCAACAAGGCTGCGCTGGAAATGCAGGAGCGTATCGCCAAGCTGTTGAAGGACCCGAAACAGGCCAAGCACCTCACGGTGTCGACCTTCCATTCGCTGGGGGTGAAGATACTGCGGCAGGAGTCCAAGCATCTGGGGCTGAAGGACCGCTTTTCAATCATGGACAGCGACGATTGTTTTTCCCTGGTGCAAGAACTGGCGGTAACCACCGACAAGGCCATCATCCGCGGCATCCAGAACGCCATCTCGCTGTGGAAGAACGGCCTGGTCGATCCGACACTGGCCGAGAAGAACGCCCGCACCGAGGACGAGGCCCAGGCGGCCCGCATCTATCGCAGCTATGTCGCCACGCTCAAGGCCTACCAGGCAGTGGACTTCGACGACCTGATCCGCCTGCCGGTGGAACTGTTCCGCAGCAACGAGGAAGTGCGCGACCGCTGGCAGCGCAAGCTGCGCTACCTGCTCATCGATGAATACCAGGACACCAACACCTGCCAGTACGAACTGGTCAAGCTGCTGGTCACCGGCGTGGGCAAGAAGCCCATGTTCACCGCCGTGGGCGATGACGACCAGGCCATCTATGCCTGGCGCGGCGCCACCATCGAAAACCTCAAGCTGCTGGGTGTGGACTTCCCCAACCTGCACCTGATCAAGCTGGAACAGAACTACCGCTCCAGCACGCGCATCCTGCAGGCGGCCAATGCGGTCATTTCCAACAACCCCAAGCTGTTCGACAAGACGCTCTGGTCGGAACACGGCCTGGGCGATCCGATCAGCGTGATGGCCATGGATGACGAGGAAGCCGAGGCCGACCAGATCGCCATCACCCTCTCGGCACATCGCTTCGAGCGGCGCGCCAAGTTCGCCGACTACGCCATCCTGTACCGCGGCAACCACCAGGCCCGCATCCTGGAAAAATCGCTGCGGCGCGAACGCATTCCCTACGTCATGTCCGGCGGACAGAGCTACTTCGACCGCGCCGAGATCAAGGACATCATTGCCTACCTGCGCCTGATCGCCAATCAGGACGACGACCCGGCCTTCATCCGTGCCGTCACCACCCCGCGCCGGGGCGTCGGCCAGGCCACGCTGGAAGTGCTGGGTACGCTGGCCGGGCAGTGGCAGTGCTCGCTGTTCGAAGCCGTCTACAAGGGTGGTCTGGAAGACAAGCTGACCGACCGCCAACTGCTGCCGCTGCGCAAGTTCTGCGACTTCATCAACGCCCTGGAATCGCGTGCCACCCGACCCGGACCCTCCGGCAGCGGTGCCGAGGCCGGCCGCGTGCTGGACGACATGATGGAGGCCATCAACTACGAGTTCTACCTCTATGACAGCTTCGAGGAGCGCGCCGCCCAGGCACGCTGGCAGAACGTGGTGGACTTCATCAACTGGCTGAAGGAACGCGCCTGCGGCGGCCGCGATGGCGACGGCGAGGAAAAGAACCTGCTGGAGATCACCCAGATGGTGGCCCTGATGAGCATGCTTGAAGGCCGCGATGAAGAGCAGGATGCAGTGCGCATGTCGACCCTGCACGCCTCCAAGGGACTGGAGTTTCCGCACGTCTTCCTGGTGGGCGTGGAAGAAGGCATCCTGCCCCACAAGGGCGACCCCGATACCCCGCCCGAAGCCGCCGCCGCACGCGTGGAAGAAGAACGCCGGTTGATGTATGTCGGCATCACCCGCGCCCAGCGCTCGCTGCACCTGTCCTGGTGCAAGCGCCGCAAGCGCGCCAAGGAAGTGATCGAGTGCCAGATTTCGCGCTTCGTGAAGGAGATGCGGCTGGACGAAGGCGAGGCGGTGCCGCAGGAAAGTGAAAAGATCACGCCCCAGGCGCGGCTGGCCAATCTGAAGGCCTTGTTGCAGAAACCTCGTCCGACGCCGGAAGGAAGTTGAGCCTGGCCGCGCCAGAGTGTTCAAAACGTGGCAAAAATGTCGTCCACACGCACATAAATTGTGCGATTTGCCCGGATTTGATGTGCAAGCGCCCGCCCCGGCCGTCTCGCGGTTTAAAATGCCGCCTGCTAAAAAATCCCCGAGTTTCACCGGAGCAACATCACCGGCTGTGCCATCCGCGCGTGCCGCCTTGCTCCGCCCAACCATTCCAGACAAGGAAATCCACAAGATGATCAAGATGTTCTCCCGCCACGCCCGCGCGCTGGCGCTGACCGCCGGCTTCGTCGGCATGCTGGGCCTGGCTGCCTGTGGCAAGCAGGAAGACAAGAGCGCCACTGCCGCCGCGCCGCAGGCCGCCCCGGCACGCGTGTACGTGGTCGGCGTGGAATCGGCCTACGCGCCCTTCTCCTCGGAAAACGAACAGAAGGAAGTGGTCGGCTTCGACATCGACATCATGAAGGCGCTGGCCAAGAAGATCGGCATCGAAGTCAAGTTCGTGCCGACCCCGTTCGAAGGCTTCTTCAACTTCCTGGCGCAGGGTGACCGTGACCTGCTGATCTCGGCCATCACCATCACCGACGAGCGCAAGAAATCGGTGGCCTTCTCGGACCCCTACTTCGTGGCCACCCAGACCATCGCCCTGCCGGCCGCTGATACCAAGGTCAGCAAGATGACCGACCTGAAGCCCCTGACCGTGGGCACCCAGAGCGCCACCTCCGGTGACGAACTGGTGCAGCAGGTGCTGGGCAAGAACAGCGCCAGGATCAAGCGCTTCGACTCGACCCCGCTGGCCCTGAAGGAACTGGAAAGCGGTGGCGTCGATGCGGTCGTGGCCGATGAGCCGGTGGTCAAGAACTACATCGCCAACAACCCCAACAGCAAGCTGCGCACCGTCACCGATCCGGATTTCCCCAAGGAAGACTACGGCATCGCCGTGCGCAAGGATGATCCGGAACTGCTGGCCAGGATCAACAAGGGCCTGGCCGAGATGAAGGCCGATGGCAGCTTCGCCGCCATCAGCGCACAATACTTCGGCAAGTAAGCAGACCGCTGCCAAGACAGGACGGCGGCGCCATGCCGCCGTCCTGCATTTTCGACACCCGATTTCTTCAATCACCGATCGAGTCCGACATGGATTTCCGCTGGAGCATCATCCAAGGCTATGCGCCGCTGTTCGCCAAGGGCGTTCTCATGACCTTGCAGGTGTCGCTGATCAGTATCCTGATCGGCACCGTGATCGGCTTGCTGGTGGGCATGCTGCGCCTGGCCGAGGTACAGCACGGCGCCTGGAAGTGGCCGCTCAGATGCCTGCGCTGGCTGTCCGGCTTCTATGTGGCCTTTTTCCGTGGCACGCCGTTGTTCGTGCAGATCATGTTGATCCACTTTGCAATGATGCCCTTGCTGGTGCAGCAGGAGCATGGCCTCCTGATCAGCGGCGAACTGGCCAGGACCATCAAGCAGGACTACGGCGCCTTCCTGTCGGGTACGGTGGCCTTGTCGCTCAATGCCGGGGCCTACATCTCGGAAATCTTCCGCGCCGGCATCCAGTCCATCGAGCGCGGCCAGTCCTATGCCGCCGCCAGCCTGGGCATGAACTACGGCCTGACGATGCGCTACGTGGTGCTGCCCCAGGCCTTTCGCCGCATGCTGCCTCCGCTGGGCAACGAAGCCATCACGCTGCTGAAGGATTCGTCCCTGGTCTCGGCCATCGGCCTGGCCGAACTGGCGTATGCGGCCCGTACCGTGGCCGGCACCTATGCCCGCTACTGGGAACCGTATATCACCATCTCGGTACTGTATTTCTCCATGACCATCTGCCTGGCACTGGTCGTGTCGCGCCTGGAAAACAAGTACAGCGCACCGCATCGTCGTTGATCGCAGCTGACCACTACTGACCACCACCGCCGCAATGTGCGGCAATCGCGTGCGCTCAGCGCAGGCGGGCGGTATCATCCCGCGCATGACACAGATGCAGACTCCCCCAAGCAATACCCCAGGCAACGGTCGCGCAGTCGTGATCGGTGCCGGCCCGGCCGGGCTGATGGCGGCCGAAGTGCTGGCCGCCCATGGCCTGGCCGTGGACGTCTATGACGCCATGCCCTCGGCCGGCCGCAAGTTCCTGCTGGCCGGGCGTGGCGGCATGAACATCACGCACTCCGAAGCGCAGCCCGACTTCCTGCCGCGCTACGGCAATCGCCGCGAGCAGGTCGCGCCCTTCGTGCGCCGCTTCGATGCGGATCGCCTGCGCCAGTGGATCCATGATCTCGGCATCGAGACCTTCGTCGGCAGTTCCGGCCGGGTCTTCCCGCGCGAGATGAAGGCTGCACCGCTGCTGCGCGCCTGGCTGCATCGCCTGCGCGAGTCCGGCGTGCGCCTGCACATGCGCCATCGCTGGCTGGGCTGGCAGGACGATGGCAGCCTGCACCTGGCCGGCCCCGAGGGCGACATCAGCGTGCGCGCCGACGCCGTGGTCCTGGCCCTGGGCGGAGCGAGCTGGCCGCGCCTGGGCTCGGACGGCAGCTGGGTGCCATTGCTGCGTGAACGCCAGGTCGAGGTCGCTGCGCTGCAGCCCTCCAACTGCGGCTTCGAACTGGACTGGAGCGAACACTTCCGCGAGCGCTTCGCCGGCCAACCGGTCAAGCCGGTGGTCGCCAGTACCGCGCTGCCCAGCGGCGGCGTACAGAATCGTCGCGGTGAATTCATCGTCACCGCACAAGGCATCGAAGGCAGCCTGGTCTATGCCATGTCGGCTGCCCTGCGCGAGACCATCGCCAGCACCGGATCGGCCCGCCTCTATCTGGACCTGCTGCCGGACTGGTCGCTGGAAAAGGTGGAAGCCGAGCTGGCCCATCCACGGGGCGCCCGCTCGCTGTCCAGCCACCTCCAGAGCCGCCTGCATCTCAAGGGCGTCAAGGCCGGCCTGTTGCGCGAACTGATGAGCAAGGAAGATTTCGCCGACATGGGCAAGCTGGCACGTGCCATCAAGGCACTGCCGCTGCCGGTGTTGCGACCGCGTCCGATCGAGGAAGCCATCAGCAGTGCCGGTGGCGTCAGCTTCGAGGCCCTGGACGACGCGCTGATGCTGCGCGCCCTGCCGGGTGTGTTCTGCGCCGGCGAAATGCTGGACTGGGAAGCGCCCACGGGCGGCTATCTGCTCACCGCCTGCTTCGCCACCGGCCATGCCGCCGGCCTTGGCGTGGTCCAATGGCTCAAGGACGAAGGCCGCCATGCCGGCCTGGCCACCCCCTCTACGGAAGGACAGAAGTGATCAACGAAGACCGCATCATCGACATCGAGATGAAGATCGCCCATCAGGAAGATCTGGTGGATGAGCTGAACCAGACCGTCTATCGCCAGCAGAAGAAGATCGAGGAACTGGAAATGCTGCTGCATGCCCTGGCTAAACGCTTCAAGGAAATGTCCGACAGCAGTCAGGATCGTGCGGCGGCCAATGAAAGGCCGCCGCATTACTGAACCATAGGCGACGGCACTGTCGCGGGATGGAAAATTCAGGGACGGACGTGGACAATCCGACATCGCTTGTGTCGGGACGGACGTGTAAAATCTTCCTTTTTGCCCCTGCCTCCGGAAGCCTATGTGGTTTAAGAATCTACAGATCTATCGTCTGCCCGCACCGTGGGCGATCAACGCCGACGAACTCGAATCCCACCTGGCACCGCAGGCCTTCACCGCCTGCTCCAGCCTGGACATGCAAAGCCAGGGCTGGGTCCCGCCGCGCAACAATGAAAAGCTGGTACATGTGGTGAACCGCCAGCTGTTGCTCAAGCTCGATACCGAAAAGAAACTGCTGCCCTCGACCGTCATCAACCAGGTCACCAAGGCCCGCGCCGCCGAGCTGGAAGAACAGCAGGGCTTCCCGCCCGGCCGCAAGCAGACCAAGGAATTGAAGGAGCAGGTCACCGATGAGCTGCTGCCGCGCGCCTTTTCCGTGGTGCGCAGCACCTGGGTGTGGATCGATCCGGTCAATGGCTGGCTGCTGGTCGATGCCGGCTCGCCCTCCAAGGCCGAGGAAGTCCTGAAACTGCTGTTCAAGGCCATTCCGAAGTTCCCGCTGGAAACGCTGCGCACCGTCATGTCGCCAGGCGCGGCGATGACCGACTGGCTGGTCAGCGATGAAGCCCCCAACGGCTTCACCGTGGACCAGGATACCGAACTGCGCTCCACCGCCGAGAGCAAGGCCACCGTGCGCTATGTCCGCCACGCACTGGAAGCGGAAGACATCCGCCGCCACATTGAGGCCGGCAAGCAGTGCACCCGCCTGGCCCTGACCTGGGCGGACAAGGTGTCCTTCGTGCTGACCGAGAACCTGTCGGTCAAGCGCATCGCGCCGCTGGACGTGCTCAAGGAAGACAGCGAAATCGCCGGCAAGAACGACGACGAACGCTTCGACGGCGATTTCATGCTGATGAGCGGCGAACTGGCCAAGCTGCTGGCCGCGCTGGTGGACGCCCTGGGCGGCCAGTTGAAGGAAAATGACGGTGCCCTGGCACAAGCGGCCTGAGCACTAAGGCCTGAGCTGCTGCAAGCAAGCCAATGAACAACGGGAGCCTCGGCTCCCGTTTTTTTATGTCCCTTGCCAGCACTGGCATCGCAGTGTCAACTGCCCGCTTCCACCAGCACGCTCTCCAGCGGCAGCATGGCGTGCTTGAGCGTGGCGGCCAGCCGCGCATTGGACACCCCGTCCCGGGCGCCCAACGCCAGTCCATTGAGGAAGCTGGTATAGAAATCGCCCAGCGCAGTCACGTCGGCATCGGCGCGAATCTCGCCATCGCGTTGCGCCTGTAGCAGGCGGGCGCGGATCTCGTTGCGGCGCTTGTGCCGGCGTTGCGACAGCGCATCACTGTGTTCGCTGTTCTCGGGGGCACAGTTGATGGCGGAAATCACCACCATGCAGCCTTTGCCAACCGGCAATCCTGGTAACTCGGATTTGCCGGAATACATGCGCACGCTGGCGCGCAGCATGGCCTGCAGATCTTCGCGTATGCCCTTTCCAGCCTGCAACAGGCGCAAGGGTTCGGCGCTGACCGTGCGCGAATAGACTTCCACCACCTCCCGGAACAAGGCATCCTTGTCGCCGAAGGCGGCGTACAGGCTCGGGGCCTTCACGCCGATGGCATCGGTCAGGTCGGCCATGGTGGTGCCTTCGTAACCCTTGTTCCAGAAGACTTGCATGGCCTGGCGCAATGCCTGATCGCGATCGAAACTGCGCGGGCGGCCGCGGGTTCTTATCATCGGTGTCCTTTGCGGGGTGTTACCCCAATCGGTAATGGATTCGTCAGGCAGTGTAGTTTATTTTAATCGGGGTTACAAAAATAATTGCAAACCCCTTGAATAATCCCGCAGTCGTTTCTATTATCTAATGCTCGTTACATAAATAAGCGTGTACCGAACAGGATTGGTGGTCCATGACCACCTGTTTCCCACCTCATCAGTCAAATAGGCACCCATCGAAAGGACATGCCATGAGCCGCAAGACCCGAATAGAAAACTACCGCAACATCGGTATCAGCGCCCACATCGACGCGGGCAAGACCACGACCACCGAGCGCATTCTTTTTTATACGGGTGTGAATCACAAGATCGGCGAAGTGCATAACGGTGCGGCCACCATGGACTGGATGGAGCAGGAGCAGGAACGCGGCATCACCATCACCTCGGCCGCCACCACCGCCTTCTGGAAGGGCATGGCCGGCAATTACCCCGAACACCGCATCAACATCATCGACACCCCGGGCCACGTGGACTTCACCATCGAGGTGGAGCGTTCCATGCGCGTGCTGGATGGCGCGGTGATGGTGTACGACTCGGTGGGTGGCGTGCAGCCGCAGTCCGAGACCGTCTGGCGCCAGGCCAACAAGTACAAGGTGCCGCGCATCGCCTTCGTCAACAAGATGGACCGCATCGGCGCAGACTTCTTCCGCGTGCAGCGTCAGATCGAGGAACGCCTGAAGGGCAAAGCCGTCCCCATCCAGATTCCGGTGGGCGCGGAAGACCACTTCTCGGGTGTGATCGACCTGGTCAAGATGAAGGCCATCATCTGGGACGAGGCCAGCCAGGGCGTGCTGTTCAAGTACGAAGACATCCCGCTGGAGCTGGAAGAGACCGCACGCGAATGGCGCGACCGCATGGTCGAGCAGGCCGCCGAGGCCAATGAGGAATTGCTGGAGAAATACCTCTCCGGCACGCCCCTGACCGAGGACGACATCAAGCGCGGCCTGCGCCTGCGCACGGTGGCCAACGAGATCGTGCCGATGCTGGCTGGCAGCGCCTTCAAGAACAAGGGCGTGCAGGCCATGCTGGATGCGGTGATCGACTACCTGCCCTCGCCCATCGACGTGCCGGCCATCGCCGGCCATGCCGAGGACGACAGCGAGATCGAGCGCCATCCGTCGGACGAGGAACCGTTCTCGGCCCTGGCCTTCAAGATCATGACCGACCCGTTCGTGGGGCAACTGACCTTCTTCCGCGTGTATTCCGGCCTCATCAACTCCGGCGACACGGTCTACAACCCGCTGAAGGGCAGGAAGGAACGCCTGGGCCGCATCCTGCAGATGCACGCCAACGAGCGCAAGGAGATCAAGGAAGTGTTCGCCGGCGATATCGCGGCGGCCGTCGGTCTGAAGGACGTGACCACCGGTGACACCCTGTCGGATCCGGAGCATCCGATCATCCTGGAACGCATGATCTTCCCGGAACCGGTGATCTCGCAGGCGGTGGAACCGAAGACCAAGGCCGACCAGGAAAAGATGGGCATTGCCCTGAACCGCCTGGCGCAGGAGGATCCGTCCTTCCGCGTGCATACCGACGAGGAATCGGGCCAGACCATCATGTCGGGCATGGGCGAGCTGCACCTGGAAATCCTGGTGGACCGCATGAAGCGCGAGTTCAACGTCGAAGCCACCGTCGGCAAGCCGCAGGTGGCCTACCGCGAAGCGATCCGCAAGGGCGTGGAAGACGTGGAAGGCAAGTTCGTCAAGCAGTCGGGCGGACGCGGTCAGTACGGCCATGTGGTGATCAAGCTGGAGCCGCAACCGGCCGGCAAGGGCTATGAATTCGTCGATGCCATCAAGGGTGGCGTGGTCCCGCGCGAATTCATCCCGGCGGTGGACAAGGGCATCCAGGAATCGCTCAAGGCGGGTGTGCTGGCGGGGTATCCGGTAGTGGACGTGAAGGCCACGCTGACCTTCGGGTCGTATCACGACGTGGACTCCAACGAAAACGCCTTCCGCATGGCGGGCTCGATGGCCTTCAAGGAGGCGATGAAGCGCGCCGGTCCCATGCTGCTGGAGCCGATGATGCAGGTCGAGGTCGAAACGCCCGAGGAATTCATGGGCAACGTGATGGGCGACCTGTCCTCGCGGCGCGGGATGGTGCAGGGCATGGAAGACATGGTCGGCGGCGGCAAGCTGGTGCGCGCCGAAGTCCCCCTGTCGGAAATGTTCGGCTACTCGACCACGCTGCGTTCGCTGTCGCAAGGTCGCGCCACCTACTCGATGGAGTTCAAGCACTATGCCGAGGCGCCACGGCAGGTGGTGGAGCAGTTGACCGGTAACAAGGCACGCGGCTGATTGCCTGGTCTGCGCAGGCCATCGGGGTTCTACGCCGGGTAGTCACAAAGCCGGGGCATCTTGCGATGTCCCGGCTTTATTTTTAGAGACGGCCAGTCAACGTGGCTGGTTGACCTTCTCCCTGGCCATCGACAGGGCAATCGCCGCCGCCACGACCAGGCTGGCCGAGATCACATACAGGCCATTGTTGGTGCTGTGCGTGACATCCTTGATCCAGCCGACGATGAAGGGGCTGACAAAACCCGCCAGGTTGCCCACCGAGTTGATGACTGCGATCCCTGCGGCGGCAGCGGCACCGCGCAGGAAGGCCGGTGGCAGACACCAGAACTGCGCCAGGCCGGTAATGATGCCCATGGTCGCCAGCGTCAGCGTGGCCACGGCCACCAGCGGCGTCTGCGGCAGCAGGGTACTGGCAATCAGGCCGACCATCCCCAACAGCGCCGGCAGGGCGACGTGCCGGCGGCGTTCACCGGTGCGATCGGAATGCGTGCTGGTCCAGATCATTGCCAGGGTGGCCGCAGCATAGGGGATGGCGACCAGCCAGCCGATGGTTTCGGGGCTGCTCACACCGGAGGCTTTGATCAACGTCGGCAACCAGAAGCCGATGCCATACAGGCCCATGATGAAACCGAAGTAGGCAGCCGACAGCACCCACACCATCGGATGGCGGAATCCACCCAGCATCGAATGCTCGCTGACCTTGGCGTCGTCGGCGTCGATATTGGCCTGCAGCAGGCGCTTCTCGTCATCGTTGAGCCAGGAAGCCTTGTTGATCCCGTCGTCCAGGTATTTGAGCACCATCACACCCAGCAGCAGCGAAGGCAAGGCTTCGATCAGGAACAGCCACTTCCATCCCGCCATGCCATGCGCACCATCGAAGGTCGCCAGGATCCAGCCCGACAGCGGACCGCCCAGTACCCCGGCCATGGGGATGCCGGTCATGAACAGCGACGTCACCTTGGAGCGTCGGGCCGAGGGATACCAGTAGGTCAGGTAGAGGATGATGCCAGGGAAGAAGCCGGCCTCGGCCACGCCCAGGAAGAAGCGCATGATGTAGAAGACGGTAGGCGTCTGCACGAACATCATGGCGCCGGAGATGATGCCCCAGCTGAACATGATGCGGGCAATCCAGCGACGCGCGCCGAAGCGATGCAGCATCAGGTTGCTGGGTACTTCGAAGATGAAATACCCGAGGAAGAAGATACCGGCGCCCAGGCCGTACACGGCCTCGGAAAACTGCAGTTCATTCAGCATCTGCAGCTTGGCGAAACCGACGTTGACGCGGTCGAGATAGGCGACCACGTAGCAGATGAAGAGGAAGGGAATCAGGCGCCAGGTGACTTTGGCATAGAGCCGCTCTTCGGCGGCCGGCGCAAGCCCGGCCTGGCCGGTGGCGATAGTGGTGGTCATGGGGTCTCCGTTGTGATGGGGTACTGCTGGCCGGCCGCCTCTGCGGGGGCTCGGCCGCTATTGCCGGCTCAGGTGAACATGTCGGGTTGGGTCGCCACCAGGTCGTCGTAGATGGGCTGGAAGTGTAACCAGCCGATATAGTCGCTCCCGACGTGCTCGCGGCTGTAGCGGGCCTTGTCTTCGGGCACCAGGCGCGGCGTCTGGCCGCTGGCGGCGATGAGCAACTGCTGTTTGCAGCAGCGTTCCAGGGCGATGAACCAGAAGGCGGCCGATTCGATGCTGTGGCGGCTGGCGGTCAACAGCCCGTGGTTCTGATGGATGGCCGCCTTCACGCCGGCAAAGGCATTGGCCACGCGATGCCCGGCCTTGACCTCGACGGCGACCTGGCCGGCCTCGTCGCCGATGACCACATGGTCTTCGAAGAAGGCGGCGGCATCCTGGCTGATCGGCAACAGCGGCTGGCCCAGCGTGGAGAAAGCGGTGCCGTATTCGGTATGGGCATGGCACATGGCGACGATCTCGGGATGCGCTTCGTGCACGGCCGCATGCAACACGAAACCGGCGCGGTTGACAGCATAGTCACCTTCGACCACGCGACCTTCGTGATCCACCAGGATCAGGTTGGACATACGCACCTGATTGAAATGCACGGCCATCGGATTGGTCCAGTACAGGTGGGGACGTTCCGGGTCACGCACCGTCAGGTGGCCGGCAAAGCCATAGTCGAAGCCTTGCTGGCCGAAGGCGCGGCAGGCCGCGACCAGGCGCTTCTTGAGGTAGAGGCGATGCTCGTCGAAGCTCTTGAACTCGGGAATCTCGGGGAACCTCAGGCCCAGTTGCTCGGGCTGGTAGACAGATGTGCGTTTGACGGTGTCGAGCATGATGCGGTCTCCTGTTATCGGGAATGAAGGGGCGCAGGTAGTCTTCCTGACGGCTGGCTGCCATGGTGGCAGTACGCCCGCGCGTTGACAAAAGACCTCTTTTCACCGATTGTTGAATCCGGCTCAACCATAAGCCGATCCGCCGCACACTCCACCCTGCCAGCCATCCGCCATGCGCAAACTGCCCTCCTTCTTCTCGCTACGTGCCTTCGAGGCTGCTGCCCGGCTGGGCAGTTTCACACTGGCGGCACAGGAGCTGCACCTGACCACCTCGGCCATCAGCCACCAGGTGCGCTCGCTCGAGGAGTGGTGCGGCAAGGAGTTGTTCATCCGCCAGACCCGGCGGGTGACGCTGACCCTCCAGGGTCAGCTGTTTCTGGGCAAGCTCTCCCCGGCCTTCGATGCGATCGAAGACGCCTGTGCGGTGTTCCGCCAGGCCGATGAGCGGGCCGTGCTGGCGGTGCATTGCGCGCCCAGCTTTGCCAGCAAGTGGTTGAGTCCGCGCCTGGGGCAGTTCATGCAGGCGCATCCGGCGATCACCCTGCAGATGTCCACCAGCGCCGAGCCCATCGACCTGCAGCGCGATGCCGCCATCGATATCGACATTGCCTACGGCGCCCCGCCGCACCGCGATGGCGTCCTCGTCGAAGCACTGGGCATGGAACCGACCGTACCGCTGTGCTCTCCGGCTCTGCTGCAGCGTCATGCCATCCGGGGGCCGCTGGATCTGCTGGAACTCACCCTGATCGAATCCAAGCTCAATCCGGTGCGCTGGAAGGACTGGTTCGACCTGCACGGCGTACGCCTGCCGCCGCGCGCCCATCCCTCCTTTGACCGTGGCTCGCTGGCAGTAGCCGCCGCCGTCGATGGCCTGGGCGTGGCGCTGGAGACGGCGCGCTTCGCCGAGACCGAACTGGCGCGCGGAGACCTGGTGCGGCTGGACGAGAATGTCTTCAAGTCCATCCAGAAGGAAATGCACTTCCTGTGCTATCGCCGGGGAGACGCCGGCATGCGGGCGGTGAAGGCATTCAGGGAATGGATACGTACGGCTGCGGGCTAAACCCAGCGAAGACCACGTGCAACGCGACTAGTCCGCTTGTTTATACAAGCGCATAACAAACAAAAACGCCCCGTTCTTGCGAACGAGGCGTTTTATCTGGCACAGCGGCAGGGGCTCTCCTACACACGCGCAAGCCGCGGAATCGCTTGCAAGCGATTCCCTTCTCGCCCCGCCGGGAGCCGCGCAGGCGGCTCCCTCCACTCCGCTGGTTTTTGCTGCGCAAAAACAAAAACGCCCCGTTCTTGCGAACGGGGCGTTTTATTTGGCGGAGCGGACGGGGCTCGAACCCGCGACCCCCGGCGTGACAGGCCGGTATTCTAACCAACTGAACTACCACTCCTAAAACCGTTTCAGCTGTCTTTGCTTGCTGAAAGAACGCTATTATAGGAGAGCTTTTTTCAAAAAGCTAGCCCCTCTTCATAAAATTGCGAAATATTTTACGGTCAGGCTCACGCCTTGAATTTGCCTTCGAATGCCAGCTTCGACAGCGGTTCGCGCGGGCTGGGGACTTCACGGGCTTGCAGGCCTTCCGGCAGGACGGACTTGTCGCCCAGCTTGCCGATGACGACCATGGCTTCCACCGAGAATTCGGCCGGTACGTTCAGTTCGGTACGGGCCTTGTCCTTGTCGAAACCGGCCATGCCGTGGGCATGCCAGCCGGACAGCGAGGCTTGCAGGGCCAGGTAGCCCCAGGCCGAGCCGGTGTCGAAGGAGTGGGTCGGGGCCGGGACGACTTCGGTCGCGCCAGGGGGCAGCATGACGGTACGCGACAGCACAACGATCAGGACCGACGCGTTGGCGCACCAGGATCGGTTGAATTCGTTGAGCAGGCCCAGCAGGCTGTCCCATGCAGGGGTGCCGCGACGGGCGTAGACGAAGCGCCAGGGCTGGGCATTGTAGGCGGAGGGCGCCCAGCGGGCGGCTTCCAGGAAGGTCAGTACGGTTTCTTCGGCAATCTCGGCGCCGTTGTAGGCGCGGGGGGACCAGCGGTTCAGGAATTGCGGATCGATGGGGTAGTCGGCGTTGCGCGGATTGGCGGACATGCTCTTTTCCTGTGAAGTTGTTTTTGAGGGATGAATTCAGGCAGCAGGCATATTAGCAGCGCCGCCTTTTTCGTGCAGGGCAGCAAAGGGTGCGGCGGCTGCACGGCCGCGCCAGCCATAAAAAAACCCGCGCACCTTGCGGCGGCGGGTTAAATCCAATTCTCAGGGGTGATGAATTGGAGGGGGAGGAACTTCAGAATAACGATGCTCTCTTCCCGCCTCCAAGCTTTTTACACGCTGTAACATTCGTTGCAATTCTGCAGTGGACTGTGGGGAATCTGTCAGGAATGGCATCCGCGCCATCCCTGTCCCCATCGGAGCCACACTTACTTGCCGATACAGAAGCGCGAGAAGATCACGCCCAGCAGGTCATCCGGCGTGAACTTGCCGGTGATGCTGGACAGGCGCTCCTGCGCCAGCCGCAACTCTTCGGCGAACAGGTCCAGCGCGTGTTCGCCGGCCTCGTTGTCCAGCGCCGCATGGGCTGCTGCCTGGGCCAGGTGCTCATCGGCCGCCTTCAAGGCCAGCAGGTGGCGCTCACGTGCCAGGTAGCGCGATTCCACCGTCTGCTGCCAGCCGGCGATGCGCAGCAGTTCTCCACGCAGCAACTCCACGCCCTGCCCTTCGGCCGCCGACAGGTAGACATGGGTGGCGTCGGGCATCTGGTCCACCGCCGGCTTGTGGCCGGAACGGTCGATCTTGTTCCAGATGCGGATGATCGGCACGCCCTCGGGGAAACGGGCGGTGATATTTTCGTCTTCCAGGGTCGGTCCACGGTCGGCATCCAGCATGTGCAGGATGACATCGGCCTTGGCCACCTCGGCCCAGGTGCGTTCGATGCCGATGCGCTCGACCTCGTCGGGGCCGCTGCCATCGGCGCCAGCCTCGCGGATGCCGGCGGTGTCGATGATGTTCAGCGGCATGCCTTCGATCTGGATGGTCTGGGTGACCTTGTCGCGGGTGGTACCGGCGATGGGGGTGACGATGGCCACGTCCGAACCGGCCAGGACATTGAGCAGCGAGGATTTGCCGACATTGGGCTTGCCCGCCAGCACGGCGTTCAGACCATCGCGCAGCAGGGCGCCCTGGGCGGCATGGCGGAAGACATCTTCCAGCGTGCTGCGGATGGTGGCCAGTTGACCACGCGCATCACTCTGCTTGAGGAAGTCGATCTCTTCCTCGGGGAAGTCCAGCGTGGCCTCCACCAGCATGCGCAGCCGGGTGACCTGATCGACCAGCTCATGGATCACCTTGGAAAAAGCGCCGGAGAGCGACTCCGAGGCCGACTTGGCGGCTGCCTCGGTGGTGGCTTCGATCAGGTCGGCCACGGCCTCGGCCTGGGCCAGGTCGATCTTGTCGTTGAGGAAGGCGCGCTGGGTGAATTCACCCGGTTCGGCCAGGCGCAGGCCGATCTCGGCGCCGGCCTGGACACAGCGTGCCAGCAACATCTGCATTACCACCGGGCCGCCATGGCCCTGCAGTTCGAGCACGTCTTCGCCGGTGTAGGAATGCGGGCCCGGGAAATGGATCGCCAGACCCTGATCGATGGCGCTGCCGTCCTCGTTGAGGAAAGGCAGGTAGGTGGCGTGGCGCGGCGCCAGGCTGTCGCGTCCGCATACCGCGCGGATCACCGGTGCCAGGTTCTTGCCGGAAATGCGGACCACACCGATACCGCCGCGTCCGGGTGCGGTGGCGATGGCGGCAATGGGAGAAGAATCGAAAGTCATCTGCGTCTACTTGTTGTTGTGTGATCAAAACACGCCGGATCCCCCCTTCGGGCCGGCGGCAGGGTCAATGTTAAACCCGACGGGAGCGTAGGACCGAAAAAAAACCCGTGGATTCCACGGGTTTTTTCTTCGATGACGACAGGGACCGGCTTACTTGGTCTTGCCGCTCTCGATATTGCGGGTGATCACCCATTGCTGCGCGATCGACAGGATGTTGTTGGTCACCCAGTACAGCACCAGGCCGGACGGGAAGAAGAAGAACATGAACGAGAACACCAGCGGCATGAACATCATCACCTTGGCCTGCACCGGATCCGGCGGGGTCGGGTTCAGCTTGGTCTGCAGGAACATCGAGGCAGCCATGATGATGGGCAGCAGGCCGATGGGCATGTTGAAGTAGGGGATGGTGCCGAACAGACGGTCCGGTGCGGTCAGGTCATGCACCCAGCCCAGCCAAGGCGCACCGCGCATTTCCACCGATGCCAGCAGCACCGAGTACAGCGCGATGAACACCGGGATCTGGATCACGATGGGCAGGCAGCCACCCAGCGGGTTGATCTTCTCGGTCTTGTAGAGCGCCATCATCTCGCGGTTCATGGCCTGCGGATCACCCTTGTGGCGTTCGCGGATGGATTGCATCTTGGGCGAGACCGCCTTCATCTTGGCCATGCTGCGATAGCTGGCAGCCGACAGCGGGAAGAACACCAGCTTGATCAGCACCGTCAGCAGGATGATGGTCCAGCCCCAGTTACCCACCAGGTTGTGGATGTGGGTCATCAGCCAGAAGATGGGCTCGGCGATCACGGTCAGGTGACCGTAGTCACGCACCAGGTCCAGGCCCGGGGCGATGGCCTGCAGGGTCTTGGAGACGGTGGGGCCGGAATACAGCTGGCTGTCCATGGTCACGCTGGCGTTGGGCGCCACGGTACCCAGCGGCAGGATGGAACCGACCGCATACAGGTTGTCGCCAACCTTTTTGCTGAAGACGTCGCGCTGGGCCTTCTCCGGCGGGATGAAGGCCGAGACGAAGTAGTGCTGCACCATCGCGATCCAGCCGTTGTCGGCCTTGTTCACGTGCTGCTGCTTGCCGTTGGCGATCTTCTCGAAGTCCAGCTTTTCGAAGTGTTCGCTGTCGCTGTAGACGGCCGGGCCGGTGAAGGTGCTGTAGAAGTGCGATTCGCCGCCCGGCTTGTTGCCGTCGCGCACCAGCTGCAGGTACAGCGAGGGATTGATGGCCGCGCCGGTGGCGTTGGTCACCGTGTGCTTGACGTCGATCAGGTAGCTGTCGCGCTTGAAGGTGTAGGTCTTGGTCAGCTTCACGCCACCCTGGTCGGCCACCAGCACCAGTTGCACTTCATTGCCGTTGTCCAGCGAACGCGGACCCGGCTGGGCGGTGAAGATGGTCTTGTGGTTGGGGAAGGGGCCGCCGATCAGGCCCGACTCGGCCAGGTACATATGGCCGGGCTCGGAATCGAAGAGCACCACGTTCTTGGTCGGATCGACCACGTCCGGCTGCTTGAGCAGTTCCAGGCGCTTCAGTTCGCCACCGACGGTGTCGATGCTGGCCTTCACCAGATCGGTCGTGATGGTGATAGTTTCGCCCTTGGTCGCCACGGCATTGCCGTCCGCGCCCGGCACTGCGCCAGGGGTACCGGCAGCAGCCGGAGCCGGCGTACCTGCCTGCGGGACAGGCGAACCGGTCGGGCTGGCGGTGGGTGCGGCCGGATTGGCGGCGGCTTGCTCCTGAGTCGGGGTGGCCGACGGGAAGAACATCGACTGATGTCCGTTATGGCGCATCCAGCTATCCCAGAGCAGCAGCAGGGAGAAGGAGAATACAACCCACAGGACGGTACGTTTGATATCCATATGCGTATTGATGAGTTCAGGAGTGGCTGCAACCGTCAGCGGCCACAGGGGGAGAAACCCGCGCAGCCGGGGGCTGCGACGAAGTATTCGGAAAATCGGGAGAAGACGCGGAAGACTGGCTCATCGCATGCACCCGCGCTTCGGCCGAACCCGGCACGAAATCCAGTCCGCCGGCATGCCAGGGATGGCATTTGCACAGGCGCTTGCCGGCCAGGAAGCTACCCTTGAGCGCGCCATGTACGCGCACCGCCTCGGCGGCATAGTCGGAACAGCTGGGATAGAAACGGCAATTCTGCCCCAGGAACGGGCTTACTCCCAGCTTGTAGGCACGTAACAGCAGGAGCAAAGGCGTTTTCATCACTTCCTATTTCCTGGCAAATGCCGGCGCGTTCGGCAAGAAGGCGAACAACTGCAGCAACTCGGCCCGCAGCATGGCCTTGACGCTGGCGCTGCGTGCCGGATCCTTGCGTGTATTGACCGGGCGCGACAGGCGCACGATGCAATCCACGGCGGGCAATTCGGCCTGGCGGAACAGCTCGCGCGTGGCACGCTTGATCGTATTGCGGGTCACGGCACGCGGCGCGAGCCGCTTGGCCGCAACCACGCCAAGGCGGGCCTGCGGCAGGCTGTTACGGCGCGCATACAACACGAAGTGCTCGGTACGATACACGGGGCGCAAACGAAAAACGGATGAAAACTCATCCGTTTTAACGATTCGCCGATCGCGTGGGAAGTCGCCTGCTTGACGTGCTGGAAGCGGTGAGCGGACGTCCGTCACTCGAAACGGCAGCGCAATGCCCTGGCTTAAACAGCAGCCAGACGCTTGCGGCCCTTGGCGCGACGGGCGTTGATCACGGCACGGCCGCCACGGGTTGCCATACGGGCACGGAAACCATGGGTACGCTTGCGACGCACGACGGAAGGTTGGTAAGTACGTTTCATGTTGGACTCGCTAAGTTGGGCTGCCTTGGAGCAAACAGCAAAAATAAATCGGAATTCTGGAACCGCTTTCGGTGTGCCTGTTCCGCATCACCGATGCCCTGCCGCCATATAAGCCGGCAGCCCCTGCATCGCTGACACCATTTGTTGGCCTCTGTCGCTGGCGGCCTGGCTTACCGGAGGTAATCGGGCGACCTGCAACTGAAACAGCACTGCGACGGCACCGCGCGCAATTCTTCAGATGGTGAACCCTGAATTAGACTGCATTTTCTACTTAGCTGTCAATGACTTATGCGCTTTTGAGGCTGCTGATGACAAGCAACGGCCGAGTTCGCGACAGGAACGTGGCAGATTAGCCTCGCCGACGACAGGGACAGGAAAGAAATTGCCATGACGACATGATTCCCATCCCCTCCCGCCACTGCAATTCTGCCAACGCATGGAGCCCATGCGTGCGCCTCATGTTCAACTGCGAAAATCATCTAAAGCATTTCACAGCGCCGTACTGGCTCAAGGGATGAGGCAGAACAGCAACACCCCAGGCTTGCGACCGCCCTCGTTACAAAAAAGATGCTGGCTCCACGCCGCCTGTAGAAATAAGTCATACCGGGCTGGCACGATTCCAGCTATAAGGGACTAGGGGTAGTCATCAGTGTGCAAATCGCACCGCAACCAGGAGACGACAAACACAGGCGGGAACGCCTGCCAATCTGACCAGGCGGATATTGTCTGCCGGTTTTCTCCCGACGGCCATCAGGGTTTTTACGATGGCGCGCTGCGCGAAAATAGCGCACCGTGAGGTCAACCGCTGCAGCAATCCGCACATTGAAAGAGCATGGACAGAAGCTTGCTTCGCAAATAGCGCGTAAGAATGGCGCGAAGGGATCGTTCTCATCAGATGGATCGTTTTCGCCATGACGTCCGGCAGTTCAGAAAATCTTCGCATCAGATGAACCATGCCGGTCACAATGGATCACTACCTGGAAGCAAAAGACGAAGTAAAAAAGGACTAGAATAAAAAACAGAACTGAAAAGTTCTTCGCATCACGCTGTAGACGCTACGGCTTTCAAAGAACACACCGGCAATGACGCTTTTCCGAGTCACCGACGCGTTCTTCGATAACCGCAGATGGCAAGTCCAGACATATGAATCTGTTTCGTACTTTTTTGAGAGCGACGGAGGTGGTATGGATATCTACAGCAGCTTTGCAAGCCGGTTCGACAAGACCAGAGAAGAAGAATTATCGCTTGAAGAGTATCTGAATCTTTGCAAGAACGACCCGGCAGTCTATGCATCGGCTGCCGAACGGATGCTGATGGCCATCGGCGAGCCGGAGAAGGTCGACACCCGGGAAGATCCGCGCCTCTCGCGCATCTTCGCCAACAAGGTCATCAAGGTCTATCCCGCCTTCAAGGAGTTCTACGGCGCGGAAGAAGTGATCGAGCAAGTGGTTTCCTATTTCCGCCATGCCGCCCAGGGCCTGGAAGAGAAGAAGCAGATTCTCTACCTGCTGGGTCCGGTGGGCGGCGGCAAGTCCTCCATCGCCGAGCGCCTGAAGCAGCTCATGGAGCAGGTGCCCTTCTATTCCATCAAGGGTTCGCCGGTCAATGAATCGCCGCTGGGCTTGTTCGACTATGACGAGGATGGCGCCATCCTGGAGGAACAGTACGGCATCCCGCGCCGCTACCTCAAGCCCATCCTGAGCCCCTGGGCCGTCAAGCGCCTGCACGAGTACAACGGCGACATCCGCCAGTTCCGCGTGGTCAAGCGCTACCCGTCGATCCTGCGCCAGATCGGCATTTCCAAGACCGAACCGGGCGACGAGAACAACCAGGACATCTCGACCCTGGTGGGCAAGGTCGATATCCGCAAGCTGGAACAGTATTCACAGGACGATGCCGACGCCTACAGCTATTCGGGCGGACTGTGCCTGTCCAACCAGGGCCTGCTGGAATTCGTGGAAATGTTCAAGGCGCCCATCAAGGTCCTGCACCCGCTGCTGACGGCAACCCAGGAAGGCAACTTCAAGGGCACCGAAGGCTTTGGCGCGATTCCCTTCGATGGCGTCATCCTGGCCCACTCCAACGAATCGGAGTGGAAGGCCTTCCGCAACAACAAGAACAACGAAGCGCTGCTGGACCGTATCTTCATCGTCAAGGTGCCGTATTGCCTGCGCGTGTCCGAAGAAATCAAGATCTATGAAAAACTGATTCGCAGCTCTTCGCTGGCCAAGGCCACTTGCGCGCCGGGCACCCTGAAGATGATGGCGCAGTTCTCGGTGCTCACCCGCCTGAAGGAGCCGGAAAACTCCAGCCTCTTCTCCAAGATGCAGGTCTACGACGGCGAGAACCTGAAGGACACCGACCCCAAGGCCAAGTCCTATCAGGAGTACCGCGACTATGCCGGCGTCGATGAAGGCATGAACGGTATCTCCACCCGCTTCGCCTTCAAGATTCTGTCGCGGGTGTTCAACTTCGATACCACCGAGGTCGCGGCCAATCCGGTGCATCTGATGTATGTGCTGGAACAGCAGATCGAGCGTGAACAGTTCCCGCAGGAAGCCGAGCAGAAATACCTCTCCTTCGTGAAGGACACGCTGGCCTCGCGCTATGCCGAATTCATCGGCAAGGAAATCCAGACCGCCTACCTGGAGTCGTACTCGGAATATGGCCAGAACGTCTTCGATCGTTACGTGACCTATGCCGACTTCTGGATCCAGGACCAGGAATACCGCGATCACGACACCGGCGAGAGCTTCGACCGCGCCGCCCTGAATGCGGAACTGGAAAAGATCGAGAAGCCGGCCGGCATCAGCAATCCCAAGGACTTCCGCAACGAGATCGTCAACTTCGTACTGCGCGCCCGGGTCAACAACGGTGGCAAGAACCCGCTGTGGACCAGCTACGAAAAACTGCGTGTGGTGATCGAGAAGAAGATGTTCTCCAACACCGAGGACCTGCTGCCGGTGATCTCCTTCAATGCCAAGGGTTCCACCGAGGAAATGCAGAAACACGAAGACTTCGTCAATCGCATGGTCAGCAAGGGATACACGCCCAAGCAGGTGCGCCTGCTGTGCGAATGGTACCTGCGCGTGCGCAAGTCCTCGTAAGCGCCGCTGTTGCGCATCGTCCGCGGCATGCGTGGCGATGCGCGTGGCGACCCTTCGGCGCCGTGCGCCTGGCGCACCGCCGACCACTAGCAGGAGAACCGAGTGCTGCATCAGATCATCGACCGCAGGCTGGCTGGCAAGAACAAGAGCATCGCCAACCGGGAGCGCTTCCTGCGGCGCTTCAAGGGGCATATCCAACGTTCGGTGGCGGACGCAGTGCGCGACCGCAGCATCACCGATCTCGAAAAATCCAAGAGCATCAGCATCCCCCGCAAGGATGTCTCGGAGCCCTTCTTCCATCACGGCAAGGGCGGCAAGCGCGAGGCTGTGCATCCGGGCAACCAGGATTACCTGCAGGGTGACCGCATCCCGCGCCAGAACGGTGGCAGCGGCGGCGGAGGCGGCAGCAGTGCCAGCAACGACGGCGAAGGACAGGACGATTTCACCTTCGAACTGACCCGCGAAGAATTCATGCATTACTTCTTCGAGGACCTCGAACTGCCGCGCCTGGTGGAAACCAACCTGCTGCAGGTACCAAGCTGGAAGAACCAGCGCGCCGGCTATTCGGTGGATGGCTCGCCCAACAACATCGACGTGGTGCGCTCGCTGCGCTCCTCGCTGGGCCGCCGCATCGCCCTGGGTGGTCCCTTGCAGCGCCAGCTCGACGTGGCCGAGGAAACGCTGGCCGAGATGAAGCGCAAACCCGAGGAGCACAGCGCCGACATCCAGTTGCTGGAAGAGGAAGTGAAGCATTTGCGCGCCCGCATCCTGCGCATCCCCTTCATCGACCCCTTCGACCTGCGCTATGTGAACCGGGTGCGTCAACCGCAACCCTCCAGTCGTGCGGTGATGTTCTGCGTGATGGACGTGTCGGGCTCGATGGATGAGCAGCGCAAGGATCTGTCGAAGCGCTTCTTCATCCTGCTGTATCTCTTCCTCACGCGCAATTACGAGCACATCGAAGTGGTCTTCATCCGCCACCACACGCGAGCTGACGAGGTCGATGAAAACACCTTCTTCCACTCGCAGGAAAGTGGGGGCACCGTCGTCTCCAGCGCCCTGGAACTGATGCACGACATCATCACCAAGCGCTACTCCCCCAGCGAATGGAACATCTACGGAGCGCAGGCCTCCGACGGCGACAACTGGAACGACGATTCTCCGAAATGCCGCGAGCTGCTGGAGTCGGCCATCCTGCCGCTGACGCGCTACTTCGCCTACATCCAGGTGGCCGATCCGGAACAGAACCTGTGGACCGAGTACATGCAACTGATCGAGTCGCACCCGCACTTCGCCATGAAGAAGGTGCAGTCGGCCGCCGAGATCTACCCGGTCTTCCGCGAACTCTTTGAAAAGCAGGTGCACGCATGAACAGCCGCTTCAAGCATGACCCCCTGCCCTGCCCCTCGGACTGGAGCTTCGATCTGATCGAACGCTACAACGATGAAATCGCCCGGGTGGCCAAGGGTTACGAGCTGGACATCTATCCCATCCAGCTGGAGATCATCTCGGCCGAACAGATGATGGATGCCTATGCCTCGCACGGCATGCCGGTCAACTATCGGCACTGGTCCTACGGCAAGCACTTCATGCTGACCGAGCGCGACTACAAGCGCGGCCAGATGGGCCTGGCCTATGAGATCGTGATCAACTCCGACCCTTGCATCGCCTACCTGATGGAAGAGAACACGATGACCATGCAGGCCCTGGTCATCGCTCACGCGGCCTACGGACACAACTCCTTCTTCAAGGGTAACTACCTGTTCCAGTTGTGGACCGATGCAAGTGCCATCATCGATTACCTGGTGTATGCACGCAATTACATTGCCGAGTGCGAAGAGCGTCATGGCTTCGAGCGGGTCGAGGAGCTGCTGGACTCCTGCCATGCGCTGATGAATTACGGCGTGGATCGCTACAAGCGCCCGCAACGGCTGTCGCTGGCGCAGGAAAAGGCGCGTCAGCGCGAGCGCGAAGCCTACATGCAGTCGCAGGTCAACGAACTCTGGCGCACCTTGCCGGCGAAGAAGGAAACGGCCGCCGCTGCTGTCGAAGGCCGCTTCCCCTCCGAGCCGCAGGAAAACCTGCTCTACTTCGCCGAGAAGAACGCGCCCTTGCTGGAGCCCTGGGAACGTGAAGTGATCCGCATCGTGCGCAAGGTCGGCCAGTATTTCTATCCGCAGCGCCAGACCCAGGTCATGAACGAGGGCTGGGCCACCTTCTGGCATTACACGCTATTGAATACGCTCTACGACCAGGGTCGCCTGACCGATGGCTTCATGATGGAATTCCTGCATTCGCACAGCAATGTGGTGTTCCAGCCGCCCATCACCAAGCCCTATTACAACGGCATCAACCCCTATGCCCTGGGCTTCTCGATGATGAGCGACATCCGCCGCATCTGCGAACAGCCCAGCGATGAAGACCGCGAATGGTTCCCCGAGATCGCCGGCAGCAACTGGCTCGACACCCTGCAATACGTGATGCGCAACTACAAGGACGAGAGCTTCATCGCCCAGTATCTTTCGCCCAAGCTCATGCGCGACATGCGCATGTTCGCCGTGCTGGACGATGAGACGCGCAGCGAGATCGAGGTCTCGGCCATCCACAACGAGCGCGGCTTCCAGTATGTGCGCCAGGCCCTCTCGCGGCAGTACGACATCAACCACCGCGAGCCCAACATCCAGGTCTGGTCGGTCAACACGCGCGGCAACCGCAGCCTGACGTTGCGCCACTTCCGCAGTGACGGCCGCTCGCTGGGCGACAGCACCAATGAGGTGCTGCGACACATGGCCCGGCTGTGGCAGTTCGACGTCTATCTGGAGAGCGTGGATGACAACGGCTACATTGTGCAACGCTATGAATGCGTGGCCGAGAACAGGTATGCTCTGCGCTCATGACTGATCGCCATCAGGAGTGATGATGCCCGCTGCCCCCGCCACCCCGCGCCCGCCGATCTCGGCCCGAACCATCCCGCTGTTTCCGCTGGCCAGCACGCTCTTTCCCGAAGGGCGGCTACCGCTGCAGATCTTCGAGGTGCGCTATCTGGACATGATCGGCAAGTGCATCGCCGAAGGCAGTGGCTTCGGCGTGGTGGCCCTGACGGCAGGCTCCGAGGTCCGTCGTCCGGGACAGAGCGAGCGTTTCGTCGGCGTAGGCACGATGGCCCGCATCAAGGAGTGGAGTACGCCATCCCCCGGTCTGATGCGGGTGGCCTGCCTGGGTGACGAGCGCTTCCGCATCCTGCAGGCCGAACAGCAGAAGCATGGCCTGTGGACGGCCCAGGTGGAAATGATGGAGGCCGATCGCGCCGTGACGATTCCCGAGGAACTGGGCAACACCGCGCAGGCGCTGGACAACCTGCTGCAGTCGGTATTGCGCCAGGGCCTGCCGGAGAGCGAGGTGCCGATCGCGGCACCTTACCGGCTGGACGATTGCGGCTGGGTCGCCAACCGCTGGGCCGAGATGATGCCCATCACAGTCGAACTCAAGCAGAGCCTGCTGGCGCTGGACAACCCCGTGCTCCGCCTGGAGCTGGTGCAGGACGCGCTGGATGAACTGGGCTGGCTGAAGTAGCCGCCTCCCCCTTATCCCTTGCCTTACGGCGCGACCCCGCTGATCCCCGCCTCGGCCAGCAAGGCCGACAATCCCGACCAGAAGATCTGGATACCGATGCACAACAGAATGAAGGCCGACAGGCGCAGCACCACCATGGTGCCCAGGCGCCCCATCAGGTTGACCAGCTTGTGGGCGTAGTTGTAGCAGAGGAAGATCACCAGCGCGGTGAGCGCGGCACCCAGCGCGGCGCTGCCCACCGAAATCACCCAGTCCAGCAGGCGCGTGGGCGTATTGGCGCCCAGCGTGATGGAGGCGGCAATCGTGCCCGGTCCGACGGTGAGGGGAAAGCTCATGGGATAGAAGCTGCGCGCCTTGATCTCTTCGTCGGGCAGGTCTTCGTCATAGGTCTTGGCGACCTGGGTGGGAATGGAACTGTCCTGGCTGTTGTCGTTGAGCAGCTTCCAGCCCGATACCGCCACCAGCAGGCCACCACCCACGCGCACGATGGGCAGCGAGATACCGAAGAAGGTCAGCACGTGCGAACCGATGAAGATCGCCGCCACCAGCATGAACCAGCAATTGATGGCCACCTGGCGCGCAATGCGCTTCTCGGTGCTGCGGCTGACGTTGCCCAGCAGGTTGGCGAACACCGGTGCGATGCCCAGCGGATTGAGGATGGGCAGCAGCGTGATCGGGATCAGGACCACGGCCTTGAGGAAGAGGATGAACATGGCGGAATGGGCGCTCGGAAATGCATTGATCGGTTGACCCGGCAGCGTAGCTGAAAGCCGCTACGCTGCCAACTACGACCGTGCTGTGCGCCCGATGTTCGCCCGCTGCTGGCCTGATCAGGCCGCGCGCAAGCGCATGCCGCGCACACGGGTCAGCAGCAGGACTGCGATACCCAGGTTGAGCAGGTTCCAGGCGATGCCGTTGGCGAAGGCGGCGTGATAGGAGCCGGTCAGGTCGAAGATCTTGCCCGACATCCAGCCGCCCAGGGCCATGCCGAACATGGTCGCCATGATGACCGCCCCCACCCGCTGGCCGGCTTCGGCGGCCGGGAAGTATTCGCGCACGATGATGGCGTAGGACGGCACGATGCCGCCCTGGAACAGGCCGAACAGTGCCGAGATGATGTACAGCGAAGCCAGGCTGTCGAAGGGGATGAACAGCAGCAGCGACAGGCCCTGCAGCATGGAACCCAGCAACAGCGTGCGCAGGCCGCCGATGCGGTCGCAGATGGCTCCCGAGACCAGGCGGCTGACCACGCCGCAGGCCAGCATCAGTGACAGCATCTGGGCACCCCGCGCCGGACCGTAACCGAGATCGCCGCAGTAGGCCACGATGTGTACCTGGGGCATGGCCATGGCCACGCAACAGGCCACACCGGCCACGCATAGCAGCAACTGCGCCGCACCGGGCGAGAGGCCGAAGGGACGCGGTCCGCCGCCGATGCGGGCGCCGGTCGTGCCACTTTCCTGCACCGGAGGACGGGCGCGCATCAGCAGGGCCAATGAGCACATGATCAGCGTACAGGTGATGCCCAGGCCGATATAGGTCTGCTGCCAGCCGACACTGTCGACGAAATGCTGGACGATGGGTGGCCAGATCGCGCCACCCAGGTAGTTGCCGCTGGCGCATACCGCCACGGCGATACCGCGTCGCTTGCGGAACCACAGCGAGGTGTCGGCCACCAGCGGGGAAAAGGTACAGGCCGTCCCCAGCAGGCCGATCAGCACGCAGTGCGCCGCCATGAAGAACCAGATATTGGGCGCCAGCGCTGCGGCGATGAAGCCCCCACCTAGGCAGACGCCGCCCAGCAGCAGGGGGCGCATGATGCCGGAGCGGTCGGCCATGCGCCCCATCAGCAGGCCACCCACGCCCACGCCGAGCATGGTCAGCGTGTAGGGCATGGACGCCAGGCCACGATCCACCTGGAAATGCGCCTGCACCGCCGGCAGCACCACCGCCATCACGTACATGCCGCTGGCCCCGACGACCATCAAGACCATGGTGATGCACAGGCGCAGCACGGCATAGGAGGAATCGACCTGATGACGGTCAACGGCGGCAGGCTCTGGGGGCAATGAGGGTGGCACGGTCGGTCTCCGGACTAATTATTGATATCGCTGCGGCGTTTCTGGTTTTTATCTGCCGCGCAAGAATTGCACCCGACTGGTGCGGGCCGACTAGCCTAACATGGGTCGCGCCGGCTTGCTGGTGAGTACTTGGCGCCGGCGATGTGGGGGGATCAATCCACGTGTTCAGCCGACGTGATCAGCCGACGTGATCAGCCGACGTGATCAGCCAACGTGATCAGCCAACGTGATACAGGTGCACCTGGCGAAAGCCCAGGCGCTCCTTGTGGCGGGCGATCTTCTGCAGCATCTGCAGGCCCTGCTCATGGCCCTCGACCACCACGCGACGCACCGCACTGCGGCCCTCGGCACCGTCCCAGGCCTGTGTGAGTACCCAGTCCCCCAGGAGGTCCTGGACCAGGTCCACGGTGAAGATGGCGCGCGACTTGCCGTCCGAGAAGTGCAGGCGCGTGGCCACGGTCACGGGCAGTGCATGGGTGACGTGGTCAGCGGAATCGATCATGGCTAAAGCAAGGGCTACGGAACGGCGGGCGTGGATGATAGCAGGACGGCTGCCGAATACAAGCCACAGGAAAAACTGCCCGGCGCGCAGGCCGGGCATGGAAGGACTTACAGGTTGGGCGCGAGCCAGCGCTCCAGCTCGTCCCTGGACACCTGGCGACGGCGGGCCATGTCCTCGACCTGGTCGGCGCCGATCTTGCCGACCACGAAGTACTTCGACTGCGGATGGGCAAAGTAGAAGCCCGACACCGACGCGCCAGGGAACATGGCATAGGACTCGGTCAACTGCATGCCGATCTCGTCGCACTGCATGGTGCGGAAAGCGTCAGCCTTGACGGTGTGCTCCGGGCAGGCCGGATAGCCGGGCGCGGGGCGGATGCCGAGGTATTTTTCCTTGATCAGGTCGGTGCTGCTCAACTGCTCGTCGGCGGCATAGCCCCACAGGTCCTTGCGCACGCGCTCGTGCAGGTATTCGGCAAAGGCTTCGGCCAGGCGGTCGGCCAGGGCCTTGAGCATGATGGAGGAGTAATCGTCATGCGCATCCTCGAAGCGCTTCTCGTACTTTTCGATACCCAGGCCGGCGGTGACGGCGAACATGCCGATGTAGTCCTGCACGCCCGAATCCTTGGGCGCGATGAAGTCCGACAGGCACTGGTTGGGACGCGCCACGCCATCGACCACCGGCTTCTCGGTCTGCTGGCGCAGGCCGTAGTAGGTGAAGGCGACCTGGCTGCGGCTGTCGTCGGTATAGATCTCGATGTCGTCGTCATTGACGGTATTGGCCGGCAGCAGCGAGATGACACCATTGGCGGTGAGCCAGCGGCCATCGATGATCTTCTTGAGCATGGCCTGGGCCTCTTCGAAGACCTTGGTAGCGGCTTCCCCGACGACCTCATCGGTCAGGATGGCGGGATAAGGTCCGGCCAGGTCCCAGGTCTGGAAGAACGGGCCCCAGTCGATATAGTTGGCCAGCAGGCCCAGGTCGACATTCTTGAACAGGCGACGGCCGATGAACTTGGGCTTGACCGGGGCGAAGTCGAGCCGGGTCTTGTTGGCGCGGGCGGCTGCCAGCGACAGCATGGGTGCGGCCTTCTTGCTTGCGTGCTGCTCGCGGATGCGTTCGTAGTCGGCGTTGAGTTCGCTGACGTACTGTGTCTTCTGCTCGTCGGCCAGCAGCGATTGCGCCACCGACACGGCACGCGAGGCGTCCGGCACGTAGACCACCGGGCCTTCGTAGTTGGGCGCGATCTTGACCGCCGTGTGTGCGCGCGAGGTGGTGGCGCCACCGATCATGAGCGGCATCTTGATGCCGGCGAAATACGGGTCGCGCTGCATTTCCTTGGCCACGTAGGCCATCTCTTCCAGCGAGGGGGTGATCAGGCCCGACAGGCCGATGATGTCAGCCTTCTCTTCCTTGGCCTTGGCCAGGATCTCGGCGCAGGGCACCATCACGCCCATGTTGACCACCTCGAAGTTGTTGCACTGGAGGACGACGGTGACGATGTTCTTGCCGATGTCGTGGACGTCGCCCTTGACGGTGGCGATCACGATCTTGCCCTTGGGCTTGGCGACCTCGCCGGTGGTGATTTCGAGCTGGCGCTTTTCTTCCTCGATGAAGGGGATCAGGTGCGCCACGGCCTGCTTCATCACGCGGGCCGACTTGACCACCTGCGGCAGGAACATCTTGCCCTGGCCGAACAGGTCGCCGACCACGTTCATGCCGTCCATCAGCGGGCCTTCGATAACATGGATGGGACGGCCACCATCGGCGGCGATCTGCTGGCGCACCTCTTCGGTGTCTTCCACGATCCATTGCGTGATGCCGTGCACCAGCGCATGCGAGAGGCGCTTGGCGACCGGTTCGCTGCGCCATTCCAGGGTGGCTTCTTCCTTCTTGTCGCCGGCCTTGAGGGTGGCGGCATATTCGATCATGCGCTCGGTGGCGTCGTCGCGGCGGTTCAGGACCACGTCTTCCACGCGCTCGCGCAGTTCGGCCGGCAGGTCGTCATAGACGCCGATCATGCCGGCATTGACGATGCCCATGGTCATGCCGGCCTTGATGGCGTGGTACAGGAAGACCGTATGGATGGCCTCGCGCGCCGGGTCGTTGCCGCGGAAGCTGAAGGACACGTTGGAGACACCGCCGCTGATCTTGGCGTAGGGCAGGTTCTCGTGGATCCAGCGGGTGGCTTCGATGAAGTCGACCGCGTAGTTGTTGTGTTCCTCGATACCCGTTGCCACCGCGAAGATGTTGGGGTCGAAGATGATGTCTTCCGGCGGGAAGTCCAGCTTGTCCACCAGCAGGCGATAGGCGCGCTCGCAGATTTCGATCTTGCGCGCGAAGGTATCGGCCTGCCCCACTTCGTCGAAGGCCATGACGATCACGGCGGCGCCGTAGCGACGGCACAGCTTGGCTTCGCGCAGGAATTTCTCTTCGCCTTCCTTCATCGAGATGGAGTTGACGATGGACTTGCCCTGCACGCACTTGAGACCGGCTTCGATGACTTCCCACTTGGAGGAGTCGATCATGATGGGCACGCGGGCGATGTCCGGTTCAGAAGCGATCAGGTTCAGGAAGCGCGTCATGGCGGCGACCGAATCCAGCATCGCCTCGTCCATGTTGATGTCGATGATCTGCGCGCCGTTCTCGACCTGCTGGCGGGCCACGGCCAGGGCTTCGTCGTACTGCTCGTTGAGGATCAGGCGGGCGAAGGCCTTGGAACCGGTGACGTTGGTGCGCTCGCCGACGTTGACGTACAGGGATTCATCATTGATGGTGAAGGGCTCCAGGCCCGACAGGCGCATCTCATGAGTGGCTTCCGGGACCTTGCGCGGAGCGATGGTGGCCACCGTCTCGGCGATGGCCTTGATGTGCGGCGGCGTGGTGCCGCAGCAGCCGCCGGCGACGTTGACGAAGCCGCTCTCGGCGAATTCCTTCAGCAGGGCCGAGGTGACGTCGGGGGTTTCGTCGAAGCCGGTGTCGCTCATCGGATTGGGCAGGCCGGCGTTGGGGTAGATGCAGACGTAGGTATCGGCGATGCGCGACAGTTCTTCGGCATAGGGGCGCATCAGGGCTGCACCCAGCGCGCAGTTCAGGCCCACCGTCAGCGGGCGGGCGTGACGGATGGAATTCCAGAAGGCGGTCACGGTCTGGCCCGACAGGATGCGGCCGGAGGCGTCGGTGACGGTGCCGGAGATCATGATGGGCAGGCGCTTGCCGCTTTCCTCGAAGAAGGTATCGATGGCGAACAGCGCAGCCTTGCAGTTCAGGGTATCGAAGATGGTCTCGACCAGCAGCACGTCGGCGCCACCTTCGACCAGCGCGCGCGTCTGTTCCAGGTACGCGGTCACCAGTTGATCGAAAGTGACGTTGCGCGCTGCCGGATCGTTGACGTCAGGAGAAATCGATGCAGTCTTGGGCGTGGGGCCAAGGGCGCCGGCCACGAAGCGCGGCTTGTCCGGGGTCGAATACTTGTCGCAGGCGGCGCGGGCCAGGCGGGCCGATTCCAGGTTCATCTCGTAGACCAGATGCGCCATGTGGTAATCGTCCTGGGCCACGCTGGTGGCGCCGAAGGTATTGGTCTCGATCAGGTCGGCACCGGCGGCCAGGTATTGCTCGTGGATTTCCTGGATGATGTGCGGCTGGGTCAGCGAGAGCAACTCGTTGTTGCCCTTGACGAACATCTCCTTGCCGGGAACGCTGAAGTCGGCAAAACGCTGGCCACGATAATCCTCTTCGGTCAGCTTGTAGCGCTGGATCATGGTGCCCATGGCACCATCGAGGATGAGGATGCGCTGCGACATCAGGTCGCGCAGCAGCAATTCGGTCTGGCACAGTTCGTTCGGCTTCATCTGGCGTTTTTCTCTGGTTGCGGCAACAATGCGGGCCTGTCTGCGGGACTGTCCACGCTTTGGCGGGACAAAAAAACCGGTCTGGACCGACCGGTTTTACAGGCAAAAATGAGAGCCAGATTATACGCGAAAGCGCCCTACCCCCCGAGCCAGCCGGCCTTTGCGGCTGGATTTGCTTGCAATCCATCAACTGTTGACAAAGATGACAGCGCCTCGCCCCATCCTCATCCTGACCGCCCTGGAAAGCGAACTCCAGGCCACTGACGCGCCCGATGGCGTAGAGCTGCTCTATTGCGGCGTCGGCAAGGTCAATGCCGCGCTGCATGCCACCCGGGCCATCCTGGAGCGGCAGCCGCGCCTGGTGATCAACTTCGGTACCGCGGGCAAGATCGATCCGCACCATGACGGCCTGCTGGAAGTGGCGGCAGTGATCCAGCGCGACATGGCGGCCATGCCGCTGGCGCCACGTGGCGTGACGCCGCTGATGAACCAGGAGCAGCAACCGCCGCGCCTGGAATCCGGCCATCCCGGCGTGCTGTGCGGCACCGGCGACAGCTTCGTCACCGCAGCCGACGACTGGCTGGTGGCGCAGGGGGTGGATCTGGTGGACATGGAGTTGTTTGCCATCGCCCGTGTCTGCCACCATTTCGGGCTGCCCTGGCGGGCCTTCAAGTTCGTCACCGACGGCGCCGACGACGATGCCGCCGATGACTGGCAGGCCCGCGTCCACCTGGGTGCGGAGCTGTTCTGGCGGCATCTGCCGCACGTGCTCAAGCAATACGCCTGAGCCCACCCGCTCAGGCGAAGCGGCCGCCTTCCAGCGGGAAGCCCTTCAGGAATTCCGCCGCCGGCAGGCGCTTGCCGCCGGGCTTCTGCAATTCGGTCAGCAGCAGTGCGCCTTCGCCGCAGGCCACCACGATCCCGCCCTGGGCATCGGCCGACAACACCTGGCCGGGTTCACCCTGCTGCGCCACGGTCACCGGACGCGCCTGCCACAGCTTGACCACGGTGTCGCCGAAGCGGCCGGTGGCACCGGGGAAGGGATTGAAGGCGCGGATGCGGCGCGCCAGTTGTTGCGCGCTCTGGCTGAAGTCCAGCGCAGCCTCTTCCTTGGCGATCTTGGCGGCGTAGTTGGCGCCCTCTTCCGGTTGCGGCGTGGCCGGCAATGCGCCCTGCTCCAGCTTTTCAATGGCTTCCACGATCATCCGGCCGCCCAGCGCGGCGAGCTTGTCATGCAGGCTGCCGGTGGTGTCCTCGTCAGTGATGGGCAGGCTTTCGATCAACATCATCGGGCCGGTATCCAGTCCTTCTTCCATCTGCATGATGGTGATGCCGGTCTCGGTGTCGCCGGCCTCGATGGCGCGGTGGATGGGGGCGGCGCCGCGCCAGCGCGGCAGGAGCGAGCCATGGATGTTGATGCAGCCGTAACGCGGGATGTCGAGCACGCTGCGCGGCAGGATCAGGCCATAGGCGGCGACCACCATCACGTCATGCGGGGTCGATTGCAGCAGCGCATGCGCTTCCTGCGCGACCTCGGGGTACTTGCCGTTCAGGCGCAGCGAGACCGGCTGCGCCACCGGCGTGCCGTGCTTCAGCGCGCATTGCTTGACCGGCGAGGCCTGCAGCTGCATGCCGCGTCCGGCCGGACGGTCAGGCTGGGTCAGGACCAGGGTGATCTCGTGACCGGCGGCGTACAGGGCTTCGAGAGCGACGGCGGCAAATTCCGGCGTGCCGGCGAAAATGATCTTCATGAAAAACTCCAGACGCGGCGCTGGGCGCCGCTGGGTCGGGTTGCTAGAGATTGCGGGGCTTGTGCGGGGCGCGGGCGAAGGCCATATCGTACAGCCAGTTCGGCAGCAGTCTGAGCAGCTTGGCCACCACCCCCATCTGCCAGGGAATGACGCGGTAGCTGACGCCTTCGGCGATGCTCTGTACGGCGCGTTCGGCGAAGCGCTCCACCGGCATCAGGAAGGGCATGCGATAGGTGTTCACGCGGGTCATGGGGGTGTCGATATAGCCGGGTGCGATGGTCACGACCTTGATGCCGGAGGTGCGCAATTCCACCCGTAGTGATTCGCAGTAGCTGATCACGGCAGCCTTGGAGGCGCTATAGGCCTCGGCACCGGGCAGGCCACGGATGCCGGCCACGCTGCCGATGCCGACCAGGCGGCAGCGGCGACGCTGTGCCTCGGGTTGTGCCTTCATGCGCGCCACGAAGGGCGTAAAGGTGGCGAAGGTGGCGGTGACATTGACGGCCAGGATGCGCTCGAAGGCGCGCAGGTCTTCCTGGTATTCGGTGAGCGTGCCTTGGGAGATGCCGGCGTTGGCGATGACCACGTCGGCGCCACCGAACTCGGTCATGAAAGACTCTGCGGCAGTGGCCAGGGCGGCGTGATCGGTGACATCGAGCGCATACACGCGATGCCGTTCAGGATGCGGCAGGCTGGCTCGCAAGGCCTCCAGCTCGGCGCCACGCCGTGCCACCAACCCCAGGACCGCGCCACGCTGTGCATAGGCGCGCGCCAGGGCCATGCCGATGCCGCTGGAAGCTCCGGTCAGGAAGACGCGTTCCTGGGCTGCGACGACGGGAAGGGTGGCCATGCCGGCTCCTGAGGGTATGTGAAGGGTTGCGACCGGTCGAACATGCCCGGGCTCAAATGACAACGGTCCGCGGCCTTGCGGACGCGGACCGCGCAGGACAGGTGAAGCTTACTTCTTTTTGGCTGCAGCGCCGCCGGCGGCCTTCTCGGCAGCGACCTTGGCTACCAGGTGATCCATCACCTGCAGGGCAGCGGCCTGCTGCATCGACTCGGGCTGGTTGGCCAGGGCCACACCGACCACGGCCGGCGAGGTCACATAACGGCCGTCGATGGCGATCATGGGCACGCCGTCGACCTTGTAGGCTTCCTGCAGCTGGGCGGCACGGCGGGCCTTGGTCTGCACGCCGAAGGAGTTGTACAGGTCGAGGAATTTCTGCTTGTCCAGACCGATCTTCTCGATGTAGGCCAGGATAGTCTTGTCGGTGTTGATGCGCTGGTTCTCGACGTGGATGGCGTGGAAGATCTTGGGGGTCAGCTCATCCGCCTTGCCCATGGCTTCCAGCGTGTAGTACAGCTTCTGCTGCGGCACGAAGGTATCACGGAAGGCCACCGGCACCTTCTTGAAGTTGATCTTGTCGCCTTGCTTCTTGACCCAGGCGGTCAGCGAGGGGTCCCATGCGGCGCAGTGCGGGCAGTCAAACCAGAAGAATTCGGTGACTTCGACCTTGTTGCCGGAGTCAGTCGGCTGGGCCTGTTCCAGCACGCGGTAGTCGCTGCCCACTTGCGGATTGGCCGGCGAGGCCGAGGCGCCGACGCTGGCGGCGAAGGCCAGTACGCCAAAGCTGACGGCTGCCAGCAGCTTTTGATGGAAACGCATGGTATTACCCTCTCTGATGGATAGTCGTTTGGAACCGGCCTGTGCGCCGGTCTGCACCCCGTGCCGGCCGGTCATCCCTTGCCGCCGGCACCGTGGGTGTGCTGTGGATTACTTGGGAATGCGCACGATGGCGGCATCGACCCCGTTATCGGACAGCTTGCTGCGCGTGCGGTTCATCGCTTCGGCGTGGTCGAAGGGACCGATGCGCACCCGATAGAGCACGCCGCTGTCGGCGGTACGTTCAGTGACGCGGGCTTCGAAACCGAGCAGGGCCAGCTTGGCGCGGGCGCTCTCGGCATCGGCCTGGTCGCGGAAGGCACCGGTCTGCAGGAAGTAGGTCCACTTGTCGTCGTTGCTGTCGTTCTTGGAGGCCGACGGCGCGGCGGCAGAGGGCTTGGCGTCCGCCGTCCTGGTGTCAGGCTGCTTGGCCGGCGGGGTCGCGGCCTGGGGTGTCGGCGCCACTGGCGGCACCGGCTGGGCAGCGGCGGTATTGGGCGGCACCGGGGTCTGCGACTGTTGCTGGTCGCGCGCGGCCTCGCGAGCGATGTCGCGGTTGCCGTAGAGCGGACGGTTGGGGTCGGCCGCCTGGGCCGGGGTCGGATCGGCCCGTTCGGGACGCACCACCTTGTTGACGAAGGGAATGGGCGACTTGGTGATCATCAGGGCCACGCCCACGGCGATGCCCAGGCCGACGATCAAACCCAGGATCAGGCCGAGCAGCGTGCCGCCGGCCTGCTTGTGATGTTTCGCGTTCAACGGTTTCACGTTTCTCTTTAGCTGCTTGTTTACATTCTGGCCGGGGCCGATACGCCCAGCAGGGCCAGGCCGTTGCGCAGTACCTGACGGGTGGCGGACAACAGCGCCAGGCGTGCGGACCTGGTTGGGACATCGTCGACCAGCACGCGTTCCGCATTGTAGTAGCTATGCAGTTCGCCTGCCAGATCGCGCAGGTAGAAGGCAACCTGGTGCGGTCCCAGCTCCTGCAGGGCATGCGCCAGCATGTCCGGGTATTCGGCCAGCTTGGCCAGCAGGGTCGCTTCACGCGGGGCGGTCAGCGGCGACAGGTCGGTCACGTCCTTGAGCTCATCCTCGTTGCCACCCCACTTGCCCAGCACGGTGCAGATGCGCGCATGGGCGTATTGCACGTAGTAGACCGGGTTTTCGTCGGACTGGGCCAGGGCCAGGTCGACGTCGAAGACGAACTCGGTATCGGCCTTGCGCGAGATGAGGAAGAAGCGCACCGCATCGCGGCCGCGGGTGAGGTCGCGTTCCTGGCCTTCGACGGCCTCGCCGGCCGACCATTCGATCAGGTCACGCAGGGTGACGTAGGAACCGGCGCGCTTGGAGATCTTGACCTCTTCGCCATTGCGCATGACGGTGACCATCTTGTGCAGCACGTAGTCGGGATAGCCTTGCGGGATGCCCACGCCGGCTGCCTGCAGGCCGGCACGCACGCGGGCGATGGTGCCGTGGTGATCGCTGCCCTGGATATTGATGACCTTGCCGTAGCCACGTTGCCACTTGTTGATGTGATAGGCGACATCGGGCACGAAGTAGGTATAGGTGCCGTCGGTCTTCTTCATGACGCGATCCTTGTCGTCGCCATAGTCGGTGGTGCGCAGCCACAGCGCGCCATCCTGCTCGTAGGTCTTGCCGGCCTTGACCAGCGCGTCCACGGCAGCAGCCACCTTGCCGTCGGCATAGAGCGAGGACTCCAGGTAGTAATTGTCGAACTTCACGCCGAAGGCCTGCAGGTCCAGGTCCTGCTCATGACGCAGGTAGGCGACGGCGAAGCGACGGATCGACTCGATATCTTCGACATCACCGCTGCCGGTGACGGGTTCGCCGTCGCTGGCGGCGACGGTCTTCTGGTCCAGGAAGTCGCGGGCGATGTCGGCGATGTAGTCGCCGTTGTAGGCCGATTCCGGCCATTGCGCATCGCCCGGTTTGAAGCCGCGGGCGCGCGCCTGCACCGAGCTTGCCAGCGTAGCGATCTGGACACCGGCGTCGTTGTAGTAGAACTCGCGCAGGACATCGTAGCCCTGCACGTCCAGCAGCGACGACAACGCATCGCCCAGCGCACCCTGGCGACCGTGACCCACGTGCAGCGGACCTGTAGGGTTGGCGGAGACAAACTCGACCAGCACCTTCTGGCCCGCGCCTGCAGTGCCGCGACCAAAGGCCTCGCCCTGTTCGTGGATCGCCTTCACCACCGCCTGCTTGGCGGCTGCGGCCACGCGCAGGTTGATGAAGCCCGGACCGGCGATCTCGACCGATTCCACCAGGCCTTCACGGGCCGGGTCGGCCATCACGGCGGCCACGATGGCTTGGGCCAGCTCACGCGGGTTCTTCTTGAGCGGCTTGGCCAGCTGCATGGCGATGTTGCAGGCGATGTCGCCGTGCGAGGCGTCACGCGGGCGCTCCAGGGTGATGGTCGGCGTCAGGCCGCTGTCGGCCAGCAGCGGCTGCAGGGCGGACGAGAACAGGTCGGAGATGCGTTGTTTCTGTTGTGCGAGCATGGGAATGAGGGGTAAAGCGGAAGCGGCCGTGGCGCTGGACCGGCTGTGAGGCGCCGCGCGGAGGGATCGCTTGCAATTGGTTGAGCAGCCGAGATTATACCGGCTAGGCGTACCGTGTTGGCTGCATGAACAAGCGGCTTGCGTGCAGTCCGGCGCCCTGCCGAGGCAAAGATGCCGGAATCACAACAAAAACCGGCCCGGGCCGTCTCAGATATCGACCGGATCGACTTCCAGCGACCAGCGCGCGCGGGTCTTCATCTGCCGCAACAAGGCCAGCCATTCCTTGAGGAAAGCCTGCAGTGTCGGACGCGAGGGACATTCGATCAGCAATTGGGCACGCTCGACATTGGCCACCCGCATCATGGTCATCGGGATCGGTTCGTTGATGGTGATGGCCGGGGCGTCCAGCAAGGTGGCCGCTTCCTTCAGGAAGTCCATGGCGATCTCCAGTTCGCGACCTTCGGCGCGCAACAGTGCCTGGTACATGAACGGCGGGAAATGCGCCTGGCGCCGCTCGTCCAGCAATTCACCGGCAAAGCCATCGTAGTCGTGGCGGATCACGGCCTGGTACAGCGGGTGATGCGGATAGCGGGTCTGGATCAGCACTTCGCCCGAACTGCCATCGGCCGACAGCCCGGCACGGCCGGCGCGGCCGGCCACCTGCATCAGTTGCGCGAACAGGCGCTCGCTGGCGCGGTAGTCGTGCGAGAACAGGGCGGTGTCGGGATTGAGCACGCCCACCAGGGTGAGCTTTTTGAAGTCATGCCCCTTGGCCACCATCTGGGTGCCGATCAGGATATCGACCTCGCCCCGGTGCACGCTGTCGAAAGCGCTCTGGGCCGAGCCCTTGAGGCGGGTGGAGTCGGCATCGATACGCAGGATGCGGGCCTCGGGGAAGATGCCATGCAGGCCCTCTTCGACCCGCTGGGTGCCGCGTCCCAACGGTTGCAGGTCGACGTTGCCGCAGGTCGGGCAGGCGCGTGGAATGTGCAGTTCCAGGCTGCAATGGTGGCAGCGCAGGCGCCGCTCGGGGCGATGCACCACCATGAAGGCATCGCAGCGCATGCAGTTGCTGATCCAGCCGCAGGCATCGCAGGCCAGCACCGGCGCATAGCCACGCCGGTTGAGGAACAGCAGCGACTGCTCGCCCTGCTCCAGGCGCTTGCGCACGGCCGCGATCAAGGTCGATGTCAGGCCGTCGACGGGCTTGTCGCGCTCCATGTCGATCACCTTGACGCTGGGCAGCACTGCCTGCAGGGCCGCGCGCTGGCGCAGTTCCAGGCGGCGGTAGCGGCCGGCCTGGGCGTGCTGCCAGGTTTCCAGCGAGGGCGTGGCCGAACCCAGCACCACCGGGATGCCCAGCTGGTGCGCACGCCAGACGGCCAGGTCGCGCGCGGAGTAGCGCAGGCCTTCCTGCTGCTTGTAGGAGGGGTCGTGTTCCTCGTCGATGACGATGAGCTTCAGTGACGGCAGCGACGACAGGATCGCCAGCCGCGTCCCCAGCACGATGTGCGCCTGCCCCAGGTGGGCCGCCAGCCAGTTGCGGGCACGCTCGCCCTCGGCCAGGCCGCTGTGCAGGGCGACCACGTTCAGATGCGGGAAACGTGCGCGGATGTTGCCTTCCAGCTGCGGAGTCAGGTTGATTTCCGGCACCAGCACCAGGATCTGGGCGGGGGCCGAAGCCGGCGTCGGCTGGCCAGGCTCAGGCGAACCGGATGAGCTGGGCTGCTCTGCCGCGCGACGCAGGATGGCGGCGGCGGCCTGCAGGTAGACCTCGGTCTTGCCGCTGCCGGTGACGCCATACAGCAGCAACGGGGCGAAACCCTCGGCACCGGCGATCGCATCGACCGCCTGCTGCTGGGACGGGTTCAGCGGCGGCGCGGCACCCAGTTGCAGCGGGTCCGGCGATGGGTCGGCCATCACAGGATCGACGATGGCTTCCTCCACCGTGGGGGCCACCGCCGCCTTTTTCCTGGACCTGGGCTTGGCCTTGGTCGCGGGCGCAAGCCGGCCCAGGGCCTTGAGTGCCTTGTCCAGCGCCACCGTGGTGAGGGCCCGCAGATTCTTGGGCAGCCCCGGCAGCATCACCTCACCCAGCGGACGCTGGTAGTAGTCGGCGGCAAAGCCGCACAGTGCCAGCCAATGCGCTGACATCGGCGGCAACTGGTGCCGCACGGCGATGACGTCCTTGATCTTGTCGGCCTGCAGGTCGGTCTGCGCATCCTGGCCGACGACCACGCCGACGGCTTCGCGGCGGCCGAAGGGGACCACCACCAGTTGGCCGATCGCCGGCAACGGCTCATCCGGCGAACTGGCCTTCCAGCGGTAATCAAAGACGGTATGCAGGGGCGTATCGAGCGCGACCTGAAGCAGACGTTGTTCCACGAACTTAATGTAAATCCTGAAAAACCGGCCTAAGCCCCGGTTTAATCGTCATTTTTCAACCTATCCACAAACCCTGTGGATAACTTTGGGGACAAATGCCTCTTGACATCGCCACGAGTAGACTGGGCGAGGCTTACGGCGCGCTGCCCAAATGCAGGGCAAAAAATTAGTCCAATAAAATCAATGACTTAAAATTGTTCGCCTTAGCACGGGAAAAAAATTTGCTTAGACGGTTTGTGCAAATGCGGCATGCCTTTTATGTGCATAAGTCTTGGTTTGCGGATCAGGCGAAGGGCATTTGTCAAGTGCTGGCTGACAAAAAAAACCCTGGCTTTTTCCTGCACCGACCTGCGCGTACTGTCCTACAAACTTAAAGTAATTCTTCAAATACTTCGATAAGCGGCGGTTTTGTAAACGCTTTTGCCCATTATGCACAGCGCCTGTGGATAACTTTGTTGACAAGTGCCTCTTGACAAGTCCGAGACCTAATACCACAGCGGCTTACGGACAGACCAGGCATTTATTCGAAAAAAATAAATCCATGAAAATCAAGGACTTACAAACACCGTCTTGCACTTGCCGTTCATATTCCAATAAGTTTGATTCTCAATCAGAAAACGCCGGCGAATGTGTATAAGTCAGGTCCGACCGGCAAGGATGTGCATATTAGCTTATCCCGCTGCACAGATATGAACAGATAACGACAGATACGCGCACGATCAGCCGCGCATGGCACGACTCATTTCCTGCACCGCCTGCGCCAGGGTCGCCACGGCTTGCGGCGGGGTGTGCTGGGAGATGCCATGGCCCAGGTTGAAGACGTGGCCACTGCCGGGGCCAGGACGTCCGAATGACTCCAGCAGCTTGCGGACTTCAGCGCGGATGGCGTCGTCGCCGGCGAAGAGGACGTTGGGGTCCAGGTTGCCTTGCAGGGCGACCTTGTCGCCCACACGGCGCCGTGCGTCGCCCAGGTTGACGGTCCAGTCCAGGCCTACGGCGTCGGCGCCGATGGCGGCGATCTGCTCCAGCCACAGGCCACCGCCCTTGGTGAAGACAATCACCGGAATCTGCTGGCCATCCTGCTTGCGCTGGAGCTGGCTGACCACCTGCTGCATGTAGGCCAGGGAGAATTGCTGGTAGATGCCATCGGCCAACGCACCGCCCCAGGTATCGAAGATCATCACGGCCTGCGCACCGGCGGCAATCTGAGCATTCAGGTAGGCGGCTACCGCAGCGGCGTTGGTCTTGAGGATGTGATGCATCAGGTCAGGGCGGCTGTAGAGCATGCTCTTGACCAGGCGGAAATCGTCCGAGCCACCACCTTCGACCATGTAGCAGGCCAGCGTCCAGGGGCTGCCGGAGAAGCCGATCAGCGGAACCCGGCCATCGAGCTCGCGCCGGATCTGGGTGACCGCCTTGAAGACGTAATCCAGGCGCTCCAGGTCCGGGGCCTGCAGCGCACGGATCGCGGCTTCATCGCGCAGGGGACGCTCGAACTTGGGACCCTCGCCCTCTGCGAAATAGAGACCCAGGCCCATGGCGTCGGGAACGGTGAGGATGTCCGAGAACAGGATGGCGGCGTCCAGGGGATAGCGTTCCAGCGGCTGCAGCGTGACTTCGGTCGCGTAGTCCGGGTTGGTCGCCAGGCCCATGAAGGAACCTGCGCGACTGCGGGTGGCGCGGTATTCGGGTAGGTAGCGGCCGGCCTGGCGCATCAGCCACAGCGGCGTGTAGTCGGTGGGCTGGCGCAACAAGGCTCGCAGGAAGGTATCGTTCTTCAGCGGAGCGAAGGTGGACTGAGAGGTGGACGGAGACGTGGAAGAAGACATGGTCGGCCTGCAATGCGCTCTGAGGACAATCCGGCATTATCGCATCCTACGGGCGGGGCTTCCGGGCTAATTGTCGCTATCGGCGTGCGCTGATATTGATGCAGGTCGTGGCAGCGGGTTTTGCTATGATGGCCCGGCTGGCGAAGTGCTCGCCCAGCCGGCCTTTCAAATCAACAAGAACCGCACAAGAACCGAACAGAGATCGGGCCGATCCCGCGCAATCATCCACAAGGAGAATCCATGAAGAACACTATCCGCGCCGTCCTGCTGGCAGGTCTGGCTGTGCTGTCACTGACCTTGTCATCGGCCCGCGCCGAGGACAGCGTCCCGGCGTCGCGCCTGGACCAGGTACTCAAGGCAGGCAAGCTGCGCATCTGCATGACCGGCGACTACAAGCCCTTCACCTATTACCGGCCCGACCAGACCTTCGAGGGCATGGATGTGGAACTGGGGCAGGCGCTGGCCAAGTCGCTGGGCGTAGAGGCGCAGTTCGTCAAGACCACCTGGAGCACGTTGATGAACGACTTCATCGCCCAGTGCGACATCGCCATGGGTGGGGTCTCCATCACGCTGGACCGCGCCCGCAAGGCCGCCTTCTCGGAACCCACCATGGTGGATGGCAAGGCCCCCATCATCCGCTGTGCCGACAAGGACAAGTTCCGTAACTTCGACATGATCGACCAGCCGGGTACCCGCGCCATCGTCAATCCGGGCGGCACCAACGAGCGCTTCGCCCGTGCCCGCTACAAGCGCGCCACGCTCCTGCTGCACCCGGACAACGTGACGATCTTCCAGCAGATAGTGGATGGCAAGGCCGACGTGATGGTGACCGATGCCAGCGAGACCCTGTGGCAATCCAAGCTGCATCCTGAACTTTGCCCGGTGACTCCGGACCAGCCGCTGCAGTTCGCCGAAAAAGCCTACCTGCTGCCGCGTGGCGATGTGGCCTTCAAGGCGTATGTGGACACCTGGCTGCACCTGGCCAAGGCCACTGGCGAATACCAGCAGATCTTCGACAAGTGGCTGAAGTAGTCCGCCGGCATCCCGATGGCCAGGCGCTCAGTCGAACTTGAGGTTCTTCAGTTCCGGCTTGGCATCGGGGAATTTCAGCTTCAGCTTCTGCAGTGTTTCCAGGACCACATTGGCCACCAGCAGGTTGCGATGGGTCTTGGAATCCGCCGGCACCACATACCAGGGCGCATGCAGGGTACTGGTGGCACGCAGCACCTCCTGATAGCGCTGCTGGTAGGCATCCCAGAACTTGCGCTCGGCCAGATCCTGGGGATCGAATTTCCAGTGCTTGTTGGGGTCGTCGATGCGGGATTGCAGGCGTGATTTCTGCTCGGCCTTGGAGATGTGCAGGAAGAACTTCAACACCACCGTCCCGGTTTCCCACAGCATGCGCTCGAAATCGTTGATCTGGCGATAGCGCCGCTGGCATTCCTTGTCATCGATCCAGTCATGGACGCGGGTGATGAGCACGTCCTCGTAATGGCTGCGGTTGAACACCGCAATCTCCCCTGCTACCGGTACCTGCGCATGTACGCGCCACAGGTAATCGTGTGCCAGCTCGATGGCCGTCGGCCCCTTGAAGTTGGCGATGCGGATACCTTGGGGATTGACGGCGGCGAACACGTCATTGACGGTGCCATCCTTGCCGCTGGTATCCATGCCTTGCAGGATCACCAGCACCTTGTGCTTGTGACCGGCGTAGAGCATCTGCTGCTGCAGGCCGATCTTGGCGGCCAGGGCCTGGACGGTGGCCTTGTCCTTTTCCTTGTCGCCGCTGGAGAGGGGCTTGTTGGAGGCATCGCTCTCTTTCAGGACGAACTTGGGATGGACGGTGAATGGTGGGCCGATCTTCTTTGCCATGCTGTCTCGCTTTGTCGTTATCAGTGAATGTCCGTATTGCAGGTGGAGCCCTTTACAGCACGCCGTGCAATTCCCCCATGGCGTGCTCGATCTTGATGCACTTGTCCATGACGACCTTCAGGCCTGCGGCGCGGGCGCGGGCCGCCGCTGCTTCATTGACGATGTCCAGCTGCATCCAGACGCAGTCGGCACCGATGGCGATGGCTTCTTCCACCACCGGTGGGATGTCGGCCGACTTGCGGAAGCAATCCACGATGCTCACCCTCAGGCCCTGCCCCGCCAAGGCCGTGCTGGCCTCCTGCAAACTGGCGTGACACTGTTCGCCCAGTATGGTCTGCCCGGCGTACATGGGATTGACTGCAACGATGCGATAGCCCGCCGACTGGAGGTAGGCGGCCACGTCGAAGCTGGCCCGCTCCGGGCGGTTGGACAGTCCGACCACGGCGATGATGGGCTTGCCATTGACGCGTGAGGACAGGGCGGCGGAGGAAGAAGGCGAGACGGCTGAAGACATGTGTGCTCCTGCTGAGGATGAATGGGCGCTCGGGGCCCATATCATCTAAATGATTTACGCACGCCGATTTGGTTCGCCACGGCGCATCGAAGGGCTCACTTTACCCGAACATGAGCATGACGGCAGGCGTGCCGCCAGGCAGCTTGATACAGGTTAAGTAAGGCAGCCAGAAGGAGGTACGTCTGGGACGGGAAAGGTCGGCTTGCGCCGCAAGATGCAGTACAGAGTACGGCGACCGATTCGCGACGAGCATGGATGAGCATGAAAAAAGGCAGCCGAGGCTGCCTTTCGATTTACTGCCTTGGTCCCCACCGGAGTGAGGACACGCCGAGTGATCAGCGCTTCTGACGCAACTTCTGGATCGCAGCCAGCTGTGCCACTGCGGCGGCCAGTTCGGCCTGGGCTGCGGCGTGGTCGATCTTGGAGTCGCGATTGACCAGCGCTTCCTCGGCCAGACGCTTGGCTTCGGCGGCCTTGGCTTCGTCCAGGTCGGCACCACGGATCGCGGTGTCGGCCAGCACGGTCACGGCGTCCGGCTGCACTTCCAGCAGGCCACCGGCCACGAACACGAATTCCTCGTGCGCCTGACCCGACACCTTGATACGGACAGCACCTGGCTTGATGCGCGTGATCAGCGGGGTGTGACGTGGGTAGATACCCAGTTCACCCGCTTCGCCCGGCAACGCGACGAATTCCGCCTCGCCGGAGAAGATTTCCTCTTCCGCCGAGACCACGTCCACGTGAATAGTATGTGCCATGTCGTTTCCTAGTCGATGGACCGCCACCGTTAAGGGTGGCGGCGCCGAAAATCAAAGAATGCTTCCCTGCCCTGCCCGCTCCGCCAAACAGCGGAACCGGCCGGAGCCGGTCAGTCTTAGTTGATCTTCTTGGCTTTTTCGATTGCTTCTTCGATGGTACCGACCATGTAGAACGCTTGTTCCGGCAGGTGGTCCAGTTCGCCGCTGGCGATCATCTTGAAGCCCTTGATCGTGTCCTTCAGCGAAACGTACTTGCCCGGGGAACCGGTGAACACTTCGGCGACGTGGAAGGGCTGCGACAGGAAACGTTGCATCTTACGTGCACGTGCCACCAGCAGCTTGTCTTCCGGAGCCAGTTCGTCCATGCCCAGAATCGCGATGATGTCGCGCAGTTCCTTGTAGCGCTGCAGGGTACCCTGGACCGCGCGGGCGGTCTCGTAGTGTTCCTGGCCGACCACTTGCGGGTCCAGCTGGCGCGAGGTCGAGTCCAGCGGATCGACGGCGGGGTAGATACCCAGCGAGGCGATGTCACGGGACAGAACGACGGTCGAGTCCAAGTGGGCGAAGGTGGTTGCCGGCGACGGGTCGGTCAAGTCATCCGCAGGGACGTAGACGGCCTGGATCGAGGTGATCGAGCCGGTCTTGGTCGAGGTGATGCGCTCTTGCAGACGGCCCATTTCTTCGGCCAGCGTCGGCTGGTAGCCCACGGCGGACGGCATACGACCCAGCAGCGCGGACACTTCGGTACCGGCCAGGGTGTAACGGTAGATGTTGTCGACGAAGAACAGAACGTCCTTGCCTTCATCACGGAAGCCTTCGGCGATGGTCAGGCCGGTCAGCGCCACGCGCAGACGGTTGCCCGGCGGTTCGTTCATCTGACCGTAGACCATGGCCACCTTGGAGTTGGCCGGGTTTTCCAGGTCCACCACCTTGGCTTCTGCCATTTCGTGATAGAAGTCGTTACCTTCACGGGTACGCTCACCAACACCGGCGAACACGGACAGACCGCTGTGCGCCTTGGCGATGTTGTTGATCAGTTCCATCATGTTCACGGTCTTGCCGACACCGGCGCCACCGAACAGACCGACCTTACCACCCTTGGCGAACGGGCAGACCAGGTCAATCACCTTGATGCCGGTTTCCAGCAGCTCTTGCGACGGCGACAGTTCGTCGTATGCAGGAGCCTTGCGGTGGATCGAAGCGGTTTGCTCGTGCGAGACAGGACCGCATTCATCGATCGGGTTGCCCAGCACGTCCATGATGCGGCCCAGGGTCGCGGTGCCGACCGGCACCGTGATTGCCTTGCCGGTGTTCGAGATGGTCAGGCCGCGGCGCAGACCGTCCGACGAACCGAGCGCAATGGTACGAACCACGCCGTCACCCAGCTGCTGCTGGACTTCCAGGGTCAGATCCGAACCTTCCAATTTCAAGGCATCGTAAACCTTGGGCATCGCATCGCGGGGAAACTCCACGTCCACCACAGCGCCGATACACTGAACGATTTTGCCATCAGCCATTTTCGTTCCTTCAATAGATAAAATTTAAATTCTGTTTCGCTGCGCTACGTTAGCTGATCAGCCAACTGCGGCCGCACCGGCGACGATTTCCGACAGTTCCTTGGTAATCGCGGCCTGACGAGTCTTGTTGTAGACCAACTTCAACTCGCCGATCACGCTACCGGCGTTGTCGCTCGCCGCCTTCATCGCCACCATGCGCGCCGATTGCTCGGACGCCATGTTCTCGGCGACGGCCTGATAGATCAGTGCTTCGACGTAACGCACCAGCAGCTCGTCCACCACGGATTGCACATCGGGCTCATAGATGTAGTCCCAGGAGTGCGCACCCTCGTCAGCCTTGAGCTTGTCGCTGGTCAGCGGCAGCAGCTGCTGCAGGGTGGCTTCCTGCTTCATCGTGTTGATGAACTTGGTGTACACCAGGTACACCGCGTCCAGCTTGCCTTCCTGGTATGCGTCGAGCAGCACCTTGACGGGGCCGATCAGCTTTTCCAGGTGAGGCGTATCGCCCAGTTGCGTCACGTTGGCGGCCACGCGGGCGCCGATACGATTCAGAAAACCCAGACCCTTGTTGCCAATGGCGACGGTCTCGATGGACTTGCCTTGGCCTTCCAGTTCACGGAACTTGGTGGTCAACAGACGCAGCGAGTTGGTGTTCATGCCGCCGCACAGACCCTTGTCGGTCGTGACGACGATGAAACCAACGCGCTTGGCCGTATCCTGCTGGACCATGAACGGGTGCACGTACTCCGGATTGGCCTGCGACAGGTTGGCCGCAATGTTGCGGATCTTGTCGCTGTACGGGCGGGCTGCGTGCATCCGGTCCTGCGCCTTGCGCATTTTGGATGCCGCGACCATTTCCATCGCCTTGGTGATCTTCTTCGTATTTTCTACGCTCTTGATCTTGCCACGTATCTCTTTACCTGTAGCCATGAGTAAGACTCCTTATAGCTTCAGTAAAAATTAGTACGCGCCGGATTTCTTGAAGTCAGCGATGGCGGCCGCCAGGGCTGCTTCAGCATCCTTATCCAGTTGCTTGGTGTCTTCGATCTTCTTGAGCAGGTCAGCGTGGCTGGTCTTCATGAAGTTGTGCAGACCGGCTTCGAAGGCCAGTATCTTCTTCACTTCGACGTCGTCCATGTAGCCCTTGTTGACGGCGAACAGGGTCACGGCCATGATCGAGATCGACTGCGGGGTGTACTGAGCCTGCTTCAGCAGTTCGGTCACACGTGCACCGCGGTCCAGCTGCTTGCGGGTGGCTTCGTCCAGGTCGGAAGCGAACTGCGCGAAGGCAGCCAGTTCACGGTACTGTGCCAGGTCGGTACGGATACCGCCGGACAGATTCTTGATGACCTTGGTCTGGGCAGCACCACCGACGCGCGACACCGAGATACCGGCGTTGATCGCAGGACGGATACCGGCGTTGAACAGCGAGGTTTCCAGGAAGATCTGGCCGTCGGTGATCGAGATCACGTTGGTCGGAACGAAGGCCGACACGTCACCCGCCTGGGTTTCGATGATCGGCAGTGCGGTCAGGGAACCGGTCTGGCCCTTGACTTCACCGTTGGTGAACTTCTCGACGTAGTCGGCGTTCACGCGGGCAGCACGTTCCAGCAGGCGGCTGTGCAGGTAGAACACGTCGCCAGGGTAGGCTTCACGGCCCGGCGGACGGCGCAGCAGCAGCGACACCTGACGGTAGGCCACGGCTTGCTTGGACAGGTCGTCATAGACGATCAGGGCATCTTGACCGCGGTCGCGGAAGTATTCGCCCATGGCGCAACCCGAGTAGGCCGAAACGTATTGCATCGCAGCCGATTCGGAGGCGGTAGCGGCCACGACGATGGTGTATTCCATCGCGCCGTGCGCTTCCAGTGCGCGCACCACGTTCTTGACCGACGAAGCCTTCTGGCCGATCGCGACGTAGATGCAGGTCATGTTCTGACCCTTTTGATTGATGATGGCGTCGATCGCGACAGCGGTCTTGCCGGTCTGGCGGTCGCCAATGATCAGCTCGCGCTGGCCGCGGCCGACGGGCACCATGGAGTCGATCGACTTCAGGCCGGTCTGCATCGGTTGCGACACGGACTGACGCGCGATCACGCCCGGAGCGATCTTTTCGATCGGGGCGGTCAGCTTGGCGTTGATCGGACCCTTGCCGTCGATCGGCTGGCCCAGTGCGTTGACCACGCGGCCCTTCAGTTCAGGGCCGATGGGCACTTCCAGGATGCGGCCGGTGCACTTGACAACGTCGCCTTCGGAAATGTGTTCGTATTCGCCCAGGATAACGGCGCCCACCGAGTCACGCTCCAGGTTCAGCGCCAGGCCGAAGGTGTTGCCCGGGAATTCCAGCATCTCACCTTGCATCACGTCGGACAGACCATGGATACGGCAGATACCGTCGGACACGGAAATGACCGTGCCCTGATTGCGAATCTCAGCGGTATCGCCAAGGCCTTGGATCCGGCTCTTGATCAGCTCGCTGATTTCAGATGCGTTGAGTTGCATACTAACTCCTAAAAATTGTTCTTTCGCTTAGCCAGCCAGAGGCACTTACGCGGCCAGAGCAGCTTGCAGCTGCTGCAGCTTCGCGCGCACGGAGGTATCGAACACTTCATCGCCGACCACAACGCGCACACCACCGATCAGGCTGCTGTCCACCGTCACCGAAGGGTTCAGCTTGCGGCCGAACTTCTTCTCCAGTGCCGAGACCACATCCTTGACCTGGGCATCGCTGAGCTCGAAGGCGCTGACGATGTTGGCATCGGCCGAACCTTCCGATGCGTTCTTGAGCGCATGGAATTGTTGGGCGATTTCCGGCAGCAGCACCAGACGGCCATTGTCAGCCAGCGTCTTGACGAAGTTCTGCGCCTCGACGGACAGCGGGGTCTTCAAGGCGGCAGCGAAGACGTCAGCCAGCTTGTCATGGGATACGGAAGGGTTCTGCGCCAGGGCCTGCACCTCAGGATGCGCTGCCACCTGGGCCATCTCGTCGACGAGATCGGACCAGGCTGCCAGGCTGCCTGCCTTGGCCACACGGAACAAGGCTTCAGCGTAAGGACGAGCGATCGTTGCGAGTTCGGCCATATTACAGCTCTGTCTTCAGTTGATTCAGCAAGTCGGCGTGGGCCGCAGCATTCACTTCGCGCTTGAGGATGTGTTCCGCGCCCTTGACGGCGAGCGTTGCGACCTGGCCGCGCAGTTCTTCACGCGCCTGGTTCACTTGCTGTTGGGCGTCGGCACGCGCAGCGGCGACGATGCGGGCTGCTTCTTCAGCGGCCGTCTTCTTCGCTTCTTCGATGATCAGCTGAGCGCGCTTTTCGGCTTCGCCGATACGCTTCTGGCCTTCATCACGTGCCGATGCCAGTTCGCCCTGGATGCGCTTTTCGGCGGCGGCCAGATCGGCCTTACCGCGGTCAGCGGCTGCCAGCCCGTCCGCAATCTTCTTGGCGCGTTCGTCGAGCGCCTTGATCAACGGCGGCCACACGAATTTCATCGTGAAGCCGGCGAGGATGAAGAAGACCACGAACTGCGCAATCAATGTTGCATTTAAGTTCACGGTAATTTCCTTCTCAGAATAACGAGTGCCGGAACCAATCGTCCGGCAGATGAGAATCGGCTATGAAGCGCGAATTACTTGGCGATGAACGGATTTGCGAATGCGAACAGCATGGCGATACCAACGCCGATCAGGAAGGCGGCGTCGATCAGGCCGGCCAGCAGGAACATCTTGGTTTGCAGGGTGTTCATCAGTTCAGGCTGACGTGCGGATGCTTCGAGGTACTTACCGCCCATGATCGCGATACCGATACAAGCGCCGATAGCACCCAGGCCAATGATCAAACCGCAAGCCAGAGCAACGAAAGAGACATCAGTCATGACAATTCCTTAAGAAAAGTTAATTAAATACAAAACCAAAAAACAAACTGAAAAACAGGTACTGCAAGCCTTGTGTTAGTGCGCTTCGTGCGCCTGGCCCAGGTAAACCAGTGTCAACATCATGAAGATGAATGCTTGGAGCAACACGATCAGGATGTGGAAAATTGCCCAGATAGAACCGGCGATCACATGGCCGATGAAGCCGAATGCGGTCGCGGTCGATCCCAGCAATGCGATCAGCAGGAACAACAGTTCGCCTGCGTACATGTTGCCGAACAGTCGCATGCCCAGGGACACGGTCTTGGCGGCGAATTCGATGATGTTCAGCAGCAGGTTGAACGGCGCCAGGTAGATGCCGAACGGTGCTGCGAACAGTTCGTGGATGAAGCCACCGGCACCCTTGATCTTGACGCTGTAATACAGCATCAGGGCCAGCACGCCCAGGGCGATGCCCAGGGTGCCGTTGAGGTCGGCGGTCGGAACGATGCGGTGGTGCATTTCACCCAGGCCGAACAGGCCCAGGATGCCGGAGGCCAGGTCCACCGGCAGGAAGTCCAGCGAGTTCATCAGGGCAACCCAGACGAACACGGTCAGTGCCACCGGAGCGATGAAGGTGCGGTCGCCATGCACGATGGCCTTGGACTGGTCTTCGACCATTTCCACGACCATCTCGACGAAGGCCTGGAAGCGGCCCGGCACGCCCGAGGTCGCCTTGCGGGCGGCCAGGAACATGAAGAAGCAGGCAATCACGCCGCAGAACACGGACCAGAAAATGGTGTCCACGTTCAGGATCGAGAAATCGACGATCTTGGTCTGGTGATGGGTGGAAAGGTGTCCAAGGTGGTGGACAATATATTCAGAGGCTGTCGGCGCGTGCTCAGCGGCTTCTACGGTCATGGTCGGTGTCTAAACAGTAAAATGAAATAACTCTTAAGCACCACGATGAAGCTCAGCAGAAATGCGAGCCAATTGACACCGTGGTACAACCAAACGGTCGCGCCCATGAGCGCAAACGTCGTAGCAATCTTGATAAATTCCCCGAAGAAAAAGGCCATCGGGTTGGTACCACCGGGTTTCTGTGCACTGACATGGAGTCGCAGGGCAAACAGGGCGTTGGGGACGACACAGCAAATCCCGCCCAGCAGAGCAGACCAAAGCGCCGAAAGTCCACCCAACATGCCTGCGACCAAAGCAGCGACGACCGTGGCTACGAGCTGCAAGAGAATGATGCGCAGCATATCTATCCAATATCGTGCATGCGCCGCACCCCTTAAGGGCAGACGGCAGCTTAAAAGCCCGGCGATTATAAAGGTTCGTTTTCCGGTAAGTCAAACCTTTTGCGGCCAGATCGGGGCCTTATCTGGGGCACTTCGCGGCGAGTTGTGGCAAAAAGGCAGCCACTTCGATTTTTTGCACTGCAACAAGAACGATTGCTGATCCATGCATGGCAGCCATCCTCTTTTCGCGCGGAGCGGGTTCTCCCCTGCTGACTGTTTGTTCAGGTTTGCACAAGCTGCACTGAAATTGCTGGCAAGAATGCACAAAAGGCCAAAAACGGCGCCGGTTTTGCGAACAGCGCCCAATTTAATCAAAAATGTCCTGCAGGGCCAGAAAAATATCCCGCAAATTCAATGATTTACGGAAATTAGCCGGGCGCTCGCAATCGAGCGGCGATTGTACTGACATTTTGTCAGGAAGTTGGAAGTTGTCAGACGACCAAGCTCGCGTTCGAGGTCATATGTTGCAGCACAGCGAAGCAACTCAAGAAACGTGAGCCCGGACCGCGACGGGCAGGATCGGCCCGCCTGGCATGCAGTAGAAATACGGTCTTCAGATCAGGCCCAGGTTCAGGCCCTTGAGTGTGGCTGCAGCCCGCGTAGAACAATGCAGCTTGCGGAAAATGCTCTCCACGTGGGTACGCACCGTGGACGGGCTGATCTGCATCACCCGGGCGGCTTCCTTGTTGCTTTCACCAAGGCTGATGCGCCGCAACACCTCGACCTCGCGTTCCGACAGCAACCCTTTGCGGACCGGCACGGGCAAGGAATTGCCGGCGTCGCCTGCGGCGGCAGCGAGCACCCAGCGCACGGCATCGGCGTCGAACAGGCCGTCCGCCGCCTGCTGAGTGAGCAGGTCGGCAGCCTCGCCCATGGTCAACGCGGCCCGCCATGGGCGGCGGGCGCAGAGCGCGGCGTGGGCGGCAGCCACCGCCAGCAGGCGCGCGGGTTGGCCGAGGGTATCGCGGTCCAACCCGCGGAAATAGCCCGTGCCATCCAGGCGCTCATAGAGTTGGGAGGCCAGGGCCGTGTGCTCGCGCAGGGCCGGAATCAATGCGCCGGCGCGCGCCGTCCAGTAGGGTGCCAGGCGGATGCGCTCCCAGTCGTCCACGCCAGGACGCCCCGCGCGCTCCCAGATGGTGTTGGAAACGGAAACCCGACCGATGCCGTGGAGCAAGGCGGCACGCACCAGCCCTTGCTGTTGCAAGGGTGGCAGACCCGCCAGCGCGGCAGCCCGCGCAGCCAGTTCGCTGACGCGACGCGAATAACCGGTCAACCAAGGCAGCTTCAGTTCGATCAGGTCCGCCACGATGCTCAGCGGCACCTCATGGGCGGGCAGCTCACCAGAGGATGCCAGCGTGTCCTGCCCGTCCAGCACAGCCAGCCATGCGCCGGCCTGCGCTGCCACGCGTTCTGCCAACGGTGCCGGGTATTTGATGCCGCCGGAGGCAAGCACCATGCGGATGGCACTGTCGGTACCGTGCGTGCGGCCCAGGATGTCGAGGTCGCCCGCCAGGCTGGTGTAATACACCAGCGCCGGCACCTGGTCGCCGCTCCTTGTTGTTGTGGCGCCCCGCTGCCGTCGAAGTGCTCCCAGACATGGCGCAGTCCGGCCTCCACCGCGGGCGGCAGGCCCAGCATGCCGGCCACATCGCCGGCGACCTCGCAATGGATGCGCGCCAGCGGTTCGATATTGGAAAAGGTCAGCGGATGGTCTGGCGGCAAGCCATGACGCAGCATGGCCTCCCGACCACCGACGTCGTCGCCCAGCAGGTTGGCGAAACCTGCGGCATTGGCGGTGCAGCCCGACCAGCGCAGCAAGGCCACCAGGCGCGCATGCAGGATGTCTTGCGCACCGGCGCCGTCCAGCTGTGCCACCTGGGCCGCCAACCGTGCGGCGCGCTGCGACTGGGCGGGGGGTTGCCCCATGCTGAGATCGCCCACCAGCGCCAGGACATGCACTGCCACCTCGGCGGAAATCATCGGAACACCGCAGGCAAGCGGATCGGAGGCAGCCAGATCGCTGGCTGGGGCAGGCGCGGCACTGCCGGATGAAATGACGTCGGGAAGCATCCCGACACTGTAGCGGCAACTCCGAGCCTGAGGCAATCAACTCTTCGGTTAATGGGCAGGGCCGGCATGAGGGGCCACTATCGCCGCGCACACCCGCTGCCACCCCGGGTCGGTCAATTGACCGATACCGGTGGCCGGAGCGCATTCCTATACTGGCCTCACTGAAACGAACACCCCAACCACCTTCCCAAGGAGAACATCATGAAAGCAACTTCCCGCCTCTTCAGCCTCAAGACCGGCCTCGGCATGCTCGCCGTCGCCGCCGCCTTCACCGGCAGCAGCGCCATGGCTGCCGAACCTGCCGAAAAGCCATCGGTGGTGATCGTCCACGGCGCCTTCGCCGACGGCTCCGACTGGGCCAAGGTGATCCCGTTGCTGCAAGCCAAGGGTATCAAGGTCACTGCCGTGCAGAATCCGCTGACCTCGCTGGCCGACGACGTGGCTGCAGCCAAGCGCGCCATCGACAACCAACCGGGCAAGGTGGTGCTGGTCGGCCACTCCTGGGGCGGCACCGTAATCACCGAGGCCGGCAACAATGACAAGGTCGCCAGCCTGGTGTATGTGGCCGCCTTCGCACCGGACGCCGGCCAGGCCACCGGCGATCTGGGCAAGGACCTGCCGGTTCCCCCGGGCATTGCCAAGCTGTCCGTGGACAAGGCCGGCTTCGCCAGCTTGCCGCCGGCCGCTCTGGCCGCTGACTTTGCCCAGGATGTGCCGGCCAAGCAGGCTGCCGTGATGGCCGCGACCCAAGGTCCGATCGCCCTGAAAGCCTTCGGCGACAAGGTCGAGACCGCCGCCTGGAAGACCCGTCCCAGCTGGTACATCGTCAGCAAGAACGACCGCATGATCCAGCCCGACCTGGAACGCGCCTTCGCCAAGCAGATCAACGCCAAGACCACCGAACTGCCGACCAGCCATGTGCCGCAGCAATCGCGTCCGGCCGACGTGGCCAAGGTGATCCTGGATGCCGTGGCGGCCACCAAGTAAGCAGGCTGCCCCCCCTGCCCCGGCTGCTTCGGCCGGGGCAGCGGCACACCCGGCTGCCTTGCCGGATTTCAGCGCATGCAGACCGAGCCGGCGGACGATTGCGTCCAAATGCTGCGAACCGACCTGCGACTCTGACATAATCGCGCTATCCCGTACCAATCAACAGGACCAGCATGATTACCCTCGTCAACCTGCAGGTTGTCTGCCGCCGTCAACCCTGCTGAACCGGGCCGCCCCATGATTTTCATCACTGGCGGTGCCGGCTTCATCGGCAGCAACTTCATCCTCGACTGGTTGACGCAGAGCACGGCCGAACCCGTGCTCAACATCGACAAGCTGACCTACGCCGGCAATCCCTATAACCTGGATGCGGTCGAGAAAGATACGCGCTATGCCTTTGTGCAAGCCGATATCTGCGATGAGACAGCGATGGCTACCTTGCTCTCGCGCTACCGCCCACGCGCGATCATTCACTTCGCCGCCGAAAGCCACGTCGATCGTTCCATCCGCAGTCCCGACGAGTTCATCCGTACCAACGTCAATGGCACCTTCAATCTGCTCAACAGGGCGTTGCAGTATTGGCTGACGCTGCCGGGCCCGGAAAAAACGGACTTCCGCTTCCTGCACATCTCCACCGATGAAGTCTATGGCAGCCTGGCGCCGGAAGATGCGCCATTTACGGAAGCTTCACCGTATGCGCCCAATAGCCTCTACTCGGCGTCCAAGGCGGCATCCGACCATCTGGTGCGGGCCTATCATCAAACCTATGGATTGCCGACGCTGACCACCAACTGCTCCAACAACTACGGGCCCTTTCACTTCCCGGAAAAGCTGATCCCGCTGGTCATTTCCAACGCCCTCGCGGGAAATCCCCTTCCTGTCTACGGCGACGGCATGCAGATCCGGGACTGGCTGTTCGTGACCGATCACTGTGCCGCATTGCGAACAGTTCTGGCCAACGGTACGGTAGGCGAGACCTACAACATCGGCGGGGGCAACGAACATACCAATCTGCACGTGGTGCACACCCTCTGCGATATCCTGGATGAACTCGCGGCGCGACCGCAAGGCAGCTATCGCGACCTGATCACCTTCGTCAAGGACCGGCCCGGACATGATCGTCGCTATGCCATCGACGCAGGAAAGATCAAACGCGAACTGGGCTGGCAACCGGCGGAATCCTTCGAGACCGGCATCCGCAAAACGGTGCAGTGGTATCTGGCGCATGGTGAATGGGTACGCCAGGTGCGCTCGGGCGATTACCTGAACTGGCTGCGGCAGCAATACGGCGATCATCCACCGGGAGCACTGATATGAGCGATACGACCCCGCCGGTGCGCCGCAAGGGCATCATCCTCGCCGGAGGCTCTGGCACGCGGCTTTACCCGGCCACCCAGGTTGCCTCCAAACAGCTCATGCCGATCTACGACAAGCCGATGGTGTACTACCCGCTATCGAGCCTGATGCTGGCCGGCATCCGAGATATCCTGCTCATTTCCACTCCGCGCGATACGCCGCGCTTTGCCGAACTGCTGGGAGACGGCCGGCAATGGGGCCTGCAGATCCGTTATGCGGTACAGGCCTCGCCCGACGGACTGGCGCAGGCTTTCCTGATCGGCCAGGATTTCATCGGCAATGATCCTTGTGCGCTCATTCTGGGAGACAACATATTCTACGGACGCGACCTGGAACCGCCGATGCGCCAGGCCAATGCTCGCACCGATGGCGCGACCATCTTTGCCTACCATGTACAGGATCCGGAACGCTACGGTGTGGTCGAATTCGACCCGTCACGCCGGGTAATCGGCATCGAAGAAAAACCGGCGCAGCCGAAATCCAATTTCGCAGTGACCGGCCTCTACTTCTACGACAACCAGGTGGTCGACATTGCCCGCACCATCCGCCCCTCGGCGCGTGGGGAGCTGGAAATCACCGATATCAACCGCAGCTACCTGGCAAGTGGGCAATTGCATGTGGAACTGATGGGACGCGGCATCGCCTGGCTCGATACCGGCACCCATGAATCGCTGCTGGATGCAGGCCAGTTCATCGCCACCATCGAAAAGCGTCAGGGCCTGAAAGTCGCCTGCCCGGAAGAGATCGCCTATCGTCGAGGCTATATCGATGCCCTCCAGCTGGAGAGGCTTGCCGAGCCGTTGAAGAACAATGCCTATGGCAAGTATCTGCTTCAGCTGCTGACCGAAATGAGTTATTAACTGCCATCGCGGCTACCATTCCATGCTGGTCACCCCCACTCCCCTAGCGGGCCTGATGCTGATCCAACCCCAGGTCTTCAGCGACAGTCGCGGCTTCTTCTACGAAAGCTTCAACGAGCGCGACTTCCGCGCACGGACCGGGGCCGATGCCCGTTTCGTACAGGATAACCACTCCCTCTCCGCGCGCGGTGTCGTGCGCGGTCTGCACTACCAGCTCCCGCAGGCACAGGGCAAGCTGGTGCGGGTCACCCGGGGTGCAGTGCTGGATGTAGTGCTTGATATCCGTCGCAGCTCGCCTACTTTCGGTCAGTGGTTCAGCCAGGTGCTGAGCGCAAGCAACAAGCTGCAACTCTGGCTGCCTGCGGGATTCGCGCATGGATTCTCGGTCCTGGAAGATGAGACCGAATGCCTTTACAAGACCACCGATTACTGGATTCCGGAACAGGAACACACCATTCTCTGGAATGACCCGGCGTTGGCCATCGATTGGCAACTGCAAGGGGAACCTATCCTGTCCGACAAGGATAGAAACGGGATTCCGCTGGCGCAGGCCGCGGTGTTCGAATGAAGCGCTTGCGCATCCTGCTCACTGGCGCATCGGGGCAGGTGGGCCAAGCGTTGGCGCAACGACTGTATGGCGCAGAACTATTCACTCCCACACGCTCCGAGCTGAATCTTGAAGACAGTGCGGCCATCCTCCGCTACGTGGACCGGACCCGTCCCGACCTGATCATCAATCCGGCGGCCTACACTGCTGTCGACAAGGCCGAAAGCGAACCTGAGGTGGCCATTGCCATCAACGCCGTCGCCCCCCGGGTACTGGCGCGCGCGGCCCGGCACCACGGTATCGGGCTGATTCACTTCTCGACCGATTATGTGTTTGATGGCATGCAGTCTGAACCCTACCGGGAAGATGACCTGACGGCACCACTGAACGTCTACGGTCGCAGCAAGCGGGATGGTGAGATCGCCGTGCTGGAAGAGTGCGATGCCGCCTGGATACTGCGAACGAGCTGGGTCTATTCTGCCCACGGCCGCAATTTCCTGAACACCATCCTGCAACTTGCGCAGCAGCGCAGGCAGTTGAACATTGTTGCCGACCAGTGGGGAGCGCCGACCTGGGCTCGCACGATAGCCGACGTCGTAGCGCGCATGCTGGGGGACGACGGCAGGATGACGCTGAGCTCTCGCATGCAACACACCCGCGGCGTGTATCACCTCAGCTCGCGCGGCGCCACCAACTGGCAGCAGTACGCCTGCCGCATTGTGGAAGCCATGCCTGCCCTGGGCCTGCAGGCACAGCTATCGCCCGCCGAGGTGGCGCCCATTTCGAGTGCGGCGTATCCGACGCCGGCGCAACGTCCGAGCAATTCCCGCTTGTGCACGGACAAGCTCACGCGCGTTTTCGGCATCATTCTTCCCGACTGGGACCAGGCGCTGGATGAGTGTCTGCGCGAAATGAAACAAGAAATGGGACAAGACTAAGCGTCAATGCCGTGCGGCCCATCCGCAGCCTGCAGGCTGAGAGACATATCAAACATCTCACAATGTCGACCTGCGCCGGCTGGACATTGATATCGCGCAAAGTATTTGCCGTATAAGCAAAGGATAATATTTCCCAGCAGAATACGTTGCAGTTTTGATAATTTTGTATCGCGTGGGTGTCTGCTTTGCCGGAATGACCAATCCTTTTCAAGACTGGCTGAAGGCGCTTCCGACAGGACGGCCCGACATTGCAGGGCACAGGGCGGCGGGCAGGTGACGGCGAAGGGGAGAAAGTGGCGCGGCTGGCGGGGATCGAACCCACGACCCTTGGCTTCGGAGGCCAATACTCTATCCACTGAGCTACAGCCGCGCTGACGGGGCGAACCCCGGAAAGGCCTGAAGGATACCCCCTTTCCCTCTGGACGTCCATGGCACTGGCGGTTTTTCCGTGTCAAACGGAAAGCATTGTGACTATAATCAAGAGTTCGGCGAGAGAGCGCAATGAAAGCCCTGCCTGATCCTAGTTCCACGCAATGCCAGGCGATACAAAGGGAACCGACGTTTTCCGCCCCAATTTCGAGGAAACATTACGGAGGGACGCCAATGAGCTCAGCTCAGCATGAACACGAGTCGGCAATCAAGACTCCCAAGCAATTGATCGCAGCGGTAGTCGCAGGTTTTATGGTCCCCATCGTGTGCATCGTGCTACTGGTGCAGTACGTGACCAACGGCCAGAAGACCGGTGCCGGCTCCGACAGTCAGACGCCCGAGATGATCGCGGCGCGCATCAAGCCCGTCTCCGATGACGGCTTCACTTTCCGCGATGCCAACGGCCCCAAGCAACTGCTTTCGGGCGAAGAAGTCTACAAGACCACCTGTGCCGCCTGCCATGGCGCCGGCGTGGCAGGTGCCCCCAAGGTGGGGGATGCCGCTTCCTGGCAAGCCCGGATCGCACAAGGCTATGACACCCTGGTCACGCACGCCATCAACGGTCTGCGCGCCATGCCCGCCAAGGGCGGCAACCCGGACCTGGACGATGTGGAAATCCAGCGTACCGTGGCCTACATGGCCAACCAGTCCGGCGGCAAGTTCAAGGAACCGGAAGCAAAGGCGCCCGCCGCCGCTGAAGGTGCCGCACCCGCTGCAGACACACCTGCCAAGTAAGACCTGCATCCCACCGGAAATCATACGTCCGCAAAAAAAATCCCCGAATCGAATTCGGGGATTTTTCATTTGCGGCCGCCCTGTCATGCTGCCAAGGCGCCAGTTGCCGGCGGTGCGCATGGCACCTTCCAGCTGGCCATCTCAAGCTCAATAACGCGGCGGAGGCGGCGGGGGATAGCCACCCGGCGCATAGCCTGCAGGAGCTTGCTGGGCGGGTGCTGCAGCCTGTTGCTCGGCCACGAAGATTTCCACACGACGGTTCTTGGCGCGGTTGGCATCCGAATTGTTGGGCACCAGCGGCTCATGTGAACCACGCCCCATGATCACGAAACGATTGGCCGCTACGCCGCGCGAGCTCAGGTAGTCGCGGGTACGGGCTGCACGCTGTTGCGACAGCGGGTCGTTGATGGCATCACTGCCGGTGTTGTCGGTGTGGCCAACGATGGTGACCGTGGTCGCCGGATTTTCCACCAGCGTGGCGGCGAAACGATCCAGCACCGGACGCATCTCGGGCTTGATGTCGGCACGACCCGTATCAAAGGAGATGTCACTCGGGATTTCCAGCTTCAGGCGGTTGTCCGCAGTCTGGGTGACCTGCACGCCAGTGCCCTGGGTTGCCTGTTCCATGGCGCGCTTCTGGTTTTCCATACGGTTGGACCAGATGTTGCCCGCTACCGCGCCGATGGCGCCACCAATGGCCGCACCACCCAGGGCGCGTCCGCCACCACCACCACCGGTGGCTGCGCCGATGATGCCACCCAGGCCGGCACCGATACCTGCACCGGTAGCCGTGCCACGTTGCGTCGGGCTCATGTCGGCGCAGCCGGAAAGCGCCAGCACACCGGCGATCGCCGCAATGGAGAGTTTCTTCATGTCATGTCCTTTCTTGTCTTTTAGTTTTGTCGTCCGGGCCATTAGCCGGTCTTCCTCAGAGCATTCGCCGACCCGATATGTTCCTGCTTGGGAGATACACCCGCCAAATTACAAAGGCATCCGGATGAACGGATGCCTTTGGGTGAAACGGCCGGTGCAAACAGAACCAAACAGAACTAGTCAGGCTGCGACGGTCCTTCCAGTTCCACCGTCTCGTTGCCGCCCGACCCGCCGCGCTGGCTGAAATAATAGGCCAGCCCACCCACGGCGGCGATGACGCCTCCCATCATCAGCGGCTTGCGCAGCCAGCGACGCGACAGCAGCGAAGCACCTGTCATCAGCAATGGCGTCACCGTCTGCAGATTCAGGTTGCCCAGCCCGCCGCTGCTGATCGACTTGATCGACTGCACCGTCTTGCCGCCGCCAAACAGCGAAGCGGCAAAATGGCCAACGCGGCTCAAGGCCCCCTTGGCCAGCGACTCGGCGCTGAGATTTTCGCGCACCACCTCACGCGACTCCATCACGCCCAGCCGATACAGCGCACCCTGCGCCAGTACCTTGCGCTTGCGCTCCTCATGGGTCATGCCGTGATCCAGGTCTGTCATGCTGTCCTCGTTCTGATGGAAAACTTGCACTTACAACAGCGCATCACGATCCTTGCGCAGCTCGGTCATGGTCTGCGGCAGCGAAAGCTTGCCCTGCTGCAGCACCGAGCGGGCGTACCACACCAGCCCGACCGTCGCCGCAGTAAAAAAGGCGCCCAGCAGGGCCAGGATCTTCCAGCCCCAGGCGTCCCAGGCCAGCATCACGATCAGCACCGACCAGAAGGCGATGGCAAACCACAAGCCCACCGCCGCCAGCACGAAGATGACAGCAAAGCGCAGCAGGTTGGCACCGATTTCGGACATCTCCAGCGATGCCAGCTCGATACGGCTGATGATCAGGCCGAGCAGGTTCTTGGCCAGGCCCAGGAGCCCCGCCGTCAATCCGGGGTGGGCGGCCTGGGCGGTGGAGGCCGCCGGACTTTCCTTGTGGGGCGTCGCCATCGGCGCGGCGCTTACTTGCTGCGACCGATGACCAGGCCCACCAGCAGGCCCAGCCCGGCCGAAATGGCCACGGCGCGCCACGGATTTTCGTGGACATAGTCGTCGGTCTTGGCAGCCACTTCCTTGCCCTTCTCGATGGCGGCAGCCTGCGCGCCCTGGGCCGCTTCGGCAGCAGCTTCCAGCAGGGTCAGGCCCTTGGCGCGCAATTCGTCAGCCTTTTCACCGGTGGCAGCAGCGGCCTCGGCGAACAATGCCTGGGCGTCCTTGACCAGGGTCTTCATGTCGTTGCGGACGGTCTTCAGTGCGGGGGATTGAGGCATTTAAATTCTCCTTTTTTGCCGGTTATGGAAAAGACTAGCAAGTCGTCGCATCCCTTTCGCCACTTGCCCCATGTCCAGGCTGAGGCGAGCAGGTTTGCTGCGTTGCGACGAGCTTTTGATTCTACAGAGTCCGCTCCCTGGCGGATAGCGCCTTGCCAGCCTGCTGCACATGCATTGGAGCAGGCTTGCGCCAGCGCAAACTGGTTCGATGATGCGGTGGACGTTAGGTTCCGGCGGATTCTCCCGACACAGGGCGTGTCGAGAGGCCATCAGAACCAGAACCGGCCGACCATCAGAAGCGGGTTTCCCGAGCGGCACGCAGGAAACTGTCAAGGATGGGGGTGCAATCCAGCAGCTCGGCTCCACCGGCGCGGTGGAATTCCGGGTGCCACTGCAGGCCCATCACGAACGGCGCCTTGCGATAGCGGATGGCCTCCACGATCTGGTCCGGGCCCGATACCGCTTCCACCGACAGGTCGCGCCCGAGGTCACGTACCGCCTGGTGGTGAATCGAGTTGACGATGGCATTCTCGGTCTTGACCATCCCTGCCAACGACGAGCCCTGGGGGAAATGCAGCGCGTGATAATTGCTGTCGTACTGGTCATTGACGTGCAGGATGGCGGTCGGCACATCGGTAGCGATGTCCTGATACAGCGTGCCGCCGAAGGCCACGTTGATCAGCTGGCAACCGCGGCAGATCCCCAGCACCGGCTTGCCGGCCTCGATGAACTCGTGCAGCAGCTCCAGTTCGTACATGTCGCGCACCCGGTCACCGCTCCACTCCGGGCGCGTGGCAGCCTGGGCATAGCTCTGCGGCGAGACGTCGGCCCCACCCTGCAAGACCAGCCCATCGAGGTGCTTGGCATAGTCCCGCAGGCGGATATTGCTGGGGTGGACCAGGCCATTGGTATTGACGGTCGGGATCATGAAGACCAGCACATCGCGCGACATGACCCACTGCGCGATCGATTCCTCCAGATATTGCAGGGTCTTGCTGCGCAGGCCCTTGGCACCGCTTTCCGGATGGAAGATACGGGCTGACACGCCGATCTTCAACGTCCTCTGCATGACCCGGCGACCGGCCTTGTCTGACAGCTGGCGCAGGCGCGCCGTGAGGAAACGCCAGGTCTGCGCCCAAGGCGCGTCGCCGGCATGATGGGGCGGCGGGGGCAAGGAGGAATAGGGACTTTGCTGCGGACTTTGCTGTGCCTGTGCCTGGGTTGCTTCCGCTGCAGGCTGGGCACCAGGTCCAGGCTGCACGGAAGCGGCGGCAGCAGCAGCAGCAGCAGCAGGATCGACCGGCGTAGGCACTACGGGCTGGACCACGGGGCTGGCGGCAACGCTCACGGTGGAGCCCGCTACCGGCGGCGTCCCGGCAGGATTCTGGGAGGCGGCCGGCGCCCCGGAGGCGTCGGCGGAGAAAGGCTTGGCCGCGGCCGTACCCGGGGTGCGGTCGGGCGGCAGGTTGGCTTCGGAATCTTGGATGTCGGACATGGCTGCAATAAGTGATCTGGATGGATGAACTGCCGCGCGCTTCATGGGCCACGCGCATGGCGACAATCTACGACAGAGGACCCGGGGAGTGGCTGAGTATAAGCGCATTGCCCGGCTTTGGACACCTGTCGCCCGGCAAGGCGGCTATGCCTGCGGCAGCTGGTGCCGGCAAGCAGTTTCATACAAGCCGCCGCTCCCGCTTTCATGGCACACTCCTTTCCCTCGTACTGGCAGACAACACAAAGGCCGTGCATGTTCCGGCCAATTTCACCGGATCTGCCAGGCCCGGCCAGATCAACCGTCCAGCTCCGCCACCATGTCCAAGGTCCTGATCCTCTACGCCCATCCCGCTGCCGAGCTTTCGCGCACCAACCGCCTCATGCTGGAAGCCGCTGCCCGGTTACCCGAGGTACGGGTCCACGATCTCTATGAGCATTACCCGGACTTCCACATCGACATCGAGCACGAACAGCAACTGTTGAGCGAGGCCGAACTGATCGTGATGCAGCATCCCATCCACTGGTACAGCATGCCGGCGCTGCAGAAGGAATGGCTGGACCGCGTGCTCGCACGTGGCTGGGCCTTCGGCCACGATGGTCACGCGCTGCAGGGCAAGCGATTCTGGCTGGTGGCCTCCACTGGCGGCGAGACCGCCTCCTACAGCAGTGACGGCCGCCACGGCCACCGCTTCGAGGACTTCCTCCCGCCTTACCAGCAGACAGCCCGACTGTGCGGCATGCAGTGGGTGGAACCGCTGATCCTGCACGGCGCCCACCATATCCCACCGGTGCAATTCCAGCACCACGTAGAACGCTATCTGGAGGGCTTGCAGGCATGATGCTCCGCACCCGCCCTCCGCACCCGACCCCATTTCTGAAAACTGGACGCTCCCATGGATGAACAACTGCTCATCGCCCTGGTTTATCTGCTCGCCGCGGTGGCCGCCGTACCCATCGCCAAGCGCCTGGGTCTGGGCGCCGTGCTGGGCTACCTGCTGGCCGGCATCGTCATCGGCCCCTGGGGACTGGGGCTGATCACCGAGGTCAAGCACATCCTCGAATTTTCCGAGTTCGGCGTGGTGCTGCTGCTGTTCCTGATCGGCCTGGAACTCGATCCCAAGCGCCTGTGGGCCTTGCGCCGCTCCATCTTCGGCTGGGGCAGCGTGCAGGTCGCCAGTGTCTCGCTGGCCCTCTTCGCAGCGGCCCTGGCAGCCGGCGTACCCTGGCGCATCGGTCTGATCGCCGCACTGGGGATGTCGCTCTCTTCCACCGCCATCGCACTGGCCACGCTGGGCGAACGCAAGCTCACCGCCACCCCGGCCGGCGCCGCCGGCTTTTCCATCCTGCTGTTCCAGGACATCGCCGCCATCCCGATGATGGCCGCCGTTCCCCTCCTGGGCGTGGCGGCCAGCCAGGGCAGCGGCCAGGGCTGGTTGCATGCTGGCCAGGTGGCCCTGGTGATCGCCCTGCTGATCTTCGGTGGGCGCGTGCTGATCCGCCCCATCCTGCGCATCATCGCCAAGACCGACATGCGCGAAATCTTCACCGCCTTCGCCCTGCTGCTGGTGATCGCCACCTGCCTGCTGATGCAGTCGGTAGGCATGTCGATGGCACTGGGGACCTTCCTGGCCGGCGTGCTGCTGGCCGATTCCGAATACCGTCACGCGCTCGAAAGCGACCTGGAACCCTTCAAGGGCCTGCTGCTGGGCCTGTTCTTCATCGCCGTGGGCATGTCGGTGGACTTCGGCGTGTTCCTCGCGCAGCCCTGGCGCATCATCGGCATGGTGCTGGGCTTTCTGGCCATCAAAACCAGTGTGATGTGGGTCCTCGGCCGCTGCTTCGGCATTCCCCGCGGACAGCAATTGTTCTTCGCCTTCCTGCTCTCCCAGGGTGGGGAATTCGCCTTCATCGTCTTCGGCGCGGCGGTCACCGCCAAGGTGCTCACGCCCGAGATCTCTTCCATGCTGGTGGTGGTAGTGGCCTTGTCGATGCTGATCACGCCGCTCATGCTCCTGGTGCACGACCGCCTGCTGGTGCGCTGGCTGGAAGGCGGCAAGCGCCGTCCGGAAGACAAGATCGATCCGCAGGACCATCAGGTCATCATCGCCGGCTTCGGTCGCTTCGGCCAGATCGTCGGCCGCCTGCTGGCCGCCAATGGCATCGGTGCCACCGTGCTGGACCATGACCCGGACCAGATCGATTTCCTGCGCAAGTTCGGCTTCAAGGTGTTCTACGGCGATGCCACCCGCATCGATCTGTTGCGTACCGCCGGTGCCGACAAGGCGCGCGTACTGGTGATCGCCATCGACGATGCGCAAGCCGCGCTGGAGATGGTGGACAAGGTCCGCGAAGAATTCCCGCACCTGCAGATCGCGGCCCGCGCCCGCAACGTCACCCATCTCTACGACCTGATGGATCGCGGCGTAACCGTCCTGGAGCGCGAAACCTTCGAGAGCGCCCTGCACATGGGCCGGCAGGTGCTGCAGCAGCTGGACTTCGGCGCCTATCGCGCCCGCGAGGCCGCCATGAAATTCCGCGCCCATAATCTCAAGACCCTGGAAGCGCTCTATCCGCACTACAAGAACCAGGCGCAGATGGTATCGATGGCCGTGCAGGCTCGTGAGGAACTGGAGGCCATGTTCGCCGGCGACCGCGAGGCGCTTGAGCGCGATCACTCGCACGACCAGTGGCGCCAGGAGCCCCCCGCACCGCCCGCGCCATAAAAAAAGGCCGGACACGCTTGCGCACATCCGGCCAAATCCCTCACTGCTTACTGCTTACCACTTACTACAAGACTACCTACTGCTCACTACTCACTGCGTACTACTGACTGCTCACCGGTACTACCCACTGCAAAAACGTCAAATCATTTATATCAATTCAGCGCCAGCGGCACGAAGATCTTCTCGTCGCCGCGCTCCACCAGCAGCGCCACATTCTTGCCGGCCTCGGTGGCCAGCTTGCGCAACTGGGGCACGCTCGTGACCGGGGTGCCATTGAGCGCCAGGATCACGTCTCCGCTCTGGATGCCGGCTACGGCCGCAGGTCCGCTGGCGTCTTCCACCAGCAAGCCCTTCTGACCGCCGAGTTGAGCCTGCTCATCCTTGTCCAGCGGACGCACCGCCAGCCCCAGGCGCCCCTGGTCATCGCTCTTGCCCGGCTTGGCATCGTTCTTGGCCTGCTTCATCTCGCCCACCGTCACATTGAGGGTGCGCACCTTGCCGGCCCGCATCACTTCCATCGGCTTGCTGCTGCCCGGGGTGGCGTCGGCCACCAGCGTGGGCAGATCCACCGAGTGATCAATGGCATGACCATCGAAACTCAGGATCACGTCGCCCGGTTGCAGACCCGCCTTGTCGGCCGGACTACCCTTCTCCACCGAGCTGATCAGGGCACCCTCGGACTTCTTCAGACCGAAGGAATCCGACAGCGCCTGGTTCAGGTCCTGCACTGAAACCCCGAGGCGGCCGCGTGTCACCTTGCCATGCGTGACCAGCTGCTGCTCCACCTTCATCGCCACATCGATCGGGATCGAGAACGACAGGCCCTGGAAGCCACCGGTCTGGCTGTAGATCTGCGAATTGATGCCGATCACCTGACCATTCAGATCGAACAGCGGGCCACCCGAGTTACCCGGGTTGACCGCGACGTCGGTCTGGATGAAGGGAACATAATTGTCGTCCGGCAGGCTGCGCGACTTGGCGCTGATGATGCCGGCGGTGGCGGTATTGTCGAAGCCGTAGGGCGAGCCGATGGCCAGCACCGGCTGTCCAACCTTGACCCGCGACGGGTCGCCGATCTGCACCGTCGGCAGGTTCTTCGCATCGATGCGGATGACGGCGATATCGCTCTGCTTGTCGATGCCCAGCACCTTGGCCTTGAACTCGCGGCGGTCGGTCAGCTTGACCACCACCTCCTGGGCACCATCGACCACGTGGGCATTGGTCAGGATCAGGCCATCAGGCGAAATGATGAACCCCGAACCGAGACCATGCATCACCCGTGGTTGCTGCGGCATCTGCAGCTGCGGCCCGAAGCGCTTGAAGAATTCGGAGAATGGGTCATTGGGGTCCACACCGTTGTCGTCATCGTCGGACACCTTGCGTGCCTTGCCGGTCACGCTGATGTTGACCACGGCCGGGCCGTAGCGCTGCACGATGCCCGAGAAATCGGTGGCCGCCGCGACCACCGGTCCGGCCGGGGCAGCGGACGCGGGGCTGGCCGCCACCAGCGGGGCACTGACCGCGGCCGCCTGCGCCGATGGCAGGTCGGCGCCACGAAAATAGACATAGCTGCCGCCGACCACTGCGGCAATCATGACGGCCAAAGTGTTACGAACAAAAACAATGCGACGGCTCATCTTCTTCTCCTTGATCGAACGCGATATCGATGGTCGGGCCGGTTCACCACACTTGTGGGACCCACTTGCCTCAACCGTTGGAGTGAAGATTAAGCAGTGAAAATTAAGGCAGACTTAAGGCAGAAAAAAGAAGCATCCTGCCTCGCAGGTGGCCTGCCTGGCGTCGCCTAGGCAGGCAGCAGGACGAAGTCGACCCTGGCCTGCAAGCCCTTGCCGGTATTGACCAGGGTCACCGGTACGCGGTGCAGGTCGGCGATCTGGCGCACGATGGCCAGTCCCAGGCCGCTACCGAAGGCGGCACGATTGCTGCTGGCATCCTGCGCACCGTGTGGCCGCTGGGCGCGATAGAAACGATCGAAGACACGCGGCAATTCGCTCTCGGCGATACCCGGTCCGCTGTCCTGGATGACGACCGTGCAACGACCGGCAACGGACAGATCGACGCCGACATCGACCACGCCGCCCGCGGGCGTGTAGCGCAAGGCGTTATCCACCAGATTGTTGAAGAGAATGCGCAGGGCATCGGCATTGCCTTGCACCTGCAGCGGCCGGCCATCATCACCTGTATCCGATAGCCCCAGATCGATGCCGCCATGCTCGGCCACCGACGACAGGTCACCTACCACGGTGGCCAGCAGCGCGCGCAGATCGACCATCGCAAAGCCCATGGCATCGGGTTCCTGGCGCGCCAGGGTAAGCAACTGGTGCACCAGGTGGGAGGTCCGCTCCAGGCCGCTCTTGAGGTCCGCGAAAGCAGCCCGGCGCTCCTCCTCATCGCTGGCACGCTCGGCCAGTTGCGCCTGCAGACGCAGGGCGGTCAGCGGCGTGCGCAATTCATGGGCGGCGTCGGCGACGAAGGCGCGCTGGGTTTCGGTGGAATGCTTCAGGCGCGCCAGCAAGTCATTCAAGGCATGCGTGAGCGGCTGGATTTCCTGCGGCATGCCCACGTCCGACAAGGGCTGCAGCGAATTCATGTCGCGCGCGGCCACTTCGGCGGCGGCCTTGCGCACCGGCGCCAAACCACGACTGACCGCCACCCACGACAACACCCCGATGAGGGGGAACAGCAAGAGCAAAGGCACCACCGTCTTGACCGCCATCTGCGCGGCGATCTCGTCGCGTGCGCTCTGCGGCTGCGCCACCTGCACCACGGTACTGCCGATCTGCGCGCTGTAGACGCGCCACATGCCATTGGGCCCGCGCACATTGGCAAAGCCCAGTTCGGCCTGGCGCGGCATGGCGCCACGGGCATGCGAGTGGTAGATGACGGAGCCACGACTGTCCCAGATCTGCATCATGATCTCGTCCTCCAGCTCAGGGAACTGCTGCCCCGGCGAGATCGGCGAGAAGGCCTGGCGCGGCAGCGAGGCCGCGATCTGGCGCATCTGGTAATCAAAGATCTGGTTGGCCTCGCCACGCGCCTGGAAGTACAGCGCCACACCGGCCAGCACGATGATGGAGAACAGGCCCAGTCCCAGCCACAGCAACAGCTTGTTGCGGATCGATTTCATGCCGGCACCAGGTAACCCACGCCGCGCACGTTCTTGATGAAGTCGCTGCCGACCTTCTTGCGCAGCGCGTGGATATGCACCTCGACGGCATTGCTCTCGATGCTGTCGTCCCAGCCGTAGAGTTTCTCTTCCAGCTGCGCCCGCGACAGCACCACGCCGGGACGATCCATGAAGGCCTGCAGCAGCGTGAATTCACGCGCCGACAGGTTGACCGGCTTGCCGCCCACGGTGACTTCGTGGGTGGCTGGATTCAGTACCACCTCGCGCACCTGCACCAGACTCTCTGCCCGCCCTGCCTGACGACGTGAAAGGGCGCGCATGCGGGCCGACAGTTCTTCCAGGTCGAACGGCTTGATCAGGTAATCGTCGGCCCCGGCATCAAGCCCGGCCACGCGGTCGGCCACTGCGTCACGCGCCGTGGTGATGAGCACCGGAATGCCATTGCCGCGCTCGCGCAGCGTGCGCAACACCGCCAGGCCATCCTTTTGCGGCAGGCCCAGGTCCAGCAGCAACATAGCGTAATCCTCGGTCCGCAGGGCAACGTCGGCCGACTTGCCGTCCTGCACCCAGTCGATGGCAAAACCGTCCTGGCGCAAACCCTTGCGCACGGCTTCGCCCACCATGGGATCGTCTTCCACCAGCAATACGCGCATGTCGCAGGCTCCTTGTCGGATTCAGAGTAGCTTCGCCAGCAGGAACACCACCACCGAGATCAGGATGGTCGAGGCAAAGGGCAGCGAAAAGATGCGGCCGAACAGACGGAAGCGCAAGTCCCCCGGCAAGCGGCCGATGCCCAGCTTCTCCAGCCAGGGCAGCAAGGTCGAGAACACGATGACCGAGAGAAAGATGACGACGATCCAGCGTATCAAGCGCTTCTCCTCAGAGTCGGTGGGTGCGGTCGTGACGCAGCATGCGGGCCGGCCATTCGACATTCTTGCCGATGGCCAGTACCTTGAACAGCTCGCCCATCTCGGCCGGGGAAATCAGTTTCTGCATGCCATTGGCCAGCGGCAGGTAACGCAGGCTGTCCTCGGGCGAAGTACGCAGCAGCAGCTCGCCGATGCCGGCATTGAGCAGGAATGCGCCCTGGCTGGTATAGGCCAGCACTTCGGCCCCCTCTTCCACCGCGGCCACCGCCATCGCGGTGAAATCGACGTGGGCCGTGATGTCCTGGAGGCCTGGCCAGTAGAACGGATCAGGGTGGGCATGATGGCGGTAGTGGCACATCAGCGTCCCCTGGTCACGATCCTGCAAATAGTATTCCGCAGCCGGGAATCCGTAATCCGGCAGGATCGCCAGGCCACCTGCGCCCCGGGCCAGCATGCGACCCAGCGTATGCATGAAACCGATGGCCACTGGCGCCAGTTCGGTGAGATAGCCCTGCGGCAGTTCATCCGCATCGGGAATCTGGGCCACCGGCAGGTCGGCCACTGTACGGTCCGCGAAGTGCAGGCGGCCCTGGGCATCACATGCCACGCCGCGCTCCAGCCAGCCCTCGGCCGCCTTCACGGCCAGCCGCACCGGCATGGCATCCAGCACCTCATTGCCCACCACCACACCGGAAAAGCTTTCCGGCAAGGCATCGAGCCACTCCACCACCGGCGCGAAAGCGGCCAGCGTTGCCTGTTGCTGCGCACGCAACTGCGCCGAGATTTCCACGATGAAATATTTTCGCGGCAAGGCCTCCCGCAACTGCAATTCGCTGAGGATGTCCCGCGCCAGCTTGCCGGTACCGGCGCCGAATTCCAGCAGCACGTTGTCCACCTCGGGACTGGCGGCGATCACCTCGGCGGCCAGGTGGGCCAGCGTGGCGCCATACAGGGGCGAGATTTCCGGCGCGGTTGTAAAATCCCCCTCTTTGCCCAGCTTGGCCGAACCACCGCTGTAGTAGCCCACCTGGGGTGCATACAGGGCCAGATCCATGTAACGTTCGAAGGAAATCCAGCCACCGGCGGCAGCGATCTCGCCGGCGATCAGTTGCTGGAGGGTGTGCGAGGCCGACTGTGCGTCGGCGCCTGGTTCGGGTAGTTGCAGTTGCATGGGCCGTATTGTATTGGAGTATCGGACTATTGGAGACCTGGAGCATGAGCTCATCCACTTCAGCCGGCGTCGCGCTGGTCACTGGCGCGGCGCGGCGCATCGGCAGGCATATCGCCCTGGCACTGGCGCGGGCCGGCTGGGACGTGGCCGTCCACTACAACCGTTCGCGCGAAGAGGCCGACACCCTGGTGCGCGAGATCGAAGCCCTGGGACGCCGGGCGCTGGCCGTGCATGCCGAGCTGGGCGACCAGGCCCAGGTGAGCAGCCTGCTGGCCCAGGCTGCACCGCTGGGACGCATCCGTTGTGTGGTCAACAACGCCTCGCTGTTCGATTTCGATGACGCCGCCAGCTTCGGCAACGAACGCCTGCTGCGCCACATGAGTGCCAATGTCGGCGCCCCGGTGTTGCTGGCGCAGGCCTTGTACGAGGCCACGGCGGAGGGCGAACAAGCCGTCGTGGTCAACCTGCTGGACCAGAAACTGTACAATCCCAATCCCGACTTCCTGTCCTACACCCTGTCCAAGGCTGCCCTGCACAGCGCCACCACCCTGCTGGCGCAGGCACTGGCGCCCAAGGTCCGGGTGGTGGGCGTGGCGCCCGGCCTGACCATGGTCTCTGGCGACCAGACCGAGCAACAGTTCGACCGGGCGCACACCGTCACGCCCCTGGGCCGTGGCAGCACCCCCGAGGACATCGCCGCTGCCGTCTGCTACGTGGCCTCGGCGCGGGCCGTGACGGGTACCACCCTGCTGGTCGATGGCGGCCAGCATTTGCTTCCCCTTTCGCGCGACGTCATGTTCGTGGCGAAATAACCTTTACATTTCTGATCATGCTCTTCCTGTCCCATCCTTCCCTGCAAGATTGCCGCCGCGTGTTCCTGCGCAACTACGAGGTGTTCATCAACATCGGCGTGCACGAGTTCGAAAAGAAGGGTGAGCAGCGCATCCTGATCAACGTCGATCTCTACGTCCCGCTGGCCGATACCACCCCCACCGCCGACCATCTCGACGAAGTGGTCGACTATGACTTCATCCGCTCCACCATCGCCCAGCGCATGGCACGCGGCCACATCCACCTGCAGGAAACCCTGTGCGACGACGTGATGACGGCCATGCTGGCCCATCCCAAGGTGCGGGCGGTCCGTGTCTCCACCGAAAAGCCTGACGTCTATCCGGATTGCGATTCGGTGGGCGTCGAGACATTCCGTATCAAGACCGCGGGCTGATCCGATCCGCCGCATTCCAACCTTCCTCCGCTGGCAGCACGACCAGAACCCCGCCTGATGCGGGGTTCTGTGTTTTTCGAGAATTACATACGGTTTTACACTTCCGTCCCGCTACCAAGGTGGTAGCATGTTACGGTGTGTCGATGCGCATCATTGCCCTCTCCACCTTACGGACTTTCTGGAACGCACACCCTGCCGCGGAGACTTCGCTGCGAGCATGGCACGCCCTGGCCAGCCGGGTGAACTGGAAGACCCCGGCCGACATCAAGGCGGCCTATCGCAATGCCAGCTTCACCAGAAACAACCGTGTGGTGTTCAATATCAAGGGCAACGACTACCGGTTGGTGGTCGCTGTACGCTACGACAAGGAATTGATCTACATCCGCTTCGTCGGCACGCATCGCCAGTATGACGCCATTGATGTGGAAACGATTTGAAGGAATGTCACATGCAACTCAAACTGATACGTACCCGCAAGGACTACCGCGCTGCACTGGCCGAAGCGGAGCGTCTGTGGGATGCTCCGGCACGTTCGCAGCAAGCCGATCAACTGGATGTACTTACCCTGCTGATCGCCCATTACGAGCGCTCGCACTTTGCCATTGGTGATCCGGACCCCATCGACTTCCTGCTGCATGTCATGGAGGCGCGTGGCCTGACGCGTAAGGATCTGGAGCCCTACCTGGGACCACGTGGTCGCGTCTCCGACATCCTCAACCGGGTGCGTCCGATGACCCTGGACATGATCCGCAAGCTGAGCGCCGGCTTGAACCTCCCGGCCGATCTGCTGATCCAGCCCTATCCCGTCAGGTCGGCGACCGGTGAACCGATCAGCGCCTGATCCCAACAAGAAAAATGCCGTCCAGCTTGCGTTGGACGGCATTGATCCTGAGTGACAGGCTTGGCAGGAATAAGCTCAACTACATCCCCATATACCTGCCCGCCCGGTGATTCAAGGCAATCACCAGATTGGCAGTGACCGCACCCAGGATGGACGCCAGCAAGACCCGCGGCGTTACCACCAACAGCGAACACAGCACGATCACCACGTCCACGCCCATCTGCAGCTTGCCGGCACGCAGGCCGTAACGGTCCTGCAGGAACAGCGTAACCACGTTGATTCCACCGAGGCTGGCGCCATGGCGGAACAGCATCACGAATCCCACCCCCATCAACAGGCCGCCCAGCACCGCACTGTAGAACAGGTCCAGCTTGCCGTAGCTGATGAAGTGCGGATGCATCAACGAAAAGCCGGAGACCAGCGCCACCGCGCAGAAGGTCTTGCCGGTGAAGCGCCGGCCCATCCTGCGGAAAGCGAAGTAATAGAACGGGATGTTGATGACGAAGAACACCACGCCAAACGGCAGGCCGGTCAGGTAATGCGTGAGGAAGGCCAGGCCGGCGGTGCTGCCGGTCAACAGGCCCACCTGGCTGTACATGTTTACCGCCAGCGAGACGAAGAGCGTGCCGGCCACCAGCGCCAGCACGTCTTCATAGCTCTTGTGGCGGATGTCGGCCGCAACCAATGCGGCCTTGCCTGCCACTTCAGCCACGCAACACCTCGGCCATGGTCTCGGCCACGCGTGCAACGTTGCTGTCGTTGAGGCCGGCCACGCAGATGCGGCCCGTGCCGACAGCGTAGACACCGAACTCTTCGCGCAGACGGTCCACCTGGGCGGACGTCAGGCCGGTGTAACCGAACATGCCGTTCTGGCGCAGCAGGAAGGAAAAGTCCTGATCCGGAACCGCGCTCTTGAGTTGCGAGGCCAGCTTGACGCGCATGTCGCGCACCCGTACCCGCATCTCCTCGACTTCGGCGCGCCATTGCGTGGCCAGCTTGTCGTCGCCCAGCACATGCGCCACCAGCAGCGCACCATTGCGCGCCGGGCTGGAGTAGTTGCGACGCACGGTCAGTTTCAGTTGGCCCAGCACATTGGCCGCCTGGCCTGCCTGCGGGCAGAACACCGACAACGCACCGATGCGCTCGCTGTAGAGCGAGAAGATCTTGGAGAAGGAATTGGAGAGGAAGAACGGAATCTGCCGACGCACCGCCTCGCGCACCGGCCAGATGTCTTCGTCCAGGCTCTCGGCGAAGCCCTGGTAGGCCAGGTCGAAGAAGGGCAGCAGACCGCGCTTTTCGAGCACATCGACGATCTGTTCCCACTGCGCGCGGGTCGGATCGACGCCGGTCGGATTGTGGCAGCAGGGGTGCAGCAGCACCACCGCGCCCTTGGGCAGGGAATCCAGCTTGGCCAGCATGCCCTCGAAGTTCAGGCCCTTGGTCTGCGCATCGTAGTAGGGGTAACGCTCGGTCTTGAAGCCGGCGCCTTCGAAGATGCCGACGTGGTTGTCCCAGGTCGGGTCCGGCAGCCAGATGGTGGGCTGCGGGAAGAAACGCGCGATCAGGTCGGCACCCACCTTCAACGCACCCGAGCCGCCCAGGGTCTGCACGATGGCCAGATGTTCCGCCGAGGGCAGATCCGCACCGAAGAGCAGCTTGGCCACCGCCTGGCGATAGGCGGCATGGCCTTCCATGGGCAGATAGACGTAGGGCGCGCCGGCTTCGGCCACCGCCGCGGCAGCGGTGCGCACCGAGGGCAGCACCGGCACCACGCCACGGCCATCGGTATAGATGCCGATGGAAAGGTTGACCTTGTTGCTGCGCTCGTCGCGCTGGAACTGTTCCATCAGGCTCAGGATGGGATCGCCGGCATACGGCGGGAGATGCGAAAACATGAGGACCTCGTCAGATTGAGAAACGCCGATGCCGGTGCAGCCGAGCTTCACCGGCAAAACCGCCATGGTAGCGCGGCGCGGGGAAAATTTCCCGCTTTGCGTTGGCGTGATCGCCGGTTCACAGGACTTTCTTCAGGCACGGGTAGCAGAAAATGCGGCCTGAATGCCACGTTTTGCGCAAGGCGCACTGCCCGAACGCGCCCCGCCCATGGCACGAACCGGCGCTGCATGAGAAAATGCCGGTCCTCCGCCCGTGCCCAGCCATCTTGCCTGTTTGTCAACCGGCAGACTTTGCGTTGGCGCGGCAGCAACAGCCTACCGATTGAAGGAATTCCCCCATGAACGACATTGCGGCCGCAGTGCAACTGTCCGACCTGACCCAGCTGTCCGGGCTGGATGAGCCGTCCACGCCGGCTGCCGGCGCGCATGCGGAAGTGACGGCACGCGGTTCGCGCCGCTTCGAGATCCTGGAAAAGGGCATCCGCCGCATGACCGGCCGTGCCATCGCCGACTTCGACATGATCCGCGACGGCGACGTCATCATGGCCTGCATGTCCGGCGGCGCCGACAGCTACACCATGCTGGAGACCCTGCGTTACCTGCAGACGGTGGCACCGGTGAAGTTCGAGATCATCGCCGTGAACCTGGACCAGAAGCAGCCGGGTTTCCCCGAGCACATCCTGCCCGCGTATTTCGAGCGCATCGGCGTGTGCTACCGCATTGTCGAGGAAGACACCTACAGCATCGTCAAGGACAAGATCGCCCCCGGCAAGACCACCTGCTCCCTGTGCTCGCGCCTACGCCGTGGCATCCTGTACCGCGTGGCCAAGGAACTGGGCGCCACCAAGATCGCCCTGGGCCATCACCGCGACGATATCCTGCATACCTTCATGCTGAACATGTTCTACGGTGGCAAGATCAAGACCATGCCGCCCAAGCTGATCGCCGACGATGGCGAGAACGTGGTGATCCGTCCGCTGGCCTATGTGCGCGAGCCGGATATCAAGAAGTACGCGGCCGCCATGGAATTCCCCATCATCCCCTGCAACCTGTGCGGATCGCAGCCCAACCTGCAGCGCCAGGCCATGCGCGAAATGCTCAATGAGTGGGAAAAGACCAATCCCTTGTGGATCAAGAGCATGTTCACGGCCATGGCCAACATCACGCCATCGCATATGCTGGACCGTAGCCTGTTCGACTTCGGCAGCTTCCAGCCGGTTGCAGGCAAGCAGGCCACAGGCGACACCCTGTTCGATCGCGACGACCAGCTCGACCAAGGGCAATCGGTGGTCAGCCTGCTCTGATTCCCGGCCCGACTGGCGTCGTTCTCACGCTTGCCACACCCGCTGCAAGACTTAGGATGACGAGACACCGCGTATCACCTCATTACCCGGAAGCCCGCCTGCAAAGCGGCTTCTGCGGCCAGCGCGGGCGCCAGCCAAACCCAAAAAAGTAAATTTTTGTTGTCATCCGGCTATAGTCGGGGATTGGACGACAAATACCCTCCTCTTCCACGCTTGAAGGCGAAAAACCGCATGTTCTAATCTGACCCATCGTAGTGAGCTGCCGCGAGGGCTCGCTGCCAGGTCAGAATAAAGACAACCATGCAGTCGTGGTTTCGCAGGGAAAACGTGATCCCGACACGGAAAATACCGGGAGGCCGAGCCGCCACCGACGTGCCGGCCGCCGCGTGAAACATCGCACCCACGCCTCTGCACCCGAACGACTCTCCGCCCTACGTGTAAGAGGCTGCCTGATGGCTCATTTTTGGCGCGACAAGCGCGTTTTCATCACCGGTCACACCGGCTTCAAGGGAAGCTGGCTGACTCTTTGGCTGCACCTGATGGGCGCCAAGGTCAGCGGCTATTCGCTGCCGGCGCCGACCAATCCCAGCCTGTTCCACCTGGCGCGGCTGCACAATTGCGTGCAGACCACCACCGGTGACGTGCGCGATCCCAAGCACCTGGCAGAAACGCTGGCGGCGGTGCAGCCGGACATCGTCTTCCACCTGGCCGCCCAGCCGCTGGTACGCGACTCCTACAGCACGCCCCTCGATACCTACGCCACCAACGTGATGGGGACCGCACACCTGCTGGAAGCAGTGCGCCACACTCCGTGCGTGCGCTCGGTGGTGGTGGTCACCAGCGACAAATGCTATGAAAACCGTGAATGGCTGTGGGGCTATCGCGAGGACGACCCGATGGGTGGCCACGACCCCTACAGCAGCAGCAAGGGCGCGGCCGAACTGGTGACCTCGGCCTATCGCCGTTCCTTCTTCGCCAAGGACCCGGAGAACCCGGTCGGCATCGCCAGCGTGCGCGCCGGCAATGTCATCGGCGGCGGCGACTTCGCAGCCGACCGGCTGGTGCCTGATTTCGTCCGTGCATTGGAAAGAAACGAGGCCGTGAGCATCCGCAACCCGCATGCGGTACGCCCCTGGCAGTTCGTGCTGGAGCCACTGTCGGGCTATCTGCAGATCGCCCAGTTGCTCTATGAGCACGGCGGCAAGTATGGCGAGGCCTGGAACTTCGGCCCGGCCGACACCGATATGCAGACCGTCAGCCAGCTCTGCGCCACCTTCAATCATTCCTTGCAGAAGAATGACGTGATGCCGGTGGAGGTAAGACTGGAGCCGCAACCGCAGGGCCCGCATGAGGCCGGCACGCTGCGGCTGGACATTTCCAAGGCCCGCCAGCGCCTGGACTGGATTCCCAAGATGGAGCTCTACACCGCGCTGGAGCTGACTGCGCAATGGTATGCCGGCTACCTCAACAACGAGGATCTGCGCAGCCTGAGCGAGAATCAGATCGCCTTCTACCAGAGTCTGACATAATCTCCGGGTTACGCACCCGGAGAACTGTCAGCTCATGAACATCCTCGTCACCGGCGGCGCCGGTTATATCGGCTCGCACACCTGCGTGGAACTGCTCAATGCAGGCCACGAAGTCATCGTCTTCGACAACTTCTGCAACAGCAGCCCGGAATCGGTCAAGCGGGTACAGCAGATCAGCGGCAGGCAGGTCTCCCTGGTCAAGGGCGACATCCGCAATCGCGACCAGCTCGAGAGCGTGCTGCGCGAATTCAAGTGCGATGCGGTCATCCACTTCGCTGGCCTGAAGGCCGTGGGCGAATCGGTGGAAAAGCCGCTGATGTACTACGACAACAACGTGGTCGGCACAGTGCGCCTGCTGGAAGCGATGGAAGCGACCGGCGTGAAGACCATCGTGTTCTCCTCCTCGGCCACGGTCTACGGTGACCCGCAATACCTGCCGCTGGATGAAGCCCATCCGCTGTCGGCCAGCAACCCCTACGGCCGCAGCAAGATCGTCATCGAGGATATGCTGCGCGACTATTACCGCGCCCATCCCGACTGGAAGATCGCGCTGCTGCGCTATTTCAATCCGGTTGGCGCGCACGAGAGTGGCCTGATCGGGGAAGACCCCAACGGCATTCCCAACAACCTGATGCCCTTCGTGGCGCAGGTCGCCATCGGCCGCCGTGAGAAACTCAATATCTGGGGTGGCGACTATGCCACACCCGATGGCACGGGCGTGCGCGACTTCATCCACGTCGTGGACCTGGCCCATGGCCACGTCGCTGCCCTGCAGGCACTGACCACGCCGCAATGCTTCTCGGTCAACCTCGGCACCGGCATCGGCTACAGCGTGCTGGACGTGGTCAAGGCCTACGAAAAAGCCTGCGGCAAGACCTTGCCCTATACCATCGCCGATCGCCGTCCTGGCGACATCGCCTCCTGCTACGCCGATCCGGCACAGGCCAGGGAAAAGCTCGGCTGGGAGGCCCGCCTCGGTCTTGACGCCATGTGCGCGGATTCGTGGCGCTGGCAACAGAAGAATCCCAACGGCTTCAAGGACAGCGCCACCTGACTCCGGTCAAAGGCGACTCAGCTGCGTTGCCGCAGGGACTGGACCGTGTCCGCGATGGCCTGGCGCAAGCCGCGCACTGGCGGCGCGCCCAGTGCCTGGGCCTTGGAGATATCGGGAATGTAGCGGTTGCGGCCCGGATTGTCGGCAACGGCCTTGGCCATGATGCGTACCGGCTTGTCCGGTGCAACCAGCTCTCGCACCAATCCGGCCAACTCGGCCACCGTCACCGCCTCGGACGAACCCACGTTGTAGGCCTCGCCGGCCTTGCCATCGCGCAGCAAGAACATCAGCCACTGCGCAAGATCGGCCTGGTGCATGTAGGAACGCACCGGGCTGCCATCCCCACCGACCACAATTTCCTGCCCGTACAAGGCATCTCGGATGAAGTTGCCGATGGCGAAATGCGCGTTCAACGGCAGGTCCTCGCCGACAAAGGCGAAGCAGCGTGCCACTACCGCCTCGAACCCGTATTGCGCCGCATACAGCGCGCACAGGTGCTCCGCCTGGCGCTTGGCGAGGCTATAGACATTACCGGGATTGAGCGGGTCGGGCATGCTGTGCAGATGTTCCGGCATCGCCACCATGTCGGCAGGCTGCGGCCCATAGGCACCACCTGAACTGGTCAGCAGGAAGCGCGAGGCGCCGGTGGTTGCCGCCAGCTCCAGCATGTGGCGCGTGCCCGCTGCGATCTGGTCGTACCGTTCCAGCGGCGTCAGCCTCGCTGCATCGGTGGAATCAGCCGCAGCATGCAGGATGTGACTAAAACGGTCGGTGTGCGGCAAGGTCTGCGGCGACAGGATGTCGCCCTCGTGAAAGCGCAGCCAGGACAAGCCATCGAATTCCGGATGCCGGTCGAGAAAGCGCCGCGGCGCGCGACTGAGCACGACGATCTGGGTGAAGTCCGGCGTGCCGCTCTCCAGTGCCCTGCCAAGGAAATGGCGCAGCAGTGCCTTGCCGAAAAAACCCGTCCCGCCAGATATCAGCAATTTCATTGATTCTCCTTTCATGTTGCGCCCGCCCGCATGATCGTCGCGGATATCAGAACACCAGCACCTTCTGTGCCCCAGCTTCGGCCAGCATTCGTCCTATCGACTCGCCCCCCCACGATACGGTCACCACAATGGGCAGTCCGGCATGCTCGCGGAGCGCGGCATCACGGTCCATGAAACGGTATTGCCCGGCATAGGCCGATTGCGACAGCGCTTCCCAACGTGCATCGATCACGGCACGCACCCGGCAGGCAGACAGCGGCCCGCCGGCCGCGCGTGAGCGGAAGAAATTATCGCCAAAACCATAGACCACGATCTCCTGCCCGGGAACAAACTGCGCCGCCATCCTGCCTGCGCGGTCGCGCTCTTGCGCAAGATAGGAGGCCAGCGCCTGCGGCAGGCCATGCCGCGCCTCCAGACCAGCCGCGCTGTCGCCCCCTGCTGCGCCGATGACATAGCAGGCGGGGAAGGGATTGCCATCCTTGTAGGTGAAATCCTGGCGACCAGCCTGGCGGATTTCCAGACCCCAGCTTCGTACTACATCCGACAAGGATGCCAGGGAGAAATGATTCACGTGCAGGCGATCGAAGTAATAGCAAAACTCCCGGCGCGGCGCGGACGCGTAATGCGCCGCATCCGGTACCTCGATGTAGATCTTGCCGCCCGGCGCGAGCTTGCCGACGATGGCGGAAAAATCCTCGAGATCGACGATGTGTTCCAGCACGTGCGACAGGATGATCACGTCAAACTGTTGATCGATTTCCTGCCACGAACGATTGAAGCGGATGCGCGGATGCGCGCCACGCCCACCCGGCGCATCCTCCTTGACGTTGGGGTCGCTGCCGGCATAGCGATGCTGCGGAAAACGCGCCACCAGGGTGCGCAACAGGCCCGCCTCGCCACATCCCACGTCGAGGACATCCAGCGCCTCCGGACCACCGAGGATGGCGGCCAGGGTATCGGCCTGCGTGACATAGCGCCTGGCGTCCAGCTCGGAAATCTCCGCGTGGACCGACATCTGGTCATTGGTATTGGCGGCGTAATAGCGGTCATAGGCTTGCGCATCGACCGGTGCCACGTAGGCGAAATCGCAGGCTGCACAGACGGATACCGTAATGTCGGAGGGCAGCCCTGCACGCTGCGACAATGAGAGCGACAGCAAGGGTTGCTCGGGCAGGGTGCCGCAAAGGGGACATGCGCACAGGGGTGGGCGTGTCCAATGGCGGGTATCGGAATCGGGATGGTCCATGAGGCGTCAAGTCCAGGTCGGAAAACAAGGCGGGAGCGCAGTGCCCGGCACCGCGCTGCGCATCATCAATAGAAATAGAACGACGAGTCGTCCATCAGATCGGAGTAGTGACGCAGTCCCACCTTGTAGTCCGGACGAATCCGCTTGACCTCGTCAAGCAGTTTCCAGAGGTCGGACGCCCGGTGATAGGCACACACGCATAGCTTGGGCCGCTGCGCCCGGATGGTGTCGGCCGCGCCCTTGAGCGCTGCTTCCTCGGCACCTTCGATATCAAGCTTGAACAGCGTCACCGGCCCGGTGATGATGTCGTCCAGGCGTATGGTCTGGATGTAGGAGACGATGTCATTGGGGATGGGACTATCGATCTCCTGCAGCAGGTCGAACGACATCGCGGGACGATAGGTGAATTTCTGGTACGACGACGACAGGCCGAGATTGTAGAAAAACACCTCGGGCCGGTCGGCATGTCGTTTCAGGCCATCGTAATACGCCGGCAACTCCGGTTCGAACAGGTAGGCATGGGTCACTTTGCCCAGGCGCTCCAGGCTGTCGCCGTTGAAGGCGCCGGCATCGACGTAGTAGGCCATGTCGGCTGGCTGGACAAAATCCGCATCGAGGTATTCATCGGCGAAAGGCGACTTGATGGCATCAGCCACCTGGGTGGCCAAAGTACGGCGCATCCGGATCAGACCGTCGAAGACCTGGCGCGAACGCTCGTCGTCCAGTGCCAGGAAGGCCGAGATGAAACGCATGGCGTCGGTGTCGAGTACGTCGACGAAGGAGCGGAAATCGCTCTCCGCATTATGCGAGGTACGCAGTGCGAACATCAGTTCGTGCATGTTCTTCACATGCTTCCAGCCCAGCCCGTGCAACTGCGCCATGATGACATTGCTGTAGCGACCGCTGGCCACGACCACCGACTCGTTCTCGCCATCGATCTGCCCGGGACCACCGATGAGGATGCCATCGATGCGCTTGCCATGCTTATCGCTACTATTATCGATGAAGCCCTTCACCTCGATCCCGCGTTCCACGCAGAACCGCGCAACCTTCGCCCCCAGCTTGTGGGCACCGAAGATGTACAAACCACGGTCCACACTGAATGCCCCTGCCAGCGCCGCCTCCAGCGTGGCGCTGGCAGCCGGGCGATTGGCATCGGCCAGGGCCAGGATCTCGGGATAGCGATGCAACTGTCTGAGCAGCTCGAACTTCTCCCGCGCCGCCAGCACCACATGCTCGCCACACTCCGAGAGGCGTTGGTCGCCAAGGCGGAACGGCAGCACGACCGCGCCGCCATCGGGCCGGGCGATGCTCAGGAAGTAATCCGTGTCGGCCTGCAGATCGGTGGCGTTCATGCCGGCTGCGTCAATTCCCTTGAACATTCTTTCCTCGCGATGAAATGGAGGGCGCCGGGTGACGACGCCGCAATGCCTGATGCCTAGGCCGACGGTACGTTGAAATAGCGCTCGGCCAGACTCTCGCGTCCCCGTGGACGGATGACGAGTCCCGTCGGCCCGTTGTAGACCACGCTGTCCGCCGGAATCTCACGATCGAACACCAGCGTATTGGCACCGATGGAAGAGCGCGCGCCGATGGGCTTGTTACCGATGATCTGCGCGCCAGCGGTCAATGCCACACATTCACCGATCTTCAACTCCGGATCAGTATTGACGGTCACGTTCTGCAGTATCACCAGGAAATTGGAATACTGCGCATGGCCGAGCACGCTACCCACCGGATGGTTGAGGAAGAAGATCTCGGGCAGCGCCAGCTTGTAGGAGCAGAACACGCCGTTGAGCGCCTGGTTCAGCAGCATCAGCTTGTCGCACAAGGGTTGATTCTGCGACCGCTTCCAGAGGCTGTTGCCCATGAAATACAGCAAATGGCAGTACTGGCCCGAATGCAGGTGCGACAACTGCACCTTGCCATCGACCACGAAGCCGCGGATCGAGACGAACTTCAGGCAATACTCCAGCCGCTGCAAGGCCTCATCGAAGGCGGCATCGACATCCGCGCCGGCAAACGCGTAACGGTCAGGAAAAAAACGGTCGAGCTGCTGGCCCATGTAGGCCTTGAACTCCTCTACCGGCATGGACAGATCCATCATCGCGCAGGGCCCTCCCCGGCAACGGCCGGCCGTGGCAGTGGCAGTTCGTATTGGGCGCGTGCGAGATCTTCCGGCACTCCCATGTCGATGAAATAGGCATCGGTCTGCATGCCGTAGATGGCTGCCGTATCGAGCTTGCCGGCCAGCACATCGAGCTCGAAGCTGAAGGCGGCATCGGTGCTGTCAGCGAACACGCGGGCATGGACGTGATAGACGCCGGAGTTGATCAGACCCGCCTGGCCCACACCCTTTTCCCGAAAACCCAGCACGCGTGCAGCCTGGTCAATCTCGACGCGCCCGAAGCGAGAGGTATCGGCCATGTACTTGAGCGCCATGGCAACATCGGCCGCCTTGTCACGGGCGAAAGCAGCCAATGCACCGGCATCCAGGTCGAGCAAGGTGTCGCCGTTGACGACGATGGCTTCTTCAATCTCGTGCGAGCGCATGGCATGACGGATCGCGCCGCCGGTTCCCAGCGGCTGCGGCTCCACCGAATAGGCCACGGGGACACCACGCCACTGGCTGCCATAGAGCGCCCTGATCTTTTCCCACTGGAAGCTGACGGCCAGCACCAGCTCACTGGCACCACCCTCCACCAGCCGGTCCAGCACGTAAGACAGGAAGGGACGGCCGGCCACGGGAATCATGGGCTTGGGCGTCTCCCGGGTGAGCTCGCCCAGGCGGGTTCCCAGTCCACCGCACAGGACGATGGCCTTCATACCGGCTCCGGCCGGAAGATCCGTTGTTCGATGTGCGCACACAGGGCATGTTCGATGACCAGGTGACATTCCTGGATACGCGGCGTGGAGGCCGACGGCACGCACAGGCAATGATCGGACAGGGCCTTGAGCTTGCCACCCGATTGTCCGGTGAGGCCGACGACCTTGATGTCCTTCTGGCGGCAGGCCTCGATGGCGTGCAGGATGTTTTCCGAATTGCCACTGGTGGAAATGGCGATGAACAGGTCGCCTGCACACCCATTGGCCAGCACCTGACGGGCGAACACTTCCTTGTAGCCATAGTCATTGCCGATGGCCGTGAGGATGGAGGAATCGGTGGTCAGCGCGATGGCCGATAGAGGCGGCCGGTCGAAATAGAATCGGCTGACAAGTTCGCCGGCAAAATGCTGGGCATCGGCCGCACTGCCGCCATTGCCGGCGATCAGTATCTTGTTGCCGCGTTGATAGGTCTGCACGCACAGCTCGCCGATGGCCTGCAACTCGGCATTGAGGGCGGCATCCCCCAGGAAGGCCTGGAAGACCTGCAGCGATTCCTGCATGTGCAGGGACAGTCCATTGGATGAGTTACCAGACACTTCTGCCTCCATCGACGACCAGGTTGGTTCCATTCAGATAGCTTGATGCATCCGAGCAGAGGAAGGCAATCGCGCCACGATATTCGTCAGGACGGGCCATGCGCCCCATGGGAATGAGCTTGACCAGCTTGCTGACGAACACATCGTTCTGCCCGGCGTACACACCGCCCGGTGAAAGCGAATTGCAGCGCACGCCCTGCTCGCACCAATAGGTGGCCAGGTACTTGGTCAACCCGATCAGGCCGTGCTTGACCACCGAGTAGGTCACCGGCTTGACCGGCTGCAGATGCGGCGCGCGGCCCTCGACCTGGTACAGCCGCTGATCCGGCGCGATGACCCCGAGGTCGGAGGCGATATTGACGATCACCCCGCCACCGGCCTGCGCCATGTGCGCACCGAATACCTTGGAACAGTTGAAAGCGCCGCCCAGACCGACATCGATATCGAGCTGCCATTGATCGGAAGGGAAATTTTCCAGACGCGAGAAATTCATCCCGTCCGCATCTTCCACCTTGGGATTGCGGGCAGCGTTGTTGATCAGGATAGCGATTGCGCCGTGCTGCTGGAGGATGGCCTCACGCGCGGCCTGTACCTGGTCCAGCCGGGTGATGTCGGTCTGCAGGACCAGCACATCGATGGCGAACTCGTCGCGCAGCGCGCGGGCGTTTCTTTCCAGGCCGGCGGGGTCGATATCGAGCAATACCGGCTGCCCTCCCAGGCTGGCAATAGTCGCTGCGTGCTGGTAACCCAGCATGCCACCACCGCCGGTGATGACAGCGACTTTGCCTTGCAGGTCGAACAGGTCTTTGCTGGAAACGGAATTGGACATAGCCTTGATCTTTGCCACAGAGAAAATGAAAGGACGCTCGCCATCAGGCATGCCTGATGGCCGGCGCCGGGACGGCTGCTCAACTGCGCAGCTGCCCTCCATCGAGGACGAACACGGCACCGGTCGCGAAGCTGGTGCGCGCCGAGCACAGGAAGAGCACCATGTCGGCCACTTCCTCGGGGGTACCGAAACGGGCCAGTGCGACATCGCGCTCCAGCATCTCGGTCACCTTCTCGGGCGCGGCCTTGACCTTGCGTTCCCAACTGCCGCCCTCGAAAAGGATATTACCCGGTGCCACTGCATTGATGCGCACGCCCTCCTTGGCCAGGTAACGCGCCGCGCTGCGCACGAAACTGTCGACCGCAGCCTTGGAAGCCGAATAGGCCGTCGGCGCACCCAGCTCGGCACTGCCGCAGATGGACGAGACGCACACGATGGCCGCACCTTTCTTCAGGAAGCGACGCGCGGCGTGGACCGTGTTGGTGGTGGCCAGCAGATTGAGCTGCAAGACCCGCAACCACTCTTCTTCCGATTCGGTACCGGGTGGCACCGAGGTGCCGCTGCCGACGTTGCACACCAGCAGATCCAGCTGACCATGAATGGCAACGGCGCGCTCCACCACCGAGGCGGCGCCGGCCGCAGTGGTGACGTCACCGGCCACGCCGATGCCACCGATCGCATGCGCGGCGGCCTCCAGCCTGGACCGGTCGCGGCCGTTGAGCAGCACCTGGCAAGCTTCACCTGCCAGGGCGGCGGCGATCTGCCGGCCTATGCCCTGCGAAGAGCCGGTGACCAGAGCCACCTTGCCGCGCAGATCAAGTTCCATAGTGGCGGCTCAACAGCCCGGTCACCATCTGCACATACCGCGCCAGGGCACCGGCATGGTCGCCGTCGTCGGCGCGGGCGGTCTGCAGGATGAAGCTTCCGGCGTAGTGTCGGCGCGCCAGCCCGGCCATCACCTTCTCGAAGTCGGCGTCGCCGGTCCCCAAGGGGACGGTGGTACCGCCCAGCTTGCGATCCTTGACGTGGACATTGACGATGCGCTCGCCATAGGCGGCAAATTCTTCATCGGGATCGAAGCCCAGGCTGGCGCTGTTGCCGATATCGTAGTTGACGTTGAAGACGTCAGCCGGCAACAGGGCCATGAAGGCCCGATAGTCATCCGGACCATAGTCAGTCTCGAAGATCACCTGCACCCCGGTGGCACGCAGCACCTCTGCCCGTTCCAGCAGATGGCGTACCAGCACATCGCGTTGTTCCGATGTCTCCAGGCGGCCGTTGTCCACCAGCGGCACCACGACGAAGCGCACCTCCAGGCGCGCAGCCGCGGCCAGCACCAGATCAAACTTGCGCAGCAGTTCGCTGCGTTGCTGGCCCTCGTATTTCCAGAACGGCATCTGCATGAAGCAGTCGCCTGTCAACGAGTGGACGGCCACGCCATGGCGTGCCATCAATGCCCGTATTTCGGCCTGACCTTGTTCAGTGATGAAGGGGTTCTGCTCCAGACGCTCGTCGTCCAGGGTCCATTCCATTGCCGTCAGGCCCAGCGCCTGGGCACGCGGAAACTCGAGTTGCCAGGTATCCCAGGGAAAGGCCTGGATCTTGCCGTCGATACGATCGACCAGACGTCCCTGCATGAATCCTATGTTGTTCATCACAATCCTTTTGCAGTCCATCCGCCATCGACGATGAGGTCGGTGCCGGTGACATATTTGCTGGCTGGCGAAGCCAGGAAGATGGCGGCGCCCACCAGGTCCTCGGGCTGTCCCCACCGTCCCAGCATGGTATGGCCGGCGCGCTGTTCATGCAGCACCGGGTCGGCATGGCTGGCGGCGGTCATGGCGGTCTGGACATAGCCTGGCACCAGGCAGTTGACGCGCACCTGGCTTGGTCCCAGATCCAGCGCCAGCGCCTTGCTCATCATGCGCAGACCACCCTTGGCGGCGACGTAGGCGGGATTATTGGGAAAGGCCATGAGCGAGCCGATGCTGGTGACCGTGATGATCGAACCCTGCCCGCGTGCGGCCATGCGGCGTCCGGCGTTGGCGCAGCAGTCATAGGCGCTGCTGAGGTTGCTGGCAAGGGTAGCGTTGAAGGTCTCGCTCGATTGCATGCCGCCCTGGGAAGGCAGGGTAATCCCGGCCACGTGCAGGTAGACGTCGATGGCGCCAAACTCGGCCTCGACATCATCGAACAGCCCAGCCACGGCGGCCGGAGCGCATACGTCGCAGCGACGGTAGTCGAAGCGCGCATCGGCAGCGGCATCCGAACGCCCGAAGCCCACCACCCTGGCGCCGGCATCGGCCAGGCCATTGGCGATTGCATGACCGATACCGCGCGAGGCACCGGCCACCACGGCGACCTTGCCCTGCAGGGAAAAGAGAGAAAGGATGTCGCTCATTGCGAACTCATTCACCGATCAGCGGGATGAGCATGTTGCTGCGCAGCTCTTCGCGGTCGAGGAAGGGGAACAGGTCTTCCAGCGGCGACGATTCCATCTTGCCGTTGGCGCCCTGGCGGGTGGCAATACGCGGGATACGCGGCTCTTCCGGCAGCACCATGACCTCGCACAGCAGCGGACCGTCGCCGGCCAGTGCCTGCTTGAGCTGCTCGGACAAGCGCGCGCCCGACTCGATGCGGATGAACGGCACGCCATAGGCGCGGGCCAGGGTTTCCAGGTCGGGCAGCGCCATTCCGCTGCTGGCATCGGCTCCGACCAGGCGCTTGAAGTAGTTGGTCTGCGAGGTGCGGATCGAGGCGTAACCGGCGTTGTTGATGACGAAGCACTTCACCGGCAATTGCAGGCTGGCCATGGTTGCCAGTTCCTGCACGTTCAGTTGCAGACCGCCGTCACCCTCCACGCAGATGGTGCGCTGGCGGCCCGCCGCCAGGCAGGCGCCGACGGCCGCCGGCACGCCGAAGCCCATGGCGCCGGTGCCACGGTTGTGGAAGCAGCGCTGGCCTGGTTTCAGGCGCAATGCCAACAGGAACAGTTCCACCGAGAAGCCGGCACTGCCGGTGGCGATGACGTCGCCCTCGGCCATCTCGGAGGAGAGTGCATCGGTGAAGTGATACAGGCTGAGCGGTCCTTCGGTGGTGATCTGCTCGGGCTGCAGCAGGGGATACTTCTGCTTCCAGCCGGCAATGCGCTCCAGCCATGCTGCGTAGGACGGCAGGGGCGGCTGGCGATCGAGCGCCGCGTGCAAGGCCACCAGATAATCCTTGGCATCGGCCACCACAGGCAGGGCGATTTCCATCTTCATCTTGCGAATCTCGGCGACGTCGATATCGACCATGATCTTCACGGCACCGCGGGCAAAGCGGTCATGCGCGTAGGCCGTCATCGCCATGTCCAGACGGGCGCCCACCACCAGGATCAGGTCGGCGTTCTGCAACGCGAAGTTGGCCCAGCGCGGCGCGATCGAACCAGGACGACCGGCGTACAGGGGATGGTCTTCCTCGATGATGTCCATGCCCAGCCAGGTGGTCAGCACCGGCACGCCGGCGCGGTCGAGGAAATCACGCAGTTCCGGTACGGCGCCAGCAATGCGCACGCCGCTGCCGGAGATGACCACCGGACGTTGTGCCTTGCGCAACAATGCGAGGGTTGCCTCGGCCTCGCTGCGCAGGTCTGCGCGCGGGGCTTGCACCGCTGCCGGCGCCCGACGCAGGGTGGCCGGATCGACTTCCATGGCCTGCACGTCCAGCGGCACATCCAGCCAGACCGGGCCACGACGGCCACTCATGGCAGCCTGTACCAGTTCATCGAAGACCACGCCCACATCTTCCGGGCGCAACAGGGTCACGGCCTTCTTGGTGATGGAGGACACCATGGTGACGATATCGGCTTCCTGCACGCCCAGCATGCGCAGTTCGGTACCGGCCTTGAGGTCGGCAGTCTTGACCTGACCGGAGACGAAGAATACCGGTGTCGAATCCAGCCAGGCGCCGAGGGTGGCGGTAATGACGTTGGTCGCGCCCGGGCCGCTGGTCACCAGGCAGGCACTGGGACCGGCCAGCAGCTTGCCGGCGGCTTCTGCGGCGATGCCGGCAGCCTGCTCGTGCAGGCAGAGCACGGGTTCCAGCTGCGGGTGAAGGCCCAGGGCGTCGTTGAGGTGCATGGCCCCGCCACCCGGCAGGAAGAACACCTGGCGGATGCCCAGTTCGGCCAGGCGGGACATGATGTAATCGGCGACGCGCATTTCAATTCCTTCAATGGCTGGGAGCCGTTGGCAGGCTCATCCTTGCCACCGGTTCAAGAGTTGACTTCAGCGTCTTTTAACGGCACGAAGTCCATTTTGTTTAGTTCAGCGAGGCCAGATATTCAAGCGCCGACCAGAATCCGGCGCCGTGGTCCTTGTGCCCTTGCCATACCTCGGGGATGAATCCCATACCCGGGCAGGCAGCGATCTTCTTCCAGCTGGCAGGCCAGTCGACGTCGCCGGTGCCCATCACCACGCCTTCGCCGTTGGTCCCCTTGGCGTCGGCGACGTGCAGATGCGCCGAATAGGGCAACAGCAGGGCCAGGGATTGCTGGAAGTCCAGGCCGAAGTGGTTGCAGGTCATCTGCAGGTGCGACAGGTCCAGGCACAGCCGCATGTTCATGGCGCGCGCCTGGGCTGCCAGCTCATCGGGCATCATGAAGATGTTCTGATGACGCTGGCCACCGAAGTGCCAGGGGAACGGCGCCATGTTCTGTGGGATCAGTTCGGTGCGGCCGAAATCGATCTGTGCGCACGATGCCAGGAAACGCTCATACAAGACCTTGCGATGCGCCAGCGGGAACGGTGCATCGGCGGAGAAGCCGCCGACATTGGCCACGATCAGCAAGGAATCAGCCTGGGGGAAGAACTCGGCGATGCGATGCGTGGCATCGACCACGCGCTGCAGGTTCTCGATGGAACGCTGGCGATAGGCTTCGTCGTCCGCAGCCAGGTCCAGCAGTTCGCTGTTCTCGAACAGTTCCGGCGCATGCACCACCAGTCGGGTGCAGGCGACCTGCGTCAGATAGGGAGCAGGATCGACCCCAAGGTCGCGATACGACAGGTGGAACTCGAACAGGTCCGGTTTGACCCAGGTCTCGTACTGACGGAAATCGTGATAACGCACCGGCACGCCCCATTTCACGGGGAAGTGGTAGCGGCGGTCGATGCTGAGTTTTTCGCGCAGATCGCTTTCGAACAGGAATTCACCCTGGGCAATGGCGCGATTGGCCGGCTTGCCCAGCAATTCGACCAGTTTGTAGGGCGCCAGGCCCTGGCCCGGACTGGCCACGCGCAAGGCGCTTTCGCTGAATACCTCGCCTTCGGCGATGTCGCGTGCAGCAATCACGCTCTTGGCCAGGTTTTCACGGTTGAGCAATTCACCCTGGCTGGCATGACGGCCGGGGCCGCTCCATGGCAGCGCCTTCTCGATCTGGCGGATACCGTCCACCAGCTGCCGGAACTCGGCCGGCTCCAGGCTGGCCAGGTGGTCCGGCCCTTCCATGTTGCGGTCCAGGGTGATGTGGCGCTCCACCAGCGACGCACCCAGCGCCACCGCGGCCAGGGTCACGGCGGTGCCACGCTCGTGGCCCGAATAGCCGATGACGCCATGCAATTGCTTCAGGCGGGCGATATACCCCAGCTGGATATCGGACTCCGGCGCCGGATAGGTGCTGTTGCAATGCAGGAGCGCGAACGGCACCTGCAAGCTCTTGAGCTGATCGATGGCCCGCACGATTTCATGCTCGAAGGACATGCCGGTGGACAGCACCAGCGGCTTGCCCAGGCTGGCCGCCTTGCGAATCAGGTAGGGATTGCACAGGTCGGCCGAGGCGATCTTCAGGGCCGGGACATCGAAGCCTGCCAGCACGTCGACGCTGGGCTCGTCCCAGGGCGTGCACATGTAGGTGATGCCGCGCTGGGCGCAATAGTCGCGCACGGCGCGATGATCTTCGATGCTCAGTTCGACCTTGTTGAGCAGGTCCTGGATATATTCGACACCGAGGTCTTCCGCCACCGAGCCGTCGGCCTTGGTGCGATACAGCGCGCTACGATCGCGCAGCTGGAATTTGGCGCAGTCGGCACCGGCCTCGATGGCCGCGTCCACCAACTGCTTGGCCAGTTCCAGCGAACCGTTGTGGTTGTTGCCGATTTCGGCGATGACGAAGACGCGTGCCCCGCCGATTTCATGTCCATCGATGGAAAAAACGGTATTGCTCATAGGATTTTGGTGCGCCAGGAAACGACACCCTCATTTTCAAATTTGAAGATCGACAGCTTGCAGTTCAGGTCCTTGAGGCGCTTGGCCAGTTGCTGGCGATACTGCGGCTGCACGAAAAACAGGAAGAACCCACCCGCGCCGGCACCCAGCAGTTTGCCACCCAGCGCGCCGGCCTGCATCGCCGATTCGTAGATATGGGCCAGTTCGGGATTGCTGATGTCGGCGGAAAGACCGCGCTTGAGCTGCCAGGCCTTGTCCAGGCAACGACCGAAGTCCATCAGTTCGCCGCGGAGGAGATGGCGATGCATCTCCCGGCACAAGGCCACCATCTCGGTCAGTTGCTCGGCCTTGTTCTCGTTGGAGTAGGTCTCGCGCTGCTTCTTGTGCAGCGTGCCGGAATCATGCTTGATGCGCGAATCGCAGAGGATCAGGCATTCTTCCAGTTCGTTGACGGTCGCGGCTTCCAGGCGGATCGCATGGACCAGGTTCTTCTTGTCACCCAGTTCGATCAGGTTGAAACCGCCGAAGGCTGACGCATACTGGTCCTGCCAGCCACCTGCCACACCGAAGCAGACACGCTCGGCCTGGAAAGCCAGTTCAGCCACTTCATAAGTGGTCCAGCGGTCCAGCCGCATTTCATTGAAGGCCGCAACCACGGCGGTTGCGACCGCGGACGACCCGCCCAGTCCGGAGCCCACCGGGAAGTCGGAGCGCACATACAGGTCAAACCCATAGATCGGCTTGATCACCGACACCACCGCCGACAGCAGGTCCTGGCGGGGCGAAGCCAGCAGGTCCAGCAGCGAGGGGTAGTGGGTATGGGTATCGAGGTCTTCGGAATAGATGTGGATATTGCGGTCGGCGCGCGGGATCAGAGTGGCGTGGGCATACAGCGCCACGGTGGTGCTCAGGACCGCACCGGGATGATCCACGAAGTAATAGGTCAGGTCCGATCCACCGCCGCCGAAGCTGATCCGCACCGGGGCGCGGGCGCGCGTGAGGACCGGAGCCTCGGGCGAAGCCAGCTCGTACTCCGGGGTGATCAGGTCCATCAAGCGACCGTCCGGGGCGACCTTGGGAATGACAGTGAATCCCAGGTCCAGCAATTTCAGCATTTCCTCGCGACTGGCATTCATCCCGACGCTGCGGAAACTCTTGTTCATGCAGGCAGTGACGGTTTCATCGGTCTGGCCACCGTTGAGCAGGAAGCGCCGCACGTCACCATTGGTGATCAGGCCCTTCAACTGGAGCTCACGATCGGTTACGAAGACGGTCTGGAAACGGCTCGCTTCAATCTTGTCGATGGCAGACAGCAAATCCTCGTCGTCGTAGACGATCATTTTTTCCAGAAGCTGGTTCAAAATGCGACCCCCAGGAAGCGTTCAAGATGATCAACCACGTGATCCAGATGACTTTCGGTCAGCCCAGGGAAGACACCGACCCAGAAGGTATCGTTCATGATGACATCGCTATTGCCCAGCTCACCGCTGACGCGATAGTTGCGCCCGATCATGTAGGGCTGGCGGGTCAGGTTGCCGGCGAACAACAGACGGGTGCCGATGCGCTGCTGGTCGAGGTAGGTCAGCAGGTCTACCCGTGATACCGGCGCGTTGGGGCGCAAGGTGATCGGGAAACCGAACCAGGACGGATCGGATTCCGGGGTGGCCTCCGGCAGGATCAGGAACTCCTCACAGCTCTTCAGACGTTGCTTGAGATAGGCGAAATTGCGCTTGCGGGCAGCCACGAAGTCATCCACCCGCTCCATCTGGGCCAGACCGCAGGCAGCCTGCATGTCGGTGATCTTGAGGTTGTAGCCCAGATGCGAATAGGTGTACTTGTGGTCGTAGCCTTCGGGCAGGTTGCCCAGTTTCCAGCAGAAGCGTTTCTGGCAGGTATTGTCCTTGCCCGGGGGGCAATAGCAGTCGCGCCCCCAGTCGCGGAAGGACTCGGCAATACGCTTGAGTTCAGGGTTGTTGGTGAACACCGCGCCGCCCTCGCCCATGGTGATGTGGTGAGCCGGATAGAAGCTCAGGGTACCGATGTCACCGAAGGTCCCCACCAACTGGCCACGATAGGTCGAACCCAGGGCATCGCAGCAATCCTCGATGAGCCACAACCCGTACTTCTTGCACAGGCCGACCACCACATCCAGGTTGTAGGGGTTGCCCAGCGTGTGGGCCAGCATGATGGCCTTGGTCTTGTCCGAAATGGCGGCCTCGATCCTGGCGGGGTCGATGTTGTAGGTCGGGATATCCACGTCCACGAACACCGGCACGGCCCCAAATTGCAGGATGGGGTTGACGGTGGTCGGGAAGCCTGCCGCCACGCCGATCACCTCGTCACCCGGACGGATGGCGCGCGCGCCCAGGCTGGGCGAAGTCAGCGTCGAAAAGGCGATGAGATTGGCCGATGACCCCGAATTGACCGTGATCAGGTGCTGCACCCCCAGATACCGGGCCAGCTTGGCCTCGAAGGCATCGTTGAAGCGACCGGTGGTGAGCCAGCCATCCAGCACCGATTCGGTCATCAGTTCCAGTTCCCTGCTGCCGATCACCTTGCCTGCCGGGGCTACGGTAGTCACGCCGGGGACGAATGCCACCGGCTGGTGCGCCAGTTCGCCATACTGTTTCACCAGTGCGGCGATCTGCTTTCTCAACTGATCTTTATCCATGATGTTCTGTTTTGCTGTCTTGCGACCTGGTTACCCTGCTTACGTCCAGCGCTTCCACGGAGCGCGTCCGGACCACCACAGGTCTTCGAGATAGTTCTTGTCGCGCAGGGTGTCCATGGGCTGCCAGAAACCGTTGTGATAATGCACCCTGAGCTGGTCTTCCTTGGCCAGGCGCTCGATGGGCGCGCCTTCCCAGACAGTGGCATCCTGCTCGATGTAGTCCAGCACCCGCGGCGAGAGGACGAAGAAGCCGGCATTGATCCAGCCGCCCTCCTCGGGCGGCTTTTCCTTGAAGCTCATGACCCGGTCGCCGTCCACGCTGAGCGTGCCGAAGCGCCCCAGCGGGCGGGCCCCGGTCACGGTCGCCATGCGGCCATGCTGGCGGTGATAGGCAATCGAGGCGGTAATGTCGATGTCGCCCACGCCGTCGCCATAGGTGAAACAGAAGTCGTCGTCACCGATATATTGGCCCACGCGCTTGAGACGCCCGCCAGTCTGGGTGTCGGCGCCGGTATCTATGAGGGTCACTTTCCATGGCTCGGCATGCTTGTGATGCACTTCCACCGAGTTCTTGGCCAGATCGAACGTGACATCGGAGGTGTGCAGGAAATAGTTGGCAAAGTATTCCTTGATCACATAGCCCCGGTACCCGCAGCACACCACGAAGTCGGTCAGGCCATGGCTGGCATAGATCTTCATGATGTGCCAGAGAATGGGATTGCCGCCGACTTCCACCATCGGTTTGGGTCTGAGAGCCGTTTCTTCGCTGAGTCGAGTACCCAGTCCGCCGGCCAGGATGACAACCTTCATAAGCGCCTTTATTGAACTTTGATGCGATAATTCCAATAATTCGGCCCATTAAATCACACTTGAAAAACGGCCTATTTGGCGATTAGAAAGGTTTTTTTCAGCCTCACCCGCGCCTTCGTAGCTCATCCGGCGACCCGCCACCGCCGCGTTGGATGAATACGGATCAGCTGCGGCGGACGCCCGTCGAACCGTACCAAGAACGGGCCAATCTGATCCAACATGCTTCAATTCCAGACTTCTTCCTTAAAAATCCTGTATTTTCCCGAACAGGTCCCTGTTTAATCCTCTCACTCCGGAATCGCAATGAGCCAGAATGCAAACGACAACGCCCCGTCCTCCAAGGCACTGGAAGAAAAACTGGCGCAGATCGACGGCCGCCTTGACGGGCTGGAACACAGTTTGAGGCAGTTGATGACGACCACCCGCGTCATGGCCGAGACCCAGGCAAAGGGGATCGCCCAGATCGAACGGTCGATGCAGCAATTGCTGATCCCGCTGCATATTTCCTTGTCAAAACTGAAATCGACCACGCAACTGGTGTCGCGCAACGTCTATCGCGGCCCGCGCGAGGTGATCCGCGTGATCTTCCTTGTTCACAATGTGGAAACCTGGAACGCCCTGGATGAAATCTACCGCCTCATGCTGGAACACGAGCGTTTCGAGCCGGTGGTCGTGACCCTGAAGCGGGATTTTCTCAACGCACAGCGCTTTGGACAGGAAGAGATCAACTACAACGGCCTGATGCAGCTGGGCATCAAGCCGATCCGCTTCAACAGCAACGATCCGGTGGAAGAACTGGAACTGCTCAAGCTGATGAACCCGGACATCATCTTCCGGCAAGCGCCCTGGGATATCAGCATCCAGCCTGAATTCCGCTACAACGAAATCAACTTCGCCAAGGTCTGCATGGTGCCCTACGGTTTTGGTTCGGTTGCCATGCAGGATGAACACTACAACCACCACTTCATGCGCAACTGCTGGCGCATCTATGCCGAGTCGCCGCTGGCGCTGGATCGTGCGCGGGACTTCATCTTCGATTCCAACATGGTGGTGGCTGGAACGCCCAAATTCGACCAGATCATCCGTGCCAAGAGCGAGGCTGCCTGGCCGCTGCCGATCGGCCCCGACAAGATCCGCATCATCTGGGCACCGCATCACAGCATGACCGCGGACTGGCTCAATTTCTCCACCTTCCGGAGCAACTACAAGCATTTCCTGCAACTGGCGCGCGAATGTCCGCACCTGGACATCGTCTTCAAGCCCCACCCGGCCCTGCTGGAAAAGGTCGTCGCCTATGGCTTCATGACGCAACCGGATCTGCGCAGCTATCTCGAAGAGTTTCTCGCCTTGCCCAACACCGCCATGGTCACCAGCGGTGACTACGCGCCGCTGTTCTGGGGTTCGGACATCCTCATCACCGATGGCATTGGCTTCTTCGGGGAATACATGGTCACCGGCAAGCCCATCATCTGGACCGAGAACCCGGGGCACTTCCCCTTCAACCCGATCGGCGAGATGTTGCAGGAAGGCATGTATCGGGCCGGCGATTTCGAGGCTGTCGTGGGTTATCTGGAGCAACTCTGCGTGGAAAAACAGGACCCGCTCAAGGAGAAGCGCGAGGAAATCATCAAGCGCCTGTTGCCGCGCCCCGAGGGCAGCGCGCAATTCATCGTCAACGACCTCCTCAATGAAATGGACAAGCTGTAATCCCGCGTCCTGCTTTGCCTGGTATTTCACCTACAAGAATATCGAATGAACATCGTCATCCTCGCCGCCGGCATGGGCAAACGCATGCAATCCGCCCTGCCCAAGGTCTTGCATCCCCTGGCCGGCAAACCCCTGCTGGGCCATGTGGTCGACCTCGGCCGCTCGCTGGCCCCCTCACAACTGTGTGTCATCTACGGCCACGGCGGCGACGCCGTACCCAAGGCCTTCGCCGACCAGGGCCTGTCGTTCGCCCTGCAGGAACCCCAGCTCGGTACCGGCCACGCCGTCATGCAGGCCTTGCCCCATCTGGACGACAACGCCCCCACCCTGGTGCTGTACGGCGACGTCCCCCTGACCAGCACCGCGACGCTACAGCGCCTGTTGCAAGCCGCCGGCCAGGACAAGCTGGGGGTGCTGACCGTCGAGCTGGACAAGCCCACCGGTTACGGGCGCATCGTGCGCGAAGGCGGCAAGATCACCCGCATCGTCGAACAGAAGGATGCCAGCCCGGCCGAACTGGCCATCAAGGAAGTCAATACCGGCATCATCGTCGCGCCCACCGCGCGTCTGCGTGACTGGCTGTCCAGGCTGTCCAACAAGAACGCACAGGGCGAGTACTACCTCACCGACGTGATCGCCGCAGCCGTGGCCGATGGCGTCGAGGTGGTCTCGGCCCAGCCCGACGATGTGGCCGAAACCCTGGGGGTCAACAGCAAGGTGCAACTGGCGGAACTGGAACGGGTACACCAACTGCGCATCGCCCGTGCCCTGCTGGAGTCCGGCGTGACATTGGCCGACCCGGCACGCATCGACGTACGCGGCGTGCTCAACTGCGCGCGCGACGTCAGCATCGACGTCAACTGCGTCTTCGAAGGCGAGGTCAGCATCGGCGAAGGCGCCACCATCGGCGCCCACTGCGTCATCCGCAACGCCCGTATCGCTGCCGGTGCGAACATCAAGCCCTTCACCCACATCGAAGACGCGGTGGTCGGCGCCAAGGCCCAGATCGGTCCCTATGCCCGCCTGCGCCCCGGGACCGAACTGGCGGCCGACGTACATATCGGCAACTTCGTCGAGGTCAAGAACAGCATCGTCGGCCTCGGCAGCAAGGCCAATCACCTGGCCTACGTGGGTGACGCCGACATCGGCAGCGGAGTCAACGTCGGCGCCGGTGTCATCACCTGCAATTACGACGGTGCCAACAAATTCCGCACCGTCATCGAGGATGATGCCTTCATCGGCAGCGACAGCCAGCTGGTCGCACCGGTGCGCGTGGGCAAGGGTGCCACCATCGGTGCCGGCACGACGCTGACCAAGGACGCGCCGGCCGGACAACTGACCCTCTCGCGCGCCAAGCAGCTGTCGCTGGCGGGATGGCAGCGCCCGGTAAAGATAAAGAAGTGAGCGCCCGGGCGCGAATCTGAATTATCCACAGCAAAAAAAATCGGCCGGCCACATTGTGCGCCGGCCGATTGCTTTTCAGCGACGCTCTCATCGCATCAGGTCTCGATGGGCACTGCCGTTTCGAACTTGCTGCGATGGATGGAGAAATAGCTGCGCACATTGCGCACGTTACGCTGCGAAGCGAACAGGCGATGCGCCAGCGCGTGATAGGCCGGCATGTCCCGCACCAGCACCACCAGCACGAAATCCGGCCCCGGCGAGACGCGATAGCACTGCTGCACCGCCGGCTCGGTCGCCACCAGCGCCTCGAAGGCCTGCTGCTCTTCCTCCCCCTGCCGGTCAAGCGTGATCTCGACCACCGCAGTCAGCGTCGACGACAGGCGCACCGGATCCAGCAAGGCCACCTGACGCGCAATCACCCCGGCCTCGACCAGCCGCTTGACCCGCCGCAGACAGGTGGGCGGAGAGGCATGCACCCGGGCAGCCAGCTCCTGGTTGGTCTGGCTGGCATCGGTCTGCAAAGCCTGCAGAATCCGGCGGTCAAGGTCGTCCAGGTCGAGTTTCATCAGCGTTGAATCAGGGGCCAGTCATGGAACGGAAAAGATTGGAACAGTGCATATTGGAATATAAATTCATTAAATTGCATTTTCTTTCCAAATATTTCTACACACCGCGATCAGGCAATATTAATTCATTTAATACCAATTTTAGAAATCATATTTCAAATTGCCTGCCCTACCATGCATGCACATCTTTTCCTGAGAGGCATTCCATGTGCGGCATCGTCGGCGCAGTAGCGCAACAAAACGTCACTCCCATCCTGCTTGAAGGCCTGAAGCGCCTCGAATATCGCGGCTACGACTCCTGCGGGGTGGCGCTGCATGTGGATGGCAAGCTGCAACGTTCGCGCAGCACCTCGCGCGTGGCCGACCTGCAGCAGCAGATTGCCCAGACCGGCCTGGCCGGCTTCACCGGCATCGCCCACACGCGCTGGGCCACCCACGGCGCCCCTGCCACGCACAATGCCCACCCGCACTTCTCGCGCGACCGCATCGCACTGGTCCACAACGGCATCATCGAGAACCACGACGAACTGCGTGCCGAACTGCAGGCAGCCGGCTATACCTTCGAGAGCCAGACCGACACCGAAGTGATCGCCCACCTGGTCGACCACATGTACGACGGCGACCTCTTCCACACCGTACAGCAAGCCGTGCACCGCCTGACCGGCGCCTATGCCATCGCCGTCTTCTGCGCCGACGAACCGCACCGCGTGGTTGCCGCACGCCAGGGATCGCCCCTGATCGTGGGCGTGGGCGAGGGGCAGAACTTCGTCGCCTCCGACGCCATGGCCCTGGCCGGCACGACCGACCAGATCATCTACCTGGAAGAAGGCGACGTCGTCGACCTGCAACTGCAAAAGGTCTGGATCGTCGACAGCAACGGCCGACCAGCCGAGCGCGAAGTACGCACGGTGCAGGCCTACACCAGCGCGGTGGAACTGGGTCCTTACCAGCACTACATGCAGAAGGAGATCTTCGAGCAACCGCGTGCCATCGCCGATACCCTGGAAGGCGTGGTGCGCATCATGCCGGAGCTCTTCGGCGACAAGGCCTACAAAGTCTTCAAGGAGGTCGACTCGATCCTGATCCTGGCGTGCGGCACCAGCTACTACGCCGGCCTGACCGCCAAATACTGGCTGGAATCGATAGCCCGCATCCCCGTCAATGTGGAAATCGCCAGTGAATACCGCTACCGCGACAGCGTCCCCAATCCGAAGTCGCTGGTGGTCACCATCTCGCAAAGCGGCGAGACCGCCGACACCCTGGCCGCACTGAAGCATGCCCGCAGCCTCGGCATGCCGCATACCCTGACCATCTGCAATGTGGCCACCAGCGCCATGGTGCGCGAATGCGAACTGGCCTACATCACCCGCGCCGGCGTGGAAGTGGGCGTCGCCTCGACCAAGGCCTTCACCACGCAGCTGGCAGCATTGTTCCTGCTCACCCTGGCACTGGCGCAGACCCGTGGCCTGCTGACTGACGAGGAAGAAGAAGCCCACCTCAAGGCCATGCGGCACCTGCCCGCAGCCTTGCAAAGCGTGCTGGCACTGGAGCCCAGCATCGTGGCCTGGTCCGAGGCCTTCGCGCGACGCGAAAACGCCCTCTTCCTGGGTCGCGGCCTGCACTACCCGATCGCACTGGAAGGCGCACTCAAGCTCAAGGAAATCACCTATATCCACGCCGAGGCCTACGCCGCTGGCGAACTCAAGCACGGCCCGCTGGCCCTGGTCACCGACCAGATGCCGGTGGTGACGATCGCACCCAACGACGCACTGGTGGAAAAGCTCAAGTCCAACATGCAGGAAGTGCGCGCACGCGGCGGACAGTTATATGTCTTCGCCGACGGCGACTCACGCATCACCTCGGCCGAAGGCGTGCACGTGATCCGCATGCCGGAACATTACGGCGTGCTCTCGCCTATCCTGCATGTGGTGCCGTTGCAGTTGCTGTCGTATCACACGGCATTGGCAAGGGGGACGGATGTGGACAAGCCGCGGAATTTGGCGAAGTCGGTGACGGTGGAGTGAGGGGGATGGGGTTTCTGACTACAACTGTTAGACCCAAATTCTTAGGTTAGCGGCCGTGCAAAGCATTAGGTTAGCGACCCGAGGTCATATCTGCCGCAAACTCCCGTGCAACCGGCTCGCTAACCTAAGTCCGATACCGTATTTTTCTACGCCACTTTGCCCGACATTTGACCCTGCAAATTTCCTGAATTTGCAGGGTCTTTTTGTCTGAAATGGCCCTTCTCAACGCTCCAACATCACTCTGAGGACCGATGGATTTGCCTCAGTAAGCCATCGCTCTTCCACCTCGTATCCATACTTTCTGTGCAAAGCCAAAGCGATAGCCGCAGAGCGGGAATACCCGCCTTCGCAGTGTCCATCCGTAGTATTGAGCATCGCCATTGAGAATTAAAGAACTACGATGCACCGTGGGCTGCCGCAGGCGCCCCGGCTGCAAAGCGCGAAGCGCAATACGCCAACCTAAAAGGCGCCTTCTAAATTCGAGGAGATATTGGGTGGGTGTCTGCGCCCCATATCAAAGAGCGGAATGCCTTTAACCCTGATGCTTACGACGTAATGAACGAGGGGTGTTCAGGGCCTAGGATTAGGTTTCAATCAGGGTCGTCGGAGCGCGACATGGACAACCGCTAAGTTGCGGTGGACCCTGGTGCCAACAATTATGGCTTACGCCACTTGTCGGGATTTCCATTGGATGTACGGCGTACACGCTCGACATGCGGTGCAACACCATTATTCAACTGCTTAGCGCGGTCAATGGCTTCACGCTGCGTGGGCAAAACATCGCTCGCGCGCTGTGAATTAGGGCGCCGCACAGCATAGTCGCCTTCCGGACGCCTTTCCACATAAATACGCTTATCGGTCATTTTTCACCTCCGTAGAACAAGTCTCCGCTTCTCAACGCAATGGCAAGGAAAGCAGATTGTCGGTAGTCCTGCCATCAGCTACCGTCTGCACGTACTTAATATGCCCGTTGTTACGAGCATGAACCCACGCCCCTTGCACATTCGGATTCCGGTCAGGGCACCACACCGATGTGTTGCCGTTCTTCTCGATGAAATCAACCATCTGCTCGCGCGAGCAGTCGCCTGATTGCAAAGTCCGCCCCGAATCGACCTGCTCCCACCACAAGTGGCAGATGTGCTCATGACCGCTACCACCAGCCATACGACGAGCTACACACTTAATTGTTGCTGCCATCGTTACATCCTTTCACAAAGAGGCCACCCCAACGAGTTCGGAGTAGACGCACTTCAAGTATCGACATAAAGAATCCACTTGTCAAGCACAAATAATGAGTCTACTCTGAACTTTATAAATAGGAGGTTTCACAGTGGCAACAAAAGCAGTAACGGTTTTAGGTGAAAAAATACGGACGCAGCGGAAGCGCCTGAATTTGACGCTGGACCAACTGGCCGAAAAGACCGGCTCTAGTAAAAGCTATATTTGGGAGCTTGAGAATCGTCCCGTTGTTCGACCATCTGCCGATAAGATGGCACGAATAGCCGAAGTATTTGAAGTCCCCCTCGAATTTCTTTTAGACGATAGCAAGACCGAGGTAACAAAGTCCGAAGCTGATGAAGTCTTCTTCAGAAGAATCGGTCAACTGGACGCGAAAAAGCGTGCACAACTCGAGAAATTCCTAAAGGCAATCGACGACGACGATGAGTGAACCAAGCACGCCGGTACGATGGGGAATTGACTTATCCAAGCTGTGGCGCGCAGCCGGCATGGGATTTCCCGTCGACGTCAAATTACTGGCGCTTGATTACACATCAAAGAAATTTTCAGAGCCAATCGGCGAAATCATTGACCATGCGCCCGAAGGGCTGAATGGTATCGATGGCATGTTGATACGTCGTAAGAAACGCGGCGACTGGTGTATTACGTACGACGGTAGTATCACCGTCCCCGGACGAATCAACTTCACCTTGGCACATGAACTTGGCCACTATTTGTTGCATCGCTCATCTCAGGACGATTTCAGATGTGGCCAAGAGCAGATGATGGATTACGAAAGCGTTGAATCCAAGCGTATCGAAAACCAGGCCAACGTCTTCGCATCCTACCTCTTGATGCCAAGGAAGGACTTCGAAGAACAAATTGGTGGCCAAGAAATAACCTTCGAGTTGCTAGGCGATTGTGCGGTTCGCTATGGTACTTCGCTTACAGCCACAGTCTTGAAATGGCTGGACTTTACCGAGGAAGCAGCGATGCTTATCGTTGCTGACCCAGATGATTTTATTCATTGGAGCTACTGCAGTCAGGCCGCACGACGGATGCAATGCTACCGAGCTCCAGGAACAGAACTCCCCGAATCTGTAATTACCGCTCTTCGTGACTCTAAGATAATGCATGGCCAGGTACGCCGAGTTGCGCCGGGAATCTGGCATCCGAATGCGGAAGCCATTGAATCATTGGTCATTTCAGACCAATTTGAGCAGAGGATTTTTCTGGTCAAGTTTCCCTATGCTTCCAGTAGCGCCTACGAAGAAGAAGAGGATGTCGATGCTTTCGAAGTTCTGTCACAACGCGCACAGGGACTTAACTGGTCCAAGTAATGCGAATGAAAAGTCGGGGGATTGAGAACCGGACCACGACACTAGCGGGAGAAAAATAGAATGTCTGCACACTTCGGAGCTCAAGGACCTACAAGCCAAACCTTGGCTGCAGCACTAGGAATTGGACCTGCTCAAGCACCTCAACTAAATCTCGGCACGCCTACACTCCCACTGGCGCCATACCTCCTCATTGTCATCACTACTAACGCCGATTCCAAATTAAACCGGACTGCTCTGCATGCCTATTTACAGGAAATTGCAAGCGGGGAGAATTCCAAAGAAAAAACACGTCAAGAATGGCTAGACTTTGCACGCGAACAAAATTTAATGGCGGGAAATCATCCACTCACACTCCCCGATACATGCTTCATCGGCGGGAAAAGATGGATAACAGCCCGCTGGCATGCAGACTGGGAAGTTCACATACATTTTGGATTCGTGAACACCCCAAATGAAAAGCACTCTCACATCAATTTAGCCGTTGACAGCAAGAAGTGGCTCCCAAAAATGGCAACCCGGGCCAGTCATTGTGACCTGCTCCCCGAGATTAGTACGGCAATGATGTAGAGTCTGCCCCATACGGAGGCAGCATGAAGAAACGATTTAC
>NZ_MUXB01000186.1:0-2409 GCF_001994935.1 Herbaspirillum sp. VT-16-41
GAGTCCTCAATGTGACTAGAGTACAGAAAAAATAACGATATAAGAACCGCAGCCAGATCGACCATGTCGAGGGCACCCTCATCTACTGCAAGGAGTGCTCTGCCTGAGCAGAGCCCACACCGGGGCTCGGCGCGGTGCACCGTCACGGACGGTGCGCTGCGCCGTTCTCGTTCCGCCGTCAGTTCGCCTGCGCGGCCCTCAGTGCCAGCGCCAGGTCCTCCGGGCGCCGGGAGGAGGCGATCCACGCGGTGGTCGGATCCTCGTCGTCCAGCACCTCGGCGCGCACACCCGTGTGGATCCAGCCGCGCGTGCAGTGATGCGCTCCTCCGCTCTGCAGACCATCGCGCTGACCGGCCATGATGCGCGGAAGTGGGACCCCAAACGGCTGCGCGCGCGGTTGCTCGAGATCCCCGCGCCCCTCGTGCGCCGCGCCCGGCACAAGGTCCTCCACCTCGCCGAACATGCACCCGAAGCCGTGAGGGTCCTGACCGGCGTCAACCGGCTCCGCACCACCGTCGCACAGACCTAACCCGGCGAGACCACCCGCCCCTACGACCAGCAGCTCCTCTTCTCGGGAGTGGAACCCGACCGCCCGCAACGGACACTGCGACGATCTGTCACACCCGAATGCCACAATCAGCAGCTCAACACCGGCAACGACGCCGACCCACCCCGCTCACCAGCCCCATGAAACATCGAGGTGAGTTGATCAGGTAGTACGCCCCGAGCGCGTACTGGAAGTTCGGGCAGGAGACGCGCACGATTTCGGCGCCGGCCTTCTCCAGCAGCTCCAGGGACTCCTGGAAGCGAGCGCGCACCTCGGGGGCGAAGCCTTCGCCCTCGAGCTCGGAGATGACGCCGATGCGCAGGCCCTTGACCTCACGTCGACGCGCTGCCTCGACGTAGGGGCCGACGGGGGCCGGCAGTGAGGTGGAGTCGCGCGGGTCGTGCCCGGCGATCAGCTCGTGCAGCAGGGCGGAATCCTCGACGGTGCGGGTCACGGGGCCGGCCTGGTCCAGGGAACTGGCCATGGCGATCAGACCGTAGCGGGAGACGGAGCCGTAGGTGGGCTTGACGCCCGCGGTGCCGGTGACGATTATTTATTCCCCTAAATGCTCTTTAACTACGTCAGCTAATGCATTTAATGCTTCTTCTTCATCATTTCCTTCAGTAGAAATTTCGATCTCTGCTCCACCAGGGATTCCTAAAGACATAACACCCATAATGGATTTTAAATTAACGGATTTACCCTTGTAATTAATGTTTACTTCGGATTCGAACTGTCCAGCTTTATTAACTAATAATGTAGCTGGTCTTGCATGCACTCCAGACTCAGCTGTGATTTTAAATGTTTGTGATTTCATTTTTTCACCCTTCTTCCTATAATTCACTCGAACACTATTTAAGCTGTACGAGTTAACTATGTTTATTATATACAATTTTATATATTTATCAAACGAAACGACATCATTCGTGAAAGAAGTTTGCTGTGAAGACAACTCATTAAAGTGTCATACTCACCTCCCCATTTAAGCCTTGTTCCGTTTGTAAATGACAGGCAATTCAGCCCCACGCTTAACGGGCAGAATGTCTCGTTTCGCATTGCCACCCTGCCGTGCCGACACGGTGAAAAAGTGGTACTGAGGTTGTTACATCAGGTAAGTCAGGCACTCGACCTTCATCAGCTAGGAATGACCCACTCCCAACTGGCGCAATTCCAGCAGGCTTTGAACAAACCCCAGGGATTGCTACTGGTCACCGGCCCCACGGGCAGTGGAAAAACCGTCACCCTCTACAGTGCGTTGCAGGCTCGCAATAAGCCTGAGATCAATCTCTGCAGCGTGGAAGATCCGATTGAGATCCCGCTTACTGGCCTGAATCAGACACAGATTAACCCACGCGCCGGGTTGACCTTCCAGAGTGTATTACGGGCGCTTTTGCGACTTTTTCTTCTGTTCCTATGTAGATCACATACAGATTACAATCTTTTGCCTTCCGAAACCATCCAACCTTAATTAAACGCTCCTCATCTGGCTTTGTGGTCCACACGGTGAGTGCTTCATCCTCTAATTGTCTAGTAACCTTACGCTCCTCCATTATAGTATCAAAACGATCAATTCTTTGTTACTTCCGTGAAGGTTATAACCTTGCTCCAACAAGGTTTTAATAGCTTGAATATTTGTTTCTTTGGTCGCCTTACGAGTTGTAAGGCCTTTTTCATTTCTTCTTGATTTCTTCTGTTTCTTGTAGCTGTACCGGTAATCAAATCCGTATTTTTTAACACTGTACAATTGATTCTCGAACTCGTCTTTTGACAATGGACTCTTTAATTCTAAGTTCATCGACCATGCAGCTGCACTAGCATCAGAAAGACTGCCAGACGTTCTTAAAACAAATAGAGCGTAAAAA
>NZ_MUXB01000159.1:0-1733 GCF_001994935.1 Herbaspirillum sp. VT-16-41
GGAAGTAGGCCTGCCAGCCCACCAGGTCGTCCTTGTCCGTCCAGCTCATGTGCCACACTCCGGCACCGGGCAGGGACACCGTCGGGTAGCCGGCCTTCTTGGCGCGCAGCCCGTACTCGGCGTCGTCCCACTTGATGAACACCGGCAGGCTCAGTCCGATCGCCCGCACCGTCTCGGTGGGGATCAGGCACATCCACCAGCCGTTGTAGTCCACGTCGGCACGGCGGTGCAGCCACGGGGTGGAGCGCAGGGGCTCGGAGGCCAGGTCGTGCCCGAGCGCGGCGTCGGCACTGGCCAGTGCGGGCTGGATCCTCCAGGGGTCCACGACCTCTCCGAAGGTGTGCAGCACCGAGCGGTTGTTGAGGTCGAACATGTGGGCGCCCACGATGTGATCTTTCTCCTGGGAAAATTAGATTACGTCAAAAGGGTGGTTATGGTGGACACAATGGTGTAAGGAATACAATTGATCACTTAGGGACAAAAGACTTCAAGCGAATTCGTGTAGGTATTGGAAGACCGAAATTCAATATACCTGTTGTAGATTTTGTACTTGGAGAATTTCCAAAGGAAGATGAGGAAGCCATTAAGGCAAGTATTCATAAATCTGCCGATGCTTGTGAAGAATGGCTAAAAGGCAAACCATTTTTGGAAGTAATGAACACATACAACAATCAATAAAAGAAAAGCGCAAGACTTATCGCACAGAGGTGAAGGAAGTCTCGCTACGGCTTTAGCGCTGGAGCTAGACATTTCAGCATCCACAACGGTCTGTACATGTATATTATGATGCAATTAGGTTGACGACCCCGGTGTGATCGGCCTCCCGGTTGGCAACGTGCTGGAACCTACCGGCCGGTCCTGCGGGGCGTGACTACTCTTCGCGGGACCGGCCGACGACGGCCGAGACCGTGCAACACCCCGAGGACGGACGCGATGACGCACTCCACTCCCTACGAGCCGGTGCTGGACACCGCCCGGATCCGTGACCCGTACAAGCTGGACCCGGCCGACATCCAGGACCCGCCCCGCACCTTCCATCTCCACCGGCCGCGTCGCGGTCTCCGGGTACAACGACGTACCGCCGCGGATCGCCAAGCGCGGCTGGATGGCATGGCTGGTGCTGCTGATGTTCGTGCAGTTCATGACCAGCCAGGCCGGCGTCATCAGCGCCGCCGCCTTCGCCTTCTCCTCCCTGCTGCCGATCGGTCCTTCAAATAGTTTGATACTTACTTCTGTAATTTTCCTCTTCATCACAATCGTTCCTCACTGCATAAGATTTTTGTACATTAATGTCTAGCGACAGCGCCCAGCGACTAGTGAGACTTCCTTCACCTTCGTACTTCGCTAAATGGGCGCTTGCGCTTTTCTTATTATAATGTACCACAACGTCTATAGAAGTTCACTAAGCATAGGCGCTAGAACCACCGTCAACTCTTAGAATATCCCCTGTTACAAAATCTGATGCTGTTGATGCCAGAAAAAGGGCTGCACCTTTCATATCTTCATCACTACCGAATCTATTTAATGGTGTTCCAGCTAGAATTTTATCTCCACCCTTTTCTAATAAACCCTTTGACATTTTCGTAGGAAAGAAACCTGGAGCAATCGCATTTACATTAATGTTGTGAGGTCCCCATTTAACGGCTAAATCCTTTGTAAAAGTCATTACAGCACCTTTACTAGTATTATATCCAATGGTATCCATCACGTTTGGATCAGTCCCGCCAAACCCC
>NZ_MUXB01000244.1:0-388 GCF_001994935.1 Herbaspirillum sp. VT-16-41
GTAATCGGTACTCAGAAGTGAGTACTCTTGGAGACGTCGTCAGGGAGTAGAACCATCAGTTTGAATGATGTTTCGTTGAGGCTCTTTCAGTAAATCAGTTAGGTTGGGCAAGGCGTTAACTACTTGTTTTTCTGTAATTTACGCAACCTGCACCCGGTCTGTCTATACTGTCGTTTCGGACAGCTGGTTTACTAAAAGAGTTTAACATTATCAGGAGAGCATTATGGCTGTTACTAATGTCGCTGAACTTAACGCACTCGTTGAACGCGTGAAGAAAGCCCAGCGTGAATATGCCAACTTTACTCAAGAGCAAGTTGACAAGATCTTCCGCGCCGCCGCCCTGGCTGCCGCTGATGCCCGTATCCCTCTCGCTAAAATGGCCGTTGCC
>NZ_MUXB01000188.1:0-1403 GCF_001994935.1 Herbaspirillum sp. VT-16-41
AATGCCCAGTCCAGCATGAAGCTGAGCGACTTTATCGAGCTGCTGACCCAGAAACGCATCATGGTCGTGATCGCCTTCCTGCTGTTCTATGTGGCAGCCGAAGCGGCGTTCCTGAACTTCTTCCCGATCTTCTACGCCGCACTCGATATCGCAGACCTGGACGCCGCCGGTAAGGCCGCGAAAGCCGCTTATGTTATTTCCTCGTTTGCCGGGCTGTTTACCATTGGCCGCGTGCTTGGCGGTTTTATCACCCTGAAACTGGGCGAGCGCCGGACGCTGATTTGGTTCTCGATTCTGTCGCTGGTTTCCATCATCGTCAGCCGCATGCTGGTAGTGGAGTTCGTCTACCTGTTCATGCTGTTCGGCTTTGCCATGTCCGTGCTGTTCGATGCAGCGTCGGTGGGTGGGTCGGAGGTGTTGTTCCGACGCTCTTCCGATCTGGCGGTGAGGACGTGAAGCTATCCGCGGGCGGCTTCGAGAACGTGCAGGACGAGATGCGCGACCTGGCCCGCGACGGAGACTGGGAAGGCACCCTGGTGGCCGGCGCCGAGGAGTACGCCGAGCTGCCTCGTATGCCGTCTTCTGCTTGAAAAAACAACACGCCTTCACCCCCCACAGCCAGAGCGCCAGCCTCCCCCACCCTGTAGTAGGGTCAAATCCCTCTTCCGGCTCACTTCCAACTGCAAGAATTAACTCGTCACTTTGTTTATTAGCATCCTCACTTTTTTCAGTCTCCGTATTAGAGCAAGCAACTAAGCTTATCATTGCAAAAAATAAAACAATAAATGATAATTTTTTCATTTCATAATCTCCTTATTAAAGCTTGTCTTTCCGTACAGTTTATTTACTATTTTACAACCTTCAATTAAATGTTTTATTACCAAAAAAGATGTCTGTCATTTCTTTTCTAACAGACATCTCATATGTATTATGGATTGAGTTTAAGTCTAGCAGCTTCTAACGCCTTAACTACTATTTTACTTCTTTCCAATGCTTGTTTATACGTAGTATCATTGCTGACGCTCGCCGACGGCACCGTGGAGGTGTGGTGGGTGTGCGAGGACCACACCGGTGGCGCGGACGGCCCCCGCACGGGGGAGGACGGCGCCCCGCACATCGAGCGCTACATCGCCGCGGTGCCCCTGGACGGCTCCGGCGCCGAGGACCCTTCGGCCATCCGCCGCGTCACGCCCGCCTCCCGGTTCGTAGCCTTCCCGCGACTCAGCCCCGACGGCACCCACGTGGCGTGGATCAGCTGGGAGCATCCGCAGATGCTGTGGGACGGCACCGAGCTGCACGTCGCGCCGCTGATCAGCGGCAGCGCCGGCAGCGGTGAGGTGATCGCCGGGGACACCGGCACCTCGGTGCTGCAGCCCGAATGGCTCGACGACGGGCACCTCATC
>NZ_MUXB01000064.1:0-46156 GCF_001994935.1 Herbaspirillum sp. VT-16-41
GGATCGTTGGTGATCACCGGTGCGCTGAACTACTGGCTGATTGTGGGCCCCACCATTACAGGGCTTTTCTCTTCTCCCTACGGGCAACTATTAATCGCCAAGCTCGGCCTGTTCGGCTTGATGCTGGCTCTGGCTGCCGCGAATCGCTACCGCTTGAGCCCGTTGTTGGAACGAGTCCAAGTTTCGGGAGAACACGCCACGGCGATTGCTGCTCTACGCAGAAGCCTTTTCGTCGAAACCTGTTGCGCGTTCCTGATTCTGGCGTTGGTCGCCTGGCTCGGCACCTTGGGTCCGATGACTGAATAAGTTCAATCCCACGGAGACCCTCTCGCACACGGCCGTGGTGTGGGCTGTTGCGATGGCTGGACTGTATTTCGGCCGCAACTGGAACGCCGAGGCGACCGAGCCTTATTTCCAGGTCGTTTCGGCTGTGCTGATCATCGGCGTCGCGGCCTGGATGATCTGGCGTACATGGCGTGCCCAACGTGCGTGCTTCCACGACCACAGCCATGACCACGATCACCACCACGATGAAGCCAAGCACATCGACACCGGCCATGGCGTAGTGCGTCTGGAAGTGTTTGAAAAGGATGTTCCGCCGCGCTTTCGCCTGTACCGCGAAAGCAAGCATGGCCATGTGTGGGCGGCTGACCAGGTAAAAATCGAGACGGAGCGTCCGGACGGCAGCCGCCAGACCTTCACTTTCGTGCAGCGTGATGGTTTCGTCGAATCAGGGCAGGAGATTCCCGAGCCGCACGAGTTCGTCGCCCGTTTGAAGCTGGGCCATGACCACCACAGTCATGACTACGACGTCGAATTCGTCGAGCACGATGACCATCACCACGCCATCAAGGACTACGAAGGGCTGGATGTATCGGCACCGGGCTACCAAGACCCGCATGAGCTGGCCCACGCCAACGACATTCGCCGCCGTTTTGCCGGCCGCGAAGTGACCACAGGACAAATCATCGTCTTCGGCCTGACGGGTGGGCTGATTCCCTGCCCGGCGTCGATCACCGTGCTGCTACTCTGCTTGCAATTGAAGAAGATCGCGCTGGGTGCGACCCTTGTTCTGTGCTTTAGCATCGGTCTGGCTCTGACGATGGTAGCTTCCGGCGCCCTTGCCGCGCTGAGCGTCAAACACGTGTCCAAGCGCTGGAGTGGTTTCGGCGAATTTGCCCGCAAGGCTCCTTATTTCTCTGGCGGGTTGATTGTTCTGGTTGGGCTGTACGTAGGTTACCAAGGGCTACACGCCTTGGTGTAACACGCTTTCAGTTTGTCAGGCCCTGGAGAGCAGCCTCTCCCCATCCGGGCGCAGCTCGCCTTGCGGCGAGATGTGCCGGTACAGGGTCTGCCGCGTGATGCCGAGTTCCTGACACAGATCGCCGACCTTGGTTTCCGGCTGCCCCATCGCTGCCATCGCCAGGCGCAGCTTGGCTGCGGTGCCCGCCCTTCCTGCCGCGCGCCCGCGCCGACGCCAGCCCCGCGATGGTCCGTTCGGCGATCAGTTCACGCTCGAACTCGGCCAGTGCTGCGAAGATGCCAAAGACCAGCTTGCCGGCGGCGGTCGTGGTGTCGATGGCCGCGCCGTGGCCGGTCAGTACCTTTAACCCGATGCCGCGCCCGGTCAGATCGTGCACGGTGTTGATCAGGTGGCGCAGGTCACGTCCGAGGCGATCCAGCTTCCACACGACCAGCGTGTCGCCGGGCCGTAGCGCCTTCAGGCAACTTACCAGGCCGGGGCGGTCCTCGCGCTTGCCGGACGCCTGGTCTTCATAGAGGTGGGCCGGATCGACGCCGGCAGCAACCAGCGCGTCGCGCTGCAAGTCGGTCGCCTGGGAACCATCCGCCTTCGACACCCGCATGTAGCCAATCAGCATATTGCACCTGTCACATATACGTTCGATTATGTGACAGTGTGCGCCGGAAAGCTCAGGCCGTTAAAATTTGTCACTTAACCCGTCATTCTGTCTAAGGCATGCAAAGGGTCCATCAGGCTCATAATGTGACAGGAATTCCGGCGGGATGCCTTCCTTCACGAAGGTGGCTCGCAACCGTTCCAGGGAAGCTGGGTCGCGCCGACCATAGGAAGCCAACGCGAACAGCGAGCGTGCCGTCTCGGGGTTGTGCCGCGCTTCAATGATGGCTTCATCGATGGCCTGGACTGCACGTTGCCAGTGATTGACGGGTTCGGGCTTCGGCGCTTTCGCCGGCAGGCCACTGGTGAACTCGGTTTGGGGCTCGGACCAGAATAGCTTTGCATGCTCGCCAGGCGGGCTTATATCCCTCACTTCGATCAAGCTGATTGCCGTTGCCGCAGCCTCCAGCATCTGCAACCCTACTGCTAGGATCAGGGTTTCATACGGTCGCCACAGACTTTGCCCAGCACGCAGCGGATACCCACAGCGTTCCCAGATCAGGCGGAGATACCCCGCGTAGGTTCCGCACGCCGAAAGCGGGGTGTTCAGCTCATCAAGCAGCGTGCGTAGCAGCCGAAACCACAATCCGGCGTGGATGCGTCGGCGCGGCAGCTCAACATGGCCGGTCGTCAGTGCCTGCCAGGTACGCCGGTCCATCGTCGCAATCGCGTCGCTGGCCGTGCGTGGGTCGGCGTCGGCGTTTTCCCAGCCGAGAAACCGCCCAGGCACGCCCCAATACGATTCCAGCCAGCACCCATGCAGCGGGCAGCTCAGCATCAGGGGCAGCTTCCACGCAAGTAATACGGCTTGGTTTGCCGGATCGTTCAGGCAGAGTGGACAGGCGCGATGTAATGGCTGGCTGGGCAGCCAGGCGCGCCAGCTCGTGATAGATCGCGTCCTACGGCGGAGTTTCGGCAGCAACACCGAGAGCTGGAACGTATAGGTTTCTAAAGCGTCAGGAATCTGATCATCAAGGCTGTCCAGTAACCAAGGCACCCAGCCGGCGAAACTCATGCAACGCAGCCGATCCAGCTCGATGCCGCTCCGCCGGGAGAGCATTGTCAGCAGCGACTGTGGTGGCGCGGTATCCATGTCATCAGCCTGGCCGTGACCAAGATCGTGCTCCAGCAGCTCGGACACTTCCATGTGATAGCAAAGGGCCACGCGGTTGAGCCACGAAGACAAGGCTTCGCCTTCTCTGGGAGCCGGATGCAGCGGCCAGCGCGGCGCTGGCGTCACATCAGTTCCCGCTCGAACTGTCGTCGCCGCTCGCTTGGGCCGGTGTAGTCGGCCAGCCGATACCTATCACGAGCGGCATCGCCCAGATAAGCCGCTCGGCAAAAAAGACGGCGAGCGTCAGCGCCAAAGCGCTGGGGTGCTCCGGTGCGTTAAGCCAGAGAAACAATGTTTGGTTGAGTGATTCCATAGGGTCTCCGGGCTGGATCGCCTCACACGTGGGCGATCCAGCCATGCTGTCGGGAATTCAGTCACGCTTGTCGTGGTCGTCATCGTGATCCGCCTTGTCCTCGGCGGACGAGATGACCGTGCCCTTGTTGGCATCGACCCGGACATCGAAGACCTTGGCCCCGCTGACGACTTCGACGTCATAGACCCAGCCTTGCTTCGAGTTCTCGTACTCGGCGCGTGACGCCTTGCCATTGGCGTGCTGCTCGGCAACGGTGACCGCCTGAGTGAGCGGAATCTTGGCCTTGGCGATAGCCATTGCGTCGTTTCCCATACCGCCATTGGCGGCGTAGGCGACCGCGCCGGTTGTAGCGATGGCGACGGCTAGAAGGGAAAGTCTGGTGTAGCGGTACATGATGCTTCTCCAAAAGAGTGCAGGGATTTGCACAGTGGAGAAGGTACGCAGGCGGACTTAGCTCTCACTGAGCCGGGCCATCGTCCTTTGGGATGTCGGGCAACGGCTTAGCGTGCTTTATTTTCCGTTTTCTGAACCGACCCCCCATAGAACACAGCTTGCATCCAGCTAAGGCCGCCAAAATGCATGTAGGCCCAACCCAGCGCCACGACCATGAAGAACGACGGCAGAACGAAGGCGAGTCCGGCGATGGTGGCACCCCAGATGCGGTAGTGGACGTAGCCCAGGTAAATTTCCAGTTGGGCCGCTAGCGGCCCCGGTGCCAATTGCGCTAAGGCGAGCCCTTCCTTGTAGTCGGCATCGCTGATCCACTTGCGCTCTTCGACCAGGTCGCGGTGCATGTAGCCGACCAAGGCCACCGGGCCGCCAAATCCTAGGGTGCCCAGGCGCAGCATGTAGAGCGCCATTTGCCAGAGGGTGTACGGTATTTTTTCTGCGATGGCACTCATGGCGTTTCCTTGTTGCAATGAGCGTAGAGAGAATCGAGGATGGAACCGACTTCCGCCAAAAACGCATCATCGTCGGCCAAACGGGCACGCGCACCGGTCAGGATCGCTTCGAACCCGGCCGCTTCCGCCGGCGCCTCGCCACCGGCATCGAGCGCATGCACCAGGGCGGCCAGTTTGGCCATGCCTGGCGTCGAGGGGAGTTGGAAGCTGGCGACCAGCACTTCAAACGTCACCTTGTTACCAACGTGGGTGAACGTGGCGTCGTTAAAATCGAAGCCCAAGGCATCCACAGGGCAATTGGCAGGACTGTCCAGCCACAAAAAGGCCGCCTTGGAATCGATGAAGCGCTGGATCAGCCACGCGCTAGCCACCCGATCCACCCATAAATGGCGTCGCGTCGCCCAGGTACGCCTTTGGTAATCCTGAATTTGCAAGTAGGGAATGTCCCGTTCTTGCGGCTGCGGCTCGCCAGGCGACAAGATCGCATCGGCCTTCTCGGCGAAATCGGCCCAGGCAGCATTGGCGGCCAGGGCCGCTTCATTGGGGAAAAAATCGATGCGCTCGATCGCTTCACGTTCCTTGGCCAGCTTCTTGAGCGTCTTGGCGATATCCGCCGTGGCTTGCGACATCAGCGACTTCTTGGCCTCCACCACCATTTCCAGAAATTCGCCATATTCCTTGGCACGATCAAACCGTGCCAGGAAGGCCTGTTCATCGTCTGCGTTCCGGGGAACCACCTTCACTAGCCAGGCTTCGCCGCCTTCGGCATTGGTTTGGTCGACCAGTTCGGCCAAGGTGTCGGCATGCCCGGGGCGTTCGGGAAGGAGATAGGCGCCGTCGCGCAACGGGACGCACCCCAGGGCCTTGATGGCCCGCCAAAGGCGCATGCGGGCGGTGGCGCCGGTGGTGGGAAGGCTGGCAATGAGGAGGTGCCAGTGTGTCGATGTAGTATTCATGTATAAAACTCTACACCATGTAACGAAAATTACAAAGTTAACTTTAAGGGCATTGCTATCGTGCTGATTAGCAATCGTGATATCCTATCCCCCCCGATAGGATAAATATGCGATGAGCACCCACGCCTCCCATTCCGACATCATCAAACGCCTGAAGCGGGCCGAAGGCCATCTGCGCAGCATTATTGCCATGATGGAAACAGGACGCAGTTGCCTGGATGTCGCCCAGCAGTTGCAGGCCGTCGAAAGCGCTGTCGGCAATGCCAAGCGCACTCTGATCCACGACCACATCAGCCATTGCCTGGATCACGCCATGCAGTCAGACGGCCAGGACGCCGCCGAGGCGGTACGCGAATTCAAAGAAATCACCAAATACCTCTGAGGCACCTCCATGATCGATATCGCAGGCCTGCTCCAGCAAGGCGCCGGCAACATCTGGCTGTTCATCCCCAGCGCTATTCTCCTGGGCGCGCTGCACGGCCTGGAACCAGGGCACTCCAAAACCATGATGGCTGCTTTCATTGTGGCCATTCGCGGCACCGTCTCGCAGGCGGTGCTGTTGGGCATCTCTGCCACGCTGTCGCATACGGCCGTGGTGTGGCTGGTCGCCTTAGCCGGCATGTACTTCGGCAGTCAGTGGAGCGCGGAATCGTCGGAGCCTTACTTCCAGGTCGCCTCCGGCGTACTGATCATCGGCGTGGCGCTTTGGATGGCGTACCGAACTTGGCAGCAGGCACGTGAAGAGGTGCATGGCCATCATCACGACGAGACCAAGTGGATCAATACCGGCCATGGCATGCTGCGTGTCGATATCTTCGAAGAGAATGTGCCGCCGCGCTTCCGGTTATCGACCGAGCACGGCATGCATCGCTGGCCAGCCGCTGGCGTCGAGATTCACACAACTCGCCCAGATGGCACCGAACAGACCTTCAAGTTTGTCGACAAGGGAGCATTTCTGGAGTCGATCGATGAGATTCCCGAGCCGCATGAGTTCAAAGCACAAGTGTTTCTGTCGCACGGCGGTCACTTCCACATTTATGACGTCCAATATGAAGAGCATCACCACCACGATCATGGCGATGATGGACTGGACGTATCGGATGGGACGTACCAGGATGCTCACGAGCAAGCCCACGCGAACGACATCAAGCGGCGGTTCGCTAATAGGGACATCAGCACCGGCCAGATCGTCATGTTCGGCCTGACCGGCGGCCTGATCCCGTGTCCGGCGGCTATTACCGTGCTGCTGCTGTGCCTACAGCTGAAGAAGGTTTCCTTGGGCGCAGGCCTGGTGCTGTGCTTCAGTATCGGTCTGGCGCTGACCATGGTGGCCTCGGGTATCGTGGCAGCCCTGAGCATCCGTCATGTCAGCAAGCGCTGGTCGGGTTTCGGTACATTTGCCCGCAAGGCGCCTTACTTCTCCAGCGCAGTCATTATTATGGTGGGCTTGTATGTGTTCTATCACGGCTGGATTGCACTGCCGGCTTAAAGAAGGAAATACCATGTTTTCCGTATTTCGAAACCGCAGTTACCGCCACTTATTCTTGGCGCAAGTGATTGCGCTGGTGGGTACGGGACTTGCCACAGTTGCGTTGGGCTTGTTGGCTTTTGACCTCGCAGGAGATAAAGCCGGCACGGTACTCGGGACTGCATTGGCGATCAAGATGATCGCCTACATTGGCGTGGCGCCGATCGCGTCCGCGTTTTCCGAACGCCTGCCGCGACGCACTACCTTGGTGACCCTTGATCTCATTCGCGCCGCTGTGGCCATTTCGCTGCCATTCGTTACACAGATTTGGCAGATATACATCCTGATCTTTGTGCTCCAGTCGGCATCGGCTGCCTTCACTCCGACTTTCCAGGCCACCATTCCTGATGTGTTGCCGGAGGAGGACGAATACACCAAGGCCTTGTCACTGTCGCGCCTGGCCTATGACTTGGAAAGTGTCGTCAGTCCGATGCTAGCGGCTGCACTAGTGAGCGTGATCAGTTTTCACATGTTGTTTGCGGGAACTTCAATCGGATTCATCGGATCCGCTTTGCTAGTGGTCTCCGTCGTGTTGCCAAAAGCAAAGCTATCACCACCCCGCGGCATCTACGATCGCACGACCAAGGGCCTCCGGACTTACCTGGCTACGCCCCGATTGCGTGGCCTTCTGGCACTCAATCTAGCTGTTGCTGCGGCGAGCGCGATGGTGATTGTCAACACCGTGGTGTACGTCCAGGCCAGGTTCGGGTTGACGCAGACGCAAACTGCTTGGGCTCTCGCCGCTTTTGGTGGAGGCTCGATGGCGGCCGCTTTTATCTTGCCGGGCCTCCTAAAAAGCATTTCTGATCGTACTGCGATGTTATCCGGTGCTTCGGTACTGATAATCGGCCTATTCGCGGGTAGTACAGTAGACTCGTATCATTGGATGCTAGTACTGTGGGGGTTGCTGGGTATCGGTTACTCCTTGACGCAGACACCGTCCGGGCGACTGTTACGTCGATCCTCGTCAGCGGAAGATCGGCCGTCTCTGTTTGCCGCGCAATTCGCACTGTCGCACGCTTGCTGGCTAGTTACTTATCCGGTTGCGGGCTGGCTCGGAGCGCGTATCGGCTTGTCGCTAACATTTGTCGTCCTTGGTTTGATTGCCCTAGTGGCTGTAATTGCCGCTGCAAAACTATGGCCCGCTGTTGATCCTGAGCAAATAGAGCACGAGCATGCAGATTTAGATGAAGAGCATGTGCATCTCGCTGGGGGCGGAAAGCGTCATTGCCACCATTACGTCATCGATGACTATCATCGTGACTGGCCTCATCCATGACATGGCTCAAGATAATCGCTTATATCACCATTGTGCTGGTGCTATGCTTCAGCCTGTATTTTTTGTTGCAATACATCCTAATGGATTAAATTAAGGATGTTTTCTACCCCTGATAACGGTTGAGAACTAGCAGGCCTTAACGGATAATTTGAAATATTCAGCACTTAAAATGTGCTTTATCCAATTTTATGAAAAGAACCATCTGCCGACGTGTTGCTTTACTAATGCTCGCGATTTTTATTGCGAACATTGGCATTGCGCACTTGCGCACGCAATGGCTTCATCATGATCTGGATCACACCCTGAATGGGAAACTTGTTTCCTTGATGGATCAGCATGCCGACGAAGATGATCATGGCATTCTCACCGGCGCAGAACATCAATTGCTGCATGCTGCGGATCACGGGCAGCCCCTTCCTGCCTCCATGTCTGCGACACTGCAGGTATGGGCGTTAGCTACCATCCTGATCTTTTCCTTACTGGCTTCCCGTGTTCCGGAGTCGGTATTTCCTGCGCCATTCCGGCCCCCTCGACGTTCGTCGATCTAATTCCTTCGCCATTTTTTTGCGTCAGTAATCCTGGCGACTTGGAGTGACCCGCCGTTCGGGGGCTGTCTTCGTCAGCTCGGCCATCGCTGCATCGCGTCTCAACATTTCTCGCAGTGAACTAATCCGTCTGCCTCTGGGCTGCCTTGTGTTGCCCGGACGGATGGAGATCAGGACATCCATATGAAAACACCTGCTTTCGTCGGGCGACTTGCTCTTGCCATTCTCATCTTCCAAGCATTGTCGGCCCATGCAGCCGACAGGCCAAAATCATTCTCCATCACCGATCAACAGATTAAGGCACTGGGTATTCAGCTCGTGCGGCTCGATCAGCAATCCGAAGCGCTGGCAGTACAGTATCCCGCCCAAATCACCGTGCCGCCTGATCGCGAGCAAATCATTAGTTCTCCGCTGGCCGGCATGGTATCGCAGATTCTTGTACGTCATAACGAGACCGTGAAGCAAGGTGCGCCGCTACTGCGCGTCGTGAGTCCGGACTTTAGTCAGTTGCAGATGCAGTTGATGACAGCGAATGCAAAGTACAGCCTGGCCGCGCAAAATGCTCAGCGAGAGAAGGCGCTCTTTGATGAAGGCATCATTGCCCAGCGCCGGGTGCAGGAGTCGCAAGCCGCGCTGCAGGAGAGTGAGGCGGCCCTGTTCCAGGTCAAAGCAGCTCTCCGTATGGCAGGTTTTATGGACAGGCTGGGCACCGCCGGCACGGTCGAGGATGGTTTCATTCTACGCGCCGCCAAGGGCGGTATCGTGACTGATATCGAGGTCAAACTTGGGCAGCGTGTTGATGCCAGTACGCCGCTGATGCGCCTGACACAGGCTGACGTATTGACAGCAGATATCCATGTTTCTGCTTCGGATGCAGCCACTTGGCGTGCCGGGACGCCGGTGAAGGTCAAAGGCATCAATGTCAAGGGCAAACTCCTTAGCGTTGGCACCAGCGTGGCCGCGGGCAGCCAGAGCGTGACCTTGCGCGCCTCTCTGGAGGGCGGCCAGGGAGCGCTGCTGCCCGGCCAATTCGTGACCATGGAGCTGATGCCTGAGAAAACACCCGGTAGCTGGGATGTTCCGCTATCCGCCATCGCGTACGACGGGGATTATGCGGTTGTCTTCGTGCGCACGGCAAAAGGATTCGACGCCCGTCCGGTTAAGGTGCAAGCTAGCGCAGCTCAGCGTCTGCGTATCCTGGGCGCGCTGCAACCCAATGAAAAAATTGCCACTAGCGGCATCGTTGCCCTGAAAGGCGCGTGGTTGGATGACAAGGGAGGGAAATAATGCTCGCCCGACTTATCCAGTTCTCCCTATCCCAGCGACTGTTCGTGTTGCTAGGGGCACTTATGCTTGCCGGAGCCGGATGGTTTGCGTTCACCCAACTGCCGATCGATGCATTCCCCGATGTATCCAGTACGCAGGTCAAGGTAATCATGAAAGCGCCCGGCATGACCCCCGAAGAGGTCGAGAGCCGTATTGCAGTACCGATCGAGGTGGAAATGCTTGGCATTCCCAAGACCAAGATCCTGCGCTCGGTGACCAAGTACGGACTGGTCGATGTCACGATCGACTTCGAAGATGGAACCGACCGCTATTGGGCACGCCAGCAGGTTAACGAGCGCCTTGCCGGGATCGCAGAGTTGCTTCCTCAGGGAATCAGCGGCGGCATGGCCCCCGTGACAACACCATTAGGTGAAATGTTTATGTTCACCATCGAAGCGGATGGAATGAGTCTGGCGGACAAGCGCAGTTTGCTCGATTGGGTAATTCGTCCCGCGTTGCGTACGGTCCCAGGCGTAGCGGATGTAAATTCATTGGGTGGAATGGTCCGTTCGTTCGAGATCATCCCCGATCCACTCAAACTTGCCAGCGCCGGTATCACGATGGCGCAACTGAAAGATGCATTGCGCAGTAATAACATGAATGATGGTGCCGGACGCCTGTCTGAAGGTGGCGAGGTTCTCCTGGTCCGAACCGAAGGCAGTATCCAGAATCTGGATGACCTGCGTTCCGTTGTCGTCACCGTTAAGGACCGCTCGCCCGTGCGTGTCGGTTCATTGGCCGAAGTTCGTGTCGGAACGATGACACGCAATGGTGTGGTCACCAAGAGCGGACAAGGCGAGGCGGTGCAAGGGCTGGTATTGGGGTTGGCCGGCGCCAATGCACAAAAGGTAGTCGAAGGAGTCAAAAAGAAGCTTGAAGAGATCCAGTCGACTTTACCCAAAGGGGTAACGCTCGATGTCTTTTATGATCGGGCCTCGTTGGTTGATAAGGCGGTAGGTGCGGTTTCTCGTGCACTGCTGGAAGCGACCATTTTGGTTCTGGTACTGCTCGGACTGTTCCTCGGCAACGTGCGGGCAGCAGTAACCGTCGCTTTAGTACTACCGCTCGCGGCTCTTATCACATTCATCCTCATGCGCAGCTTTGACATGTCGGCCAACCTTATGAGCCTGGGAGGGCTGACGATTGCGATCGGTATGCTGGTGGATGCAGCAGTGGTGGTAACTGAAAACATCGTGCAGCGGCTGGCCGACGACAAGAGTGACGGAAAACTTCCCAGATTGCATATCGTATATCGGGCCGTAAAGGAAGTTGCAGTGCCCGTGACATCTGGAATCCTGATCATCATCACCGTATTTTTGCCGTTGCTGACTTTGCAGGATCTGGAGGGCAAGTTTTTCGCGCCGGTGGCAATGGCTATCGTTTTCGCGTTGGCCGGCTCCCTGCTGCTTTCCTTCACCGTCATTCCCGTCATCGCATCTTATCTCATCAAGAATGTCAGCCATGAAGAACCTTGGCTGCCGCGTAAGCTGCTGCAAGCATATTCCCCTTTGCTTGAATGGGTACTTAGACATCAGCGGGTGGTATCGATTGGCGCAGTCCTGATGTTGGCGCTGGCTGGCGTGCTCTACACGCAGGTAGGCAAGACATTCATGCCGACCATGGATGAGGGGAGCTTGATTGTCGGCATTGAAAAACTCCCCTCCGTGAGCCTGGAGGAAAGCGCAGCAATTGACTTGAAGATTCATCAGGCACTGATGAAAGAGATCCCGGAGGTGACGGGAGTGGTGGCGCGCGCCGGTTCCGATGAGATTGGCTTGGATCCAATGGGTCTTAATCAGACCGACACTTATCTGCTGCTTAAGCCGCAGAGTGAGTGGCGCATGAAGACAAAGGACGAGTTGCTGGCAGAAATTCGCAAGGTCCTGGATACCCTGCCTGGCATCTCTTACAGTTTTACCCAGCCTATCGAAATGCGCGTCTCCGAGATGATCATTGGCGTACGGGGCGACATTGCGGTCAAAATATTCGGCCCCGACCTTGAACAGCTCAACTCATACGCGACCCAGGTTGAACAAGTGCTCAAGACCATCTCCGGCAATCAGGACGTATATACGGTTCAAAACGATGGGGTGCAATACATGCGGGTGATCGTCGACCGTATGCAGGCAGGCCGCTTGGGCCTCTCGGTGGAAGACGTCCAGGATGCGCTGCGGGTGCAGATCGAGGGCCAGCAGACAGGCACGGTGATCGAAGGCAACCGTCGTACCCCCATCCTGTTACGTGCTTCTGAATCGATTCGGCTGTCACCTGCCGAGTTTTCGGCAGTTCGTATCACTGGAAAAGATGGTATGACGGTTCCTCTGTCCAGTATTGCGACTCTGGAGCGCGCGGCTGGACCAGTCAAAATCGACCGGGAGATGGGTAGCCGCTACAGTGTTGTTATCGCCAACGTCAGCGGCCGCGACCTGGTGGGCTTCGTGCAAGAAGCGCAAGCCAAAGTGGCGCAGAAGCTGAAATTGCCAACCGGCTATCGTATGAGCTGGGGTGGGCAGTTTGAAAACCAGCAACGTGCTGCGGCCCGTTTGGGCGTAGTAGTGCCCATTTCGCTGGGATTGATCTTCGTACTGCTGTTTGCCACTTTCGGGTCGATCAGGCAGGCACTGCTTATTCTCAGCATCATTCCGTTCGCGCTTGTGGGTGGCATCGTGGCCTTGTGGCTGACCGGTGAGTACCTGTCTGTTCCTGCTTCGGTGGGCTTCATCGCCTTACTCGGGATTACGGTGCTCAACGGTGTCGTTCTCGTGGGCTATTTCAATCAGCTGCGACATGAGGGAATGCCGTTGCGCGAAGTCGTAGTCACCGGTGCCAAGCGACGTTTGCGGCCTGTGATGATGACCGCGTCCATCACGGCGTTTGGCCTGATTCCGCTGCTGTTCGCAAGCGGTCCCGGATCCGAGATCCAGCGCCCGCTGGCCATCGTGGTCATTGGTGGCCTAATTACTGCAACCGCATTGACCCTGATGCTATTGCCTATCCTCTATCTTAAGTTCGCTGGCGCCGACAAAGAACCCAGCCAGGAGATCAAGCATGTCTGATTCCATCATCACTATCTTATGTCCACGCAATCTTGAAGAGCAATTGCTGGATTCATTGCTCGTCGCGCCTGACGTCGCTGTGTTTACCAGCGTAACCGTGGCAGCACACGGGGTTGAGCGGGAACGCCTGTCCGCGTCCGAACAAGTTCTGGGGCGTGCGGTCATGACGCAAGTTCAAATCCTCTGCACTGAGCAAGCCAAAGATAAGTTGCTCTCCGGTCTGAAAAACACATTTGCTCGTTCGGGGCTGCGCTACTGGGTGACGGCCGTGTTCGAACAAGGAGAATTTGCATGAATCTTCGTAGCACTTTACTGACAGCGCTCTTTCTGCCGTTGTTCGCGCAAGCCCAAAGCTCCCCCGGCATACCGGACGGTCCGATCCCGGCGCTGGTTGCGCGCCCCCTGTTGGAACAGGATCCCTCCGTTGCTGCTGCGCGGGCCACGCTGGATGCGGCACGTCGAGAATCCAATATTCTTGACGCATCGCCCTATGAATGGACGGCGCGCGCTACCGGCCAGCGCCGTCGTGTCGAAAACGAAGCGAACTCGAATGAGTGGAACGTCGCTCTGGAGCGCACGATCCGCCTGCCCGCCAAGGCGTCGGCAGACCGCAAACTTGGTCAGGCGACGGTGGATGAAGCCGAGGCGCGCTACGGCGAAGCCATGCACGAGGCTGCGCGCGATCTACTGGAGTTATGGATGGCCTGGTTGCAGGCCAATGCCAACTATGAACTCAGCAAGAGCATGCAGCAGTTTGCGGTAGAAAATCTTTCTGCCGTACAGAAGCGTGCGAAAGCCGGTGATGCCGCCAAGCTCGATGTGAGCCTGGCGCAGTCCGAGTTGGCGGAACAGCGTCGACAGACCAACGAAGCCAAGCTTGGTGCTTCATTGACATGGACACAACTGCATAGCCGCTTCCCAGGTTTTGATGGACAGTTCTCCAATTTCCCCAACATCTCCGCGCTGGCGCAGGATTCTGGTTATTTACAAGCCCGAATTCGCGAGCAAAGTGACCGGTTTAAGGCTGCCGAGGCCGCATGGCGAAGCGCAGATGCACAAGCACAGCGCAGCAGAGCCGAACGGACGCCAGACCCCACTCTTGGGGTCTTCAGTGGATCCGAGGCGCGCGGCAGGGAGCGACTCGTCGGCGTATCGATCAGCATCCCGATCCCGAGTGGGTCCCGCAGCGAGAGGGCTATCCAAGCGACGCATGTGGCGGAGGCCAAACGCCAGGAACTTGAGGCTATTCGGAGGCAGATCGGCGCCGAAATCGATTCATCGATCATCACTGTGCAAAGCAACTACGATGGCATGCTACTGGCAGAGGAAAGCGCGAACTCCATGCGTGAGAACGCGCGTCTGATGCAGCGAGCCTACTTGTTGGGTGAGGGCGATTTGCAAGGACTGTTGCTTACCCAACGCCAAGCCGCCACTGCCCAGCAAGGGGCATTGGGAGCCAAGACTTCGGCGATCAGGAGTTATTACCAACTATTGATTGACTCTCATCTGATCTGGGGGCTGGAACAGAACTGACCTGAGCGCCGCCGGCTGATCGATGGAATGCTTGGCAGACGGCCCGGGATATGTATGTTCACGTCTATAGATGATGAAGACGCCCCAAGATATCGTCCGCTGGTTGGCAACCAGACCCAAACTGATGGATCTCTGTAATGAGTTTCCAGAACAATGGGAAATCGCCCAGCAGCAATTGAACGAAGTGATTACAACAGGCAGTCCCGAGGATTTGAGGCGACTGACAGAGAATCCGCCCGAGTGGCCACGGCATCGTAAGGGTTTTCGGCAAGAGGTGCTAACAAAGGCCATGTGGGAGGCGACATACAGGCAGGTTCGATATCAGATGATTTGCTTGGCCGTGAAGGACTGCAGTTTGTCGTTGGCAAGCGGAAATGCCAGAGGAAAAGTGCGCTTCAACTTCTGGAACGGGGGGCTTGCTCAGTGGCTGCTATTCTCCCGCGGGTTGGAACGGAAGATGGTCAGCTTGCGACTATTCAGGCTGATCTGGCCCTTGTTGGGCCAGCGGGAGCTTCTGATGCCGTTGGTATCGTCTAAGGGGATTTACTGTTTTTACAGTCGCGATTTCGTCAGGACTCTTGCAAAGCTGATCGGCCCTAGAAAAACGCTGGAAATAGGTGCGGGCGACGGAACTCTGACACGCTTCTTAAAGGGATGTGGAGTGAAGGTTACCGCAACCGATGATTACAGTTGGGGCCACCGGATAAAGTATCCCTCTGACGTAGTGAAATGCGATGCGGTCTCTGCCCTTGAGCGGTATGCGCCAGAAGTCGTAGTGTGTTCGTGGCCCCCGGCAGAAAATCCGTTTGAGCATCATATTTTTCAGACATCCAGCGTACAGCTCTACATCATGATCGGAAGCCAGTATCAAGTGGCGAGTGGAAGTTGGGGAGCCTATTCTGAACAAGAGAACTTTGAGATGGTGGAGGCAGCAGAATTAGCGAAAATGCTGATCCCCCCTGAGTTGGGATCTGCGGTCTACTTATTCACTCGGATAAAAAGTGTGAAAAATGAAAGCAGAAAATGAATTCCTTCGATTTTCGGTGAGATCGCTTAAGTCGTGTGACGGAGTGCCCCAGTTCGGTGGGGTATGCGCGTCATCTTCAAGGTATTGATATGGGTGAGGTTAATGATGTCTATTCTGTCTAATTTACTTGAGGCCACCAAGGTGGTGCACGCCAGGCACAGCAAGATCGCCGCCTATGTCAGCGCACTCGTGGCGATTCCGATCTTGGTTGCTTGTGCCCATACACATCCGGGCGTCGCCCACTGTACCATTCTGCTGCAGTCCAGCCACTGCGTTGAAGTACCGGTCGAAGAGGAAGTCGTGGCGGCACAGGCCCGTACACTCAATTCAGCACCGGTTGGAAAAGTGGCGATCTACGTGTTGCGGCCCTACGCACAACAGCGCAACACCGTTTCGCAAGTCTTCGTCGACGACCGTCTGGCGGCGACGCTAGGCCCGATGACCTTTTTCCGCATCGTGGCTGAGCAAGGCACGCATCGGATTCGAATTGAAACAACGGGGGTGGCGAACCGGGAGTATGAGATTTCCGGCGACGCTACTACTTATTTGCAATACCAGCTAAGCGAAACCTTCACGACGGTCCGAGGTGAAATTACTGAGCAGACTGAGGCCCAGGCCAGAGCCCGTGTGGCGCGCTTGGATCTGGTGAAATCAGCTGGTGCGCTTCCTTAGCAGGTGGCCAGCGGCATTTTCTTGGAATCTGCCAGCCTCTTCGATGTAGCCTTGCACCGTTCCGTCATGGCGCCAGCCGCCTTGGCGCTTGATGTCCCGAAAGTCTGCGCCGGCGCGATAAGCGCTGGTCGCCATGCCCCGGCGCAGGCTGTGACTGGAAAGATCCGGTACATAGTCCAGTCCCGCCATACTTGCGCAATCAGCCAGGATCGCGTTGATGCTGGCGGGGTGGATGGCGTGCTCGCCTAGCATCGCCCATTTGTTAATGGAACGGAATACCGCTCCGTCGCCAATTCCTGCGGTCTCCAGCCAACCTCTCAGAGCGGTCGCTGGGCAGCACGGGCCGGCACCGTAGGGAATCGCCTTGACGATCCCCTGGCCTTGTTGGTCTGTCTTGGAGCGCTGCAGCGTCACGATCAAGCCATCCGGCTCCCATGCAAGATCAGAAACCTGCAATCCTGCGAGCTCACTTCGCCGAAAGCCGCCAAAGAAGCCCAGCTGCAGCAGCGCGCTGTCCCGCTTAGCCTTGAGGGTATCCACGGAATCCAACTTCACGATGATCTTTTCAAGATCCTCAATCGGGAGGGCCTTGGCCTGCTTTTTGGGGCGTCCGTGGGTGCGCCCAATGCCTTTCAGGGTCTTGCGGACCGTCGGGGTGCCGGCAGGATCAGCAAAGCCTTGGTAGAGATGCCATTGCGACAAGGCCGTCAGGCGCAAGGCCAGGGTACGCGCATTGAGGCTGCTGGCATGGGCTAGCAGGTAGCGGATGACTGCATTCTCGTCAGCCGGCAGGATGCCACCCCAGGCCAGGAAATGCCGAATGGCGGAACGATAGGTGAGCCGGGTATTTTCGGACGTCGCTGCGGCGAGGAAATCCCTATGGGCCGCTTCAACATCTGCGGGCAATAGCGTACCGGCAGTCATCGCATTGCTAATGGCAGGGATAATCTCAGAGGGAGGCAATTTGTCGCTCATTTTGGCTCATGTACCGCAACGGGGCGTCATAAACGATGAATGACGCACTATAACATTCCATAACGCTTCTTATAGATAGTTATGGAGGAGATTTTCTCACGGATTTTGAATTGTATTTAAACGTATTATTACGTATAACGTAATACGATATCTTATTCAATGGAGGTCCCATGGCCCGTGCAGGCATCCTCTACTCACAAGTCGCCAAAGCAGCCTCGCAGCTGGCCGCCGCTGGCAAAGCACCCACCATCGACACGGTTCGCGAAGCACTCGGAGATACGGGAAGCAAGAGCACGATCGCCCCGATGCTCAAGCGCTGGAAGACCGAACATCAGGAAGTGGTTGCCGGCGGCGACACAGGCTTACCAGTCGATCTGGTGGAGGCCGTCAAGGGCGTCTACCAGCGGCTTCAGGATGATGTCACCAGGCAGTTGGAGGGGGCCAACGAGGCACACGAGCAGGCCCAGGCGGCCATGCGCAATCAGAGAGACGCAGCCCTGGCCGCCGAAGCCCAACTCCGCCAAGTCCACACTACCTTGGTCCGAGACCACACTCAGACCCAACAAACCTTGGCGAGATGCCAGCAGGATCTGCAGGCCAATGCGCTTGCGCTCACGGCCGCCCGGACTGAGAATGCCGGCCTTCAGCAGCGGCTGACTGATCGTGCCGCCGAGGCTCATGCCTTGAACAAGCAATTGGCGCAGACTCGCACCCAGTTCGAGCACTTCCAGGAGGCGGCGGTGCGCCAGCGCGCCGAGGAGCGGCAGGCTTTCGAGCAGCGTCTTTCGCGCCTCGAGCAGGAAAATATCGCCGGCCAGCGGCGCCAAGAGGCCCAGCAAGTGACGCTTGGCCAACAGGAGGCCACGTTAGCGCACCAGGTGAGCGAACTAGAACGGCTTCGCGGTGCACTGACGGAAGCGCACGCTGAATTGCACCAGGTTCGCTCGGAGCGAAACCAGCAAGCCGCTCAACTCCAGGAGCTGACTGTGGCACGAGTCGACGCAGAGCGACGATTGGACATGGCGCAACAGGCAGTCATCGAGGCCAAGGCCAGCGCTGCGGCTGCAGGCAAACAAATTGAAATGCTGGCCAGTCAGTTGGCTACCGCAGAACTCAAGGCCAACCAGGTCGAGCGGGACAAGGTAGCGTGGATTGAGAAGATACTCGCGCAGCGTGCTACAACAGGTGATCAATAGAGCGTTACCCCGGTAATGTAAAAATAGGCCAAATGAGCACAGAGAATACGTCCGAAAACCGGACGAACTTGCTTTCGGCAGCGATTTTATCGGCTCACACTAAGGCTAACTTCACAATTATCGGGATGGTCTCAGATCTGAAACCACTTTGGACGGTGGTTCGCAAGCACTTAGGATTCGATCCATCGGCCATTGCCGATACCGACCTGCAGACTATTCTAACTGGCATGCTTGCCACGGTTGAGGGCATCGCAGCATTGCGTACTCATGCCAGTTCAGCGCATGGTGCTGGCGTTACGTCCTATCGTATTGAGCCCCGTCATGCTCGACTCGCCATCCATGCGGCACACACTATTACCTTGTTCGCACTGGAGACCTGGGAAAAGCGGCGTAAGAGCGCAGGCTAATTGTTTCGCAAGATCACCACATACGCTGGTCGGCTACGCGAACAGGCACAAGGGCTAATGCTGCAAGTTAGGCCCGACAAAGGAACAGCATGATGCAAATCGGAACTCTATAATTCCATGAATCCACTACGTGAGCGCATCCGAGAAGAACGAGAAATTTTCCGCATGACGAGCCACCGAGCATTCCGGCGGAAGCGATTCATTTCGAAGAAAGATCTACGTCCTCTTCGGGTTGTAATTCGACGATCAATGCCCTTGAAACCAAATCCAAAGTGGGGTGCAGTAAAAAGCGCCCAAAGGGCCTGCTAGTGCTTTTAGGAGACTTCCTCATCTCCCGCGCGCAGTAGCCCCAAAGTTTGCGCTCCCATTTCCTTCAACTTCTGATGGGATAATGGGCCTAGGCAGCTAATATGGCTGGCTCCAGATTTTTTGCTCACGAATAAGGGATCAGGTGGACTCAAAGAAAACAAGTAAGACTGCGAACGACGGCCAGCACCTGAGTGATACGCTGAGGAAGGCCTCTGACGCAGTAACTGCGCTCAACATATCTATCCCGAAACTAGATCTCAATTTGACTCCTTTCTCTGATCTGGCCAAGCTTTCCAAGATCAATTTTCCGTCACTTCCAGCCATTGACAATCTCGCTCGTGAATGGAAGATGCCTCTTGCTGTAACGGCGTTCTCCAATCATCTGGGCCTTGACCACCTTCTGCCGACCGCGTATTTGAACGCACTGCCTGCCCTAAAATTTCCTAGCCTGTCGCTCCCCAGCCTCGATTGGACCAACCTCAATGAGCGGTATGAGCAAACATTGAGATTCGCTGCGCTCAACAATTGGTTTATCCAGCCTGAGACCGGGATTTCTTTCCTGAGTCAAATTGAGAAGTGCAAAGCTGATGTGGCGACCTTGGATCTGCTCTTTTCCAAGATGACGCGAGAACTAGCTTCAGACATTGAATCCCGCCTGCTCAAGGAGCATCCTCGCCATGCAGCTCAAATCGCAGAGTTATTCCGACTACACAAGGAGGGACGCTACATCTCGTCAATCCCACTTACGTTGGTCGTGGCTGAAGGCATTGCACACGCTGTCTCAAACAAGTCCATTTTCAATCTTTCAAAAAACGCTCCGGAAATTGCCTCATGGCTCAAGACAAAGGATCTGAGCTCGATGGCCAAAGCTTTTTTGGCTTCATTCGATGAGCAATTCCCGATGAGTAAACCCAGGCCCGGAAAGCTTTCACGCCACAAGGTCTTACACGGAATCGATCCAGACTATGGGACTGAATTGTTTTCTCTGCAGGCCATATCGCTTTTGGGATTCGTGGGCTGGGCGTTTGCGTGCGACGGACTAGTCACCGACTCTCGTGCCGAAGAGTGAGGCTGGGGACTATAAACAACCACGAGTATTTTTATTCATACCAGCCTGGTATTAGGAGTCCACTGCTTAAGCCGGATCAGTTGCACTAACAAATCAACAAGGTCGAGATAGGATTAACCGATGAAGTTCGCCAACGCCACGCGCAACCAGCACTTTGTCTCTCAGTCGGAGCAAAGGATGAACGCTTACTCCAGGGACAATATCTACGAGTTTTCGATTCTGCAGCGGGGCGTTGCCGAGGACATCCGTCCGTCAGAACCAGTGCCGAGAGCGATTGGCCGTAACCTGGCCATAGATGACTTGTTCAGCTTTGACGTTGCGCCCAAAGCTAAACTTCGAGAGAACTTCGAGGAGTTATTTCAGCAGTACGAAGTCACAGTCTCGACCCTAACAGGAAGCCTACTCGAAAAAGTCGCCGCGAAGTCGCCAAATGTAGTAGCCGAACTGACTGATCTATTCGCAGCGAAGCTAATGAATTTTGCACGCAACCCCTATTGCGTCCAGAAAATGTTGAACACATTCCCCGCCTTCAAGGGCATGCGCCCTACCGATCCAGAGCAAAATAGCCTTTTGGAAAAGGTGCTTATCGGTCGTAAGCCACGGCAGAAGTACATCTGTGAGCAGCTTGGAGTCACAGATGTCCAGTATCGTGAATGGCTTGCGACGCTCTTCATGCTGCTGACGGATTTTCGACAAGGTCAGCCGAACTTTCTGGACCAAGCTGTTGCAGGGCTATTTAACTCCGGAGAGACATCCGCCGCTGCCATGGTTTGCACCTACACGACTGAGAGCGTTCTTTTGTCTGACCGGGCGATGACATCAAACCTTCAAAGCGCGAGTGCGAACGGCTTTGACTTCAACCTGTGCAGCACGGCGTTTGTACGCTACGTTTTTATGGACAAGGCCGTTGCACTGAAGGGGAGAGCGCATCCGTCCTTTATTAAATCCACTCTCGAATTTAGTAAGAGGCATGAGCCAGTGCTGAGTCTGTGCTACGAGAACGACAACCTAGAAATACTGAAAAACTACAACTGGCATGTCATCAACCAAAGCCATGAGCGAGTTTTCTGTGCCTCGAAAACGGTACTACTTTGAACGCAGTACAAACACCGCTCGCCATACCGGCTAATTCGAATTCACCAACATCTTTTGCCGCAGTGCTAGCCCGTCGCTCGAATTCAGATGCGTCTGAGATGGCCTCCGCAGCCCAATTTATTTTATCCGCGAGGGCATCATTTTTCTCTTTTCTCCGCTTAAATGGAGGTACCTGCGGCCGATCCTCCGTATTCGAGCATCAGTCTGCGCAATATTGGAAGGCGGAGAAAAGACATTTAGAAGGGGAGCGGAAGATACGGGCATTGAGAAGATCAACTGATTTTGATGATCAGGCCGGTCGATTTTACGATTGAAGAGAAGAGATTTGGATATTCAATAACATCCATAAAAATCAATCACTTAACACAATTCCTGCGAAAAAAACCGTAATCCCGGCCGATCCTCCTTAGGGGGGTTACCGCTGTGCAGCACCGTTCTAAATAGCCACAATGCCTTAAGTTTGACGGCGTATATATCCAAAACGCTTAACGTACAGATTTTTCCGTTTGCTCAGTTCCCCCCATGATGTATTTTGTCGAGTAATGTCAATAAATAATATAACGTATTACATAGCATTTACAACTATGGATTCAATAAATATGACATTAGCGTTATAATGTTCATTATTATGCGGAGCCCCCATTTTTAGATGAGTCAGTCCCCATGACGCCCCAAAACAATCAAAATGCGGATACGTTGCCGGTGTTGATGCCGATCGAAAACGTACTGGTGCCCAGCCATCTCGATGGGAGCAGCGGTACCAATCGCGCCAGCGGCAACCGCCCCCAAATAGCTGCGAACAACGACGTTGATGCGATCAAAGCGTGGCTGGCGCGTTTCCTCGACACGAAAACCACCTTTGACAACTATCGCAAAGAGGCCGAACGCTTGCTGCTATGGTCGACGATGGCCATGCAAAAGCCCATATCTTCACTGACGCATGAAGATTTGCTCATTTATCAACATTTCCTTGCGGATCCACAACCGGCGTCTCGTTGGATCATGCCACGTGGGCGCAGAGTCGCACGCACGCACGCTGATTGGCGGCCGTTTGCCGGGCCGCTGGCACCGTCAAGCCAAAGGCAGGCAATCATCATTCTCAACACGATGCTCTCTTGGCTCGTGAATGCCGGTTACTTGGCCGGCAATCCGCTATCTCTGTCGCGTCAACGCGCACGCATAGCCAAACCTCGCATTACGCGATATCTTGACGAAGAGTTGTGGCTGGAGGTGAAACTGACGATCGATATGATGCCGAAAGAAACTGATCGCGAGCGCGAACACTTCTTTCGCATGCGGTGGCTATTTTCTCTGTTGTATCTGTGCGGATTACGCATCTCCGAAGTCGTCGACAATACGATGGCCGGATTTTTCTGTCGTCGCGACAAGGATGGCGAGGAACGCTGGTGGCTGGAAATTACCGGCAAAGGAGACAAAACTCGGATCGTTCCAGCGACCAATGAACTGATGGTCGAGCTAGCACGCTATCGTCGAGAAAAAGATCTTCCTCCCTTTCCGTTAGCAGGCGAATCTGTTCCGCTCCTCTTGCCGATCGGTGGTCGAAAACAGTCCATGACGCGCGGCGCGGTGCATGCGATCGTGAAAAGCGTCTTCGAGAACACATCCATCCGGCTCCGGCAACGCGGCGAGCAATATCACGCGATTGCGGATCGTGTCGAACAGGCGTCGACGCATTGGCTACGGCACACAGCCGGTTCGCACATGGCTAATAGCGAGGTCGACCTGCGCCATGTCCGCGACAATCTCGGGCATGAATCCATCAGTACAACGAGCAAGTACCTGCATTCATCCGACGATGCGCGGCATCGGGAAACCGAAGCCAAACATAAGATCAAGTGGTAAAAGTGGTGTTGCGAGCCTACGATCTTCCTTGCACGTACGGTTCTTAGGAGGCGGCGACGCAGTAATGCGTTGCTGCTACCCAGCAACAATTACCCCGAAAAGGGCAATGCCCCTATCTTGGTAAAATCCGGAATAAGTAGCTGTGCGGAATTATTCTTCCGCAACAAGCGCGTCTATCATCGGACACCCACATCCGCCACTGACCTTGCAGCAAGCATGAATGAAGCCACTAAGATTGGTTTCAATCACTGACAGATCGGCTATCTTTTGCTTGACCAACGCTAATTTCTGCTCCGCCAGCGCTTTCGTTTCCGCACAATGCGTCCCATCATCCAAAGTCAGTAACGCTGACACCTCTTCCAATGCGAAACCTAGCCGCTGCGCCCGTTTGATGAAGCGCAGGCGCCGTAGCGAATTGCCCGGGTAATGACGGATGCTGCCGTATTCCCGTTCTGGCGCCGGCATAAGGCCGATACGATGGTAGTAGCGCACTGTCTCGACATTCACACCAGCCGTCTTGGCAAGCTGTCCAATCGTAAAATTCTTTTCGGCCATTGCGAAATTCTCCTTGAGTCCGTACTTAACTCCGTACTTAAGCTTAGTCTACTCTCAATAACAAATGGAGTAGCAAGATCATGGAAAACGACAATGAGCCAGATTCCTCCTCGCCGCTAGCCGGCGTGTTGGTCGTGATTCTTCTTTTCGGCTGTTGCCTGATGCCACTACTCGTGACGGGTCTTGGCTTCATTGGTGCCTGGATCAGCAATCTAACCACATTGAAGCCCTACCGACCCTGGTTGCTGGGCGCGTCACTGGTTGCGCTGTTCTTCGCGTGGCGACGAATCTATCGCCCGCTAGAGGCGTGCAATCACGGCAACGTGTGCGCCGAGCCGCGCTCGCGCCTCGCTTATAAGGTCACTTTTTGGATTGTTGCCGCGTCGATTCTCAGCGTCCTAGGCTTTCCTTACCTCGATAAATATTTTTATTGAAATTTCTCCCCGCTTTTAGGAAGGAGTTGTCACCATGAAAACATCACTCGCGATTCCGTTGGCTGTGATCGCGTTCGCTGCGTCGGTTTTGGCCGTAATACAAACTGGCATAACCTGCTGCCCAATCACCGTCAAACATACGCCGAACAAAGCAACCGCGGCATCCACAGCGGATACGCATTTCGGACAAAAACAGGCTGTCGTCCCGTTTGACAGTGCTAAAACTTCCGTGTTGGTATCGGTGAAAGCGACCACCGGCGCCGGCTACCCATCCAGTGTCAAGAAGTGAACCATGATTAAAGAAAAAACGCCCGACAGTTTCGGTATTGTGGGCACTATTCTCGTAGCACTGGGTCGCTTCCCTCGGCGCGGGGACTGCTGCTAGGGGCATTGGCGGAGCCGCACTGAATGGCTACCTGGATTATGTCTGGATGCCCGCGCTGCTCATATTTCTCGAACTGATCGCTTATCGTCAACTTTTTCTAGGCGATTGCAAAATACTCCTTGAGTCCGTACCTAGCTCCGTACATATCATTAATTTATTCTCTCAACAGAAATGAAAGATCAGAACAATGGCAAACGACAACACAACAAAATCCGCTCCGCTCGTGGTTGGCGGACTGGCCGCCATTCTTGCCTCCGCCTGCTGCCTCGGGCCGCTGGTTTTAATCGCCTTGGGTTTTAGCGGTGCCTGGATCGGCAACTTGACGGTGTTGGAGCCGTACCGCCCATTCTTCATCGGCGCGGCGCTGGTGGCGCTGTTCTTCGCGGGGCGGCGCATATACCGCCCGGTGCAAGCTTGTAAACCGGGTGAGGTCTGCGCGATTCCGCAGGTGCGCACCACCTACAAGTTCATTTTCTGGGTGGTCGTCGCGCTGGTTCTGGTCGCGCTCGGATTTCCCTACGTTATGCCATTTTTCTACTGATAAGGAGTTCATCATGAAAAAGCTGTTTGCTTCCCTCGTACTTGTCGCCGCCGTGGCCCCCGCGTGGGCCGCTACCCAGATCGTCACGCTGTCGGTCCCTGGCATGACGTGCGCCGCCTGTCCGGTCACCGTCAAGCACGCGCTGTCCAAGGTCGACGGCGTGAGCAAAGCCGACGTGAGTTTCGAGAAGCGCGAGGCCATCGTCACCTTCGACGATGCCAAGACCAGCGTGCAGAAGCTGACCAAGGCGACTGAGGACGCGGGCTATCCGTCCTCAGTTAAACGTTGAGCCGCGAGGAGGCACTGCGATGTCCTTAATCACAAAAGTCACCGACAAGGCCGGCACCCTCGGCAGCATCGTGTCAGCCATGGGCTGCGCTGCCTGCTTTCCGGCCATCGCCAGCCTGGGCGCTGCGATTGGCCTGGGCTTCTTGAGCCAGTACGAAGGGCTATTCATTCGCATCCTGCTGCCGACGTTCGCCGGCATCGCGCTACTCGCCAATGCCATCGCTTGGCGCAATCATCGACAGTGGCGACGCACAGCGCCCGGCATGATTGGTCCGATCCTGGTACTGGCAGCGGTGTTTTTAATGCGCGCTTATGGCTGGCAGAGCGGTGGGCTGCTGTATATCGGCCTGGCCTTGATGGTTGGGGTGTCGATCTGGGATCTGGTCTCGCCGGCGAACCGCCGCTGTGGGCCGGACGGCTGCGCACTACCACCAACACGCGGATGACGGCATTGGCCGTCACCGAAGTAAATAAAAGGAATTGATTCATGACTACCTTAAAGATCACCGGAATGACTTGCGATTCCTGCGCTGTGCACGTCAAGGAAGCGTTGGAGAAAGTGCCGGGCGTGCGCTCGGCGACCGTGTCCTACCCAAAGGGCACCGCGCAACTCGCCACCGAGCCCGGCACAGCGCCGGATACGCTGACCGCCGCCGTGGCCGGACTCGGCTACAAAGCCCTGCTCGCCGATGCCCCGTCCGCTTCGCCACGAGGCGGGTTGCTTGACAAGGCGCTGGGATGGCTGGGCAGCGGCAACAAGGCTGACGGTGACGACAATGGGCTGCACATCGCCGTTATCGGCAGCGGGGGGGCCGCGATGGCAGCGGCGCTGAAGGCTGTCGAGCAAGGCGCACATGTGACGCTCATCGAGCGCGGCATCATCGGCGGCACCTGCGTCAATGTTGGCTGCGTGCCGTCCAAGATCATGATCCGCGCCGCTCACATCGCGCACTTGCGCCGGGAGAGCCCGTTCGATGGCGGCATCGCTGCAACGCCGCCGACAGTCCTGCGCGAACGGCTACTGGCGCAGCAGCAGGCTCGCGTCGACGAACTGCGCCACGCCAAGTACGAGGGTATCCTGGACGGTAATCCGGCCATCACCGTGCTGCGCGGCGCGGCCCGCTTCAAGGACAGCCACAGCCTCATCGTGCGCATGGCCGATGGCGGCGAGCGCGAAGTGGCCTTCGACCGCTGCCTGGTTGCCACCGGCGCCAGTCCAGCCGTTCCGCCTATCACTGGCTTGAAAGACACGCCATACTGGACTTCCACCGAGGCCCTGATCAGCGATACGATTCCCGATCGTTTGGCCGTGATCGGCTCGTCGGTGGTGGCGCTGGAGTTGGCGCAAGCGTTTGCGCGGTTGGGCAGCAAGGTTACGATCCTGGCGCGCAGCACGCTGTTCTTCCGCGAAGACCCAGCCATCGGCGAGGCCATCACGGCGGCTTTCCGCGCCGAAGGGATCGAGGTGCGGGAACACACGCAGGCCAGCAATGTGGCCTACGCGGATGGAGAATTCGTGCTGACTACCGGGCACAGCGAAGTGCGTGCCGATAAGCTGTTAGTTGCCACCGGCCGCGCGCCGAACACGCGTAGCTTGGCGCTGGAAGCGGCGGGTGTCACCGTCGATGCGCAGGGGGCCATCGTCATCGACAAGGGCATGCGCAGCAGTACGCCACACATTTACGCCGCCGGTGACTGTACCGACCAGCCCCAATTCGTCTATGTGGCGGCGGCCGCCGGCACCCGTGCGGCGATCAATATGACCGGCGGCGAGGCCACGCTTGATCTGACTGCGATGCCGGCCGTGGTGTTCACCGATCCTCAGGTCGCGACCGTCGGCTACAGCGAGGCGGAAGCGCACCATGACGGCATCGAGACCGACAGTCGCCAGCTCACGCTGGACAACGTACCGCGTGCGCTCGTCAATTTCGACACGCGCGGCTTCATCAAGCTGGTCGCGGAAGCGAGCAGTGGGCGACTGATCGGCGTGCAAGCGGTAACGCCAGAAGCGGGCGAGCTGATCCAGACAGCGGCGCTCGCGATTCGGGCGCAAATGACGGTGCAGGAACTGGCGAACCAATTGTTCCCGTACCTGACAATGGTCGAGGGGCTGAAGCTCGCGGCGCAGACCTTCAGCATGGACGTGAAGCAGCTTTCCTGCTGCGCGGGATGAGGAAAAGGATGTGTTCGATGAACGCCTATACGGTGTCCCGGCTGGCCCATGATGGCGGTGTCAGCGTGCATGTCGTGCGCGACTACCTGCAGCGCGGTTTGTTGCGGCCGGTAGCGCGCACCGCCGGTGGCTACGGTTTGTTCGATGCCGCCGCCTTGCAGCGGCTGTGCTTTGTGCGGAGCGCCTTCGAGGCGGGTATCGGCCTGGACGCGCTGACGCGGTTGTGCCGGGCATTGGATGCCGCAGACCGAGACGAGGCGGTCGAACTCCTCGCCGACCTGTGCCGGATCGTCGAATGCCGGCGCCATGCGCTGGCGGGCCTGGATGCGCAGTTGGCTGGACTGGTGCGTGGTCAGCGCCTGTGCAGCACCTCGGAGATATCGCCATGAACGGCCCGGAACGCCTACCCCCTGAGACACGCAAGCCGTTCAGTGGTTACCTGTGGGGCGCGCTCGCCGTGCTGACCTGCCCCTGTCATTTGCCGTTGCTCGCCATTGCGCTCGCCGGCACGACCGCCGGCGCCTTCATCGGCGAGCACTGGGGCATCGCGGCCGTGGCGCTGCTCGGACTGTTCGTCCTGTCCGTGGCGCGAGCGCTGCGGGCCTTCAGGGGGCAGCGCATGACCGCCTCCCAGCCGGCCGCTTTGACCAGGACACAACTGGCGCAAGCGCTCGAATGGCAACAGCTCATGCTTCACTACCCGCCGATGGTCGAACTGCGCCGCGGCGTGGTCGCCGGCACAGTACTGCCCCGGGCCGAATCGTCCAGCCTGATCGGTCCGGCTGCTGCCCATACTAAAGAGGTGACGCATGAAGGATTCCGACGCTATCCGGCATGAGCGCAAGGCAACCGTGCTGCGCGTCCTGCAGAAACTGCGAGATGAGTTCCCTCTGCAACAGGCCATTGAAGGGGCCGATCCCGCCCTGCGTGCGGCTTACGTCAACACGCTTTCGCACTGGATCCTTCACGGCCTACCGCCTCCGAGAGATTGCTCCTCCGAAGCGGCAATCCAGGCGCTGGGCGCGCTGGACGCGCTGGTAATCGATGAGTGCGGTATCGGCTGCTATCCGTTTAGCGCTCGCGAGACGGGCATCCATGTTCACTTTTCTGGACGTGGCGTATCGGCAATGTGCGCCATCGACGCGCTGGCGATCCCCCGCCTGGTACAACATGTGTCGCGCGTCACCGCTCGGTGCGCCGTGTGTGGCTGCCACCTCGCTTGCACGGTGGCGGCCAACGGGAGCGTCGAGGGAGGCAATCCGGAAGGTGTGCGTGTGGTCTGGCGATCCGGCGCGGCCGCCGAGGGCGCCTGTTGCCACACCCTGTGCCCCGGTATTCGATTCGTCTGCAAACACTGCGCCGAACTCCCCGCGGCGACGGGCCTCTCGCTCCCCGAAGCGGCGGCAGTGGGAAATAGCTTATTCGCGTTCCAGCGGCGTTTGCTGCACCACCACCATGAGCAGACATGACACCATGAACACGCCGTCTCCCGTGGCGTTGGTCTTATGCGGTGGCGGCAGCCGCGGCGCCATGGAGGTGGGCTTCTATCGGGCCATCCGGGAATTGGGGCTGCCGGTGGATTTGGTGGTCGGCAGTTCCATTGGAGCGCTGAACGGGGCCTGCATCGCCGCGGGCATGACGGTCGATGAGATGGTGCGATTGTGGTGCACGATCCGGCGCCGGGACGTGGCCCGCTTCAGTCTGCGCGGGGTATTTACGCCGCGCCGGCACCCGGCCTTTTTGAGTCTCGCGCCGCTGCGCCGGCTCCTGCGCCAGGTGTTGCCGGTGACCCGGCTTGAGGATTTAGCTATCCCGCTAACCGTCGTCACCACCGATCTACAGCAGGGCCAGCCGGTCTATTGGAGCGGGACGGGCGACCTCATGGAGCCGCTGATCGCCAGCATGAGCCTGCCCGGCGTGTTCCCGCCGGTGGACATCGATGGCCATCAGTTCGTGGACGGCGGCATTGCGAACAATGTGCCACTGGACAAAGCGGTCGAACTGGGGGCGCGAACCATTTTGATAGTCTATTGCAACTGCTGTGAAGCGTCTCCCAGACCGTTTCGCGGTGCGGTGCCCGTTCTGGTGCGCAGCTTCTCGATCACGCTTGATCGCAAGTTTTCGGTCGAGCTTGAGCGTTTCGGCGCACTGGTGCACATGCATAGCGTGCAGCCTCGCTTTCCGCGCGAGATTGCTATGCTGGATTTCCGCTACACCGCGGAGTTGATCGAGGTCGCGTATCGGCAAACGCTTGAGTATTTTGCGCGAGCGAACGCGCCTCCTGACATGTCGCTGGTCCCGGCAATGGCCCCCGAGGGTTGAACGCTAGACAAGCGCCAGAAGGATACATGAACACGCCTCGCACCCCAGTTAAGACGATCGCCCTGGCACTCCAGGGAGGCGGCGCCCACGGCGCTTTTACCTGGGGCGTGCTGGATCGTCTGCTGGACGACGAACGGATTGTCATCGAAGGCAAAGGTCTGGGGCGCGAGCTGGCCGAGCGTTGGCTCGCAGAAAACTTCAAGCATCTCAGCAGCCGTTCGACCCTTGATTTCAAAGCTTGGCAACCTGTCTACCACTAGGAGAGCGTCATGTCCAAACAGTATGACCTTATCGTTATCGGCACCGGCATGGCGGCCACCACGGCGGCGGCCAAATGCCGCGCGGCCGGGTGGAATGTCGCTATCGTGGACTATCAGCCCTTCGGGGGGACCTGTGCATTGCGGGGATGCGACCCCAAGAAAGTACTGGTCGGCGCGGCAGAAATTATCGATCGGGTCCGCCGCATGCAGGGTAAAGGCCTCGGCGAACAGGACCTGCACATCGACTGGGGAGCGCTGATGGCCTTCAAGCGCAGCTTCACCGATTCGGCTCCCTCCAAGATAGAGAACAGCTTGGAAAAACAAGGAATCGACGCCTTCCATGGCCGTGCCCGGTTCCGTAGCCCATCTTCGCTCGAAGTTGCAGGGCAGCTGCTCGCATCCCGCCACTTCCTTATCGCCGCCGGGGCAAAGCCCATGCGTCTGGGCATACCAGGTGAAGAACATCTCATCACTAGCGATCGATTTTTGGAACTGGAGGAATTGCCACAGCGCATAGTCGTGGTCGGTGGTGGCTTCATCGCCTTCGAGTTCGCCCATATCGCCGTGCGCGCGGGCGCTAAGGTCACCGTCCTGGAGCAGCTTCCCCGCTTTCTCCGCCCCTTCGACCCGGATTTGGTGAGCTGGCTGGTGGATAGATCTCGCCAGATCGGCATCGATCTGCACGCGGAAACCAGCGTGGAGGCGGTGGAAAAGGATGCCGTGAGTTATAAGGTCCGAACCTCCACGGACACCTCCGGCTGGTACACGGCCCGGCGAGTGAACGAGGACTGTTCCGGCTACAAGATTCTGATCGAAGAGGGTTCCGAACGGATTCTCGGCGCTCATTTGATCGGGCCGCATGCCGAGGAAGTGATCAATCTGTTTGCGCTGGCGATCCGCGCGAACCTGTCTGCCAAGGATCTAAAGACCGTCATCTGGTCCTATCCGACAGCCACATCGGATATCTCGTACATGCTTTGACGGTACGGCTGGCACAGCGCCGCACCGCTATGTCAGCCGCCTGCGATGTCAACCAATGGAGGAGTACCACCATGAACGCAAACGTCCCGACCACTGCTAACTGCACCACCTGCTGCGAATGCTGCAAGGAAATTCCGCTCGATGCCGCCTTCACCCCGGAAGGCGCGGAATATGTCGAACACTTCTGTGGACTAGATTGCTATGAACGCTTTCAGGCACGCGCCAAGGCCGCGACAGAATCCGACACTGCGCCTGTCCCTGGCGGTTCGCGGTCGTCCGGTTGAAGCATACCCTATCCTGGTGTCAGGATAGGCCGCTTTGTAACGTCAGAATAGAGTTATCTTTCGATTTTATTGACACCTGCGGCGAAAGATCATAGATTTCTTCCTGACACTTTCACGTTGGGAGGCATCTTGCAGGGGCAACGCATTGGCTACGTCCGGGTCAGCAGCTTCGACCAGAACCCGGAACGGCAATTGGAGCATGTCGAAGTCGGCAGGGTGTTCACCGACAAGGCGTCGGGCAAGGACACCCAGCGGCCTGAACTCGATTCGCTGCTGGCCTTCGTGCGCGAAGGCGACACCGTGGTGGTGCACAGCATGGATCGACTGGCGCGCAACCTCGATGACCTACGCCGCCTTGTACAAAAACTGACCAAGCGCGGCGTGCGCATCGAGTTCGTCAAGGAATGCCTGACCTTCACCGGCGAGGACTCGCCGATGGCGAACCTGATGCTGTCGGTGATGGGAGCGTTTGCCGAGTTCGAGCGGGCCTTGATCCGTGAGCGGCAGCGTGAGGGCATCGCGCTCGCCAAGCATCGCGGGGCCTACCGGGGCCGAAAGAAGTCTCTGAGCGGTGAACAGATCGCTGAGCTGAAACGGCGCGTCGCGGCGGGCGAGCAGAAAGCGAAGCTGGCCCGTGAATTCGGCATCAGCCGGGAAACGCTTTACCAGTACATGCGAGAAACCTGATCATGCCCCGCCGTTCAATTCTGTCCGCCGCCGAGCGGGAGAGCTTATTGTCGTTGCCGGACACCAAGGACGACCTGATCCGACATTACACGTTCAGCGATACCGACCTCTCGATCATCCGGCAGCGGCGCGGGCCTGCTAACCGTCTGGGCTTCGCGGTACAGCTCTGTTACCTGCGTTTCCCCGGCATCATTCTGGGCATCGATCAACCGCCGTCCTCGCCGCTGCTGAAACTGGTCGCTGATCAGCTCAAGGTGCCTGTCGAGACCTGGGGCGACTATGGTCAGCGGGAACAGACCCGGCGCCCAGCCTTTCACCATGAGCCATTACCGGCAGGCAGTGCATACGTTGACCGAACTGGCCTTTCAGACCGACAAGGGGATCGTGCTGGCCAGCGCGCTGATCGAGCACCTGCGGCGGCAATCAATCATCCTGCCCGTCCTCAACGTCATCGAGCGCGCCAGTGCCGAAGCCATCACTCGCGCCAACCGGCGGATCTACGAAACCCTGTCCGAGCCGCTGTCGGACGCGCATCGCCGCCGCCTCGACGAATCTGCTCAAGCGCCGCGACAACGGCAAGATGACTTGGCTGGCCCTCAAAGCCTGGCAGGCGCTCGACCTGCCTTCCGGCATCGAGCGGCTGGTGCACCAGAACCACGAAATCATCGACCTGCACGACCGCATCCTGGGCAAGCTGTTCAATGCCGCCAAAAACAAGCATCAGCAGCAGTTCCAAGCATCCGGCAAGGCCATCAACGCCAAGGTGCGCCTGTACGGGCGCATCGGCCAAGCGCGCTGCCAAGGATGTGCTCGACGCCATCGAGGTGCTGCGCGGCATGAACAGCGACAACGGATCACGCCGCTCGATGCGGCGGTGCCCGACACCGCGCAGGCCCTGATCGACCAGACGGCGATGATCCTGCCGCACGTCAAGATCACCGAGCTGCTGATGGAGGTGGACGAGTGGACGGGCTTCACCCGGCACTTCACGCACCTGAAATCGGGCGACCTGACCAAGGACAAGAACCTGCTGCTGACCACGATCCTGGCCGACGCGATCAACCTAGGCCTGACCAAGATGGCGGAGTCGTGCCCCGGCACGACCTACGCGAAGCTCGCTTGGCTGCAAGCCTGGCACATCCGCGACGAGACCTATTCGACGGCGCTGGCCGAGCTGGTCAATGCCCAGTTCCGGCACCCGTTCGCCGAGCACTGGGGCGACGGCACCACGTCATCGTCGGACGGCCAGAACTTCCGCACCGGCAGTAAGGCCGAGAGCACGGGCCACATCAACCCGAAATACGGCAGCAGCCCAGGGCGGACGTTCTACACCCATATCTCCGACCAGTACGCACCGTTCCACACCAAGGTGGTCAACGTCGGCGTGCGCGACTCGACCTATGTGCTTGACGGCCTGCTGTACCACGAATCCGACCTGCGCATCGAGGAACACTACACCGACACGGCTGGCTTCACCGATCACGTCTTTGCGCTGATGCACCTGCTGGGCTTCCGCTTCGCGCCGCGCATCCGCGACCTGAGCGACACCAAGCTCTACATCCCGAAGGCCGGTGCTGCCTACGAGGCATTGAAACCGATGATCGGCGGCACGCTCAACATCAAGCACGTCCGCACCCATTGGGACGAAATCCTACGGCTGGCCACCTCGATCAAGCAGGGCACGGTGACGGCCTCGCTGATGCTCAGGAAGCTCGGCAGCTACCCGCGCCAGAACGGCTTGGCCGTGGCCTTGCGCGAGTTGGGCCGCATCGAGCGCACGCTGTTCATCCTCGACTGGCTGCAAAGTGTGGAACTGCGCCGCCGTGTGCATGCCGGGTTGAATAAGGGAGAAGCACGCAATGCTCTGGCCCGTGCCGTGTTCTTCAACCGCCTGGGCGAAATCCGCGACCGCAGCTTCGAGCAGCAGCGCTACCGGGCCAGCGGCCTCAATCTGGTGACGGCGGCCGTCGTGCTGTGGAACACGGTCTATCTAGAGCGGGCAACGAAGGCCCTGAACGGTCACGATGCCGCGCTGTTGCAGTACCTGTCGCCACTTGGCTGGGAACACGTCAACCTGACCGGCGATTACCTCTGGCGCAGCAGCGCCAAGATCGGCGCGGGCAAGTTCAGGCCGCTACGACCGCTGCAACCGGCTTAGCGTGCTTTATTTTCCGTTTTCTGAGGCGACCCCAGCTAACGCTTAGCCTCGGGTTCCGCGCAGGCGCAGCGCATTCGCGATCACTGATACCGAGCTCAGGCTCATTGCCAGTGCCGCCAACATCGGTGAGAGCAATTGTCCGGTAAACGGGTAAAGCAAGCCTGCGGCCAAGGGAATGCCCAATGCGTTGTAGAGAAAAGCAAAGCCCAGGTTCTGACGCATGTTGCGCACAGTTTCTACTGACAGTTCTGTCGCGCGAGCGATGGCCCGCAGGTCGCCTTTCACCAGTGTGACATGGGCGCTATTGATTGCCACGTCGGTGCCGGTTCCCATAGCGATCCCAACATTTGCCTTGGCTAGCGCCGGAGCGTCGTTGATTCCATCACCCGCCATCCCGACGACCTTGCCTTTGGCCTGGAAACGCTCTACAAGTGCCAGCTTGTCTTGCGGTTTCACTTCACCGTAGAACTCGGAGATGCCAAGCTTATTGGCAACCGATTTAGCGGTAGTAGTGCCATCACCTGTGGCCATGACTACCGAGATCCCGGCCTCTTTTAGGCTGGCCAACGCCTCCCGTGTTGTTCCCTTAACGGGGTCCGAGACTGCCAGTAGCCCCAAAAGTGCGCCATTCCTCGCCAGATACATCACGCTGGCACCTTCAACACGCAAAGCTTCTGCTTCCGACAACAGAGATTCCGAAGAGACGCCTTCCGATTCCATCAACGTCGTATTGCCTAGCGCTAGACGCTCTCCGTTGACTACGCCTCGAACGCCTATGCCACTGGAAGATTCAAAGCGGCTGGGTGTCGATAAGGGAAGCTGGCGCCGGCGTGCCTCGGTAACGATCGCGTGCGCTAGTGGATGCTCACTTCCTTGGTCGAGGCTTGCCGCCAGTTGCAAGATCTCCGCTTCTTGACTGCCCGGTGCGGCAATTATTCGATCGAAAGCAGGTTTTCCTTCCGTAAGGGTGCCAGTCTTGTCGACGATGAGCGTATCCAGCTTTTTCATACTCTCGATGGCCGCTGCATCTCGAAACAGGATGCCTTGGGTTGCCGCACGGCCAGTGGCGGCCATGATGGACATAGGCGTGGCCAAGCCAAGCGCACATGGGCAAGCGATAATCAGGACCGCTACCGCGTTGACAAATCCATAGACCCAGCTTGGCTGCGGTCCAAAAAATCCCCAGCCTAGCAGCGTCAGCAAAGCAATACCCACCACGATGACGACAAAATAGCCGGCGACGACGTCCGCCAACCGCTGCATGGGAGCGCGCGAGCGCTGGGCTTGGGCTACCATCTGAACGATTTGGGAGAGCATGGTCTGCGACCCGACCTTCTCGGAGCGGATGATCAGACTTCCGCTGGCATTGATCGTTGCCCCGATAACCTTGTCACCAGGTCGCTTGGTAACGGGGACAGGTTCACCGGTTAGCATCGACTCGTCGATGGCGCACTCTCCCTCAACGACCACCCCGTCGGTAGCGACTTTTTCGCCTGGCCGAACGCGGAGCAGGTCGCCAATATGAACGTTGCTCAAAGGGATGTCTTCTTCCGTACCATCTGCTGTGATCCTTCTGGCCGTCTTGGGCGCCAAGCCGAGCAGTGATTTAATGGCGGCAGACGTCTGCGAGCGCGCCCGGAGTTCCAGGATCTGTCCCAGCAGCGTCAGCGAGATGATGACCGCCGCGGCCTCGAAGTAGACGCTAATCCGCCCATGTTCCATGAAGGTCTGGGGGAATAGCTCGGGGAAAACAGTTGCGACTACGCTATAGCCGTAGGCGGCTACCACGCCCGTGCTGATGAGAGTCCACATGTTGGGGCTACGGCGGACAATCGAGTCGACTCCTCGACGCAAGAACGGCCAGCCGGCATGCAAGACCACGGGCGTACCAAGCCCCAGCTCGATCCAGCTTTGACCGTGCAGACCATGTGGGAATATTCGGCCACCGGCCATGGCCAGTACCGTGACCAACACAGTCAAGGGCAAGGTGAACCAGAATCGCCGCTGGAAGTCACGCAGCTCAGGGTTCTCCTCTTCTTGCTCCGTCGGTAGCAGCGGCTCCAGGCTCATCCCACAGATGGGGCAATTCCCCGGAGAAGTCTGCCTGATCTGCGGGTGCATGGGACAGGTATAGACGGCTCCATCAGCTGGCGTACTGCTTGCCTCGGGCTTTGATGAAGCTCCGACGAATGCAGCCGGATTAGCACGGAATTTTCCCATGCACTTGTCGCTGCAGAAGTAAAAATCACTTCCGCCGTACTCTATCCTCCGGTATGGATCGGGAGTCACCTTCATGTGGCAAACCGGGTCAGTCTGGCTTTTTTCCGTGGGCGAGCTCATTTCAACGCCTGGATCTGGTGCGGTATGATGATGGTGATGATGTTCATCCATAGTTACTGCTCTCCCGTCAGGCCTACCCATTAGGTCACGTGACGGGCACACGGAGCACCCCATCACGCTATCAGTACTTACTTCGACATTGACATCGGCATTTCCATACAGTCCATCATCATCTGCATAGTCATCTGCATCATGTCCATTTGTTTCTGCATCATCGCCGGTGTCGGTGCCGATTTGTGTTCCGTCCTGGCCGCCATCATGCTTTGCATCATGGCCATACTGTCCTTCATGGTTTTCATGTGATCGGCCATTAATTGGCGCCGATCTTCAGGAGAAGCGGCGCTCATCATTTTCTGATGCATATCGCGCATGACTTTCATCTGATCATCCATCTGAGCCATGGGTGCGCCCTCAGATCCCGGTTCGGCGGCGGAGGACGGTGAAGTGACGGCCGGTCCCGGATGATGCCCTTCATGCTCAGCGGCGGTTTGTGCAAATCCGGAAATGGCGAATGATGCCATTGCGACCGTACCGATCAGGTTGGCGACGCGTTTCATGGTTTCTCCTTAATTTGAGATGAGGCCGTCGAAAGGTTGCCTCTCTCTACAGTCTAGTAAGGACCGGATCGGACGGCGTGACCCAGGTCAAACCAAGTTCATATGCGTCCTGACGGAATGAACCGCATCGCGCTATCGGCGTCAGTCTTGAGAAAAATCCTTACCGACGAAGTCCACCGTCACCAGCTTGCCATCCATCTTGCCCATGCCCGGAGAGTTGGCGGGCATGCCCGGTACCGCTACACCTTTGGTTGGCTTGGATGCAATGAGTTTTGCAACGACCGGTGCTGGGACATGGCCTTCGATCACCTGACCCGTTGCTTCTACCAGGCCGGTATGGCACGACTGCAGAGAGTCAGGCACACCCAGTCTCTTTTTGATCGCCGACATATCTTTGCTGTCAACGACCTTGAGCTTGTAGCCTGCTCGGCGCATGTGATTTGCCCACGCCGTGCAGCAACCACATTGAGGATCCTTATAGATGGTGATCGTTTCACCTGTCGCATGCGCAGCAAAAGAGGTCAGCACGAGTAGATTGGCGACAAAAAGCTCTTTCATCCATTTACCTTTACAGAGACAGGAAAAATTGGTGCGGCGTTTCATATTCCGCGCTAGCTTGGCGTGAGCCTCATTCCGTCATCGGTCCCAAGGTGCCGAGCCAAGCGACCAGAGCGAGAATCAGGAATGCACAGCATGTTTCGATAAAGAGGCTTTTGCGTAATGCAGCGATGGCTTGGCTATGTTCGCCGGAGACATGGACGCGCTCAAGCAAGGGACTGAGGCGGTACCGGTTTGCCGCGGCCAGCGCCAGCATCAACGCGAATAGCCCCAGCTTGGCGAGCAGCAGCTGGCCATAGGGCGACGACAGCAGGCCGTTGAACGTAGGGCCAACGATGAGCCAATAGTTGATTGCGCCAGTGACGACCAGCGACCCCACGATGACCGTTCCCATGAGGGCAAAGCCGTTGAGAGTGCGGCTGAGCAAGGAAACGTCAGCCGCCTCGTTACCATACCGCAGCAGAAGCAATAGGATAAATGCTGCCAGAGCGCCTATCCATCCACCCGCGGCAAGCAGATGAATGATGTCTGCCGTGAGGTGGATTTGGCCACGCATACCTTCATCCATTGCGCCGTGACCAGCCCAAGACAAAGTGGCCAGTGCGACGGCCCCCGCCATACTCATTACGGCAGCGCTCAAAGTCGGCAATGCGGCGCAAAGCAGTGACACCATTACAATCACCAGCAGCATGGCCATTCGCAAGCACCACGCCATGCCGAATGCTGTGTCGGTCAACATCATCTCGAAGACGTGCTGCTCAATCGAGCTGAAATCGGCGGCGCCGGTCATTGCCTTGGCCATGAGGAACATACTCACCACCGAGAGCGCCATGCCGATGACGGCTGATATCACCGTCAAGGTACAGAACTTCCTGCCCAGGGCGGATGAACGTTCGGTCTGGCGCAAAGCATGGAGCTGAAACAAGGGCAGACCAAAAACAAGCATCAGGTCTAGGTAGAGCGCAAAGCGCACCAAAACGGTCATCCCGTCCATTACCGGCTCACTTCACCGTGAAAGTGATCTTGCCAGTGATAGGGTGCGTATCCGACGACACCGCACGCCATTCGATGCTGTATACGCCAGGCATCAGCGGCTGGCTGGGAGTGATCACCATGGTCTTCGGGTCATCCGAGCCGGACACCTTGGCGGCCATTTTCATGGGCGACGCGTGATTCATGCCAGGCATGCTAGCCATCAGGAGGCTGGCACCGGAAAACTGCTTGGAAAGGTTCTCCGAGAAGTGCAGCTCGATCTTCTCGGGGGCACTCACCGTCGAATTGTCTTCGGGGGTCGACCCGAGCAGTTTCGGGTGAGCGAAGGCGGCGGTAGCAAAAGCGGCTGCAGCGATCGTGACGGCTGTTTTGGCGAAGAGAGACTGGTAGGACATGGCGATACTCCTTGGAGATGTTGTGGAGGGTTAAAAAAGTGGAGAATTAAAACAAGACGCGTACACCGGCCACAAGCCGGGTTTCCCCGGCATTGCCCCCGGCACCACGGACGTAGGTCGCGGTACGGCCGAAATTCTGGCTACGCTCGATCCCGACATAGGGAGCGAGCTGCCGGGAAAACTCATAGCGCAGTCGCACACCGTAGGCGGCACTGGACAGGCCACGTCCGATACCCAGCTCGGAATCCTCTTTACCGTACAGGTTGGCCTCGACGCGCGGCTGAAGTATCCAGCGCTGGGTCAGCAACACCTCATATTCGGCAGCCACACGCAACGCGGTACGGCCTTGCTCACCCACGTAGCCCGTCGCTTCGACCTCGAACCAGTACGGTGCCAACCCCTGCACGCCAAAGGCAAGCCAGTTGCGCCCTGGTCGGTTGCTGCCCACGTCAACGCGCAGCCCTAACTGGCTGTCCCAATACGGCGTAATTGCGTGGCTCCACAGCAATTCCGTACGAGAGTCGCCCACGCGGCCTTGTTCGATATCACCTTCGGCCTTGATGTAGAACTTGTCATAAGAATTGCCAATCCAGCCTTGCGTGTCATAGGCGATGGAATTTCCATCACGGGTATGCACGTGCTCCAGCCGGTCGATCAGGAAGGAGCCAAAGGAATGCATATCCGACATCATTAATGCACTGGTGTCCTTCTGGGCATAGGGGCCCGTATTGAGGGTATAGCCATTGGAATAGCCATGTGGATCTCTGGCATCCGCTGGCGCTGTCGAGCTGGAGCCCATGTCCATGCCCCCCATATCCATACCGTCATTCATGCCGGCGTGGTTCATCGCCCCATGATCGATTGATCCCGCCGTGCTGGCGGTGCCGCCGTCCATACTGTCCATAGTGGTAAGGGCCGGCTGCGAGGCCGAGCCAGCCGCAGGCGCGGTATGGCCTTCGTGGGACTGGGCCAAAGCTGCGTTCATGCTTGCCGACGCCAGGGCCAGTGCGAGAATCTGAGTTGAATAGCGAGTAAGAGTCATTCTAGGTATGCCTTTCGGTGCAGGTCCTGGTTAGCTGACGACGACTTCACGGAACATGCCCATGTCCATGTGGTACATCAGGTGGCAATGCCAGGCCCAGCGGCCTAAAGCGTCCGCTGTGACCAGAAAACTGATGCGCTGTGCCGGCTGGACTGGAATCGTGTGACGTCGTGCCAGGAAATCGCCATTCGGCATTTCCAGCTCACTCCACAGTCCATGCAAGTGCATCGGGTGGGTCATCATCGTGTCGTTGTGCAAGATGACGCGCAGGCGCTCACCGTAACGGAAATGAACGGGCGTGGACTTGCCGAACTCCAGACCATCCAACGACCAGGCATAGCGCTCCATATTGCCGGTCAGGTGAAGTTCGACTTCGCGCTCCGGACCGCGCTGATCGAGCGGACCGCCGATCGTGTGCATGTCGGCCAAGGTCAGTACACGGCGCCCGTTATTGCGCAGGCCGACACCCGGATCATCCAGATTGGTGCGAGCGTTATCGACACGAGCGTCTGTGCTAGGCCCATACTCGGTGCTGGCATGACGCGCCTTCTTGCTCGGCACTTTCAGCGGACTGGCTGCGCTCATCTGGTGCTGGCTGTGATCCATGGGCTGCGTGGCCGGCTTGCTGTCCATGGAATCCATACTGTCCATGCTGGACATCGAGTCCATGCCACTCATGGAAGACATGCCGCCCATCGCGCCGTGGTTCATATGCCCCATGGCACCATGATCCATGCCACCCATCGAGGACATATCGCCCATCATGTCACCCATGCTGAGCCATTCCGGCTTGTCTACTGCCGGCACCGGGGCCGTCAGACCGGCACGGATGGCCAGCGTGCCTCGGGCGTACCCGGTGCGATCCATCGACTGTGCAAATACCGTATAGGCGTCTTCCTTGGGCTCAACGACCACGTCACAGGTTTCGCCCGGCCCAAAGCGGAATTCATCCACGCTGACCGGCTCGATATCCACGCCGTCCACCTGGACAACCTTCAATTTGAGTCCCGGAATACGAACGTCATAGAAGGTATTGCCAGAGCCATTGATACAGCGCAGGCGTACTTTCTCCCCAGGCTTGAACAGTGCGGTCCAGTTGCCCGCTGGCGTGACGCCGTTGGCCAGATAGGTCAGGGCCGCCGCAGACAAATCCCCCAGGTCCGTGGGGTTCATCCGCATCTCATTCCACATCGCACGATTGTCCATAGCCGCCTTCACGCCATCTTTGCGTGCGTCGCGGACAAAATCGCCGGCCGTCAGGCGATTTAGATTGTAGAAATCGCCTTGCTTCTTGAGCTTGGAGAGCACCGACATCGGATTTTCATCCATCCAGTCAGAGAACAGAATGACATGCTCCCGATCTGCCAGCTTCTTGCTGGCATCCACCGGATCGATGACGATGGCGCCGTACATTCCGGTTTGTTCTTGCATCCCCGAGTGGGAGTGATACCAGTAGGTGCCGCTTTGCTTGACCTTGAATTTGTAAGTGAAGGTCTCACCAGGCGCAATGCCAGCAAAGCTGATGCCCGGCACGCCATCCATCTGGAACGGCAAAATAATGCCGTGCCAGTGGATGGAGGTGTGTTCCCGCAGCTTATTGGTGACGTTGATGGTGACCATTTCGCCTTCTTTCCACCGCAACGTCGGCCCCGGCAGCGAGCCGTTGATGGTTGTGGCAACGGTCTGCTTCCCTGTGAAATTGACCGGCGACTCTGCAATTACCAGGTCAAATACGTTGCCCGTGAGAACGGGAGCAGCCGAGGCGCTTGCCGGCGTTTCGACTGCCTGGGCCACCGCCTGCATGGCGCGCGACGACAGCCCCAGCAGCACACCCCCTGCGGCCAGCCCTTTGACAAAGCGGCGACGGGAATTGAAAGGGGACGATGAGTTCGACATAGGATGGATCTCTCCGAAATGGGGATATGGCGCTGATGATAAGTAGGGCTGGCGATCAGCTGGATTACTCGCTCATTACATTCCTGTAATGATGTCGTCATCTTGTTCAACTGCACGTAAGATGTCTCTATCTTCTTAAGTGTTATTAATATGAAAATTCTTGTGGTCGAAGATGAGCCCAAAACAGGCGAGTACGTCCAGCGAGGACTGACCGAGGCCGGCTTTGTTGTCGATTTGGCCAAAAACGGCTTGGATGGCTATCACTTGGCCATGACCGAATCCTATGATCTGGTCATTCTGGACGTCATGCTTCCCGACGTGGATGGCTGGCGCATCGTCCAATCGCTTCGGGATGCCCAAAAGACTGTTCCTGTCTTGTTCTTGACGGCCCGGGATAGCGTTTCCGACCGGGTCAAGGGGTTGGAAATGGGGGCCGACGACTACCTCGTCAAGCCGTTTGCATTCTCCGAGCTGCTGGCCAGGGTGCGCACCCTGCTGCGCCGGGGTAGCAATGTGGTTTTACAGGATCGCCTGACGGTCGCAGACCTGGTGCTCGATCTCCCCCGGCGCACCGCTAGCCGAGGCGGCCGCAAACTGGTGCTGACTAGCAAGGAGTTCGCCTTATTGGAATTCCTGGCGCGGCGCCGGGGAGAGGTGCTGCCGCGCTCCCTTATTGCATCCCAAATCTGGGACATCAACTTCAATAGCGACTCCAACGTCATCGACGTTGCCATCCGACGCTTGCGCGCCAAGGTTGATGATGGGTTCGATCATAAGTTGATTTTGACGGTACGCGGCGTGGGCTACATTCTGGACGATGAACAGCCCAAAGAGTCGGCTGAGAGCGCGACATGATTCGTCAACGCTCGCTGACTGTCCGCTTGACCGCCTTGTTTGCCCTGGCGTCCACGACTGTGCTGGTGGGTCTAGGGTTACTCATCATGTCCACCGTAGCCAAGCACTTTACCGACCAGGATGAGCAGCTACTGGAAAAGGAGCTTGAACTCATCCGCATGGTGGTCAATGAACGCGGCGCCGGCGCCATTACCAGTACCTTCGGCGAAGCGTTGCACAATCATCCAGGCTTTTTCGTTCACATCAGTGCGGCCAACGGCCAGCCAATGTATTCAACCCTGGCCGATGCGACCCGGCCCATATTGGCAGCCGCTAAACGGATCGCGGGCAACCACTCATTCTCCGTTGATGCGGGCGAGCATAAGCAATTTCAGGCCATCAAAGCACACTTGAAAGACGACAAAAGCGGCGAGCAGCTAGAAGTCATCGTTGCTGTTGACACGGAAATCCACGACCACTTCATGCGCAATTTCAAGACAACCTTGATTTTGTATGTAGCGGGATCTGCCTTGATTGTGGTCTTGCTCAGCTGGTGGGCGGCGCGGCGCGGGCTGGCGCCGCTGCGAGCGATGTCGGACAAAGTGCAAGCCGTGTCTTCGCATAACTTTGGCGAACGCATGCCCATCGAGACTTTGCCGGTGGAAATCGCCGACTTGGCGGCCAAGCTAAACGCCATGCTGGAACGGCTCCAACAAGATTTCCATCGCATCACCAACTTTTCGACCGATATCGCTCATGAGCTGCGCACGCCTATCACCAACTTGCTGACGCAAACGGATGTGGTCTTGACCCAGCAGCGCACCAATGAGGCCTATCGGGACACGCTTTCCTCGAATGCCGAGGAATTGCAGCGCCTCGCTAGAACCATTTCCGATATGCTGTTCCTGGCGCAGACCGAAAACGGTATCAGTCTGCCTAGCTATGAGCCACTCCAGCTCCAGGAGGAAATTACCGAGCTTTTCGACTTTTATGATGCATTGGCAGAGGAAAAAGGGGTGCAGCTGCAGCTGGCGGGCGATGCGACCATCAGGGGGGATCGCCTGATGGTGCGCCGCGCACTGAGCAACCTGATCTCCAATGCCATGCGCTACACGCCAGCGGCCGGCAGCATCACAGTGTCGATCGCCTGGTCTGAAGGCGACGTTCTGGTAGCCGTTGAGAATGACGGCCCCGAGATCCCGGCGGAGCATCTGCCTCACTTGTTTGACCGGTTCTATCGAGCAGACAAGTCCCGCACCAAAGTTGACACGGATTCCGCTGGCTTGGGCTTATCCATCACGCAGGCCATTATGCGGGCTCACCAGGGGGATGTCACCGTACGCTCGGTGCAGAGGAAGACGCGCTTCACTCTGCGATTCCCCCATATGGTGATCTAGCAGTGTCTATGGGGATATCCCGACGATCTATGCAATGGTCTCGCCAACTGAGGCCGGTGGCAGTTCACGAAAAGCGTAGCAATTCGCCTTGGCATCATTCAGGGCGTGGTGCTCGGGCAGCTTATGCTGCTTGTGGAACTCGTACCGCAATAGCTCATTAATGCGATCGGCGACCAATCGACGTTTGCACCACGGCGGCACCCGTCCATCCAAGACATCGTAGAAGAGATCCCAGTCCGTTTGGTAGTCGTAGCAAATTAAGACGTCTTGATCCTTCGGCCTTACCAACTTAAGCCAATTGGTCATTTGCAGATAAAGGTCGTCCTTGGACATTTCCGCATGCGGCGCGTATCCCAAGAGCGGAAGAACCGCGGCCTTGACGAACTCGCTGCATTCACGCACCTCGTAAGGAAGCTCGGCGTAAAACTCCTCGCCGCTTTGTGCGACCAGACCGATGCTGATCAACTGCGGGTCGAGAAAATCAGTGAACTCAGTGTCGATGAAGACGTTAAACGGCATCGTGTGCTCCCTCATTTGTGAACTCCAGGGGTATGGCTCTGGCCCGAAAGTGTGGCATGCCCCAATACCCATGGCATCAGCTTGGCAATATTGACTGCATCGTCCAGCCCACGATGATGCTGCCCCTCCAGAGGAATGCCGGCCAGCGCACACGCCCGCACCATGCCAACCTCCTTGCCAATGCGCTGAACCTTCGCAAACAACCGCTTGGCATTCTGATGGGGCATGGCCAAGGGCATAGCAATGCCGTGACGCTGGGCATCTCTGGTCAGTTGCTTGTGATCGTAGTTTCCCCAGCTCATCCAGACAGTATCGCTGGACACTACCTCGCTGACGAAGGCCTGAAGCGCCTGCGCTGCGACAGGAAACAGGGGGGCTTGATCGATTTCCTCTTGGGTGATACCGATCAACGTCTTGCAAAATGGCGTAAGGGCCGGCCGCACCAGCGGCTTCACCAGATGCTGAAACCGTTCCAGCACCACACCACGTTCAGTGGCCCAGCAAGCACCCATTTCAATGATTTCCATCTCTTCCGGCGGGATGGTGCCGTCGTCCGAACAGGTCGCTTCGAGGTCGACAACGAGAATTCTTGCCACGTGATCCTCTTGATAATGGAGTTGGTCCGGCTGGAGGACAATTTCGCACGCGAAATTGCTGCCTTTAGTGACTAAAGGATCTGTTGCTTTCGCAACTTGAGCCGGCTCAACTTGGAGGCTAGCTGGTAGCTATCAGCTAGCTGAGAAATGTTTGCTGCTGAATTTGCGACTGACGCGGGCGGAAAATATTCGCCCGTCCATTGAGCGCGCCGGCCGGGTAGTCACGGCAATAGCTCCGTCCTTAATGGACAGGAAAACACGTTGGCCTATCTTCCAGTCTGTCAATGCCTTCGGCCACGAGACTTTGCCGCCGCGTTCAAGGATGGTCGAGTAGGTTTGACGTTTTTTCATGCAAGCTCGATTGTGCAGTTTTGATCAAAGACGATCACGTTTTGGATCATTTCATTCCACAGTTTATAGCATCTCGTGGTCACAATATATTCATGTCGTGACTTGAGTCTGGTCAACCTACAAAGAATATCTGAGAGCGTGAAAACTTGCCATTGACAACGAACCTTCGGCTGATGCAATGTCCGTGGAGCCTGTTGATGTCACTCCGATTTTTCAACGATTTCGCCTTTGAACGACCCTGCCAAGGATCCCCTTACCATGGCCAGTATCGAACGGACTGCGTATCCTAGATTTCCACGTACGCTGACACTTAAAGATCTTCATGCAACCTTCACGCCGCGGCCTGAAGAAATAGAATGTGAAGATGGAACCACAGTTCTGCCATTTGGCAGCCTTGTGCTTCCAATTCATATCGGCAAATCTATGCTTCCCAAGCTTTTTAGCCTCTAGTGTAGTTGCCCCCGCAATTCAGGACACTCAGACATCGTTAAGTTACTGATGCTGCAGCCCGTCTGAACTCGCGAGGC